>JAFZWM010000042.1 GCA_017617315.1 Bacteroidaceae bacterium
ATTAGAAAAAATAAGTAGCAAAATGTAAGTTGGTTTAATTATTCAGAGTCAATCATTAGCACTTTTTGCTTATATTTTATAGGCTCTGGATACTTATCTGAACATTATGTAAGGCAAAATTTCTAATGACCGATTTGGGATAAACTTTCTCAGCGGTGGGAATTCTTGCGTCCCTTCGGTAGCAAGCGAACGGAGTTCGAGCGGCAAATTCGACTGAACAGGGGAAGGAACGTCGTAGGTATATCCTATATACGGGGTAACAAGAGGCAAGTAAGGGGATAGTAAGAGGATAGCAAGACGAAAGTAAGAGTCGTAATTAGCCAAAAAAAGAGTAAGGCATTGACAATTAACCCCGGAAAGGTGTCGGGGATGTTAACCTTACTCTTTATTTCTGTAAGAGGCAGAAAGCGGAGGGATTTGAACCCACGATACATGAAGGATTTCTCTCATCACCCAGTTACCTAACTTCTGGTATCAACTTTCTGCCATCCTACTTTAAAGGCAAATATAGTCACTAAATCGTCAAAAAACAAGTTTACAAGTATAAATTCGATCCTTCTTGGTATCAGTAATTGACAAATGACAAGTCCTGATATAATTGAGGCGTGACAATCGGAATTGCCACGCCTCAATATTTTCAACTTTACTTTACTTGTCGATTAACTCGGGGCAGACCTCGAGCAAATAAATTGCATCAAGACTCCATGTCGAAACATCGTTGGTGTTCACCTCGGGCGCTTCGTGGCGTTCTTCGGGCACTTCGGGCTGCTGAAGTACCTTCACCTCAAGAGGCTTCAGATTGTTGCCATCGCGAATCAAATCTTGCCAAGCCTCACGACCCTTCTCCTTGTCGCCGTGCGCCGCAGCGTATGCCATCAGACGCGCAATGCGGAATTTGTTGCGCCTTGTCTTGTAAGCCATTTCCTTGTATCGCGTAGCAAAGTCGAGCCACGTTTTCTCCCATTCTGGCAACTTTATCATCTCCATCATCTCGTTCATCACCTCAAAGCCGCCCATAATCGTCATAAGGTGGCTCGTAGCCTGCTGAGACATATCGCCTTCCTTCGAGATGATGCCAGTCTTAGGGTCGTAGCCGAGGGCAATAGGACCAGTAAAGATGCCCGACGGCAATGCCGAGATGCTCTTCATTCCTGTTATAATCTTGTCGCGATATTTGTTGTCGCGGAAACGCTCCCAGTGAGTCATCCAGTTGCACGCATAGCCAAGCCAGTCAGGACCGATGCTTATTCGCGCAGGCGCAGTACAATCAGCCGTGCGAGGGTCGGCAAAACGCATTGGGTCGAGGGTGAGCAGCGTGTAATCCGAGTCGAGTTCGTCCTCCATCAACTCACCTGTGCGCTCATCGCCCGTGAGATAGTAGAAGAATCTATGCCAAGCCGATTGCGCTATTCTCACCTGCTTGCATCCGCAGCCCCAGTGACTTACGTTGTGACGGCTTCCGAGTCCGGCATATTCGCCAAGGTGATATACATCGACCTCGCTTGTGTGGCGCGTCATTGCCACCGCCATGTCCCAGATGTCCGAACGACCGCTGCGCAAGAAGTTGTACCACAGCCACATGTTGCTTGCCAACTCAGTATTATCCCACGCATATCCGCCAACATCGTATCGCCATTCGTGACGCACAGGGTCGTAGGCGTGCATCACATCGCCATAGTTCCAGAATCCGTACCAGCCATGCTCATCGATGGCATGTTTGTAATATTCGATATAATCGTCCAGACGCTTTTCAACATCAGCAATCTTTCCGCCCTTACTACTTGGCAGACTCCATACTCCAAAGGCGCGCTTTGCATGCAGATATTCGGGCAAGCAGATAAGCTGCGGAATCTTTGAGCCGGTGCGAGCATAGTCGGCAATACGCGATTTTCCGGGATATGCCGCCATCGGGAAGAGAATCAGCGTGCTTGTGCGACCTATTCCCGTAGGAGTGCTCATGCCAGGCAGAACATCCTCGTAACTTGCCTCAAGGTCGTGCGCGTGGTCGTCGTAGTGGCGCAAATCCATCGCCTCACCCTCTGGACTCCACAGCCACACCTTCAGCAATGCCACCGAATCACGGGCGTTAGATACCTCCAGAGTAGACGGATACGACTGCCAGAAATCCTGAAGCGACACGCCCAATCCGCCTGTGAGGTCGCCGGCAAACACGAATCCGTCGGCGCGATACCCGTTGAACGTGCCAATCCACGGATGCTCGCCGTTTGTCTGCTTGCGGATAGAGAAGCCGTTAGCCTGCGTCTGACTAAGACGATAGTTGCCCCACGAAGCCCAGTTCTTAATCAGGAACTGCCCTTTCTGGTCGAATGTCTCAGCCTCAGGCACACGCACGCCGTCCATCTGCATCTGCTGATAGTTTTCCTTCGGAAGATTCTTGCCCTTCGGTCCAGTTGCGCCCAGCACTCTTCTGCCTACCAGCGGCTGCACAGGCTCTGCCCACACGCCACCGTTTCCGGTTGAGAATGCCACGCTTCGGTTATACCATGCCTCGCGCATCGGAACTTCGAACTGAAGTCCGAGCGAGCTGATGAAATCCTTGTCTTGGTCGCCGTCGTAAACGATGGTGTGCACCACCTTTACCTGTTCGCTATTAGCATAGAAATAGAAGCGGACAATGAATGGCAGCCACTTGCGCTCATTACGGACGTGCTTTCCGCTCACCTTAACCACGGCAGCCAGATTGCCTTGTCTTTCAACCTCAACCTTCTCAACCTCGCAGCCATATATATCGTTTTCGGTCGTAACCGAAGATTTGCCCGAAACGGTCTTCTTCAAAGAGCAGACGAGCGATGCCTTTCCTGCCACCTTGCGCCCTTTCAGAATCATGTGATTGAGAAGGGCTTCTGAGCCTTCGGTAAACTCTACTTCGAGAACGCCCGTGTTCACATTCAGTTTGTTGCCATCGCGTTTTAGCACGAGCTGTGTTCCGCTCTTCTTGGCATTGCTCTTTACGATGTAAAGCTGCTGCGCATCGGCCGGAACGACTCCTGCAAAGCCGCCCCACTTTACCGAGCCGTCAGGCCAGTAAGCCAGCGTGTAGCAGTCGAGCGGTACATTTCCTTCGGAAGTCTGAAGTTCGAACTGAGTGCCGTGCTTCACCTCGCCCTTGTCGAAAGGCACGCCCCATGTCGTTGCCGTTGGAATGGCGTACTTGTCTGTGCCAATCCAGTTAAGTGCGACTTTATCAGCCGAAAAAGCCTTGCCCTTGGCTGTGTACCTGAAGTTTTTCAGCTGCGTGTGCGACCATGTCGTTCTGAATCCGAACCAGCCCGATGTGAGTTGCTTGTCTGCAAAGTCAACAAGACACTCTCCGTCGATGAAATATTTCACTCTACCCTTCTGGCTCACAAGTTTGATGTGATACCAGTGGTTTGGCTTCAGAAGATGCTTCTCGTCCTTATATTCTTTCAGAATGGCAGGGCGATATTTCTCGTCCTTAATGCCGCGCTCGTCGCCATCGTACTTGCGGAATCGCGTTGTGGTATTGCTGTTTCCGCCGAAGCCGAGATAATAAAGCTGAAGCGAGTAACTCTTCAGGAACACGCCGCCGCGCCATTCAAGACGCTTGAAGATGTTATCCGGATTCTTCGGGTCTTGTGCCATCCAAAAGCAGTTCAAGTCGCTTGTGCGCTCGCCCTCGCCGCCATTATTCACCACCTGAGCGTCGTATTCTATAACCACGTCGCCAGACATGCGCTCGTTGTACCACAAAGTCAGACCTTTGGGCGAGAGCATATCAATCACTCCGTCGGACTGCAAGACCACGCGCGTGTCGGGCGATTCAGCCTCGACAGTCCATTTGTCCTGCAGATTCTGCGCAAATACCGCCGTTTGCAGCATTGCCAGAATAACAAACAAAAAATTCCTCATTCCTTTTATCTTAATGTTGTTAAAAAAATAGCCCAGAGCACAGGCTCCGGGCTATCTGTACCTATTTTCTTTCGGTGTGCCTTTCTAAATCGGCTTACTTAATCAGCAATTTGATGTTCTCAACAGCCGATGCGCTCTTCATACTAACTATGTATGAGCCGCGCTCCAAGCCAGCTGCCTTTGCTGCAGCCTCTACATTAGCCTTTGTTGACTTGAACTCGGCAACCTTAACGCCAGCAAGGGTGATAACGCTGCACTCAACTTCGGCATCGGCAGCAATCTTGTTTACAGATGTAGCAGCAACTACCTTGAGTTTACCGGTTGCAGACAAGAGTTCTGATGTATCCCATGCCAAGCCTTCAGGAAGCGGCTGGAGATTTATAGTTGGATTTCCTAAGAATCCCTTAGCCGCTGTCCATAGAATTACCTCATCACCTACCTTTGGAGTCATTCCGTTTCGGTATGTCACATTAACCTCACCATTCAATGTAAGCGTTCCGCCACATGTAATAAACGAACGACTTGAAGGTGTATTGACAGACGAACTCATCAGATTCAAATTTACAACAGAACCTGCATAACCGTAAAAACTTCCAAGAACGTTTATTGTTCCATTTCTATTTGTAGCTAACGAATTTGGATTTCCTGGAGTATATGTACCATACAGATACAAACCTGCAATAACTCCGTTACCCTCAACAGAACCTTTCGCAGCAACGTTAAGCGCTCCACTTCCTGTCATTGCTGTGGTAGCAGAAGAATTATTGAGATACAGACTACCGTTATTAACAGTAACATCACCTGCATTCTCCAAAATCGTAGTCTTGGCAACTGTCCATCTTCCAGTACCCTCTTTTGTTACTCGGCAACCTTCAATCTCTCCTGAGTAAGAGAAATCAATATTCTTTCCACCTATAGTAAGAGTATTTACCGAAGAACCCCAATATCCTGTATTTGTAATTGTTCCAGAACCTGTGAGCGCACCAATTGCAAAGTTCTTACCGTTGGTATAGACTGTTACTTTGCTTGCAATGTTAAGCGTAGCCTTGCCAATTCCGTAAGTATTGTTAAAGTCGAATGTCGGGTCGTAAGTAACCTTTGCTCCATTATATGCGTTGATTGTGCCAGTAAACTCGCTCCAGTTGCCATTGAACGGACAGCGCACCCATGTAGCGTAAACATTCAGTGTACCCTCACCTGTCAGTTTACCAGTATAGTTACATCTTCCGTCAGGGTAGAAAGTAGCGGTTTTGCCCTTTGGTACAATTAAGTTAACGTTATCTGTAAAGTCGCCATAGATGCTATTGTTGTACTGAAGCGTTCCGCCGTTCAGCACAATAGTCTTTCCAGAGAAATGAACATCGCCAAAATCGTAGACAGTTCCAGAATTTACAATCAGACTGTCGTAAGCAACAGGCGCGCCGTTCAGTTTCAGAATACCAGCCCCGTCCTTCACAAGAGCCACGTTGTTTGATGTTGCCTTCGAAATCTTAGAGTCGACCTCAAGTGTCTTTCCGCTTGCCACATCGATTGTTGCTCCACCATTACCAATCATCAATGGCTGAGACAATGACATAGACTCATTCACGGCAAGCGTAGCCTTGTTGCTGATAGAAACAACATTATCAACGCCGCCAAGTGCTCCGAAGTCGATGCCGATATTAGAAGCAAGAGAGCCGACAATCAGTTTACCGCCGTTTATCGATGTTGTTCCGCTGTACTTATTAGCATTGTTCAGCGTAACAGTACCACTTCCGTTCTTTGTTACGTTTGCCTCGCCAACCAAAGCATCGCCTGTAATAACGATGTTCTTCTCGTTGTTTGCAAAAGTCAATGAATTTGGAGCCTGTTTGCCCTCCAAAACGATGTTTGTAGCCTTTGCATTGTCATCTATCACAACATTGTCGAGTTGAACGAATACATCGCTCTTGCCTGTTGCGCCGTTGTAGAAGTTATCGGTTTCCTGATTGTCCCATGTGCCGGACTTATCGCCAATCCATGTAACATCTGCCTGCTCTCGCGAGTTCTTAACGTCAAGATAGAGTTTTCCGTCCTCGTAAGCAAGTGCAAACTTATTGAAGTCAAGTCCCTCTACTACGATATTCTTGATGTCGCCGTCAATCTTTCCAATCTCGCCAAGAAGATATTTTCCAGCAGGAAGTTTCTTAGAACCGCTGAGAATATGAGCATCGATCTGGAACACCGGAGTGCTGTATTCAGGACCGTTTTTCCAGTCTTTCTTCTCTATCTTCAAAACATTTGCCTTTACAACATCCGATGTCATGTCTGATGAATACACATCGAACACCACTCTCGAACCGAAGTTAAGAATGAGGCTGTCGGCTACAACCGTGCCCTTAACATCTTTGCCGGCAGGACGAAGCTCAGAAGCATAGTCCATCTCGACAGCCTTGCCGAATGTACCCTTTGAGTTGAGCACGGCAAAGCGGTTTAGCCAAACGCGGCTGTTTGGCATCGAGCCGTCGAAGTTGAGTGTTCCAGCCCAAACGTCGGTTGAGCCGCTGTAAGTCTGCTCAACGGCTGGCAAGTTAAGGATTCCATCACCCTGCTTTACAAGACGAGTGCTTCCACTAAATCCTGAGCCAAGCACATCGAGTTTGTATGTTGTGGTTGTTATTCCATAATTCTTCTCTGTTGCCTCGCTTGGCGCATTTCCCTGCACCCAAGTAGGCACGTTGAATGTTGCGATGTAAGGCTGTGCACCACTCTGGACAGTAACCTTAGCATCGGCATTCTCGCTAACAAGAATATGCTTGTCGTTCTGTGCCGACGAGATTGTTCCGCCGTTGGCAATCTCCTCGCGACCAGTTGTTGTCAATGGCGGCGGAGCAATAGTTATACCCTCCAGTTCGCCCAAGAAATAACTTGCGTGAGGCGGCTGATTATATCCACACATCTGCCAAACCATGGCATTGCGATACTGATGGTCGTACCACAGCGAGTAGTTACGATTTTCGGTAGGAATGGTTGTTGTGTATATGCGAATGTTATTGTCTGCCGTGCGCATTATCACCTCTTCGCGCCAGTCGCCGAAGATATCGCCCTGATAGCAAGGCGTATTCTTTGAGTCGTTGTTTGAGTATGCTCCAGTAAGTGTCTGCAACGTACCTACGCCGTATTTGTATATTGTTACGCCATTAACAGGCTCTTCAAGCAAATCGCCGTCCCAATAGATGCGGAAGTTTACGGTCATTCCCGTCTCGGTCATTCCGTCAACATGGTCGTTTGTTACGGTGCTGATAGGCGTATCATGTCCGCTCTTTCCTATCGAGCCCGGAAAATCGTTCGAGAAGTTACCGCACAATGAACGTCCGTCATCGTTTGTGCTTGTCTGGCGATAGTAAATCTTCGATGTAGTTGCATCGCGATAGTTGTTGTCTGGCAAATCCTCGTTGCAGGCAAAAAACTCCTGTCCGTGCTTGTAAGGATTGAAGTCGCCAACATGCTGTGCATCGCCATGTCCCAATCCGGTTGTTGACAAGCCCTTTCCGTTGTCGTCAATCACCATCGAGCCCCAAACAATCTCGTCGCGTCCGTCCCAATCTACATCGGCAATGCAGTAATTATGATAACCCTGTCCGTACCAAGGCGAGCCTGCCTTATTGTTAGTCCATCTCCAACGCTCAACAAGTTCGTGAGTTGCCGGATTAACATCATACGCTATAAACTTATGGCGTGTGTAGATTCCTCGTCCAAGGAAGATGCTTGGTTTCTTGCCGTCGAGATAAGGTGCACCGAAAAAGTGCTTTGTTGAACGATGTCCGTAGCCGTCGCCCCAAGCCTTTTCAAGACTTGTTTCACCGCTTTCAAGACGCTTCAGCGGATATTCCATACACAGGTATGGCTTTCCTGTCGCGCCATCGACATAGAGCAGATATTCTGCGCCTTCGTGCATAAACCAGTTTGTTCCGCCGCCAGTTGCTGCGCGATAGTTCTTGCTGGCATCGCCCACAACGTATGTTGTGCCGTCGGCCATGTGTATTGTTGTGCCGTCGGCTGCACGGAACACAGCTTCTGCCTTTCCGTCGCCGTCCCAGTCGTATGCAACAATGTTCTGCTCGTTGTTCTGGAAGTCGCCCATGTTAGGACCGCAGTTCACCCACCACAGCACCGTACCGTCCTGTTTCAGACACTCAAACAGCGAATATTCGCCGTTGTATCCAGCGCGCGGATAACTTGCGTTTATCTCGCTCTGATTGTCGTACTTCAGAAGAATCTCAACCTCGCCGTCGCCATCTACATCGGCACAACAGGCATCGTTCGGAATATATGTCGATTTAAGCGAAGCATCGTGCTTTGGCTTAATCTCCTTCCAAGCGTTTGCTAATACTCCGACAGCCTTGCTCGCTGTCTGTTCTTTTCCTCGCACAACAGCCTTAACAGTGTATGTGCTGCTTGCCGAGCCGCCGGCATCGGTATAGTTTGATACCTTGAGCGGTGTACTGTTAAGCAGCACGCCGTCGCGATATATGTTGTATGAAACATCGTAATACTCCTCGGCATTTATTCGCCACGAGCAATAAATGCCGCCCGTTGTCTGCACAGCCACAAGACCGCGGTCGAGTTTGTCGGTTATTCGCTGTGCCTGTGCACCGCCCGAAAGCATTGTTGCAAGCAGCAAGGCAGAAATCAGTCTTTTATGCATATTTAGATTATATTGTTAGTGTTTAGTATTAATAACTTTGCAAATATAAAATTTTAAACGAAACTATGCGTACACAAATGTTCCGAAAATAGTCTATTTTTTTGCAGAAGACGCGCTAATAACGCATTTTTGTGATGTACGAGTAACATGTTTTTGGCAGTTTACCGACTTGTGAGATGCTATACAATTGACAATGCACAATGGACAATGGACAATTATAGAGTTGAAAGTTGAGAATTGAAAATTGAAAAGGGGGAATTCAGAATTGACAATGAACAATTCGGGAGTTGAAAATTGAGAATTGAAAATTGAAATTCAGAATTCGTAATTCAAAATCACGGAGGGTGTATATAGGACAATTATGACACGAATTACTCTTTTGGTAAATACAAAATAGTGGGTAGGTACGTCCAAGGTACGTCCAAGGAACGTCCAAGGTACATCCAAGGTACATCTAAGGTACATCCAGGGTATATCCAAGCAAGCCGGAAGGTATGGGGAAGAACTAACTTATAAAGGCTAATGGTTGAGAATCGTAATAGGATAACTCTTAACTGGAAATTGACAATGTAGCAATTGTGGTTAGTAAGAAGCCCATGATAAGCCGAATTTGCCGCTCGACCTATGGTCGCTTGCTACTGAAAGGACGCAAGAATTTCCACCACTGAAAAATCATCATGCTATATTGACTCCAGTTCAATTGCGACCGCAGTGTGTTCGCAATTGGATATGTTCTATAAAACTGACGGCTTTGCTCCATTGTTGTTTTGCTGTCATTGTAACAAAAAGCAACAAAAAAAGCCCTGCGGCTTTTGCGATCCGCAGGGCTAATATTAACATTGAAAACTTAGTTCAATTCTTGCTATGTTAAGATTACTTAGCCAAGAACTTCTTACCGTTCTGGATGTAAATCTTACCAGCCTCAGTTGTAGAAACCTTAACACCACCGATTGTGTAGATTGGTGCGTTAGCATCCTCAACAACTGCCTTTGGAGCAGCAACCTCTGTTGCCTGAGGAACGAAGCCCTTGTAAACAAATACACGTGCACTCTTGATTGCAGTATCGAAACGATACAATGTGTAAGTTGTAACATCAGTCTTTACAATATCAACAGTATGACAGTCAGGCTGCTTGTCGTAACGGTCGTATGAACCAACCTTTGAAATCTCAATAAAGTTTGGTTTTGTTGCATCATCTGTTACATAAGCAGGGTCAAATGTAATCTCACAATTGTTGTAAGAAGTTGTATTTACAACAACACCCTCCTCAGAAAGGATACCAATGTTTGCACGAGAAGTACTTGGAATCAAAGGAAGAAGTTCCTTAGCATAGTTCTCGCCAGCCTCGTCGTTAGTTAAAGTATAGAACCAGATGTATGCATTTACATCTTCTATTGCAGTAAACACCTTACTTGGAGCCTTCCACCAGTCAGCAACACCATCAGTTCCATCTGTATAATTCTTTGGATGCTCGTTCATCCAACGACCGCCCCAGTGAGATGTATTTGTATCGGCAACAACACCCTCTGTACTCTTTTCAAATGCAGGATTTGCAGAAAGCTGAGCCTCAGTCCACTCATGATACTGTACATCCTTAGCAATAGTGTACTCAACGTCGTTTGTAAGAACAACCTCATTTGCATCGTAGTAGTAAACGCCCTCAACAGGGATTGAAGTTACCTTGATAGTTGCAGTACCTGCCTTTGACAAAGAAATAGATGTACTTGAACCAGTGTATGAGCCAGTCTCAGATGTGCCATCGTTATACTTGATTGTCCATGAAAGTGCAACGGCTGGTGAAAGAAGAACAGAAGCATTATCAACAGAAACATTGAATGTCTTGCCAAATCCTTCCTCTACAGATGTAATGCTATATGTTGGTGCAGGAAGCTGAATCTTACCACACTCTACAGGAGTTGTGATGACATCAGACTTAGCTTCACCCTTTGTAGTGTATGCTACAAGGTCGCCAGACTGAGTTACTACAACCTGAATAGAACCTGAAACATTTGTAACCTCGTTGTAAGCAGACCAGTAATCGATTACCTGCTCCTCACCACCAGGAAGTGTGTAGTGAAGTTCTTCGCCATCGCTGAAGTTGATGTTGTAAACACGGTCGTTACCACGAACCTCAGAAAGAACCACTGTAGGATTTGCTGCAACATCGCCTTCAACCTCATGAGAAATCTTGATGTCGGCAAAATCAAGGATACCCTGATAACGAGCCTGATATGTAATCAAACCACCAGCACGGTTGTCTACACCTTCTGGCAATGTGCGTGAGCCAGAACGCAAAGGAGCTTCCTCACCGTAAGGGGTAATTGTATAGTCAACCTTCTGTCCAGACACAGTAAGATTAACTACATACCACTGTGAAGCAGACAAGTTGATAGAGTCTGGAGCTGTAATTGCACCAACATTCTGGTCTACATTAACATTAAAATAACATGTACCAGTTGCAGATGTAGCATAACCGCCATCACCAGCAGCTGAACCAGAAGCACACTGAGTCAGTTTGAACAAATAAGCAGCACCTTCAACAGGAGCTTCTGCTGTTGCATTTGCATTAATAAGCTCGGCAGTTGATCCCCAATAACTACCCAAGCCCAAACCAGTAGCAGGAACATTCCAGATAGCGATTTCGTTATTTCGCTGTGCTGCATTGCTACTATTATTTCCAAACTGGGCATAATTGAACATGAAAGAAAGAGTATAATCCTTTCCTGCTGCCAACTCATTGCCATAAACATCGCCCCAGAAAGAGTTGTAACGAGTACCGTTATTCTGTCCCAAAGTTAACTGCAAATAGTTCAACTCCTGTGTTTGAACAACAGACATCTCAACTTTACCTGCACGGCTGTTTTCCCACGCTTCTAATGCTTTGTTTTTGTCCTGGAAATTCTGCTGATAGATAACCTTATTATCAGCGCTCGCACCTAAGGCCATAAAAAGACCAAGGACCAATAATGTAAACTTTCTCATGATTGTAAAAGTTTAAAAGTTAATAATATTTAGTATATATTAAAACTTTTGGGCTACACCCTTTTTTGTGTGCAGTGTAGCCACAAAAGCATAATTTTATTGTTTTATCACCAGCCCGGATTCTGTGTCAAAGCACCACCCGACTTAGAAATCTCGGTCTGAGAAATTGGGAACAAGTTCCACTTCTCCTGCCACTTACCATCACCACGCGTAATAGCACGCTTAGCATACGAATAAGAGCCATCCTCGTTAAGGGTTATATCCATGGCATGAATATTCAGGAACTTTGTTGCCTCTTCTGTATCTTTCCAACGACGCACATCGTAGAAACGATGTCCCTCGAAGGCAAGTTCAACCTGACGTTCCTTCTTGTATCTTGCCCAGAATTCATCGTTTGTCATATTCCTTGGAAACTCAGGCAAGCCTGCACGGACACGAGTTTTGCTTGCATATGTGCGTGCTGCAACATCAAACTCATCGGTTACAGCATCAGCCGCATTTTCCTTGCCCTGTGCCTTGAAATACTGGAACAGACATTCTGCATAGTTAAGATATGCACCACCAAGACGATATACAATCCAAGGGTGATAAGTTGCAGCCGTTGTGTAACCAGAGCGAAGAATACAAGAAGCATATACAAACTTTTTCAAGTAATAACTTGTTGGTGTATAGTAACTTGTTCCTGAGCCTGAGCCATGAGCACCACCTATGTAAGTCTGCAAAGCACTGTACGAAGTGTTTACAATATCATTTGGCCAAACATCGCCATTGCATGCTACAGTCATAGACAAACGCGAATCACGGTTTGCGTATGGATTCTGTGGGTCATACAAAGGACTCTCATCTATAGGAAGACCGTCGGTACAATCGTATGCATCAACCAGATCCTGTGTAGGACAATTACCACCCTTACCGCTTGAATAGCCTACTGGCAGATTATAAGTCTCGAACGATGTAGATGCAGCCACACGACGTGTAAACAGGTTCTCCTTGTAGAAATCAGCATCAGAATAATAAGTATCGCTCCACAAAGTGCTGTACTTAGGACAAAGAGTCTTACCCTCAGCCTTGCACTCTTCCATCAACTCCTTGTATGCCAAGCACGCTTTGTGCCACAAATTTACATCATTATTTGGATTAAACAAAGGAGATGCGTGATACATTGCAGCCTGAGCCTTTATAGCCAGCACAGCAATCTTGTTTATTCTACCCGTTTCAGGAGAATTGATAGACATATCACCTATATCAGTATAATCAACGATAATCTTGTCCTTTATGTCATCGCACTCGCTTTCGATGAAGTTAAAAATCTCATTTGCTGAGGTTCTTGGCAAGGCTGTTTCTTCTGTACCTGTAGCATTGTGCTCCTTGAATGGAATATCTCCATACTGGCGCACCAAAGTGAAATAATAATATGCTCTAAGCGCACGACATTCGTATTGGTAATTGTTATACTGGAACATACGCTTAACATAACCGTCATTCAGCTTCAGTTCATCAAAAGTCAAACCAGTCCAGTTATCAAGAAACTCATTACAATATGTAATTCCTTCCCAAGCCGAAGTCCAAATATCTGCTCTCGGATTTGCTGGACTCCATGCACCGTTCAAGAAATCTTCAACAGCATTGCCCGAAGTACTGAAAACAGACTCATCTGTTGCACTTGAATGCATAGCACCACCGAAATTTCCAAAATCAGCGTCAAGGTCGTTATATATTTTTGACATAAAGCCGCCAACATAAGAGAAGTTTCCTTCAATGAACTCCTTGTCGTTTACAACATACTCCTTGTAATCCATATCACCACAAGCAGCAAGCGTAAGCGATGCCAATGCAACTGTATATATATTCTTTAATTTCATATCCTTACATTTGAAAAAGTTAGAAAGTAAGAGCAGCACCCAACTGCAAGCTGCGAGTCAGTGGCTGTGTTGCTCCATAGCCCTCAGGGTCGAACTTGCCGAACAAATCCATTGAGAACAAGTCAACACCACGACCATAAATCTTAACGTTGCTGATAAATCCGCTCTTCTTGACAAGGTTTTCTGGAAGATAATAGTAAACCTCCAGACTACGGAGTTTGCAGAATGAGCGGCTGAATACATTAAGAGTACTTGTTACATCGTTGTTTGGATTTGAAGAAGTGCTCAAACGTGGGAACAAGCAATATTCGCCCTGATTTTCAACAGTCCAACGGTTATCATAATAATACTGCGAAACTGTATTTGAACCAACGGCAGTACGGAACATTCCGTTTGTATTCATAACACCTGTATAGTTCATTGCACCCTGGAACTGTGCATCAAAACCGATTTTCTTATACTCCATACCAATATGGAAAGTATAGTAAACTTCAGGACAATAAATATTGTAACCTATAGTCTGACGATCGTTGGTATCAATAACATCGTCACCGTTTACATCAGAATAACGAACATCACCAGGACGAACAGTTCCAAGATTATGTACAGGATATCCAAGTGTCTTGCACTCATCCGAAGAAACAACGCCATCACCGTTTATATCATCTGAAGACTTAAAGAAACCTACGGCTCTGTAACCAAACAACTGGTTTACTGGCAAGCCAGTTGAGACAAGGTTATCATAAACCTGTGGTGTCTCGCCCTGCTCCTTAACCTTATTCTTGTTAATAGTTAAAGATGTTCCAAGAGTGAAAGACAAACCATTTGTAAACTGCTTCTGAAAGTCAACAGACATCTCAAAGCCCTGGCTGTTTACTACACCAATATTTTCGTATGGAGTTGTGAAACCAAACACCGATGTATATGAACCTGATGTTGAGCACCAAATATCATAGCGATGCTGATAGTAATAATCGAGGCTGATATTTACACAACCGCCAAACGTAGCATCAACACCAAAGTTGTACTTCATAGACTTTTCACGACTTGGATTTAAAGAAGCTGTCTGTGAAAGGTTTGTCTGTGTAAACTCACCACCCATTGTTGAATAATAGTTGTAAGTTCCTCCAGAGATTGTATAAGAATTAGTGTTGTAAGCCCAAATATCATCTCCTGGAAGCAAGTCGAGTTGCTGCAAACCTGCAGAAGCACGAACCTTCAAGAAGTCAATACCTTCAACATCCTTTAGGAAATCTTCTTTGTGCAAGTTCCACGATGCAGCCACGGTTGGAGAGAAAGCCCACTTTGTGCCTTTAGCCAAGCGCGAACTGCCTGAATACATAAGGGTTACATCAGCCATATACTTATCGGCATAGCCATAATGAGCAAACAACGAGTAATTGTTACGGTAAACTGTAGTATTCGTACCAGTCATATCGTTGAACTCGTAATCCCACTTCAACTGTCCGTAAACACTATGCTTGCCAAATGTCTGGTCGTAGTGTACATCAGCATCCAAAGAGCATCTTCTTACCCAAGAACTACTGCCATGACCTGTACCCAACTCAGAATCAGAACCGTCAACAGAAAGTGTTCCGTTTTTATAATATCCGTAACGATAAGTCTTTGAGTAATCCTCATACAACATTGAATGGGTATCATATCCCATACCGATGTTAAAGCCAAGTCCTTCAGTTATTGAAGACAAATCCTGCTCCAACGACATATTTGCATAAAGAGCACGATTCTGCGTCTTATAATATGCTGCGGCACAACTCTGAGCTACAGGATTTTTGGTTGTATAAGTACCATCACCACCCCAAATACCATCGGCAGCCTTTATTGGAAAGGCATTCGCAGGAACAGTATATATCATACTCCAAAGATCGGCCTGAGCACCCGGCTGTGAAGATTCAGTAAGCACAGCAAGAATATTGGTATGCAACTTTGTCTTTGGTCTGATATCCATATCCATATTCGAACGCAAAGTAAAACGTGTATACTTGTTCTGAGTAGAGTACTCATCGTTCAAATTGGTATTCTTGATAAAGCCCTTGTCTGTTACCAAAGCAGCCATTGTATAATAGCGGAAGTTACGCGTACCACCCTTGAACTCAACATTGAATTTGTTAGTATGAGCAACGTCACGGAATGTCTCATCAACCCAATTTACATTCGGATAGTTCAAGGCATCAGTTCCGTTTTTATACGCCTGAATAGCAGCATCGCTATAAAGCGGTGCCAAACCTTCAAAACTTCTCGCCTCGT
The DNA here is from genome assembly GCA_017617315.1 of Bacteroidaceae bacterium. Classification (GTDB taxonomy): domain Bacteria; phylum Bacteroidota; class Bacteroidia; order Bacteroidales; family Bacteroidaceae; genus Ga6A1. The sequence goes on from JAFZWM010000042.1 coordinate 15,670, forward strand.
TCACGGCACTTGCATATGTTGCAGCATCCAAGAACTTTGGTTTGTTAACAAAATAACTAAAGTCGTGATCATAAGAGAAACGGACAGACTTACTATCATACTCTCCACGCTTTGTAGTTATAAGTATAGCACCGTTTGCACCCTTATAACCATAAAGGGCTGTTGCCGCTGCATCCTTCAATATTGTTACCGATTCAACTTCCTGAGCATCAACATCCTCAATTGAACGTTCTATTCCATCAACAAGAATCAAAGCTGTTGAATTAGTCAAACTCTGAAGTCCACGGATATAAAATGTTGGATTGGATGTATCATATCTGCCTGAACCCTGAAGAGATGTCAGGCCAGTGCCCTGTCCAATAATGTCATTACCAATATTTCGTGCTCCTCGATGTGATACATCCTTGTTTGTGATGATGCTCACCGAAGCTGATGACTGCTCGCGTGAGAACTTCTTAAATGTACCCACATTCACAGTCTGATTCTTATATGCAACAGAATCTATGATGTCCCACTGGGCTGCTGCAGGCAAACTTATGCCAGCAAGCAACGCGAGTGTCAATATATTCTTTGTGTTCATTATTATCTTTATTTTTAAAGATTATTACCAGCCTGGATTCTGAATTAGACCATAACCTTTATTTATCTCACTCAATGGGAACGGAGTAAACAGCCAACGACGAATGTCATTGCTCTTAGGATCTTTGCCCCACTGCGCTCTCTTGTTCGTAAAAATATCAACGATCTTGTATGAGAAATAACGTGGCTGTGTAGAAGACATATCGGCAACACCATTTACATACTTATCACCGCCAGTCCACTGAGTATCAGTTTCAGCCCAAACGCCATTACCATCCTTCTTCAAACGATGCATCTCCAATGCATGAAGTTGCTTTGTCATCCAATCAGTTCGTTTGTAGCGAATCATGTCATACCAGCGGATATCCTGCAAACCAAGCTCACGAACACGCTCATTAAGCAACTCTTCCATAAATTCGGTTGTCTGGTCGCCATTTTCCAAATCTATCACAGTTGTCGCAGCAGCTGCTGCAGAACGTGACTTATAAGTAGGATGCGTAGAAGCAAAGTTTTTAGCAAACGAACCAACACCAACACGATTACGAACAACATTAATAGCATCAACTGCTGCTGAAACATCGGGATTTGATTTCATAATGAGAGCTTCTGCATAATTCAAATACATTTCATTAAGAGACAGATAAACCCAATGTGTTCCGTAACGCTGATTGTCGCCAGACGCTGTTGTACCATTACCCATATAATACTTGGTATATCCGTAGCCAGTACCAGTCATTCCAGACTGATTCTTGATACCATCAAGAGCATCTGTACCACCATACCACAACTCCCAGATATCACCAGAAACCGCACCTGTAGTCCAATCAAGATTCTTTCTCTGACTGTTTACAAAACACTCTTCATAAAGACGTGGATCACGATTGTATGCTACATTTATAAGATACTGTGAAAGTGCAGACTGAGTACCGCTTGTAAACATACCGTTCAACGAACGTGGATTTGAAGTTGGATTACCAGATGTCAATTTTAAATCGCCCGGAGCATCTGGCGTACCATCCTTATATGTCAAATTATATGCAGTCTGATAGTTAAACGGAGTTCCGTCGCTCCATGAGAACTTCTCTACATATTCCTGAGTAGGCCAATACAAGTTACGAGGAACACTTGAAGTGTACCAAGAGTGCCAGCAATAACGACCTGTTGTATATGAATCGTATCCCTGAACACGAGTCATGTGAAGAATTTCCTTTGATGTATTCAGAGCATATCCCTTACGATAAGCCAGACGATATGCAGATGCAGTCTTTGCAGTAGGCTGTGTCAATTCATAATAGCCATTTGCGTCAAGAGCATCAAAGAAAGCCTTACATGCATCGTAGAATCTATCCCAACGCTCCTGATACTTAGAAGCATCAGTGTACATTATCAAAGGTTTTACATCCTCGCTTACGCCATCGTAGTATGGCTTACCATCCTTTGGATTAAGCAGCGGAGATGCTGCAAACTGCAATATCTTTGCCTTCAAAGCCATAGCACCAGCCTTAGTCCAACGTCCCCACATTGAAGATGGGTCGGAAGTAACCCAAGGGAAGTTAGGTTCTTTAATAGCATCGTCGAGCAAACCAACCATATACTCAACACAATCTTCAACAGAGCGGCGTGGAAATTGACCACTGGCTTCATCTGTGCCAAGAGCCTTATCTACAATAGGAAGGCCACCATATCTTTGAAAAGCATCCCAAAACTTGGCTGCAATCAAGCACTTACACTCAGCCTTCAATCGTGCTCTCTCGTCGTTCTCAAATCCCGGAACATTGTCAATTTTCTCAAGGAACTTGTTTCCAGCACGAATACTCTCCCATGTCGACTCTTTTGTAAAAGAATAAAGAGGACCATCCAATCCGTCATCACGAGATGTTGAAGATGTCAACTGGTTGTTATAATACTGTCCGTAAATAGCCGAAGCCTCCCAACCCATATGCCAGCAATCAGTCAAGGCGTCACACTTTCCTGCGTATGGGTTATAATGATGACGTAACTTCGAATTGTTAACAAAAGGCAATCCGTAATACTGGTATGAATATATGGCAACGAGGAACTGACGTGTATATTCGGCATTATTAAAGACAGTATCTTCTGTAATCTCTGCCTGTGTCGGTTCGTCCAAAGCCGCATCACCAAATGCTACTTCATCGGTACAAGCTGTTAATGACTGCCCAAGAATAGCAATTGTGACAAAACCGTATATTAATTTATTTAGTTTCATTTTTTTCTCTTTTAAATACAATCCATTAGAACGAAACATTCAAACTTGCAGTATATGTACGCTGCAATGGATATGATGGTGAAGCAGAAGCGGTTGTCTCTGGATCACCCCACTTGTAAGGAGTGAATGTCAGCAAGTTATATCCAGACAACGCAAGTTCAAACTTTGAAATACCCAGACTCTTGAAGAACTTATTATTAAAATCATAACCAACAGAAAGAGTCTTCAGACGCAGATATTTTGCATCTTTCTCATATAGAGTTGACTCTGCATAGTTGTTCGCAGAGTTTGTCCATGTTGCACGAGGATAATCAGCGCTCTGAGAAGGCTTTGAAGGGGTCCAAGTATCATCTACATGATACTGCAACAAACCACCATATTTCTGGTCGGCAGCACATACAAATGGCTGACGGAAAACACTCGAAATCATACGAGACACATTCCACGCACCAGTAAACTGAGCATTAAATGTCAGACGCTTCCATGCAAAACCCATATTGAAACCCAACATATATTCTGGGTCATCTGTATATCCATAATCACGACTCTTATCATTATCGTCAATCTTGCCATTACCGTCAAGATCTACATATACACAGTCACCAGGATACAATTTATCAACTAACGCAGTTGGGAAAGGCTTGCCAAATTCAGCCACATAGTCGGCCTCACATCCTTCATAATAATATTTCCAGAACTTGAGCATAGAGCGAGAACCAATACGATGTCCCTTAGCATACTGATATTCGTTGTTCTTTGTAGTTTCCTTCATCTCAATAATTTCGTTCTGGTTGTATGAAAGGTTCAACTTTGTCCAGTAACGGAAGTTTTCACCAATCTTATCGTTCCAGCCAAGAGAGACTTCATATCCCCAACTCTTTGTCTCACCATCGTTTGTATACGGAACAGTAAAACCAATAACAGCTGGAGCATTACCATCAATAAGCAAGATATCAGTTCTACGCTCATAGTAATAATCGAATGTGGCACGCAAGCGATCCCCCAAGAAGTTCATATCAACACCATAGTCTTGCTTTAGCGCATTCTCCCAACCTATATTAGGATTGTTTTTTCCAGATTCATAAGCACCATTCGTTACGTTACCGAACACTTGAGATGCCCATTGTCCAAAAATATATCCTCTATACTCGCCACCACTATATGCATTGGCAGCGTAGCCATCAGAATTTACCACATAAGGGTCTGATACATACGCAAATCGTTTAGTACCAATCTTATCATTACCAACCTTACCTACAGAAGCACGCAATTTAAAGAAAGATACTACATCCTTAACTGGTTCAAAGAATTTTTCTTCACTAACAATCCATCCTATAGAGCCTGCAGGGAAAACGCCATAACGACGATTTCGCGGAAAGTTCTCAGAACCATTGTAACCAACATTGAACTCTGCCATATATCTGTTATTCCAATCGTATGTAACACGACCTACAAGACCAACATAGCCTCGTGGTACCAGAATATATGCAGTTTCCGAAGATTTATAGTAATAATTCTTACTCTGATTATACAGAGCCAAAGCCGAAACAGTATGCTTTCCGAAAGAACGATTATAATTTAATGATGTTTCGAAATACCAATCACGACCTTTATATTGCTTATACCCATAAGAAGGGTCTGTGTATTCGCCATATTTTTCATATCCCAATACAGGAGAACCGTCGGCATTATACATATAACTTCCATCATCATTCTTCATGACCTTAGGAGTATATGTTTCGCAACTTGACGTAAGAGATTTGTTAATATCCAATGAAGAGTTATACGAGCCCTTCAACTTAAACAATAACCCCTGAGTTATGAAATCCAATTTCTGCTCCAATGAAGCATCCATTTGTAACTTAGTTGTATTATTATTCAAGAAGTTTCCGCCTGTATAATAGCCAATACCACTTCCACCCACGAATGGAAGATTATCCGTACCTAAATCCTCATAAGAATTTGAACCGTTTATCAGCTTTCCGTCAACAAAACCTGGAGTTGAGAAAGGAGTTGCAAAATAAATATTCTTTATTATGGCTCCAGTACCACCACTATTGTTTGGCTTTTCAACATTTCCAACATTACCTGCAACACCAAATGTCAACAGGGTTCTCTTTGTTAAATTCAAGTCAAGATTTGCACGATAGTTGAAACGATGATACTGAAATCCGATAGGAAAACTTTTATCAAATTCCTCGAACAAACCGCCCTGTGAATAGAAACCTGCAGAGATAAAATATCTTGCCTTTTCAGTTCCACCAGAGATATTAAGATTGTGCTGCTGCTGAAGTGTTACATCCTTCATCAAATAGTCTGCCCAATTTACAGAAGCAAATCGTATTGGATCAGAACCTGTACGGAACTTCTCGATTACAGAGTCACTAAACATGTTTGGCAAGCCATCATTCTGACACTGCTGATTATAGAACAATGCATAATCATATGAACCTGCCTGTTCAACCATCTTTGTAGGAGAGAGTGCAGACCATGAAGTGCTTACAGAAATCTTTGCCTTTCCTTCCTTACCACGCTTTGTTGTGATAAGCACAACACCATTTGCACCACGCACACCAAATACAGCTGTTGCAGATGCATCCTTCAAAACTGTTACACTCTCAATTTCGTTAGGGTCGATATCGTTCATTGAACGCTCTACACCATCAACCTGAATAAGAGGAGTAGCATCGCCCCATGTAGCCTTACCACGAACAAAGATTTCAGCGGCATCGCTACCCGGCTCACCTGAGTACTGAACGGTAGTAACACCTGAAAGCTGTCCACCAAGCACATTGTTTACAGAACCGACAGATGTACGGACAAGGTCTTCTGACTTAACACTCGAAATTGCTCCAGTTACCGTAACCTTCTTCTGTACGCCGTATGCTACGACTTCAACACCTTCCATATCAACGGTATTTGACTTCAGCGTAATCTTCATTCCGTTCTTTGCAACAACGGTCTGAGTATCATAACCGACATATGAAATCTGTAACTTAGTACCAGGCTTCACGTTAACCTTAAATCTACCGTCAAGGTCGGTAATTGTACCTTGATTGCTGCCGTTCAGAATGACGATAGTTGCACCAATAATTGGTTCACCCTGATCGTCGAGAACGGTACCGGTGATGCCTTGTGCATGCTGAGACTGCTCAGCCGCATTTGCCACCACGGTAGTGAGTGGGTTGAACGTCAAAGCCGAACACATCATTGCCACGGGCAAGATAGTTCCTTTAATAATGGTTTTGCTGTTCATGCTATTTAATTAAATTAGATTCTTATTAGTGATAGTATCAATATTAAACTCCGCAAATGTACAATTCTACTATAAAAAAGCGGTTGAAAAATGTTTCTATTTAGTAGAAATAAAAACTTTACGGCCATTTAGGATATAAATTCCATTTGGCGTTTTTTCAGCCTTACATCCTTGTAAATCAAACATTTCGTCCGATTTCCGAACTTTTTCATCCAGTTTTAACCGATTTATATCGGTGGTTAAATCAGTTTTTACATTTTGTTGTATCGAATACAACTGCGCCACTTCCTCATCACTCAAAGCCTTGTTGAAAATACACACATCATCAATCATCACCGGCGCCGTACCCCACCACGAACCGTAACCGAGATAGAATATGTCAGAGTCGGAGAAGATGCTTTTCGAGTTCTTGAAATCAGTACAGGTTGCAGCAAATGCAAGATTATTACTCTGCGTGAATTTCAGAACTCCGTCTATGTAGATTGAAAATCCGTCATCAGTAAAGGTGGTTGTCAGCAGATGCCACTCGTTTACGCCCAGCAGACTGTTTGTTGCCTTGTCGGGATGATTGACGTCGTAATAGCCGTATGTTCCATTATATCCGAGATACACATTAGGAGTCATGTAAATTCGTCCCGCCGCGCCTTTGTTGTCCTTGAACGCCCAGATAGCATCGAACGAATTGGCAGCCGTTCTGTTTACGTACATAGAAACCGTAACGCCGTTCGAGACATCTGCGCCGTACAACGGATTTGGAAACTCCACATAGTTGGATGTTGATGCCGAATCGTACCCGAATTTAAGTTTCAATACTTTGCTCTGGCGAGTAGCATCGCTCACTATGCTTGGATTGCTTGTGCCTGTCTGAGCCATCGCAACACCCGTCTGAGATGTATTCGCGCTATTTACAAAGCCGTCTTCGAAACGATAGTATCCGGCCACATCTGTAAAGTTTTTTCGAATATTAAAATCTACAACAACTTGATATTGTTTTGAATAAGATTCGCCGTCTTTACTTATAACAAGTGTAAGATTAGTCTTTCCGTTAGCCACCGCTGTTCCGTCTGATTTCAAAACGCTCTCGTCCGACGATTTCCATGTTAATGAAGTTCCGAGAAGTCCCTTTGCTGGCAGAACTAGATTTGCACAGATTGATGCTCCATCGGTAACCGGAATGTTAAGATTTTTCAGAGTGTAGTTTATCGCGCCCTTGGCATCGGCCTTAGAGCCCCAGATTTCGAGTCCTTGAGTTGTGCCGGCAACGCCTCCGCTGCTGCAAACGGCAGTAAAGCACAATGCGCTTATGTCGGTATAGTCTATTGTCTGGCGAGTAAGAACACCTTTATATATAACATTGTTGATATTCAATGTTATGAACGATGTTCCTTCCTTCTGGCTCCACGAACCGCTATATCCGTCGTTGCTTTCAATCCTTCCGTCTTCGGTAAGAGTGATATTTACAGGTGTCTGATTTTCGTAATTCTTGTAGTTTACCTTGTACTTATGTGCAATGAACTGGTATGTTCCAGCTATTTCTGATTTTGAATATTGTTGCTTTGATTCGATTTCGCTCTGCGTAACCGTCTCGCCAGCAAACTCGTATGGAGATGCAACAAGCCAGCCGTCCTCGTTTTGGAACAGTTGATGCACTCTGACAGAATGTCCGTCAGTGCCGTCGTTGAATTTTGTGTGATAGATTACGAAACTTCTGCCGTCTTTATCGGTCATGGCAGAATTATGTCCCTGGGAAATCTCGGCAACAGGCATTGTGTCCCATTTGTAATTGCCCATCAACTTGACACCGCGGTTACCTGTCGCTCCGCTTGCCGTTGTTCCGTAATTCATCTCGTACTTTCCTGAGAATATCGCATTTGTTCCCTTTGTATCGACATAAGGTCCTTCGGGATTCTCCGACCTGAAAACGCGCATTTCGTATCCGCCATCCGGACTGTAGAATCCATAAGACATGAACAGATAATAATATTTTCCGATGTGCTCGATATACGAACCTTCGCCCGATACATACCAGCCTCCAGCAATCTTCTTTCCGAAATAAGGGTCGCTGGTTACATCGGCCGTTCCGGCGTTCACGGCAGCATAATTGACGGTATAATCGCGCAAGCCTGTGTTTTCGTCAAGGTCGATAATATAGATTCCGCCGCTCCACGAACCGTACGAAAGTTTGAGATTGCCTTCTTCGTCATAAAAAGCACATGGGTCTATGGCATGAGGCAGATAAGTGCCCCAACTTGAATTTCTGTTGTATCGCGACGGAAGCGCAGACTGCTCTCCTATCGCTATCTCCAAATCTGATTTATGAAAGTCTTGGTGGGAAGATGTCTTTTTTCCGGTGAAACCAGAAAAAATGACTGGTCCTTGATAGACGTAAGGACCTTCAATTTTATCGGAAGCAAGACAAACAATGGCAGAATTCCAGTCGTCACCGTTAAGGCTCATATACATCAGCCATTTCTTCATAGTCTTGTTATATACAACATCGGGGGCCCACTGGTTTCCGCGAATTGTAAAATTGTTTACCGCACCTTGCCATTCGGGAATGTTATACGTTCCGAAATCCACTTCCTCACCCTTGTAGTTTTTAACTTTTTTTACGACATTGTCCAAGTAGGCCTCATCGTAACTGCAAGTCTGCACGGCTTCGCCATTCATCTTGCCGAAAAGTTTTGACGATGTAGACTCGCCGGTAACATAAGTCCAGTTTACCAAATCGGTTGACTTGGAAACCGCCATATGAGAACCGAAAATGTAGTATGTACATGCTCCTTCGGTTGTGATAGTGTCGATTACAACTGACGGATCGTGTACAGAAGTTCTCTTATATGAAACATCTTTATAATCTTCTGCGAGCGCATTTTCCATGCTCATCAAGCAAAAAACTATAAGGCTAACCACATGTGATATTTTCATTTAATATTATTAGTGAATTTCGGCTACAAATATAACTTTTTTTACAAAAGTATCACTACTTATTGTAAATAAATATCAAAAAAAAGTGGTTTGAAATCAAATTCCAAACCACCATTTTTATTGCATTATGAACATTAGTTTACCCATTTAACATAGCAGAAATCTTCGCGGTGTGGAAGCAAGTCGTTCTTAGGGAATATACGATATGCCACCTTGAAACTTCCGGCATTGCTCAGTTTATGAGTGACCTCGAATGTGTAAAGATTTCCTTCGCGCTTTGTTACCTTCAGAGGCTCAACGCTGTAGATGTGCTCTCTGCCGTTGGCGTCTACCCTTACGGTTACAAGTTCCATGCCGATAGCATCGTCGAGTCCCTTCTCATCGACAACGAACTCTGCATGATATGTTACACCGCTTGAGATTGAGCCGTTTATCATTGCCTCGTCCTTCTTTGAAGAAACTACCTCGATGGCATCCCAACGCTCGGCAACAGCCTCTTTCCACGCAGCAATTTCCTTTGCCTTCTCGTAGTTGTTCTTCTGAAGCAGAGCCGAACGCTTAGCCTCTTTCTGATAGAACTTATCGTAGTAATCGTCGAGCTGACGCTTCATTGTGTAGTGAGGAGCAACCTGAGCGATAGAGTTCTTTACGGTCTTTATCCAGCCTTCAGAATAGCCCTTCTTGTTACGAGCATAGTACAATGGCAGAATCTCGTTCTCGAGAAGCGAGTAGATTGTTGCAGCATCGAGCTGATCCTGATAAGCGGTATTCTCGTAAGTACGCTTGTCGGTCAAAGCCCAGCCTGCACCTTCGCGATAGCCCTCGAGCCACCAGCCGTCGAGAACTGAGAGGTTTACAACACCGTTCATAAGAGCCTTCTCGCCTGATGTACCTGATGCCTCGAGCGGACGTGTTGGAGTGTTCATCCAGATATCAACGCCAGAGACAAGGCGGTGTGCAAGCTGCATGTCGTAGTTCTCGAGGAAGATAATCTTGCCAAGGAACTCCGGACGACGGCTTATCTCGTAGATCTTCTGAATCAAGCCCTGACCTGCGCCATCGTGCGGATGTGCCTTTCCTGCAAACAAGAACTGAACAGGATAGTTAGGGTTGTTAACAATCTTAGACAAGCGGTCGAGGTCGGTAAACAGCAAGTGAGCGCGCTTGTAAGTTGCGAATCGGCGAGCGAAACCAATCATCAGCGCATTCGGATTTATCTTCTCGAGGATAGACATAATCTTTGAAGGGTCGCCCTGGTTTTTCAGCCAATCCTCGCGGAATGCCTTGCGGATGTGCTCAACAAGCTTGTTCTTCAAAGCAAGACGAGTCTTCCAGACTTCCTCATCAGGCACATTGTAGATTGCCTCCCAGATATTCTGGTTTGACTGGTCTTTCAAGAAATTCTTGTCGAAATACTTATTATAAATATTCTTCCACTCTGTTGCGCTCCATGTTGGGTAGTGAACGCCGTTTGTTACATAGCCCACATGACTCTCCTCAGGGAAGTAGCCCTTCCAGATGTCAGAGAACATCTCCTGAGAAACCTTGCCGTGAAGCCAGCTTACGCCGTTAACCTCCTGACATGTGTTGCATGCGAATGTAGACATACAGAATCGTTCGTTGTGATCGTCAGGATTCTTGCGTCCCATTCCGATGAACTCATCCCAAGAAATCTGCAACTTTGCAGGATACTGTCCCATGTACTTTCCGAACAAGCCTTCGTCGAAATAGTCGTGGCCGGCAGGAACCGGAGTGTGAACAGTATAGAGAGAAGATGCACGGACAACTTCCAATGCCTGATTGAAAGTCAAGCCTTCCTCGATATAATCTACAAGACGCTGAACATTACACAATGCAGCATGTCCCTCGTTGCAATGATAGATATCCTTCTTGATGCCCAGTTTCTTAAGAGTGAGCACACCACCGATACCGAGCAGAATCTCCTGCTTAAGACGGTTCTCCCAGTCGCCGCCGTAAAGCGCGTGTGTGATTGGACGGTCGAACTCTGAGTTCATCTCATTATCAGTATCAAGCAAATAAAGCTTGATTCGACCAACATTCACCTGCCAAACATAAGCATGAACCATATAGTTAACGTAAGGAACATCAACAACCAACGGCATTCCGTCGGCATCGAGAGCACGTTCCAAAGGCAGAGAACCGAAGTTCTGTGTCTCGTACTTGGCAACCTGCTGTCCTTCCATTGACAGAGTCTGAGTGAAGTATCCGTAGCGATACAAGAATCCTACGGCACACATATCAACATTACTGTCTGATGCCTCTTTCAGATAGTCGCCGGCAAGGATTCCCAAGCCGCCTGAATAAATCTTCAGGACATGGCTCAGACCGTACTCCATACAGAAGTATGCAACAGATGCACGCTTCTTGTCGGGCGCAACATCCATGTACTGGCGGAAGATTGAATAAACCTCATCAACCTTCTTGATTACGGCCTTGTCTTTTGCCAAATCAGACAGTTTCTCGAAACTGAGGCGTTCGAGCATCAGGACAGGGTTCTGCCCTACCTGCTTCCATAAATCCTCGTCGAGCGATTTAAACAAGTCGGTAGCCTCATGATTCCATGACCACCACATGTTGTGTGCAAGTTCAGAAAGCTTTGAAAGTTCTTCTGGAACTCGCGATTTTACATTCACCTCTTTCCAGTTAGGTGTGTTTGAATTACTAGCCTTTATCTTCATAGTCTCCCAAATTTATTTTATTTATAACACAAGTATTCTCATTTTTTAGATTTGATTCTCTTTGCGGCATTGGCAAGGGCAATATCGTATGCCTTTACATAGTCCTCGATGAAGTTCTTCCACAATGCGTTGTCGGCAATGAGCCTTGCCTTTCGGCGAATTGCGTTTCGCTCGGCAACCTTAAGCGCTGCGAAGCTGAGGATTGTGTTCTTAATCTCCTCGGCAGCCTCGTCGTAGTTGCTGTCGGTTCTGTGAACCACCTTTACGCCATCCTCAATCTCGCTATACAAGCCGTTTGGTTTCAGAGTGTTAGCCCAGAGTCCGAATCCGGCAAGATCGGTTGTGATGCAAGGCACTTTGAACGCAATGCTCTCGAGCGGAGTATAGCCCCAAGGCTCGTAATACGAAGGATAGACGTTTAGATCGTAAGCCGGCATCAAGTTGTAGTACGACATATTCAGGATGCCGTCCTTTCCGTCGAGATAGCAAGGCACGAACATTACCTTAACCTTATCTTCAGGATTATTGTTCAAGCCGTGATAGCGGAGAGAATTCAGAATCTTGTCGTCCTCGAAGTTATTGAGATAATGAGTGATGACCGGATTTGCAAGTCTGCGCTGCGTTGAATCTGTTCCGTCGAGACGTTCTATCAAGTCCTGACGAGGATTGCCAACCCATGCCGGCACATTTATCACAGCGAGAACATTCTTCGACAAATCCGAATCTCTCAGTCGCTTTATCGCCTCGAGGAAGATGTCCAAGCCCTTGTTCTTAAACTCGTATCTTCCGCCGGTACCGACGATTATCGTGTCATCGTTCGACATCTTGCTCCCGGTAAGAGCCGAAGCAACATCAAGAATTCTCTGTCTAGCCTTCTTTCTTACCGAATTATATTCTGGCAACTTCGGAACAAAATCATTCTCGAAGCCATTTTTCAGAACCACATCAGGCTCTTTTTCGAGCAACTGCTTGCACTCGGCAGCGGTGATGTCGCTCACAGTCGTGAAACAATCGACATTGTGTGCGGCCTGCTTCTCAACCGAATGTTTGCTCTGCATATTCAATTCCTCTGCCATCTGGTCGCCGTTGTAAGCGAACATATAGTCGTAAAGAGGCTTTCCGTTTCCGGCAATCGAGCGACCGATACTTGTGGCGTGAGTGGTGAAGATTGTTGCGATTGCAGGAACGTACTTCTGTATGTACAACGCGCCGAGAGCCGTCATCCATTCGTGCGCCTGATAAACGACCTTAGATTTCTTTGTAAGTTCGTTTTTATAGAAACTTTCAACTACCTTGGCTGCCGCATACGAGAACATCGAAGCCTCGTCATAATCACCATAAGCGTGGAGCGAATCAACCTTATAATCGTTCCAAGCGTTTGTATATATTTCGTTCTTTCGAATAAAGAACGGACTAAAATCGACAAGAAAAACTATCGGCGTTCCGAGAATATTCCAACGACCAGTTCTGACATTCAAGCCTTCGCCGTGCAATGTTTCCAACCACTTAGGAAACAAAGTGTTATCCTCAACGAACAATGGATTTTCTTTATCTCTCCAAAAATCAGGGCCAATAAAGAAAACCTTGTCTTTCATCATCTTCTGCAAAGTCTCCGCTCTTGTAGACAGCACCGTGTAGATGCCACCAACCTTGTTGCAGACTTCCCAGCTGGATTCAAATATATAATCAGGTATTTTCTTAGTCTTCGCAGTCATAGCATAAAATATAAATATGTTTGATGGCAAATGTAAAAAAATAATTTAAACAAACATCACAATTTTGCAAAAACATGTTTCATAACATGTATTTATTTATTAAAAATCAATTTTACTTGTGATAATACTGCCCTCTTTTCAAGGTTATTTTTCCGTTCTGGATTGCATGTTTTGGACATCTGTGGTAACAACCAAGACAACCGATGCATGAGCCATCGCACCTCCAAGCAGGCTTACCGTTTTTCATCTCGATATTATGAACCGGACAAGCCTTTGCACACAATCCACATTCTATACAATCATCTGTAACCCAATATTTTGAATCGACTTTCTTCAGACTCTGATTGAAAAGCGGCCTGATTAAAAATGTCTTTATCCACGGAATCGATGTAACGAGCATAGCAAACGAATTTGAGCGCGCTCCAAGAATCGTATTTATCTTCTCAACTTTCTTGACAGCCTTGCGAAGCTTGCTCTGCTCCAAATCGTGGTCATCAACATCGAAAAATGGTAGCAGGACGTATGTGTTCGGCATCTGAACAGAGAAACAACTGTCGAGTCGCCAACCTTTTCTTTCGAAAGCCGATTTCATAACTCTGTCGGTATACCCCACATCGTCGCCGCAGGTACAAGCAAAGAAAAGATAATCAGGACGACCGTCGAGCGTATCAATTTTCATCTTATCAATAAAATCGAGCACAATCTGCGGAGGTCCCCACGAATACACAGGAAAGACGAAGCCCAACAATTCGCCGGGTTCAAGATGATAGCTGCACGATGTGTTAATCTCGTCGCCTATCGGCATCAACTTAGACTTCTGACTATCAGCAATCTGTTCAGCAACCCACTTTGAATTGCCCGTTCCAGAAAAATAAAATATCATAAATTAAGCGTTTACTTTATAAGTTGTCATCGAAAACAAAAGAGGGCAAACAAAAGAGGGCGCTAATAAAAGCGCCCAATTATTTTATCACCCTTAGTCAATTCTAAGACTTTGAATCATCCTTTCCGTAACCATAGCCGTAGCCGTATGAGCCATAACCATAACGGCGATAACCGTAGCGATATCCATAGTGATAGCCATACTTGCTGTAACCATAGTTAAAGGTGTCAGCAGTTCCGTTAAGCACGACAGCCATATTTGTCATCTGCTTGTTTGTATACAGTTTGTCAATCTCAGGAACCAACTCTCTCTGCATCAAGTTAGCACGAATAACGAACAACGTCATATCCACATGCTTGGTGATGATTGTTGGGTCTGTCACAATCTCAACAGGAGGACAGTCAATTACGACATAATCGTATTTTTCTCTCAGTTTATCGAGCAGAACAGCAAGTCTGTCGCTATCAAGAAGTTCGGCTGGGTTTGGAGGAGTTGTTCCTACAGGGATAACATCCAATCCCTTACACAGAGAATCCTTGTAAATAATATCTTCAACATTATCGTACTGGCCACTCAGATAGTTTGCCACACCCGGTTTTGGACGATTGATATACTTAGACAAAGAACTCTTACGCATATCAAGGTCGACAGCCACAACCTTCTTTCCCTGAATAGCCAAACTTACAGACAAGTTAGCAGAAATGAAAGTTTTACCACTACCCGGATTTGCCGACGTAAACATAATGACCTTCTTATCCTTGCCAAGCATAAATGCCAAGTTAGTACGCATTACACGGAAAGCCTCGTTGATAACGTTGCTGTTATCCTGCTTTACGACGACAGCCGTAGTCGTATTGATTGCAGGTTTCTTCTTCTCATAGAAATGAGTCTTAGGTGCCTGCAACAACGGAATTTCTCCGGCAAACGGAGTAGCCATATTCTCCAAGTCCTTCTTTCCTCGAACAGATGTGTTCATTGACATCAGAAGGAATATGATACCTCCCGGAATTGCAAGACCGACAACCAACGCTATAAGGTAAATCTTACTTGTCGATGGAGATGTAGGGAAGTTGCTACCCATCGGAGGAGTTATCACACGAGTATTGTACGCCGTAAATGCCTGAGACAACTCGTTCTCCTCACGCTTCTGCAACAAGAACAAGTATAGAGCCTCCTTTACCTTCTGCTGACGTTCAACAGAAAGCAGATGCTTTGCCAACTTAGGGTTCGAAGCCATAACAGAGTTACTTTTAGCCTCAGTTGTCTGCGAACTACGAATCTGGGTATTCAGAGTCTTTATCTGGTTATCTACAGAAACAATAATTGCACTACGCATCGACTCCAATTGCTGATCAAGGTCCTTAACAAGAGGGTTACTTGCAGATGAATTTGCCAACAAACTGTTATGCTGCAAAAGCAAAGTATTAAATGCAGAAATCTGCGATTCGATAGAGGAACTTCCGATACCAGAATTTACAGGAAGAAGTTGATTTTTTCTACTTGGATCGCTAAGATATGTACGAATATACTTAGCCATAGCAAGATTGTTATTAAGCATAACGACCTGATTACTTGCCGCATTTGCCTGATTCAAATACAATGACGAAACCGCCTCTACATTAGGAATAAGATGCTCGCTCTTGTATGAAGAAATATCATTATCGACATTGCCAAGTTCTCGTTCAATAACCTCCAAACGCTCATTAATGAACTGCGAAGTACTAATTGCAATCTTGTTCTTATCAGATACCCACTCCTCGTTATATACAACAATAAGCGTATTGATGAAATCCTCGGCACGCTGAATAGAAACATCATTATAAGAAAGTTCTACTACTGTTGCGTTCTTATCCTTCAGTGTTGCGTTCAAACCACCAGCATATCTATCTGTTGTGGAAATCAGATTTGTGCGACCAACCTTGATATTCATATCCTCATCACCCTTATAAAAGGCTGTAGGATTAACAACAATTGTACCGATTGGTGTCTTAATCTGCGATCCAAGCTTACCTGAACATTCCTTGTCGAACACCTCTCCGTCTCTTGCCAACTTTGAAAGTTTTACTTCTCCATTATTAATATACATTTCAAAGCTACAATTCGAATAATCAGGAAGTTCCAAAACGTTAGCCACAACAGGAAGAGTCTTTCCGTATAGAGTCACATCGTGGAATGTGCCGTCAACACTATAATTATAATCAAGGTGAAGTCGCTTTACCGTTTCCATTACTGTTGCTGGCGACTGCAAAGAAATAAGTTCGTTATTTACATTCGTAGCACTATTAAACAATCCCAAATCTCCAAGATTGCTAAGATCATTGGCTATTGAAGAACCTGAATTTTTGTCCTCTTTTATAAGAATAGAAGCAGATCTTGTATAAACTTTTGGTTTACGCAGAAGATATAACTTAGCGCAACCCAACGCAATTACAACAGCAATAACAAACCACTTCCAGTTTGCAAGATACAAGAACAACAAATCCTGAATGTTTACAGAAGAATCTGCTGTATCAGTCTGTTGAACAGGGTTTACAACCCGTATATTCTGCTGTTTTGTTGATGTATTTCCTTGTTCCATAATAATTATTATTTCTTAAGCAAAACGGCAATTGATGTCAGCAGCGAGGCAACTGAAATCCAAAATGAAGTAGAAAGGACGTTGTTTCCGTTTACAGTAGACTGACGGGCACGCATAGTGTTTGGTTCAACATACACCACATCATTCTGCTGAATATAATATGCAGGAGACATTGCCAAACTGTCAGCACAACATAAATTCAGACGATAAACTCTGTTTTTTTCGCCCTCACTACGCATCACTACAACATTCTTTCTCACACCAAATATAGTAAGGTCACCTGCAGTGCTCAAAGCCTCGAGAACTGTGACACGGTCTTTTTCAATGGCAAAACGTCCTGGACGCGCGACCTCGCCCATAACGGAATAGAACATTTTATCGAACTCAACAGTTACAACGGCATCCTTCAACAAATCGCTTGAAATCAGTTTGTCCTTTATTAACTCAGCTATTTCAAATCTGTTCTTTCCTGCAACATTTATCTTCCCAAGGATAGGAAAATCTATATCACCATTAGCATCAACAGTATAACTACACATCATCTGTGAGCCATAACTTTTTGTTGAGCCGACATAATTTCCTGTAACGCCCAAATTGAACATCTGTCCAAGCTGAGGATCACGAGTATTAACGATAATACCTAATTTGTCTTCTGGTCTTACCTTTATTTCTAAAGGAGATTGTATATTTACAACCTGCCCATCCTTTACATCTTGAAAATAATTTATCTGCTTTGGCGTGCCACATGAAACAAGAATCATCGCAGCAGCAAGATAACAGAATTGTTTTTTCATATCCGATTCAAACAGTTATATAAATCAATATTTTCTAATTAGTTCGCAAAAATAAACAAAATTTATCATTAAAACAAATACATTAAACACTTTTTTCAAAAAGCTAAAATTTCTTTCCAAACACAATACTCACAAAAGTCTGCCAAAGTATTGCGCAATCGAAAAAACATGAACGGTGTTTGAGATAGAACAAATCGTATCTCAACCGTCTTAGCATCTTGTCCATCGTGTCGGTGTAGCCGTTGTGCAAAGTAGCATAGCTTGTAACACCCGGACGTATCTGATACAAATACACATATCTGGAGTCGCGCTCCAAAATCTGGTCAATGTAGTATTTTCGTTCTGGACGCGGCCCAACAAATGCCATGTCACCTACAAAAACATTCCATAGCTGCGGAAGTTCATCGAGATGATGCTCGCGAAGGAATCTGCCAATTTTTGTCAGACGCGGGTCATTGACTTCATCGCTCATGCACAACTGAGGTCCTTTTTCCTCGGCATCAAGTTTCATACTTCGGAACTTGTATATGTAAAATGGGCGACCAAACAACCCGATTCTCTCTTGCTTATATATTACCTTTCCGCCATCTTCACGCTTTATCAGGATATACAGAACCACGAACAGCGGAGAGAATACAACAAGACACAATAAAGCAAGCAAGCAGTCAATCACTCGCTTTACTTTTCGTTCTATAATGTTCATTCCATCAGAAACGAACTTTTCATCATCGAACAAATCCACTGAATCATTATCTTGTTAAAACGCCGCAAAAATACTTCTTTTTATCCAAATGCACAAACAAATTCTGTTTTTTCAGCAACAAAGGCATTTTATTGCCGAAAATCAGAAAATAAAAAAGATGCCCCACGAATAAACATAAAGATTCGCGAGGCATCAGAAATAACTAAAGCATTTTTATTTCAAAGTAAACGGAACGGTACACTTTATGTCGCGAGAACTTGAGCCGATGTAAGCCTTGAATGCTCCATTCTCGAATACCCAGTCGTGCTTCCGGTCGCTGTAGAATTTAAGCATATCATCTGTGATGGTGAACGAAACGACCTTCTCCTCACCCGGTGCAAGCGAGATTTTCTCAAAGCCCTTCAACTCCTTCAGAGGACGCAGAACCGAGCATTTAACATCGCCAATATAAAGTTGGACAGTTTCCTTGCCTTCTACACTTCCTACATTCTTTATAGGAACACGAACCGTGATGTTTCCGCCGGCACTCATCGTCTTTGATGAGACGACTGGCTTTCCATACTCGAACGTTGTGTAGCTCAATCCGAAGCCGAACGGGAACTGTGGCTTGATTTTCTTTGTGTCGAACCAACGGTAGCCCACAAGAACATCTTCCTTGTACTCAACATTTATGCTGTCGCCCGGATAGCAGATTGAGCCGAATGAATGAGCTCCATAATCATCGAGTTTGACTCCGTATGTCATCGGAAGTTTTCCACTTGGATTTACCTTTCCGCTGAGGACATCGGCAATGGCATCGCCTGCGGCAGAACCGCCATACCATGTCTGGATTATAGCCGGAACATCCTTCAGCCAAGGCATCATAACTGGATTTCCGCTACACAAAACCATCACGAAATTCTTGTTAACTTGCAAGATTGATTCGATGAGTTTGTCCTGATAAAAAGGCAAACCGAATGTTGTGCGATCGCCAGCCTCGCAATCCTGCTCGTGATTTTTGTTCAATCCGCCAACGTAGATTACCAAATCGGCATCCTTAGCTGCCTCAACGGCCTCGGCACGAAGTGATTCATAAACAGCATCTGAAATTACCTCGACACGACCGAACATCGACGCGCCGGAGCGATAGCCTTCGGCATACTTAACTCTGCCCGGCGCCAGTTTGCTGATGCCTTCGAGCGGAGATGTCTCGTGCTTTGGCTTCAACTCTGAAGAACCGCCTGCCTGAACGAGCGTTCTGCGTCCGTTCTCGCCGACAACGAGGATTTTCTTGTAATCATCGAACTTCAAAGGCAGGATGTTGTTGTCGTTTTTAAGAAGGACGATAGCCTCATCTGCTACCTTGCGAGCCACGTTGTAGTGCTCGGCACTTGCCATCGAACCGAATCCGCGATTTCTGTTCATCGCGGTGCGGAAAATAAGGCGAAGAATGCGCGATGCCTTGTCGTTCAGAACCGTCATCGGAACTTTGCCGTCCTGAATCATCTTCAAGAATGGCTTTGCAAGATAATAGTCGTCGTATGTGAACTTGCTTTCGGAAGTGAGTCCGTTGGTGTATGAGCCCATCTCGATATCAAGTCCGTTCATAGCGGCCTCGTAAGTGTCGTGGCAACCGCCCCAGTCGGTTATAACGCAACCGTCGAACTTCCAGTCGCCTTTCAAGATTTTATTGATAGTCAAATCGTTGTGACAGGCATGCTGACCGCGAATTTTGTTGTATGCTCCCATTATGCTCCAAGCCTTGCCCTTCTCGATGGCTGCCTTGAAAGGATAGAGATAAATCTCGTGCAACGCTCTGTCGGAAAGTTCAACGTTGATATGTCCGCGCCAAAGTTCCTGATCGTTAAGCACATAATGCTTTACACAAGTTGCAACACCGTTCTTCTGAACTGCCTGAATGTAAGGCACGCACAATGTCGCTGCAAGAAAAGGGTCTTCGCCCATATATTCGAAATTTCGACCGTTAAGAGGCGTTCTTGCGATGTTTACGCCAGGGCCGAGGATTACGTTTTTGTTTCTGTAAAGACATTCTTCGGCAAGAGCCTGACCGTATTGTGCCGCCAAATCGGTGTTCCATGTCGAAGCAAGAGCCGTAAGCGACGGAAAGGCGGTGCACGAATCGTTCGTCCATCCGGCATAGCCCCAGTTGTCCCAGTTTATTTCGGCGCGTACTCCGTGAGGACCGTCGCTCATGTGCAACTCTGGAATTCCAAGTCGAGGACATCCGGGACTTGTAAACTTGCTCTGTGCATGACACATTGCAACCTTTTCTTCAGTCGTCATTCTGCTCAGGGCATCCTGAACACGACTTTCAATCGGCTTTGTTTCATCAAGATATACTGGCAACTGAGCAAAAGCAGGTTTGGCAATCAGCGCCGCCATCAATACTACAATTATTTTCTTCATATTATATTTTTAACGAATTACATCTATTTCAACACTTGCCGGTTCAAGAACTCCGCTGGATGCAGTAAGCTTGATTTTTCCGGCATCGCCGTTATTCTGAACAACCACCAGACATTTTCCGTAGAAAGCACGGCGGCAGTCAATCTTGAATCTTTCGGAAGAGATTGGAGAACCATTGTCAACTCCTACGATCTTGGCATTTCCCTGCGAAATTACAAAACGGACGAGGTCGGTTGCATTTGGGCAGAGATTCCCTTGCTGATCGAGAATTTCGACCGTTATATATGTCAAATCACGACGGTCAGCCTTCTGAACCGTTTTGTCTGGAGTCAGACGGATAGACATCGGCTTGCCTGCCGTGGAAATCTCCTTTGTTCCGACAACCTTGCCATTTTTTCGGGCAACGACCTTAACCGAACCAGGGCGGAAATATATGCCTTTCCACACGGCATGATAGCAATGCTCGGTTTTCTTTCTCACGCCCCGGCTCTCACCATTAACAAAGAGTTCAACCTCGTCGGCATTGTTGTAGTAGCACCACATATCAATATCGTCGCCCTCGTCCCAAGTCCAATGAGGGAAGAGATGAAGAACCGGCTTGTCTGACCATTCGCTCTGATACAAATAATAAGCATCCTTCGGGAAACCGGCCAAATCAACGACTCCGAAGAACGAGCTTCTTGCCGGCCATCCGAAAGGAGTTGGCTCGCCGATGTAGTCGAAGCCAGTCCAAAGGAACTGTCCGGAAATGAAGTCGTTGTGCTTAACAATGTCTATCGTCTCTTCGTGCGTGCTTCCCCACGGAACATGGCAGTTGTCGTATGACGAGCACGAGAAAGTTGCGTCTTCGAACGGAATATCCCAACGCTTAGGCCAGATGAACATCGAGTCGCTCGGCATTCGGTAGTAGCCACGAGTTGCAAGCGCCGAAACACTTTCGGTTATAATGAAAGGCTTTCCCGGGAAATTCTTCGGAACATCTGGAATATTCTGATTGTGATAATTGTAGCCGATAATATCGAGTCCGTCGGCCTTGAACAGATTGTTCGACGGAGACGGTTCATTGCATCCTGCCGTTACCGGACGCGTATTGTCCAAATCCTTCACAATCTTGATAAGATGTTCGGTCAAGAGCGTGTTCATGTTCTTTTTTCCGCTCTCGATTTCCTGCTTTTCATTATGACCGAAATTCAGCACGAGGTTTGCCATCGCAAGCGACAAAGTGTCGGCATTTGCGCTGTTCCATTGCTCAAGAACCTCGTTTCCGATGCTCCACATCACGATGCACGGATGATTTCTGTCTCTTTTGACCATATCTTTCAGGTCTGTCTCGTGCCACTTGTCGAAGAAACGCGCATAGTCGTTCTCGGTCTTGCGGCGACGCCACATATCGAAAGCCTCGTCCATTACCACGAAGCCCATCGTGTCGCACATGTTCAGCAGTTCTGGTGCCGGCGGATTGTGAGTGCATCGTATTCCGTTGCAGCCCATATCCTTCAGCATCTTGAGTTGGCGATGAAGAGCCACATTATTTATGGCTGCGCCCAAACATCCCAAATCGTGATGAAGGCATACGCCGTTTATCTTTATGTTCTTTCCGTTAAGAAAAAAGCCTTTGTCGGCTGTGAATTTTATGTTTCTGATTCCGTAAGGAGTTTCGTAACTATCAACAAGGAAGCCGTCGACCCTAATCTCGGTAAACAGAGTATACATATATGTATCGTCGAGATTCCACAGATGCGGATTGGCAACATCTAGCGTGTGTACGATGTCGGTATTCGAAGTGGTCGTAGGCGCAACTATAGGCTTTGAATCAGTTTCGTCGACAATGTTTCCATCACGGTCTTTCAGAATCGACTTGACCTCGACTGTCTGCTGCTTGCCCGTTTTGTTGCACAGAGTAGTAACAACCTCAAGCTCGGCTGATTTCTCTGTCAGACTTGTTGTCTTTATGTACGTTCCGTCATTTACGACGTGAACTCCGCCAGTCTTTATCAGATACACATTTCGATATATTCCGCAGCCAGAATACCAACGGCTGTTTGGCTGGTCGCTATTGTCAACCTTAACCAGAATGACGTTGTCTCCTTCGAAATTTATCAGATCGGTTAGTTCATACTCGAAAGGGATATATCCGTAAGGACGCCAGCCTATCTTCTTTCCGTTGAAGTAGACGGAGGTATTCATGTAAGCGCCGTCGAAATGAACATAGATGCGCTTTCCGATATCTTTCTTGTCAACCTTGAAGTGCTTGCGATACCATCCCACTCCGCCGGGAAGAGCTCCGCCGCCCGGTCCCGAAGGATATTTCTCGCTGAAATATCCTTCGACAGCCCAGTCGTGCGGCAAATTTAAATATTTCCAACCTTCTACATCGAACGACTTTTTCATCGCTCTGTTCTCGTTAAGGTGCGGGTCAAGGCTAAATCGCCAACCAAAATCAAAATTTTCAACCTGTCTGCCATCGCCCGAACCACTGGCATGGACCACTACAGTGCATAGCAAAATCCAAATGAAGTTAACAATTCTTTTCATAATGCAATAAATTTGCTCGCAATATACAAATTTATAGTCTTATAACAACTTTCTTGCCCGAATATTTAACTTCTATGCCTTTTTCGTTGAGATTGAACGGCTTAGCATTATCCTTTTCAACCAAAATTATGTTGAATGTACGATTTTGGAGCATTCCATCGAACGAGCCTTTGCGATCGGCTATCGTAAGCGATTTTTTCTCATTGTCATAGATGAAATCGATAGTAGAATATTTGCCCTTCTCGTAATTGTAGTTCACGTTCTCGTCTTCGTAAAGTTGGAACGAACCGTCCTTGCCGGCATAGACATACAACGTGATGTTCTCTGGCTTCTTCTCGTCGCTGTACTGCAAATCCGGGCCGAAAGGAATTATTGCGCCCTCTGGAACAAACAGCGGAATCTGCTCGTAAGGAGCATCAACTATCTGTTTTCCGCCACCATTCATATATTTTCCGGTATGGAAATCGTACCAGCCTGTGCCACATGGGAAATAAACCTCTCTGCTGCGTGCCTTATACTTAAGCACAGGGCAGACCATGAACGATGGACCGAACATATACTGGTCGGCAATGTCGTAAACATTCTTGTCCTGAAAATCCATGGCCAAGCCTCGCATTATTGTGTAGTCCTTGAAATGAACCCAGCCAGCCATTGAATACAGATAAGGCATAAGATTATAGCGCAACTTTGTATATTCCTTTATCACGTTGTAGCATGGAGTTCCCTCTGGCGACAAGTTCCAGATTTCGCGGAATGGGAACTGGCCGTGAGTACGATACATCGGAACGAACGCTCCGAACTGATGCCAACGTGCATTAAGCTCGCGCCACTCGTTAAGGTCGTTGTTCTCAAGACCTGTCTTCTCGAAGAATCGCTGAGCCTCCTCATAACGCTTCTCAACACAGAATCCGCCGATATCCATTGACCAGAACGGCACGCCACACATGCTGAAATTCACTCCGGCAGTAATCTGCGCAGCCATATCTTCCCAACGCGTACCGATGTCGCCGCTCCATGTTGCGGTTGAATATCTCTGCTCGCCTGCAAAGCCCGAGCGAGTAAGCAAGAACACGCGCTGATTAGGCTTAACGCTACGCTGTCCGTCGTAAATAGCCATTGCATTTGGCAGAGAGTAAGCATTGAAATACTGGTCGGATGGGCCGAGAGCCGTAGGACCGCACAGAGCCTTTCGGTAAGGCATCGGCGTACAGTCGCGGATATTTGGTTCTGACGCATCCATCCACCAAGCATCAACGCCATACTTGAACAGATGCTCGTTCATCTGATTCCAGAAAAGTTTACGCGCGCCAGCCGAATAAGCGTCATAGAATGAGCCTACGTAGCCTGGGCCAACCCAGTCTTTAATATTATCCTTGACAGCCTGCATGTACATCCATCCGTTCTTCTCAAATTCCTTGAAATGCTCGGTATTGACGTAGTATTTTGGCCAATGCGAAATCATGTAGTGAGCATGCATCCCGTGAATAGAGTCAATCATCTTCTGAGGTTCAGGGAAACGCTTAGGGTCGAACTCGAACGAGCCCCACTGATCTTCCTTCCAATAAAGCCAGTCCTGAACGATGTTGTCGATTGGCAGATTGTTGTCGCGGAAATGCTTAAGAGTGCTTACAATCTCGTCTTGAGTGTTGTATTTCTCTCGGCTCTGCCAGAATCCGAGAACCCACTTAGGCATAACCTGCGCCTTTCCAGTAAGAGTTCGGTAACCGCTGATAACCTCGTCCATATTCTTTCCGGCAATGAAATAATAGTCGAGCGACGGAGTCATCTCGCTCCAGAAAGACAGTTTCTTCTGCTCTTCTTCCGATTCAGGGGCAATGGCACGAAGGCTGCAATAAGAATCGCCGCCATCAGGATACCAGTCGATTAGCAGATGATGCTTCTGCCCTTTCTTCAAATCAACGTTGAATTTATACGAATTCGGATTCCACGCCGTGCGCCAGCGTTCAGAAACCACTTCCTCGCCATCGATAAAGACCTTCATATATCCGGCGTAATAAAGAAGGAAACGGTAGAGGGCATCTCTATCTGGCTGAATGTAGCCTTCGTACTGAACGTGTGAGCCGTTGAGAGGGAAAGCCTCCGGAAAATTCTTGCGAGTATAAATATGGTCAAAATATAGCGAATCTTCGGTTCTGACAACCTTCTTTGCGCCAGTTATGGCAAGCGGAATGTAAGTTCCAGTCAAGCCGCCAGCCTTTCCGTCCTTGTCATAAAGTTTGAATGCTTTCTGAAGCTGAAGATAGTCGTTCGGATTTCCCCATCGGCAAAGCGAATAGCAGTCCCAAAGGATTCCGTAGTTGTGGGTACTCATTATGAAAGGTATCGAAACCTTTGTGTTGTACTGGTAGAGTTCCTCGCTCTTCCCCTTGTAGTTCATATCGTTGGCCTGATGCTGGCCCAAGCCGTAAAAAGCCTCGTCGTCCGAGCTTTCGAACACGGTTCGGTAGCTGTATCCCTTTGTTTCGCCAACGTTATACGGAGTGAATGTCTTTCCTTTTTCAGAATCCTCCTTCAGGATAACCTTGCCTGTGAGGTCGGTGAACTTGACCTCGCCTGTCTTCTTGCAAACAACCGCCTTGATTGACTGGGTTGTGAGCGTTACCTCCTTGTCGTTTTCGGCTACGGTGTATTTTGCTTTTGCCTTCTGAGGCACGATTATCAGGCTTGATGTTTTAGGGAACACGGCATCGGGAGTTGCTTCAACACGGATAATCTTGTCGCCAACCACCTGAAGTTTCACAGCCTTTGGCTTGCTGGAATCGCTCTGTTCCAGCCTTACAATTATTCCGTTTCCTACCTTGTCGTAAGCTAACAAACTTTGACTTAGTGCAAGCAATCCCGCACATAGTATCATTTTAGCGTTCTTCATTGATTTTTTTATTAAAAGTTATTTTTGCAAAAATAAGCAGAACTTTCCAATAAAAATTGTACAAATAAGACGCAAAAATGATACAATTTTGTTAAATCTTATGTTTTTTTGTTAAATCATTTTGTGCAATGATTCTTTTGATACTCCGAAGGTAACATTCCATACATATCCTTGAAATATTTGCTGAAATATCTCGGACTGTTGAAGCCAACCATATAAGCCACCTCCGACACGTTAAGCTGGCTGTCGCGAAGCAGATGCTTTCCGCGCTCAACGCGGAGAGCACGGATAAGCTCAAGCGGAGTCATACCCGTAACACCAAGAATCTTCTTGTACAGATGAACTCGCGATATGCCCAAACTCTCGCTTAGTTCCTCAACAGTGAGATCAACCTTGCTGATGTTTTCGTTGATGTAGAATGTTGCGCGCTCAACAAGTTTCTCGTCTCTGGCAGAATATTGCCTTACAGTCTCGGTTTCTGCCGATTCTGCTTCGACCTCAAGCTCTGACTTCTGAACTTCTTCGTGAGGAACAGATTTCTCTACGATTCTCTCGACCTTGAGCATGAGCATATCGAGGTTGAACGGCTTGGTTATGTAATCGTCGGCACCGCTGCGAAGTCCTTCGACTTTGTGCTCCTCGGCAAGGCGCGCGGTTAGCATGAAGAATGGAATATCCTTGAACCTCTCATCTTCCTTAACGCGCTTGCAAAGTCCGTTTCCGTCGAGAAGCGGCATCATCACGTCGGAAAGAATGATGTCGGGCGTGCACATCTGCAAGAATTTCCATGCCTGTTCGCCGTTGCGCGCACAGACAACCTGATATTTCGAAGAGAAACATTCCTCCATAAAGTCGAGAAAATCCTTACTATCGTCGACAATCATAACCAGCGGAGCATTTTTCTGCCCTGTTATGACCATATCATCCTTCTCGACAATGAGTTTTGAGCATTCTTTTGCAACGGGCTGTCTTGTTTCCGAAACCGAAGATTTCTTTTCCAGCACCACAGGAATATCGACGATAAAGACCGAACCTCCGCCGACATTATCAACCACCTTTACCGTGCCTTCGTGCAAAGAAACAAACTCCTTTACGAGGCTGAGTCCGATACCGCTTCCGCCGCAAACATCGGTAACGCCTTCGGTATCGGCCTGATAAAAACGTTCAAAGATGCGAACTTTGTCCTCATCCTTAATTCCAACGCCCGTGTCGGCAACTCTGATTTCGAAAATCTGCTGAGAATTTTCGCGTTCCAAAACCTGAAGAGACACATCTATTCGTCCGCCTTCGGGCGTGAACTTGCACGAATTCGACAGCAAATTCATAACGATTTTACCCATCTTGTCCTCGTCGAACATCATGTAAAACGACGGCTGAGACGAGTAGAACGTGATGCAGAACTTGCGGTCGAGTAACTCGTTGAATGAGTTTGTAATATTCTGAATGAAGCTCACAATATCGCCGTTAATTCTGTTAAGTTTGAACGACGACATATCGCTTTTTCTGAAATCGAGAAGTTGGTTTACGAGCGTAAGAAGCTTAACGGCATTGTTGTGAACCATCGACAAGGTCTTCTTTTTCGATTCGTCGGTCTCGATGTTCAGAAGATTCGCAATCGGCGTTATGATTAGCGTCAGAGGCGTGCGAAGTTCGTGGCTCACGTTGGTGAAGAAGCGCAGTTTCATCTCGTCAACCTCATGGTCTTTCTCCGCCTCGCGCTTAATCTGCTCGATTCGCAGTTTCTCCTTCTGCCGGCGGATTGTGCGGTTGTGAAGATAGGCGTATAAACAGCCAATCAGAACGGCATAGACGAGATAAGCCCACGGAGTTCGCCAGAACGGCGGATGAACGACGATGGTGAGCACGCTTTCGGCATCGCTCTCGTAATCGCCGTTTATACATTTTACGCGCAACTTGTACGTTCCCGACTCTAGTCCGGTGAAAGTCAGGACATGCTGGTTGGCATCGGTAAAAAGCCAGCTATCGTTGAATCCCTCGAGCTGATATTTGTATCTTATCTTCTCGGTAAAACGATAATCGTCCAAGCCAAGAGCAACGGAAAGCACGTTCTGATCGTAATTCAGTTCGATAACGCCGTTATTCGCCACGGCACTTTCCATCACTACCCTGCCGTCATATTTCTCGCCCACCGCAACATTCTTGTTAAAGAGCTGAATCTGCGAGAAGAGAACCTTCGGAAGCCTCTTGTGCTTTATCACATTCTGCGGATTGAACTCGTTTATTCCGGCGGTACAGCCAATCTGAATATCGCCCGAGCGAGTAAGCAGGATTGAACGGAGATTGTAATCCAACCCCACTAATCCGTCTGATTCGTAATAATTGTAAACTTTGAATTTCTTCTTCGAATCGGAATCTACAACAATATTCGAGAGTCCTTTCGAAGTGGTTATCCATATGTTATGTTGTCTGTCTTCGGCAATTCCGCATATTACAGAACTGGAAAGCCCTGTGCTTTCGTCGAGAATGTCTAGTTCATCGGTCCGTGCATTGAATATGTTCAGACCGTTGTCCGTTGCAATCCAGTAAAGTCCACGGCTGTCGACAAAAACCTGATTTACGTTTCCTTTCGTGAACTGTTTGTCGTGATGAATGGTTCCGACATAGTTATTCACATGAAAATCTCTTCCGCTTATGACCGAAATTCCCTTCGAACCGCCCAGAACGACATTGCCGCTGCCATCAACCACAACCGACGAAAGATAATCGGAAAGGATTCCGCAATTGGCTGAATTGAACGTGGTAAAAATGCCTCTCGCCACATCGAACTTCTGCAAGCCACCGCCCAGAGTCGCAATCCAGATGTTGCCCCGTCCGTCCTCGGCAAGCGACCACACGTTGTCGTTGGCAAGCGAATTTGGATTCGAAGAATCGTTCTTAAATACAGAGATTCCGTCTTTTCCAAAGCGATACAATCCGCCCCAATACGAGCCGAACCACACATCGCCATTGCTTGCCACGAGCGAACTGACGAAAATATCGCTCTGAAGTTGTTTGCAGTTCTGCTTGTTGTAGATTTTCTCCACGCCGTTTTTCTTGTCGCAGAAGATGATTCCGTTTCCGTTAGTTCCGTACCAATAGTTTCCGGCTTTGTCCTGAACCATCGTGTTCACATCCTCGATGCCCACAAATCCGAAGTTGCAGAGATTCTTGCTTGTGTACGAAATGCCGTTTTTGTAAGTTCCAACCCACAAGAATGAGTTCTGCTTGTCGAAAAAAAGCGAAGAAACCGGGTTGGTTGCCGAAACGTTCTTCGTCTCGTCGTACAATGGAACGAGTTCGGTTTCACGATGTTTGAAATCTATTTTGAAAAGATTCGAATGGTCGGTGCCGAGCCAAACGTTGCCCGAAGCATCCTCGACAATGCTGCAAACCTCGCTATCGCCAAAGCGTTTATCAAACTTCAGTCCCCGCGCCTGACAGAAATCTGCAACAGACGAGAACCAACGGCGATTCGGCTTTGAATAAATAAAGACCTGCAAAGCCGAGAAAACCCACACATTTTCTCCGCTATCCTCGAAAATATTAAACTGATTTCGAGGCTGCGCTCCCAAATCGAGCAAGCGGTTGTGATGCCACAGCACCGTTCCCGTCTTGCCGTTGAGCGACGCCAATGTTGCATCGTTATAAACCACAACGACTCCGTTTTTCGACTCGCAAATGGCAGAAATCTGTCCCATCGGAATTGCCGTTTTTCCGCCGTACATCGAGAACGTAACTTTCTTGCCTGTCTTAACATCGCAATAATAAATTCCGTGTCCCATCACATAGCACCACAGATTTTTATTCTTGTCTACATGAATTTTGAAGGCATATCCTTTGATGTCGAACGAATCGAGCAAGTCGCTAAACTGAGAAAAGCGTTCGGTCTTAGGGTCGAAAAGGCAGTAGAGATTGGCATCTGAAATCAGAAGACGACCGTCGGCCAGTTCCTGAACAGAAATCAGTTTGTTGTCGAGCATCATTCCTTCGGCAATGCCAATGGTGCGGAACGAATATCCGTCGTATCGGCACAGACCTCCACCTGTGGCAAACCACATGTAGCCAACGTGGTCGCGGCAGATTCCGTTAATCATGTTGTTAACGAGTCCGCTTCTTCCGTCAAGATGTCTGAAATTATAGTTATTAGCCTTAAACCGACAACAAAAGCAAGTTATAAATAGGAATAAAAAAAGTATTTTCTTCATAAAATCGATTTGACTTTACAAAGAAAATACTTTTTTGTAAAATATGAATGCTAAATCAATTAAAATTTGTATTCAAGTCCAACTCTCGTATCGAAAGAGATAATATGCGAGTTTCCTGCAAATTTTCCGTTGGTATTGTTAAATACGCTGCCTTCAGGAGTTACGTTCAGCGAAACCTTGTCGCTCACGTTGTAAGACA
The DNA here is from genome assembly GCA_017617315.1 of Bacteroidaceae bacterium. Taxonomy (GTDB): domain Bacteria; phylum Bacteroidota; class Bacteroidia; order Bacteroidales; family Bacteroidaceae; genus Ga6A1. Next base: position 46,267 of record JAFZWM010000042.1, read on the forward strand.
ACTGGAAGCCGCCAACAGCACCAAAGTTAGAGCCAGAGTTATCGACCTTATTATATATTTTTGCATTAGGATTACCCTCTACGCTCTCCTTACATTCCATCGGGAACATCAAGGCAGGTCCAGCAAAGGCTTCCAACTGCACCTTGCGATCCTTGTCTGTGCCAAGCAACAAATTGCTGACATTCATCTGGTATGCAAGCGATGCTACAATGTAATCCTGCTTCTGGTCTATTACCTTCAACTTCGCATCATTATAATAAAGTTTTTGCGTTTCATAATTGTTATAACTGAATCCGAAGCGGAGTCCAGACAATGTGCTGAAACGATATCCAAAATCGACATTAAACGTTGGATGGATTTTGTATTCAACATCAGCCTGAAATCCTTTCATATGATATACAGAGCCGACGCCAGCCTGTGCAAAGAAGCCAGTCTTGTAATAAGCATCGTCATCACCTCTATCCTGCTTGTCAACACAATCAATCGTCATACCGACATTCACGCCAGTCTGCTTAGCCGTGATTGTTCTGTACTGATAATTGTATTTGCCCTTGGCATAGAATGGCTCAACAAACAGACGGCTGCCTCTTGCAACTCTTGCCCACAACTGTGCACTTGCATGCCATCCATGATAAGAGCCCTTAATCCAAGAATAGCTCTTGTCCTTATACAAAGCATTGAACTTTCTGATTTGTCCGAACTCTGGTCCGAATGTCAAGTTTACGCCTACAGGAGTATCCTCGTTATAACTTTCAGACAAAGCGAATGGATTGACCATTGCAGAAACTCGTCCGGTCAAGGCACCAGCCAAATTCTTGAAGTTATCGGTAACATCGATATTATCCCATCTTGATGATGCCAGAGTTCCAGAAACCTTCATTCCGAGGAATGGCACGAACCATTTGCCCAAAGATACGGTATAGCGCGGTCCCATGCCGTCCTTACCCTTCAAGCCTTCTCCGTCGTTATAATTCTGAAGTCCCATAGAGCACTCGAAGAATACTGGAGCCAAGAAACTTGCCATCTCGCTCTGATGCTGCAAGATACTGTTGGTATACAACTGGTTATCGTTGTTTCCGAAGCGATAAGAAACACCAATCTTGCTGAGAAGCATTGGCTCAAGCCCCTTTTTATAAATCGTTGAGTTTTGTGCACCTCTACGATGATGCACTCTGAACTCTGGAGAATAATACAAGCCCATCTTTGGAGTCAATCGCCAATTAAACAATAATCCAGCTCTGAAACCAAGCGACATTTCATCCTCGAATTTGTTTAGAACCTTAACCTTGCTCAAATCCAGATTATCATTGCCAGCACACTCTAAATCGAACGACTGCTTCATCGGAATCTGCAATCCCGGACCAACATATGCAAACACGTCGAGTTTGTCGTCGTTTGCATATCCTCGCATGAATGTGTTCATGTTAAGCATATAGTCGAGATAGAGATAAAGAGAACGCTCATTGTACAATCCCATCGTTGTTTTTGGATACTTAAGTGATGGGGCGGTATATCTTGTATTATGAGCTCGATTATATGACAAAAGGTTGAACGAACCACGGATGGCTGACAGATTAGAGAATCTGTATCCCAACGACATTCCCCAATCAGAATTCAAGCGATTGAAATCGCAATCAAACTGCTGCTGTGCCACACGATAAGCAAGTCCGCCTTCGAACTGTCCGAACACATATTTCTGGTCGATTGAACCGCCACGACCATCAGAAGCACGCTCAGAAGGCTTCTGGTAATCCATTCGGATTCCAGCAAAGGCTTTCAGAGAGTTAATATATTTACGAGTATCACTATACTTATATGTATATCTTTCGAATATAGGCTCTACAAACAAAGAGATTCCTCTCTGCAATCTAACCCAGCCTTGAATACCTGCATTTGCGCCAATACCAGGCTGTCGCAACCTATCACTACCTAACACAAATCCGCCAACTGCTCCAGCAAAGATATTTATGCCAGCAGGAGAATCGAACTTGTAATCAGATGACGTGCCAAGCGGATTGAACACCAAATCAGCACCTCCGAACACACGCCCGTGGCGAATTTTACAATCATTATCCATTTTAACATTGTTCCATGAGCCATAGCCCTTCAATCTGACAGCCAAGGCTGGTGAGAACCACTTTCCGAGTGCAAAATGATATGTAGGACCGAATGATTCCTTTTTATTCAATTCTGTTCCATCAGTTACAGAAGCGCCCATTCCGTACTCCAAGAAGAACTTCGAGAACAATCCTGCATCCTCGTTGCGTGCAGAAGGGAACAATCCCTCGAGGAATTCCTCGCCATCGGCAAAAGAATAGTCGACGCCGGCATTTACGCGGAAAATATTGTTAAGATTCTGCGAGAAGATTGTGTTGTCGCTGTTCTTGGCAATAAACAACGCCTCGGGAGCAACAAAAAGTCCAAACTGATCGGAAAGCTGATACTTTAACTGCAAGCCAAACTGACCGCCAAAGGCAAGTCTCTTATCCTTTGTATTATAAAGTCCCTTAGCCGACTTCTCTGCATAAAGCTGCTTTATTCTATCATATCCAATGTATGCCGCAACCGGACCTCCGTAGATATCGACATCGAATCTGCGGTTTGGATCGTAAAGCTGAAGGGCATTCAGCATGTTGAACATATAGTTTACAGACAGCGAAGCGAAATATCCGTCGCGCGTCCATACCGAATTTGGCAATTTCTGATTGAACGCCAAGCGGTTGGCGCTCAACACGGCCTTAAATCCGTGAAGCTGCGAGAAACGATAACCATAAGCAAAACTCAGGTTGGCATCAATGTCGCCACTTCCAGCATTGTAATTCTTATTCCAGAAATAGTTTCCGATTCCTGCGCCAAGCTGAACGAATCCACGCTTGTCGAAGTTGTTCTTGCGGTTTTCGTTACGAGATTCCTTCGAGCCGTACTCCATGTTCAGACCCAAATCGAAATCGTACAGAACGTTTGTCCTCTTTTCGAATCTCGTAGCAATCTCGTTAGGCGTATAATAGTCAACCACAAACATAGCACGAGGCTCAACGAAGAACTTCAAGCCCTTCTGCATTCTAACCCATCCTTGCAAGCCGGTTGTATAACCAAAGTAGTTAAAGCTTGATTTACCTTCGTAATCGTACTTGTGCATACGACCGAACGCAGCACCAAGAGCAACGTTTGTACCAAAGAGCTTCTCCGAAGACTTCTTAACAAAGAAGGCTACCGGATTGACCAAGACCTCGGCACGAAGGTCGATGTAATGCTCGGTTGTACGAATTTTATAGCTGTTGTAATCGAACTGACGATAGTTGTTTGTTGCAAAATCAGAAGAGAATCTGAAACCAAGGCCGTTCTCATACAGTTTTCCGAACGACAATCCGTAGGTTGAACCCGATGTCTCGAGCAGATTCATGCCCGAAATATTCTGAAGCTGCGCACCCATCGACATTCCGACGAAGTAATTATGCCCGAAGTCGACATTCTTAATCTTCGTCTTGTCGTCAATCAAAGGCTTGAAGTAGTAAGTGTAATTAATGAGTCCGCCAGCAATCATGTCTATTCCGTGCCAGTTAACCGTTCCCGAATGGTCCATCTGATCGGTAATCAACGTTACGCGTGGCTCGAGGCTGATAAACGCATCCTTTCCGGCAGCAAATCTGAACTGTGAAGCAACATGAATGTCGTAAGCCTTGTCTGTATATCCAAGATACGAAGAACGGGTGTATCCTACTCCCAACGTAGGCATAATCTCGAAGCTCCGCATCGGATTATATCCGTAGATGTATGACGTAAGATTGAAGACATAGTCGAGGGTTCCGGTGAGCAGGCGAAGTTCCTGATGCGTCTTCGAACGGTGTCCGGCTCCGTAATCAACTCCAATTCGAAAAGAGTTGTATGTCGAGAAGTCCTTACCCACGGCAAAATGCACGTTCTTTATCATGCCGTAGCGAATGTTCTCGACCGGCATGATATAGCTTGCGCCGACACCCACCTGCACGTAAGTATGATCGAAAATCGATTTATTCTTAAATGGGTATCCTGTGTTCCTGAATCTATTCTGAAGCAGATAGTTCATGGCGTTGAAGCCCGAAATCGTATCGCGCTTCTCCTGTGCAAAACCTGCCAACGGAGTTATTATGGAAACACCTATTATCAGTATTTTTACTATAGATTTCATCATTCTAACAATCTCTTTTCTGTTACTACTCGCTCATCGCACTACCATACATATCCTGCCACATCTCCTTAACATCGTCGGATATGTCGCCATCGTTTTCCATAATCACAATGAACTTCTTGTCAAGCTGGAAGCAATGGTCAAGATCTGTCGCTCCAGCCACAAAGTCCATGTCGCGTGAATCGAGTACCGCCTTCATATACCACTTTCTCGGATCTTCATCGTTAAGCGAAGCGACCGTCTCTGCCGCCTCCTTGTTTCTGTTCTGCGCAATCTGGATAACCGCCTTGTTTATTGGCGATGAGTTCTGAACAACCTCGATTGCCTTTGCCAGTTCTTCCTTCTGTTCAGGAGTCTTGTTCTTCTTGAACATCGTTCCCTTTACGATAGAGAAACTGCGAATCTCGCGGAATTCCTCAACATCGGGAAGCATCTTTGCCAGATAGTAAGCAGTATCATTGTGCTCCGCCTTGTAATACTCGGTAATCTGGTTTGCCACAACCTTGTCGATGTTCACATAATACTTGTGTCCGGCAAATGTTCTTCGCTCAACATTCACATGAGGAACATTGATGTCGACAAACGGACGAAGGACTTCCAAATCCATGGTGTCGCGCTTCAAGTATGAAACTACAAGCTTGTTTGCCGCATAAACCCATGGGCGAGCCTCGTTCTTCTTACTTTCGTAGAAGGCACGCTTGTAGAGTTTTTCCGCCTCAACCGGGTCGGTAATCATGTTGAACAGATGCCAATAGTCGTAGTGCGACAGCATCTTCTTTCCGCCTTCCTGGAAATCAGGATTGTGCAGATAGTTGTCGAGAATCTGCTCTGGCTCCAACGCTCTGGTTGTCTGATATGCGTACTCGCACTTGAAGATACGCAACTTTGGAAGTATAGGCGCGATTGCCGTTGCGTAGAATTTCAGTTTCTGAATCTGAGCCGTCTGTCTGTCGATAATCTTGTTTGCCTTAATTATGGCATCAACGGTTTCGGCCTCTTCTGTCATACCTTTGGCTTTCAGAGAGTCTACCACAACGCTCCAGCCAACAACGACCGGTTTGTTGCTGTAAATGAATATCTCGCGCTTGAAGTTTCTTGAAATGAGCGACTTTGCAAGTTCTGAACGCTGCTGCGCAAGTTTGTAGTTCTTGTCGTACAAACCATCAGGAGATGCGTAACCTGTAAGTGCTATTCGCTTAAGCTGATAATCGCCACTCTGGTCGATATCCTGAAGTTTCTTGTTCAGGCGCTCAAGTTCCTGTGCATTTTCTGGGTTCGGGTCGAGTTCAGCTTTGCCGACAACGAACGACAGCGAGATGTTTTCAGCACCATCGCGAAGCTCGGCTCTCGGATTCTCCTTGTATTGCATCGGATCGAGTTCGAACCAGCCGGTTGAGAACTCCAAGAACTGGAACGGACGGCGTGCAAGACATGACGAAACCTGCTTCTCGTCCTTATAATACACATTATTATAATCGGCAACCATTAAGCCAGCCATACAAGTATAGCTGTGCTTCAGGTTTCGCTTCTTTATCGAATCAGACCAACGAATCTGCAACAAGCCAGATGTCAGAGGGTCGCCCTGAATATAAGGCTTCAGAACATCGTTGTTCATATCATAGAACATTCGGCGATCTTGAGTCAAGGCATAGTCCTTTCCGTCGTACACTCTAGGCTGACGATACTCGATTGTATCGCCCGTCTGACAGTCGATTACGAACGGCTGGAACACGCAGCGCGCAAAATCGCGTCCGATATTCTCTGGAATAGTAAGAATTGAGCTACACTCGATGGTTGAACCAGTATCGATAACCTCCATAGAATCGACGGTTGCAACCTTTGCCTTTGCAGTTACGACCGTATTCTTCAGGGCGATACCGCCTTCTATCACGAAGTTATGCTCGAGTCGCTTCTTGATTTCTCGCAACTCGTTTGTTGTTCCTACGATTACAATCAACGCACCGGTTGGAGCAATATCGATTGAGTAGTAACCGTTTTCATCGGCAACGGTCTCGGCATCGGCATCGAGCATGAATGAACTGTTCTTGTCAATCATGGCCTTATCTTTCTTGGCTGCCGAAACGGTGTTGTAACCCAATACTCTAACCTCCTCTTCGAAAGGCTTTGGTTTGTTGTTACCAAACTGTTTTTCGAGGACTCTACCCGTAATGCGCTTATACTGAGCCCTTGATGGGGCTGCAATCAAAAGCATTGCAAAAAGAATCAAGCATATTCCGTAAATTCTTCTCATACCAAAGTCCTCCACATTATTTAAGAATATAAGAAACGGCTATACCAATCTTTGTTGGCATAAGCATATAGCCGGTTACATTACCGTAATCTTTCGAATCTCCGTCGTTGTAGTAGGTTTCGAGAGGCACTTCGCTTTCGTGATCGAAATGGCGATATGCAACTGCTCCGAAGCCGAAATATCCTTCGACATTGAATCGCTTTGAAATATTGTAAGTATATCCGAAAGTAAGTCCCACGCCGCCGGCAAAACCGCGGTAGAACTCGTTCTTCCACTGCAATCTGTAAGACGCAAGGATTGCTCCCACGCCTATGAACTCGCGAGTCATCGGACGACCGTTGAACCAATATCTGAACTCGGGCTGAACAGCCAGAAAGTTAATGTCCTTTCCGTAAGGCTGAGAACATCCCATAGCCGAGATGCCCAATGTTGTCTTGTTTCCGGTTACGAGTTCCAAGCCCAAGTTTGGAGTTGCCAGTCCGTCGAACAAGACATCTGTCTTAACAGCAATCTGCTGTGCGCCGGCAATCTGCGCGACACAACAGAATATCAAAGCAATGTATATTTTAAATCTGCTCATATATATTAGAATCACTCTCAAAATCAATTCTCATCTTTCTTCCAAACATCCACGTTTGGCTTGTTTTCTTCTATAATCTCGTCAGAATCCAGAATCAGCGGAGTAACCACATTCACAACTGGAGCTTCGTTGTCTGTCAGTTTGTAGTCGGCATCGTTGTCGGCAAGTTTCAGAGAATTAGCCTCGGTGATGCTGCAATACAATCCGATAACCGCCTTCAGCACTCTCTCCTCTCCAACATTATCAACGGTTGTGATATTTAGTCTGAGAACTCCCGGTGCATTCGGACTAACATCATAGTTGTGATACTGTTCCTCGGTAACATGCAATGCTATTGCATTGAATTTCAGCGTAAAGCGGCAAGTATCAACGCTTTCCTGCTGTGCCAGTCCTGCGCTGAATTTTCCAGAATCGAAATTCATTGAATAGCAGTTCTTTGCATCGACATAGCGAGTTGTAAGATACAACTTCGACGGAATTCCGGAGATAGAACCTTCGATGCTCTTGACCGTGAAATCGGGCGATGCCTTAACCATCGAAAGATTGATGGTGATGTCCTGCCCCATCTTTCGTGGTGAAAACGTAACATGATGGTTGTCCTCATCAACCTCGTAAACCTTCTCAACGGCATAGTAAGTTGTTGGGAACGGCGATTTTATATCAGAACTTGGATAGCCGATATACAGTTTTCGTATATCCTCATCCTTGTTCGGGTCTTGGATATAATCCTTATAGTTAGATTCAACTCCGTTGGCAATATTGAAGGTCATGAAATGATACTGGCTGTGGCGAAGATAGAATCCTTTCTTTGGCGATTCAATCTCGTCCATCTCGGCAATATCGCCATGAATAACGTCGCCCTCGAGCGATGCGACATTAACTCTGTAGCACGTTCTTGTCGGAAGAGTTATTCGGCTTGCAAAAACATACATTGAGTCGGGAGCCGACTTCCACTCTGTTCCGTTATAATCTATCGTAGTAACGGCTCTGTGGAGTTCCTTGTAGTTATCCTCCTCGAACAACTCGACATCGGTACAAGCGGTCAGGCACACGAGTGCAGCCGCAAATCCCATTATCTTATTTATATTTATTATGCCCATCATTTTCTGTTTTTACAACTATTTCTTTTTCTTCGACTTTTTCTCAGCCTTGGCTTCATCGGCAGCCTGTTTCTTTTCAAGCTGCTTCTGCTCGTAAGCCTCTTTTTCGGCCTGCTTCTTGGCTGCCTTTTCGGCTTTCTTCCTTGCAGCCTCATCCTGTTTTTCAGCCTTGGCTATCTTGTCGGCATACTCGTCAACCTCTCCTTTATCTTTAGAAGATTTTTTCTCTTTCTCGGCTTTTTTCTTCGAGTCAATCTTTTCTGCCTTCACCTTTGCTGGCTTTTCCTTCTTTTCAGCCTTCTTAGACTTTTCTTCCTTTTCGGCCTCGGCCTTGGCTGATTTCTTCGACTGTTTTTCGGCATTAGCCTTATCGCGCATTGCCTTTTCGTTTGCCTGCTTTTCAGCCTTGGCCGTCTTAGCCTGCTCGCGTGCCACAGAATCCTTCATAGCCTTTTCGGCCTTGGCGGTTGCCTTAGCTATCGAGTCGGCGGTTGCCTTCTCGGCTTTTGCTGCGAGTTTTATCTTTCTTTCCTTCTCACGAGCGGCATTCACGCTATCACGCTGTTCCTGTCGGTGTTTGTTGTAGATTGTCTTGGCCTCTACACGTGCAAGCTGCTTAACTTGATCGAACTTGTACTTGTTCTTGATAGAATGTCCGTAGCGGTAGACCATGGCGACTCTCAAATCGGTAATGACCGGATACATCAAGAAACCTTTCTTAGACGATGTTCTGACATAGCAGTTGCTCTCCCTGTCGAGTCGGTATTTGTCGTAATCATAATACAGAGCGCCGATGCTCGCACCAAGTTCGAGGTCGAGCAAGCTCTTCTTGTATGTATACATCGGAATAACGCCTCCGAACGAAACACCGGCGTTGGCTTCCTTTCCCTGAAGGCCTTCCTTTGCAAACTTGAACGAGAATGTTCCGGCTGCGGCATATCCTCCAAGATAGTATGCTCTCCAGTAACGAGGATTATGGCGCTCGCGCGATGTCATATACTCAAAGATGCTTGAGTATCCGCCGTTCTTTGTTCGGGTATGCCAATAGTTGCGAAGCTCAAGTCGTCCTTCGGCAACATTGAATACGTTGTACGACTTAAGTTTTGGATTAGTATGCCAGTTGTATCTTCCAGACAAGCCAATTGTGTAATGATTATAGTTTGTCTTGCCCAAATCGAACTCTACAGCCAAGTTGGGAACAAGCATAAGCCATTCAATACCATTAGTTCGGAAAGCAAAACGTTCTTTTACATTCAACGTGTCTATAGTTTCCTTTTTCTTTTTCTTCAGCGTAAACTGCGCAGAAGCCTGCATCGTTACAACAAACATAACGCACAAAATAAGCGCCAAGCGCATTAGATTATGTCCTTTTGTAGAAACAACAGCAATCTCTCTTTTTATTCTCATGACAATATGTAGGAGATTATAAAAAAATTCCTCAAAAATTAATTAGAACTAAAATTTGGTGCAAAGATATGAATTTTATTATAAATAGGTAAAAAAAACATCCAAAATAACACGAAAACAGAACAAAAAGACCAATTATTTGACATTTTTCCGTATAAACATCACATTTCGTACTACTAACCGACAAAGAAAAAGATGCCGGAAAGAAGCATTTTTTTACGGCTCCGACAAAATAAAAGCCTAAAACAATCGTTTATTTATTGAGCATTTATTATTTTTGCAGCCGTTTTGCGGTTTCATGCAAAATGATGAATAAACGACAAGTTAATGATTACAGCTTCTATCGTTACATACAAGCATAAAGAAAAAGATTTGGATGACGTCTTTACTTCGGTAGCCAACTCATCCATAAGCAGGCTGTATATCATAGACAACTCGGGCTACAACGAGAACATCGATAACTACTGCAAGAAATTCAAGAACATTACATATATTCCGAGCGACAATCTTGGCTACGGAACATCGCACAACATCGCCATAAGAAAAGGCATTGAGTTGGGTGCGAAGTATCATGTCGTGCTTAATCCGGATGTAAAGTTCGGGCCAGAGGTTATTGACGAACTTGAGAAATATGCAGACAACAATCCTGATGTTGGCCAAATAATGCCAAAGGTTTTCTATCCAGACGGAAGACTTCAGCATTTGTGCAAACTGTCTCCTACCCCGATGGACCTTATCGGCAAGCGTTTTCTGCCCAAAAGCATGACAAGAAAGAGGCTGAACAGATTTCAGTTGAAGTTTACCGGCTACAACAAGATTATGAACATTCCGTATCTTTCGGGATGCTTCATGTTCTTCAATCTCGAAATCTTGCAGGAAATCGGACTATTTGACGAGAAGTTCTTCATGTATTCTGAAGATGTGGACATCACCCGACGAATACATCGAAAATACCGCACAATATTCTACCCTAACGTGAGCATTTATCACGTTCACAATGCCGCATCTACACGCGATTTGAAGATGCTCAGAATCCACATCGTGAACATGATTAAGTATTTCAACAAATGGGGATGGCTCTTCGACAAGGAAAGAAAAGCCATGAACAAGGAAACGCTAAGCAACCTTAACTATTAAGATTTCTTGCGTCGTGTGCCGAAAACCACGATTTTCAGCAAGGCAATCAGAACTTTTACGCGGATAAAAATCTTTTTAAGTAGCGAATTACGGCTTGTAAGGCGCAATGTCATCGTTGCGTTGCTTCCGTGGCGGCGATAGCGGATGAGTTTTTCGGGCACGAAACTGAACGAGTAGAAGATTTCGGCAATATTTCCAATCCAGATATCGTGCATCGGAATGCCCTCGGGAAAAGGCAGAGCCTTGTCGAGCAATTCGCGGCGGAAAGCCATGCAGCAACCCGTATAGCCGTTTTTCAGCAGAAGATTTTTAAGGAACCCCTTTCGCGTTCCGTTGTATTCGAAAAAAGAATCGAGAACCTTGTTCGATTCGGCGTCGACAACATAGGCATCGGAAACGATACAAGAATACGTTTTCAGATATTCGAGCGATACGGCAACCTTGTCGCTTGTCCAGATATCGTCTTGGTCTGAAAAGAAAATATAATCGCCCTTGACATATTTCAAGGCGTTTTCAAAATTGCATACCACACCCTTGCAAGGGCCTTCAACAACACGGATTCTCTCGTCATCAAACCCTCTTACAATGTCTAATGTAGAGTCTACCGATCCATCATCCGACACAATTACCTCGTCGTTTTCGCCAAGCTGCGACAGAATTGAAGATAACTGCTCGGATATGTATTGCTGACCATTATACGTAGCTATACAAACCGAAATCATTCTGCAAATTTAGAAATATATTTTGAAAAATTCTAAAATAAAGCACATTTTTTTCGTGCGCAGAGTCAACGAAATAGTATGTCGCAACGCAACCATAAATGATTCGGGATGTATTCGGGCATCGTTCGAGAATGATTTGAATCTGATTAACATTTTGTCGGCATCGTCGGTATCGTTGGCAAAATCCTGAACAGCAACAGAATCCATAAGTTGCAGTTTGGATGAAGCGAATGTCTTGACAAAGCGGCCAACAAAATCGAAATCGACAAAGTCGAGATGAAGACGTTCATCGTAACCGCCGCATCGTTCAATCTCGCTTATTCTGAGGCACGTTCCGCTGTTTACAGGCACCGTCTTGCCGAGCGGATAGATGCCGGATTTCAGATTTTCGGCAACAGATTTTCCGAAGAAGCCACGACGGCATGGCGAGATTCGTTTTCCGGCGGAAGAAACAAGCCTTGGAGCTATGATGGTTTGGACAGAAGTCTCATCTGCCAAGCGAAAATATTCGTCCGTAGCATAATCAGGAAAAGTTGTGTCTTGGTCTAATAAAAGAAGCCATTCGTAGCCTTTCTTTCTGGCTATTTCGGCAGCCTTATTGTAGGCTTTCGACAATCCTCCGTTAGAAGAATCGCGCACATATACGGCTCGCTCGTCCGAGATTTTCTGCACAAACGACTCTGGCGAATTGTCGTAGACTACGAACTCTCGCCATCGGCTATCGCGCAGCAAAGACAGATACGACTTCTGCTCGCCGAGCAAGGCGTTATACAGCACTATCACAGGAAGAATCTTCACGGAACGATATTTTTACGAAACAGAAAATCAGCACGGCTACAATCTGGAACAATGACGACAGACCAACAAACAGCAACTCGTCGAAAAACTGCAACGACAAGGTTATCAAGAAATAAGCATAGAGCATCTTCATGATGTTCTGCCCGCTTTGTGCCAATTTGTACGTTGCGCCGGTAATAAATCCTACGATTATGCCAAAGACAAGCACTCCGACGTAGCCGAAATCCTTGAAATAAGGCGACATGGCGGTGGCAACGTTTATCGGCACAGGGCACGGAACAAAATCCTGGAAGACCATCGGCTTTACGCTCGTCCAGCCAAGGGCGTTTGCCAGAACGTAATATCCACGGAAAGTGTTCTCGCCCCATAGTATGGCCGAATTTGCCGTGTCGTAGCCGAAAGCCACGATTGGCGCAAGAAGATACATTCCGACAAAATCCATAACCGTCATGCCCTCCTCCACTCCGCTGTCGGAAACAAAGGTTCTTACGTTCGTCAAAACAAATCCGAAGAAGAAAAAGGCTACCGAGGCAATGACTATCGGCCTCAGGCTGATTCTGCGATGCGTGTAGAGCATGTAAAACGAAGACAGAAAAAGCATGAAGAAAACCACCTTAGCCATTGTGCAGAAGAAAAACATCAGTCCCATGAAGAAAACAAGGGCAAGCCGCCATCGGTTTATCTTCTTGCGGTCTAGTTCTATCAGCAGAAGGACATAAACCACGAATACAAAATATCTTACTGGGCCGAGGCTGAATCCGTATGTATCATCGACGGTCTGCTGGCGGATATTGTAGAGCAGTTCGACCATGCTTCCGTTAGAAAGCGCAAACATCACGGTCTTGTAGCACATATACGGTACGAGCAACGCCGAAATAGCCGTGAGAATGTTGATATTAGTCTCGCACGGCTGCCACACAACAACCTTCCTAACCGGCAGAAACCTGAACGTGAGGAACGATGCAGAAACAAGTCCGACAACCCACAGAATGAGACAGACAACGAACTGGTTTGACACGGCGTACAAATCGTGGTTAAGCGTGAGGTACATGAACAAAATCACGCTCCAAACCCCAAGCGTAACGCTCCACGGCGAAAAAACGTCTCTGTAAAGATAGAACAGAAACGCCCACGCCAAAACGAATGTCACAACCAGCGCAAGAATCATATAAACTTATAATAGCACAAAGTTCCGATAAATGTCAAGAAAACTACCATGACGAGTATCACGAGCCGCTTCGGCGAATCCGGTCTTTCGGGAACTACGGCAGGCTTCAGGATGGTGAAAGCCGGAGTGCGTTCCATCACCTTTGCCTTTGCCAACTGAAGCTGAGCCGACACCTGCTGATAGGAGTTGAAGCAAATCTGCATCTCGTTTTCCAGATTGTCGCTCTCGGCCTTGAAATAGTTCGAAACCAAGTCGCGGTTCTGGTCGGAGAAACGTGCATACCGTCTTTGCGACTCAACATATTCGGCCTTCGCCTTGGCATGAAGTTCGGTTACATAGGCAAGTTCCTCGCGCGCCTTCTGTGTTCGATAGTCTGTTATGAATTTCTGAAGTCTGATTCTCACCGAATCGGCTATCTGAGTTGCCACAAGCGGGTCTTGGTCTGTAACCTCGATGGTTATGACATCGGTCTTCTTATCTACGCTGCATTGCACGCGCTTGTTTATCGTCTTGATAATCTTGTTATCCTCTTTTGTGTAGATGTTGGCAGATGTCTTCTTCTGCATCTCGGCAGAAGTCGATGATTCGGTTTTCTTCATGCTCGACGAGAGCCATTTCATAGGCAAAGACCACCAAGCCACCTTCGTGTCTTCGATGATGTAGTTTCGGTACGGTTTGCAGATATTTCCGTCGAGTGTTCTGACTTTTACGTCGAACAAATCGGCAAGAAAAGTCGACGACGACTTAACATCGGGATAAAGCTCGGGCTGAATGGCATCTTCGCTGCTGCCATTCATCTTTACGCCAACCATCGATGCCAACGACGACAGATTTCCGGCAAGCGACGAGTTCTGTATCTCCGGAGCAAGCTTTACCTCGGCCTTGTACTGCCGCGGAATGCTGAACGCCACGACTATTGCCGCAACCGCAGCCACGCCTATGTTTATTGCGAATCTTTTCTTGTGTTTAAATATAAGATTCCGATATTCTGCAAGATTAACTTCGTGAAGTTTTGTTGTCAGTTCCATTATAAAATCAATGTAATCTTTGCAAAGATACATCATAAATTCAAAAAATCATCACTCTTAACGTCGAAAAAGCCCGGCAAGGCATTCTTTGCGAGAGTTCTGTATAAACAATTCCGCAACAATATGCAAAGCGACGAATCTTCATACCCAAAAGAACAAGAAAAGCGACTTTCGAGGTAGGAAGTGGCAAGAAGATGCATCTATTGATGTAAGCCGACAGTAAGGGAGAAGATACGGACAAGGTACGAGGCAGGGATGGAAAAGGTCAGGAGAAGATACGTTGAAGATACAGACAAGTTTCGGAGAAGATAAGAACAAGCAACGGGCAAGATACGATGTAGCTACGAAGAAGGAACGGAGTAGCTACAGGGTAGCAACGGGGAAGGTACGGGGAAGCAAGCCGATAATAATTCACAATTGACAGTGGGACAATTGACAATGTCTCTTGAAAACTGGCGTATTCTTTAATTATTCTTAATAAATACTAATAAATTTTGCCGATAGACAAAAAAGATGTACTTTTGTATGTTTTTTCATAAACGATTACATTATGACGATTACACATAACAAGTTTTTCAGAGGTACAGTCATTGCCCTCACTCTATTTTTCGCTCTTTCACTAAACCTAAACGCACAGAGTGGAATGACTGACAAGCAGATTGTTGAATACGTAAAAAAGCGCGTAGAATGCGGCGCAGATCAGAAAGAAATTGCCAAGGAACTTTTGAGAAAAGGCGTTACTCCACAGCAGTTGCAACGCCTAAAGCAGAAGTACGAGAAGATGAAGAAAGAGGAGAAATCAGGCTCTTCGTCAAAGAACCTCAAAAACCTCTCGTCAGACGACAATCGGACAAGAAAGAACAACGGCGAGGAACGCGACGAAGATTTGGACGACATCCTCGGCGACATCGAGCTTCCAGAGAAAAAAATATACGGACACGATATATTCCGCAACAAATCGCTCTCGTTCGAGCCTAACATGAACATCGCCACTCCGGTGAACTATGTTCTCGGCCCGGGCGATGAAGTAACCGTCGACATCTACGGCGCATCGCAGAGCAGCAACACATACAAGGTTTCGCCAGACGGCTCAATAACCATCGAGGATGTTGGCCCTGTATATGTAAGCGGACTAACGGCAGCAAAGGCTCAGGCCAGAGTAAGAAGCCGAGTTGGACAGTACTATCAAGGCTCGCAAGTAAAGCTTTCGGTTGGCCAGACACGCACCATTGCCGTGAACGTTTTGGGCGAGGTTACTGCTCCGGGAACTTATTCACTCTCAGCATTTTCTACGGTCTTCAACGCTCTTTATCTTGCCGGAGGAGTTACCGACACTGGTACGCTCCGCGAGATTAAAGTAACGAGAAAAGGCAAAGTTATATCAAAGATTGATGTCTACGACTATCTTGTAAACGGCAAACTGGCTGGCAACGTGATGCTTCAGGACAATGATGCCATCATCGTAGGTCCTTACGAGAATCTTGTAGAGATTGCCGGTCATGTTAAGCGACCAATGTTCTACGAGATGAAGAAAGACGAGAGTCTTGAGGCACTCCTAAAATATGCCGGCGGATTCACGGGCGATGCGCTGAAGGACAATATTCACATTGAGCGCAAGAGCAGCGAGGGACAGACCGTTTACAGCGTGAGCGAGAAGGATTTTGCAAGCTTCACGACTCACGACGGCGACTCAATCTATGTAGAGGCAGCCATCGAACGATACAAGAATATGCTTTCTGTTTCAGGCGCAGTATTCTTCCCTGGAAAATATCAGCTTAGCAAGGATGTAAACTCCGTTAAGTCATTGCTGAAGCAGGCTGGCGGCCTGACCGAAGATGCCTTCATCAACCGAGGCGTTCTGTACCGAATGAAGGAGAACCGCACGCGCATGGCCATGACCATCGACCTTGCCGGAATTACAAAAGATACGGCTCCAGATGTTCTTCTTCAGAACGAGGACTCTCTCGTCATCGCATCAACCGAGGAAATCAACAAGAAGAAGATGATTTACGTCTATGGCGAAGTATTCATTCCGGGCGAACAGCCTTATGCCGAAGGTCTTACAATCGAGGACGCAATCGTTTCGGCTGGCGGATTAAAGGAGACAGCCACCACCCTCAACGTTGAGGTTTCGCGAATGTTGATTTACACACATACGAAGGACTCGACCTACAATACACAGGCAAAAGTATATCAGTTTACGCTGAAAGACGGTCTGCCAATAAACGAAGGTTCAAAGTTCACTCTCCAGCCGGGCGATATGGTTTCAATCCACCGCTCGCCTGAATATCAGCAACAGCAGAGAATTACGGTCGAGGGCGAAGTCCTTTATGCCGGAACATACACTCTTACGGGAAAGAACGAGCGTCTGAGCAGCGTTATAAAGCGTGCAGGCGGTCTTACTGCCGCAGCTGCAGGAGCAAACGCACGACTCATCAGAAAGATGACTCCAGAGGAGCGCGAGCGCAAGGTTCAGCTCATCGAGATTGAGCGCCGTTCTGTTATGCAGGAAAAGGAGAAGGCACAGAATCTTAACCTCGACTCAACTGACATCAAGAAGATAAAAATCAGAGAGTACTACAACGTTGGTATCGACCTCGACAAGGCAATGAAGAATCCGGGCTGCTCGGAAGATGTTGTGCTTCGCGACAGCGACCAGATCATCATTCCTCAGCACGACTACACCGTGCGAATTAACGGCGAAGTACTCTACTCAAACACCGTGAGCTACGTTAAGGGCAAGAGAGGCAGCTATTACCTTAACCAAGCCGGCGGCGTAAGCAAGACTGGCGACAAGAAGAAAGCCTACGTCATCTATGCCAACGGACAAGTAAGCCGTCTGTCAAAAGGCAAGGTAATGCCTGGATGCGAGATTGTAGTGCCAGCAAAACAGAAGAAGGAAACGAACATTCAGAACACATCATTACTGATAAGTGCAGCAAGCGTACTTGCAACAGTAGCGGCCGTACTGATTTCAGCGCTTAAATAATTAAGGTAATTATGGATAACAAAGTTATAAACATAAACATTCCAGATATCATAAATCTGTTAAAAAGAGACCGAAAGAAAATCGCAATATACAGTATTATATCTGGCATTATTGGAGTTGCCCTTGCTTTTGGAACTCCAAAGAAATATGAATCAACAGTAATGCTTGCTCCCGAGGAATCGGGAGCAGGCTTCTCTGGCAGCATATCATCACTGGCTTCAATGGTTGGAATGAACATGAAATTCGGACAAAACGGAGATGCTATATATCCAGAAATCTATCCCGACCTTATGGAGTCAACAGACTTCATCGTCGGATTGTTTCCCATAAAAATCACGGCAGACAAGACAAACGAGTCGTACGAATATTACACCTATATTTCAAAGCATCAGAAAAAAGCCGTAACCGACTATCCTATGCTTGGACTGAAAGCTGTGATAGACCTTATTAAACCGAAAGAAGAAAACAAACGCAAGAATGGCGAAAAAGCAGACCCTTTCCGTCTGACAAAAGAAGAGTACGAAACAGCAAAAAAGATAAGAGAAAACATAAGCTGCTTAGTCGACAAAAAGACAAGCGTGATAACAATAAAAGTTACCGACCAAGACCCTCTTATTGCTGCGACTCTTGCCGACTCAATAAAGAACCATCTGCAAGTGGCGATAACAAAGTACAGAACACAAAAGTCAAGAAACGACCTTAAATATCTTGAACAGCTGCACACAGAGGCGCGTGCACAATACGATGCTTCAAGAAAAGCCTACGCATCCTATGCCGACTCGCACCTGAACACAAACCTGCAATCATACAAACTGAAAGAAGACGAATTGTCGAACGACATGAATCTGAAATACAATATCTACCAACAAATCGTAGAACAAATACAGCTTGCAAAAGCCAAAGTTCAGGAACGCACTCCTGCATTTACCGTTGTACAGGGAGCATCTGTTCCGCTGAAACACAGCAACAGATCGAAAGCTGCCACTCTGATTATGTGGATGATGCTTGGTTTCTTCATACGCTTCGGCATCCTGATTTGGAAAAACAAAAAAATGTATTTCAATTTATAACATTATTACAGATTTGTCCTTTCGTCACTATATCATAGCATCGGTATCTGCTATAGTACTGGCTATAGCAGTCTGGTTTGTTGTACCTCACAAATATGCCGCAAAGGTAAAAATTTGTGATGAATACAAGGAAACAGACCTAATCGTAGGCTTGGATCACATAACAGCCAAGGTAAAGAAGATGCTCAACAGCAATGATTTCGGAATAAATAACATGGAAGTATATTCCAAAGTTCTGAAATCCGATGAATTTGCCAGAAAAATATCACGCAAGAAACTGAACGGCAAAAACATCAGCTATGGCGAATATCTCAATACAGCCGACACAATTGGCGAAATAAAGGAGAACATAAACTACCACTATTCGTCAAAAAAAAACACATTGGTCATTCAAGTAACCGACAATGATCCTGTCATTGCCGCACAAATACTTGACAGCGTTACCATTGAACTGCAAAGCTTCATTTCCGAAAAAAGACGATACATCGCAGAAAAGCGTATGGCACACGAACTGGCGCTCCAATCGGCTGCAAAGGAAAAGCTCGAAAAGAGCAGAGCCGATTACGGAAGCTATGCCGACAATCATCTGAACACAAAATCGGAATCAGTAAAGCAGGAAATAAACTTTCTACAAAAAGTTCTTGACTGTTCAGAAAAAGAATATAAAGAAAGTGTAGTGCAAAGCGTAAGACAGAAAATGCTGTCAAAACGCTCATACACATCTTTCGCAACCATCAGAAACAATACCATTCCGCTACATAAGGACACCCACCTTGGCGGCTACATTGTTGCATCGCTAATTCTCGTCCTACTATCGACCAAAGGATACTTTCTTTACAAGGAAAGAAGAAAGAGACGGCAAAAAATACAGATTGGCGGTCTGTTCTCGCCTTGGAGCATCACCATTGGAGTATGGGGCGTTGTAATTGCATCCATAATTCTAAGCGGCGACCTTATGGATCCGCTTACCGGGCAGTTCTATACAAGTATCAGCATCTGGGTTCCAGTGATGTGCATAACATCGTTTGTCACCTATAACATAATGGAGCAAAAGACTCCGCAAGAGGGACGCGGGTTCAATATAAACATGACTATGTTCAATATTCTTTATGTCATAGCCATGATTATAACTCCGCTATATCTCTATCAAATTTACAAGTTGGTTTCGATGTTCGACACACAGGACTTGATGAACAACGTAAGAGAACTTGCCATACACGGCGACGGATATGGTTTTCTGAACTATACATTCGTCGTTAACGAAGTGTTGCTGCTGTCTGCTCTTTGGCTATATCCAAAAATCAAATGGTGGCAGCTAACAACAATAATCATTGCATGTATTCTGTATGCAATCGGCAACATGGAAAAGATTACGGTTTTCTTGTTGTTCATATCATCAATGTTTGTCCTGTTCGAAAGAAGAGTAATATCTGTAAGAACCATTGTTGTTGTAGGATTCATACTGCTGATAGGCTTCTACTTTTTCAATCTGGCAAGATCGGGAGAAGACAGTAGTTACAGCAAAAACGAAACATTATTCGACTTCATCGGAATGTACATTCTTTCAGGTCCTGTAGCCTATTGCAAGCTGCACCAGAATCTTTCAGACCAATTTGGCTCTGATACTCTTTGGGGCATATATCTGTATCTGAGCAAATGGCTGTCGGGTGATTTTACACCGCACACACCGTTTCAAGAGTTTGTAACAGTACCGATGTGGACGAATGTCTACACCATAATGCGCCCATTCTATACAGATTTCGGAAATATTGGCGTGGGATATTTTGCATTTCTGTATGGTGTGCTGACTGGTGTGGCATATCGTCTGAAGGACAATGGCAACAGTTTCGGAACATGCCTGTACACATATCTCGTTTATGTTCTTGTACTTCAGTTCTTCGATGAGTTCATAAGTGCAGGACTTCCTCTCTTCGGGCAAATGCTAGTATTGCTGGTAATCATTACCCAAAACAAAATTAAATTTTCGTTCAACAAGCCTACAAAATGAATTTATCATTTGTAAAAGACATATTTCAGAAAAAAAATCGTTCATCAATCCTGATGCTTAACGTACTGGCATCATTCTTCATAAAAGGATGGTCAGCCCTCGTCGTCCTTATCATGGTTCCACTAACATTAAACTGTCTGGGAATATACAAGAACGGCGTGTGGCTCACTCTGAGCAGTCTGCTGATATGGATTGACCAGATGGACATTGGCTTGGGCAACGGTCTGAGAAACAAACTGACATCGCACATTGCTCATAACAATACCAAAGAAGCCAGAAACATTATAAGCTCAACCTTTGCGATGCTTGTAATCATAATGTTTCCGATACTAATTACCCTGTGTTCACTCAGCGCATTTTGCGATATATACACATTCTTCAATGTTGATGAAAGTATAATTCCGGAATTCCGCACAGCTTTGCTCGTGGCAATAACGCTTGTCTGCATGACTTTCATTCTGAAAATCATAGGCAACGTATATATGGGAATGCAACTTCCGGCAGTAAGCAACCTTATTCTGTCGTTAGGACAAACCGTGGCGCTGATTGTATCGGCTATACTATATTATACAAACAATGCCACGTTCATGAATATCGTGATAGCCAACACTGCATCGCCTCTGCTGGTTTACATGATGTTTTATCCCTACACGTTTTACATCAAGTTCCCGCAACTAAGACCAACAATCAGCAGCATAAATCTACGTTCGGCCTTAGAACTCGGAAACATTGGTCTGAAATTCTTCTGGCTACAGATTGCTGCCCTGATACAGTTTATGACAGCAAACATACTCATCTCGAGGTTCTTCACTCCCGAGATGGTTACTCCATACCAGATAGCATACAGATACATGAGCATCGTAATGGTTTTCTTTTCCATTGTATGCATGCCTTTTTGGAATGCAACTACCGATGCCTACGAACGCGGCGATATGGAATGGATAAGAAATGCAAGCACTAAAATGAACTGGCTGTCATTGACAGTTGCTGTACTTCTGGTCATACTTACGGTAATATCTCCTTTCGTTTATGAACTGTGGGTTGAGGAAAACAAAGATGCCGTAAGCCTTAATATGACAGCAATGATGGCATTGTACATCTTCCTGATGATACTTAGCTACAGATATTCATACTTCCTCAATGGCGTCGGAGCATTGCGACTGCAACTGTACATGACGATATCGTCTGTAGTTTTCATACCATTGGCTTGGTTTGTAAGCTATACCACCCACAGCATTATATGCTTCATGGCTGTCATGTGCGTCTGTAACTTGCCGGGCATTATTGTAAATGCCATACAGTTCAACAAAATTATTAACGGAAAAGCAAAAGGAATATGGAGAATATAAAAGTATCAAATACAATGCTGGGTATTGTAACAATATACAATCCTGACATTAAACAAACAGCCGACAACATAAGACTATATATTGATTATATTGACAAACTGATCATCTGGAACAACTCGCCTCTTGAAAGCGACGTAAGGAACCAGATGATGGCGCTATTGGCTTCATTTTCAGACAAGATTCATTGGGTTGAAACAGGCGAGAACAGACTTATAGCCAAGGGACTGAACTATGCATGGAAGTATGCACAAGAAAACTCCTACACGTTCATACTGCTTATGGATCAAGACAGCCAATGGACAAATTTCAGCACATATAGAAGTACTGTTGAAAAATATTACGACGAAGGCAACAAGTGGGCTTTCACTCCTTACGTCTGCGGGAATGACCTTTGGCCGATAAAAGAACGCATCAAATTCCGTAGGATATTCATCAACTCGGGCACGGTAATACCTACTGAAATAATGAGCAGCATTGGAGGAGCCGACGAAGTTTTCGCCATCGATGCGTTAGATCACGACCTATCGTATCGCATTCTGAGAAAAGGATATCAGATTGCCTGCATTACAAGCTGTATTCTGTACCACACCATCGGAGCGCCAAAACGCTCGAAGATTCTGCACCTGTTTACAAATAACTACGGACTGTTCCGCACATACAGCATAACGCGCAGCCACATTATATGTTACAGAAAGCACAAATCGTTCATGACGGCCTACGAAAAGCGTAAATTCTTCAAGGAGATATTCATGTGGAAACTCATCCGCATAATTCTGGTCGAGGAAGAAAAAATCGGTCGTCTGAAGATGTTCTGCAAAGGTATCAGAGACGGAATCTCTTATAAGTTCAACGAAGAAAACAACTGATTATGGTTTCTATCATAATAGTCAACTACAATACATCGGAACTGTTGCTGAGCTGTGTCGAATCCGTTGTCGCCAATGTGAAAACCGACTACGAGATAATTGTCGTAGACAATAACTCGACAAGCGAGCAGAAAGCACTCTTGCGAAACTGCGACAAGTTCAAACTTATAGAACTCGAATCAAACTTAGGATTCGGCAAGGCAAACAATGCCGGAGCAAAAATGGCAGAAGGCGAATATCTGTTTCTGCTCAATCCCGACACGATTCTGGTTAACGATGCCGTATCGCTTATTTCTGCATACATGTCGCAGCACAAAGATGTAGGCATCTGCGGAGGCAATCTGTATGACAAGAACATGCAGCCTGCCCATTCATACCACAAACTTCTGCCGTCAATCCTTTCAGAAGCCGACTTTGCCACAGGTCAGATATATCGCAAATTGCGCTACGGAAAGAATTCGCAATTCAACACAACAGCCTCTCCCACCCCCGTGGCCATGATAACCGGCGCCGACCTGATGATAACAAAGGAAGCATGGAACAAGTGCAACGGATTCGACCCAGACTTCTTCATGTATTCAGAAGATGCCGACCTATGCTGTCGATGCAGCAAACTTGGCTACAAGATAATGAACATTCCCGGATCAAAGATTATTCATCTTGAGGGACAGAGTTTTGTTGAGAACAGAAACCATTGCGAAAGAATATTAGACGGCAGGTTTAAGTATTTCAACAAGCACTATTCAAGGCTATACAACATTGCTGCCAATACAATAAATATTGTCAGCCTTTACTGCGCCATCTTTGTCTGTAGCATAGCTGGAAGAAAAACGGCAAAGTCAAACTACAGCATTCGTCTGGATGTTTACCTGAAAAGAATAAGAGAGCAATGAACATTTACATAAACGGCAGATTCCTGTTACAAAAGTGTACAGGCGTGGAACGATTTGCATACAACATGTGTAAATCGTTTGTTTCCAACGGCCACAACATAAATATTATCATTCCGAAGAACGGAAAGATACATAACGACTATGATGTTTCACAGTTCAACATCAAGCGCTTTGGCGTATGCTCGTCGCACATTTGGGAGCAGTTGGTTCTGCCATTCTTCTTTATTGGCAAAAAAGACTATGTCCTGCTAAGTTTCACAGGTCTCGGAAGCATCCTTGTACCAAACAAGGTTATGACAATACACGACCTTTCGTTTCTAGAAAACCGCAACTGGTTCTCTGCCGCATACTATCACTATTACAAGCAGATGACCCCATTGGCCGTAAAGACATCAAGGCATATCATCACCGTAAGCAACTTTTCAAAAGACGAGATTCTACGCTTCTACCGTTTCCTTAAACCGGAGCAGATAACAGTCGTATATAATGCCACAGACAGCAATCTGTTCAAACCAACAAAGAGCGAGGCCGACGCTAACAGCAACTATGTTCTTGCCGTTTCTTCTATCGACCCAAGAAAGAACTTCGCGCAACTGATAAAGGCTTTCGGAAACATCAGCAACTGCACGCTAAAAATTGTCGGCGCACATAACAGGGTTTTCAACAGTTCAGCAAAAGATAGCAATATACAACAGAACAAAGATAATATTGAGTACCTTGGACGCGTTACAGACAAAGAGCTTGTTGAACTGTACAGCGGAGCAAAGGCATTCATCTTCCCTTCGCTATACGAGGGGTTCGGCCTGCCTCCAATCGAGGCTATGATGTGCGGATGTCCAGTATTGGTATCAGACATTCCTGTACTTCGTGAAATATGCAAAGATGCCGCCATCTACTTCAATCCAAAAGATGCAATAAGTATCAGTTCAGCCATAGACTCCATACTATTAAAGGAAGAGAATGAACGAAATGAAATAATACAGAAGGGATTCGAAAATGCCAAGAGATTCTCTTGGACGAAATCCGTTGAGACACTTATCAATACATTATCCAACCTATAAATTATTTGAATGAAAACTATTCTCCATATATCAAAATACTACTATCCCGACTTGGGAGGTATAGAAACCGTGGCAAAATATCTTGCCGAGGGACTGACTGAATTCAACAATGTGGTAATCTGTTTCTCAACAGACAAGAAATATCACGAAGATGAGGTGAACAAAGTAAAAGTGTATCGCATACCTGTTACATTCTCGTTCATGAGTCAGGATGTGGCTTTCAAATATTTCCATTATCTGCAAAAGATAATAAAAATGCACAAGCCCGAATTTGTGCATGTACATTGTCCCAACCCATTTGTCTATCCGTTGGTAGTGAAGGCTATTGACAAGAATACTAAGCTTATCATGCACTGGCATTCCGACATTCTGGCCAAAGGCGTAATGTACAATATAATAAAGCCTTTCGAAGACTTAGCCTTGCGCAGAGCAGATCTTATAATCGCCACAAGTCCCAACTATATCGAATATTCAAAGCCTCTTCTGAAACACAGAGATAAGGTAAGAGTGGCACAAAACGGACTCATCACAAGCGACTTCAACCCTCAGCCGGGAGACGAAGAACGTATTCAGAATATAAAGGATAAATACAGGGGCAAGAAAATTGTTTATTTTGTAGGACGCCACATACCATACAAAGGCATCGACTGTCTGATAAAAGCCGACCAATATATAGAAAGCGACTGCGTGATACTCATTGCCGGAAAAGGTCCTCACGACAAACAGTTGAAAAAGATTCCTTGTTCCGACAGGGTTAAGTTCTTAGGCAGATTGTCTGATGAAGATTTGCGTTGCTACTCACATGCTGCCGACATCTTCGCCTTCTCGTCAGTTACCAAAGCCGAAGCTTTCGGAGTGGCACTGATTGAGGCCATGTACTGCAAATCAGTTCCTGTTGTATTCAACATAAAAGGCTCGGGCGTTAACTGGGTTTCAATTGCAGGAGAAACAGGCGAAGAAGTGCCATTGAAAGATATAAAGGCATATGCCAAGGCCATAGACAAAATATTGTCAGACGGCAATCTGCAACACAAGTACGCCGAAGCAGCCTACAAGCGAATAACCGAGAATTTCACTACCGAAATTGCGGTAAGCGTAATGAATGATATTTACAAATCGTTATAACAACAAAAAATAGAGGTGGACAATCAGATTGTGTCCACCTCTATTTTTATCCCTATTACTTACAGCATTTTTTATAAGTCTTATCCAGCCAGATGTTGAAGCTTGTCCATATTATAATATCAAGAATTACTATAAACGTAAAATTCAAGATATTTTTCAGCAGCATGTTAATCAGCATGAAGAACAACATCAACCCGATAATAGTAAACAGAGTCTTATGCTGCGAATAGCCTATTCGCAAAATCTTATGATGGATGTGGCTCTTGTCGGCACCGAAAAGCGGTTTGTGCTTGCGCATACGATACAGAATGACACGAACCACGTCAAACACAGGAATCAGCAGCAACGAGAACGAAACCAGCAAGGCGTCTGAACGATAAGGCATAATGTCCTCGTTGTTCATGGCATACTTAACAGCCAAGAAACTGAGCAGATAGCCAAGAGTCAGACTGCCTGTATCGCCCATAAACGTCTTCGTCTGCTTCTCCGCACTACCGTAAATGTTGAAATACATAAACACACACACACTTGCAACGGCAGCAAGCGCAAAGACGGTGTAAATGTGTATCTGCTGCATATAAAACAGAAAGGCAAAGCCAAGCAGAGCCATTACCGACAGGCCTGACGACAATCCGTCGATGCCGTCAATCAAATTCATAGCATTTATTATGAATAGCGTGCAGAACACGGTTATGATGTAACCAACATAAAACGGAATCTCATAAACGCCGAACAGTCCGTACAAATTGTTTACATATATGTTGCTCAGCGGAAAAGCCAATGCGGTAACAATCTGCACAATAAACTTCACATTAGCGCCAAGTCCAAGCAAATCGTCAAAGACACCAACCAAGTATATAATAAATACTCCGGAAACAAAAATGAATGTCCAAGAACTCAATTCTACCACACCCTCGCTAAAAATCTTAAACATAAGCACCACCGACATCGATATCAGCATTGCCGGTAAAAAAAGAACTCCTCCCAAACGCGGCACCAGAATCTTGTGCACCTTACGTTCGTTTGGAACGTCGTACAAACGTCTTTTGTAACAAATCTTCAACAGTAAAGGCATTGTTAGCCATGTGAAGGCAAAAGACACGACAGTGGCTAAAATAACATAAAAATAATTACTCATCAATATTTTTTCTTTTAGTGCACCAAATTAGCAATAGTCGCTATCATTGTGGCAATAGAGGCCGTTGATGTTCCTATTGTCAGAATCTCAGAGATGGTCATCTTCTTCGAAGCCATCTTCTGCGGCACGATTATCTCGCAGCCAGGGTTTATGTACTTGCGTCCGCTGCCCTTTATGCGGTAAACCATGCCGTTCATGTTGATTACATAAACTCTGTTCTTCTTTGCCTTCTGGCTGAAGCCTCCGGCCTGATCTATATAATCCGTAAGTTTCTGCTTGCTGTTGTATGCCACGGTTGTAGAGAACATCACCTCGCCATTTACCTTAACGGTATTTGTAAATGTCGGGATGATTAGTCTGTCGCCCTCGCGCAGCACTATGTCGTTCTCGCCGCCCGGATTGGCAAGAGCCTTGTCCAGTTCAATGCCCACATAGTAAGTCGTGCCCACGTCGAGCGTCTTTGCCACAGATACGGAGTCCTTGTCGTTCTCCTTGGCAGCAGCCTTTATCATCGTCTCCACGCGAAGCTTCTCCTCGGCAGTCATCTCACGTTCAAGGCGTGCGCCCTTTATGTAAGCCTCCTTTGTCAGACCGCCTGCACTCTGCACAAGCTCGCTCAGTCTCTGGCTCTTGCGTGCAAGCGTGTATGTTCCGGCAAAGAGCACCTCGCCCTCTACCGACACGTTTTTCTGCTCGTAGTAGCCCGGACTTCTTCTCACATAAACCTCGTCGAACGGTTCGAGGGTGAACGACGGCTCTCCCTCAACAACAAAGCCTTCTTTCAGAGAGAAGCTGAATGTCTGAGCCATGAAGTCCTCTGAGTCTGTTGCCTGCTGATTCTTTATTCGGCGAGCCACATCAACCTTTACAGTAGATGCCGCCTCCTTCAGTCCGCCAGCCTGAAGGATGAAGTCCTCGAGCGTTTCGTTAGCCGCATATTCATAGATGCCGGGATAACGCACCTCTCCCTTGATGGTGAGAATCTGCTCGCCCTGCATGTCTTTCTTGCTTGGTATGAAGAGCACGTCTTCCTTTCGCAGCGGAATATCTGGCACTCTGCCGTGCAGAAGTCCTGCAACATCTATCGAGAGCACCTCGAGAGTCATATCCGAACGGCGGCGGTGCATCACTGCATGGTCCAGGAAGGCATCTTCCTTAGGACCGCCAGCGCGCTCAATCAGTTCCTTGACGGTCTTTATGTTTCCGTCGCTCTGATACATTCCGGGACGGAATACCGCGCCTTTTATCTCAACCTTGTTGGCAAAACGAGGAATCACCGAGTCTACGGTTATCGAATCTTCGTCGGATACCTGGAACTTACCAAGTTCAAACTCCTCTACATTAAATATCTGATATTCAAGTCCGTTCTTTCTCAGCACCCTGACGCTCTGCTTGTAGGCGTCGCCTGTGAATCCGCCGGCATATTTAAGTGCCGTGCCCACGCTCTCGTTCTTCTTCATCTCGTAGAACATAGGGCGTTTAACCTTTCCAGCCACATTTACAAGACAATCGTACGCTCCTACCACAATCACATCGTTGTCGGCAAGTCGCACGTTTCCAGTGAGTTTGCCGTTAAGGATATAGTCGTAGACATCTACCGTGCTTACCAGCTTGCTGTTGCGATACACCTTGATGTCGCGCATCGTACCAATCTCGTTCACTCCGCCAGCCATGTAAAGGGCATGGAAAACAGATGCGAAGGCCGAAATTGTATATGTTCCGGGCGTAACGACCTCGCCCATTATGTTTACCGTTATTGTCTTTGTGTCGCCCACCGTAAGGCGGACCTGCGAATTAACGTAGCTCGAACCGACCTTGCGCTTCAAATAGGCGTTTGCCTGAGCCACCGTCATTCCGCCGATGCTCACAGGGCCAATCTCGTCGATGACTATTGTGCCGTCGGGCGAAATAGTCGACTCTATTGTCTTTTGTGATGCGCCCCACACATCGATGAACACCTGGTCGCCCGGGCCGAGCTTGTAGTTCGACGGAGTGGCGATGTTCATATTAGGTTCGAACGACAGGTTCTTGTTGTTGAAGATATTGCGTCCGAAAATCTCGCGCTTTGGCTTTTTCTTCTTGTCGAAGAAGAAGTCGAACTCCTCGTCGAGCGAGTCGGGCATGATGAAGTCGAGTTCGCGGCGCATGTTCTTCAGTTTAATGCGCTTCTGCTTTTCTGTCAGTTCCTCGTCCTTATCCTTGTCCTCGTCGAATGTCTTCTTTCTGAAGTTGTCTTCATTCTTATCCTTGTCGTCCTTCTTCTTGTTGCGCATGCGCGAAGCCGACTTCTGCTTTTCGTCGTCTATTCCCGATATGTTCTTTGCGCCCACCACATCGCCGCTTTTCTGTTTGTTGTACTTAGCCTTTATGCGGCGAATCTGCTCGATGGTTACGCCCTTCTGCATAAGCTGGATTACAATCTGCGACTGTGATGTTCCTTTGTTCTGCTCTTTCAGAATATACTCAATAACCTTGTCGTCGGACATAGACTGTGCCACGACAGGTGTTGCGCCCATAGCTAGCAGAACAATGATTATTATAAGTTTTATATATTGTTTCATTTATAAATCAGGCTTGCCATTATATAGTATAACTACATGCAGGCATAATTATTGCAAAGGTACATATTTTTTCTGAAATAGTTTGGCGCACCGATATTTTTTTATACTTTTGCAGTTCATAACTTACAAAATCCACGGGGTTGACCGGTTTTGACAGCGGGTTGAGGTGGTATGTAAGCATGCAGTGCTCCGCTGGTCGGCACTTTAATCTCGGCTTTCAAACTTTTATCTGGCGAGAATAACTACGCTCTTGCTGCTTAAACCGAAGCACAGTAGGTTAGCTTAATCTCGGCACAAGGTGCTGAGACAAGACATCACTCAGAAGCTCTTGCTCCGAAACATTCTGGTTAAGTGGTGCAGTCAAGTCGGGGATAGTTGGGTGTGGCCTCGCGCATCCGATGAGATTTTAGAGGATAAGGCGCATGTTGGTGGTCTGGGTCTTGCATGCGCACGAAAACCGAAGGCCAGAATAAGCATGTAGAAAGCATATTAGTTCCCTGTTTGGACGAGGGTTCGAATCCCTCCAGCTCCACCCCACTAAGGAACAAGAATCGCAACTTTCAGCCTGAAGGTTGCGATTTTTTTTTGAATTGAAAGTTGAAAAACAATTTAGAATTGACAATGGACAGTTGACAATTCACAATTCAAAATTGATAATTCATAATTGCTAATGGCTCATAAAGGACAATTACTATACTGATTATTCATTTTGTAAATATAAAATGGCGGGTAGGTACGTCCAAGGTATATCCAAGGTATATGTAAGGTATATGCAAGCTATATGTAAGCTATATGCAAGCTATATGTAAGCTATATGTAAGCTATATGTTATGTATATGTTATGTATATGTTGGGTATATGTAAGCTATATGTTGGATATATGTTATGTATATGTTGGGTATATGTTGGGTATATGTTTGATATATGTTTGATATATTCTGTTAAGCCGACATTTCCCCTTGCGTATTTCACATTGTCCCGCCGAATTTATCGCTCGAACTCCGTTCGTTTGCTACCTAAGTGACCATAGGTCAAGCGGCAAATTCGGCAGAACTATGGATGCAGACAGAACAAAAGAAAACCCGAACGAAACCCGAACTCATCCCGAAGGATTATTCCAATTCACTTTACAATGTGGGGGAATTCTTTGTAGCCAAGAACTCCGCAGAAGGTGTTTTGTCCTTGAATCTTAGCGGAGATACTTTGACTGATGGCGGCTATGCTTTCTGCGACATTTCATGAAACACTAACTTACGCTGGAAAAAACAGCGTCTGTTATTCCCTGACTGGCATAATTTTTCTTAAATTTGCACACATATACGGTAAAAACAAAAACAATAAATAAACGGACCTCGACATAATGTTTATGTAATTTTTTTGTTTAAGTAAAAGTATGAAACACTATATTTCGCCCCAACTTCTGCAAACGGCAGAAGATTTGCGTGATAGAATAATAGCCATGCGTCCGTTTCCCGAAGAAACACTAAAGTCGCTCAGAGAATACTATCGCATTGGTCTTACTTATTCGAGCAATGCCCTTGAAGGCAACAGCCTTACAGAGTCAGAGACAAAGGTTGTGATAGAAGACGGCTTAACCATCGAGGGTAAGCCCTTGCGCGATGTGTATGAGGCAGTTGGACATGCGCACGCATACGACTATATTCATACTCTTATGATAAACAAGCCCTTGCAAGAGTCTGATATATTAGAGTTGCACCGCTTGTTCTATGAGAAGATAGACAGTGAAAAGGCTGGGCATTATCGAAATGTTCCGGTGTTTATAAGCGGCAGCAAATATGCCGTTTCGCCTCCTCAGAGGATAGAGGACGACATGAAGAAGTTTGTAAGGTGGTTTAACCATAACGAACACAAACTGCCAACTCCAGAGTTTGCAGCCTTGGCACATCAGAAATTCGTGTTTATACATCCGTTTATCGACGGAAACGGACGTGTAGCGCGTCTGATACTAAACCTTGCGCTTATCCGCAGCGAGTACACCATAGCAATCATTCCTGCCATGTTGCGTCACGAGTATGTGCAGACGCTCGAAATGTCGCACAAAACACCCGGCGTGTTTGTTGATTTTATAGCCAACAGAATAGTTGCAACACAGATGGATTTGCTCCGATTGCTTAACGATGGCGGTGTAAATGGCGGTATAAGTGGCGGTGTAAGTGGCGGTGTAAATTTGGAAGAAAAAATACTCAACTTAATAGCAAAAAAGCCCGGAATTAATGCGCCTGCCATTTCGGAGATGCTGCAAAAAAGCCTGAGAACCGTTCAGAGAAATCTGAAATCGCTCTCGGATGCCAGTAAAATAGAATTCCGTGGCGCACCAAAAAATGGCGGATACTATGTTTTAAAAGTTGAAAGTTGAAAAACAATTTAGAATTGACAATTCAGAATTGACAATGGACAATTCAGAATTGACAATGGACAATTGACAATTGACAATTCATGATTGAGAATTCATGATTGAGAATTCAAAATTGTAGAAAAAGCTAACTTTTTTGCCTTTTGGTAAATACAAAATAGCGTCAAGGTACGTTCAAGGTACGTTCAAGGTACGTTCAAGGTACGTTCAAGGTACGTTCAAGGTACGTTCAAGGTACGTTCAAGGTACGTTCAAGGTACGTTCAAATGCAGAAAAATTTCTGCATTTGAACGTGTAAATACAACTGTGTCAAGGCTCAAAATCTTATATCTCCTCCCCTCTGATGTAAGGCCGCCGCAAATCAGAACAAGCAACAAAAATTCTTAATTTTCAACTTTCAATTTTCAATTACCAACGTCCCCACCCCAACAAAAAAAAGATGCCGTCCCAAACGGGAGCGGCATCTTCCTCATCATGTGATATTTTTACAAAATTACGAAAGTCTGTTAATGAGGTAAGGCAGAGCCTTCTCAAACTTAAC
Organism: Bacteroidaceae bacterium; assembly: GCA_017617315.1. Lineage (GTDB taxonomy): Bacteria > Bacteroidota > Bacteroidia > Bacteroidales > Bacteroidaceae > Ga6A1. Next base: position 78,601 of record JAFZWM010000042.1, read on the forward strand.
GCCATACCAATGGTCGGCATCAGGCAATGTCTGGCGGATTGACTCGCAAACAAAGTCGGCTGCTATTGATGCGGCCTCGATTATAGACTTGCCGCGCATCAGAGCACCTGCGAAAGATGATGAATACACATCGCCTGTTCCGTGCATAGCCACGTCAAGATGCTCAGTAAAGTAATAGTCGAACTTAGAGCCGTCGTAGCAAGCCACGCCCAGCTTGCCCTTCTCCAAGCTAACGCCTGTAAGCACAACATTCTTTGCGCCAAGAGCATACAAGTCCTTCAGAACCTTCTCAACATATTCCTTTGTGTAGATTCCAGCCTGATAAGGGATGCCAAGAAGCAAGGCAGCCTCGGTCATGTTTGGCAGAATGATGTCTGCGCCGTTTACCAACTTGCGCATCTCCATTGGAAAATCGTCGTCGAATCCGGCGTAGAGTTTGCCGTTGTCGCCCATCACAGGGTCAACAATTCTGAGCGCGCCCGGACGAGCCACCTGATTCATGATGTCGAGGATGTGAGGAATCTGAGCCTTTGACACATAGCCAGTATAGAAGGCGTCAAAATCAACATTCTCCTTCTTCCATCTGTCAAGAATGTTTGGCATTTCGTCGGTAAGGTCGCGGAATGTCCATGCCGAGAAACCAGCTGTATGGTTTGAAAGAACAGAGCTTGGCAATATTGCAGTCTCAATTCCACATGCCGAGATTACAGGCAGAGCCACGGTGAGCGAACATTGTCCCACACACGAAATATCCTGAATTGTAAGAAGTCTTTTATCCATTTTATATGTTTTTAAATTCTGGCTGCAAAGATTACAAAAACAGAACACCTATTTTATTAAATATTCCTAAAAGGTAAAAATAATCTTACATTATAACAAAAACGCGACATGCAAAACGCATTAAAACGGCATTTAAACGAGAGAAAAATCGGCAAAAAACGGCGTTTTTTGAAAAAAATGGTTAATTTTGTGGTTCACAAAAACATGATTTTTTAACGAAACAGACATAAAAATTTAGATAACATACTGAAAATATTTAATCATAGCGTTTGCTATTTAATCTGAAACGTTCGGAAACCTGGCAGTAGAAGAACTAATACAAGACTAAATAAGCAAATGCCTGCGCGTATGGCGTGGGCATTTCTTATCTTGTATTAGTGGGTCATGCCAGGTACCTCGAACGTTGGATAAGAAATTGTCCCACGTTCTTTTTGTATATAGAGGTATCCTGCATGGCTTTCGTTTCTTAGACATTGAATGGCATTCGTATTCATAAAACGTAACCAATGAAATACGAATCAACATTTAACGCTCTCGATAACATCCTGCGCAACGAGGCAGGATGCAGCAACGAGCTTGACTATATTGAGCAGACTTCGTGGTTGCTCTTTCTGAAATATCTCGACGACCTTGAAACGGAGCGCGAAGACCAAGCCGAACTCAACGGCAAGGAGTACAAGCGCATAATAACAGGCTTCAACCGATGGAGCGCGTGGGCTGCGCCTAAGAACAGCAAGGGCGAACTTGACGTTATAAACGCCATGACGGGCGACGACCTTGTGGAGTTTGTAAACCAGAAGCTCTTCCCTTCGCTCAAGCATTTCAAAGATACCGCGCCTTCGCCCGACACGCTCGAATACAAGATTGGAGAGATTTTCGACGAGCTACGCAACAAGATAAACAGCGGCTACAACATGCGCGAGATTATCAACAAGATAGATTCGCTGCATTTCCAGAGTGCCGACGACAAGCACGAGATGACCGTGCTCTACGAGGACAAAATAAAGCGCATGGGCAATGCCGGACGCAACGGCGGCGAGTACTACACTCCGCGCCCACTCATCCGCACCATCGTGCGCGTGGTTAATCCGCGCATCGGCGAAACTGTCTACGACCCGGCTTGCGGCTCGGCTGGCTTCCTCTGCGAGGCGTTCAGCTATATGCAAGAGCAGGTGAAGTCGGTAGCCGACTCCGACGCACTTCAGAAATCTACTTTCTTCGGCAAGGAGAAGAAGGGTTTGCCCTACATCATAGCCACCATGAATATGATATTCCACGGCGTGGCTGCGCCAAACATCATACGCGGCAACACGCTTGCCGAAAACCTTGCCACCATTCAGCAGCGCGACCGCAAGGACGTAATTCTTGCCAATCCGCCTTTCGGAGGTAGCGAGCGCAACGAGGTGCTGCAAAACTTCGACATACGCACCAGCGAGACGGCCTACATGTTTATGCAGCATTTCATAAAGATGCTGAAGGTGAACGGACGCGCCGGAATAGTTATTAAGAACACGTTTCTGAGCAATGGCGATGCTGCCGCCGTGCGCCGCAAACTGCTCGAAGACTGCAACTTGCACACAATCCTCGACCTTCCGCAAGGCGTGTTTACGGGTGCAGGCGTAAAGACCGTGGTGCTCTTCTTCACCAAGGGCGAGCCAACGCGCCGTATATGGTACTACCAGCTAAACCTCGGCCGCACGCTTGGCAAGACCAATCCGCTTTCCGAAGCCGACCTCGAAGATTTTGTGGCTTTGCAGAAAACGCAGGCGGAGAGCGAGAACTCGTGGACGCTCGATGTGTCTGCCCTTGGCGACGATTGCGACCTATCTGTAAAGAACCCGAACAAGCCCGAAGTGGTTGACAACCGAACCACCGACGAGATTCTCAACACCATCGCCGACCTCAACAACGATTCCGCAAGATTGATTAACGAAATAAAGGAGATGCTATGAAAGAAGGATGGAAATATATGAAGTTGGGGGAAATTGTTGTTTTTGATAAACGGTTCAAAGGTGTTCCAAAAGAGCAACAAAAACAAATTGTTTCTTTCAAGCATGTATCTGCGGAAACTTTAAAAGGGTTACTTGTTGATAATGGAGATGTGAAATTGTTGGCTACTGGTCTATTTACTGGTTATACTACACAAGAATTAGCCGGAAACAATTTAAATTCAGGAGAGGTTATATCTTTTCCAACTGGTGGTAATGCAAATATAAAATATCATAAAGGAAATTTTGTCGATAGTGGAAATATTTTGTGTGTTGCAAAAGACGACAGCATTTATTTGAAATATGTTCATTTTGGTTTATTATATCAAAATGATTATATAGAGTCTTGTTATAAGGGTACGGGTATTCACCATCCCTTTATGCCTGATATTTGGGATGTAAAAGTTCCTATACCTGATATTTCTACCCAATATTCCATTGTCGCTCGTTTGGATGCCGAGTTCGCGAAGATAGAAGCCCTAAAAGCCAATGCCGAAAAGCAACTTCAAGCCGCCAAAGATTTGTTTCAAGCCGCTCTAAAAGAGTTGTTGACACCGAAAGAGGGATGGGTGGAGAAGAAATTGGGAGAATTGGGAACGACCAAAATAGGTCCATTTGGGTCTTTACTTCATAAAAAGGATTATGTCGTTGGTGGTATCCCTCTAATTAATCCAATGCATATTTGTGACAATCGTATAAAAGCAGATATGTCTTATTCAGTTTGTAAAGAAAAAGCAGAAGAATTATCTGCATATATAATGAAACAGGGGGATATTGTTATCGGTCGTAGAGGCGAAATGGGAAGGTGTGCGGTTGTTACAACCAACAATGATGGGTATTTATGTGGGACTGGAAGTATATTTTTTAGAGCAAAAAAAGAATCAGTAAATGTTGTTTTTCTACAAAAAATAATTGCATCGAGTGAAATAAAACAGAAGTTAGAGAAAATTGCAGGAGGGACAACAATGCTCAATTTAAGTAGTAAAGGTTTTAATTCTTTAACTATTAAAGTTCCATCTCTTTCCGAGCAGCAACGCATCGCTGACCGCCTCGATGCCCTCTCTGCCAATGTGAAAGCATTGCAAACGAACTACACCGAAACCATAACCCACTGCAACGACCTAAAGCAATCGTTGTTGAAAAAAGTGTTTGAATGATGCGCCCAATCCACTAAAAAGGTTGTTAAAATCTGCATAATCCGCTAATTATTTTTAGTATATTTGTACGGATTATAAAAAAACATAATTATGGACGAACAGCAGAATATAATCATATATCGTACGGCAGACGGACGTGCTTCAGTTGCACTCTTTGCTAAGGATGGTAATATATGGCTTAACCAACAACAGATGGCAGAACTTTTTGCCACCTCGAAGCCGAACATCAGCATGCACATAGCTAACGTATTAAGAGAAAAGGAATTAGTAGAAGATTCAGTTGTTAAGAATTTCTTAACAACTGCCGCAGATGGCAAAAATTACAACGTGGTATTCTACTCTCTCGAAATGATTATAGCTGTAGGTTATAGGGTGAGAGGAATTCGTGGAACGCAGTTTAGACAATGGGCAACAGAGCATCTGACGGAATATCTTGTAAAAGGTTTTACGATGGATGACGAGCGTCTGAAGAATCCAGACGGAAGACCCGACTACTTCGATGAATTGCTGCTGCGCATCCGCGACATTAGAGCATCGGAAAAACGTTTCTATCAGAAGATAAGAGACCTCTTTGCACTAAGCAGCGACTACGACAAGAGCGACAAGGCAACACAGATGTTCTTTGCCGAGACGCAGAACAAACTGCTCTATGCCGTAGCCCACAAGACGGCTGCCGAAATTATCGTCAGTCGTGCAGACGCAAACAAACCAAACATGGGACTCACCACATGGAAAGGTAGCATCGTGCGCAAAGGCGACGTTATTACAGCCAAAAACTATCTGCACGCTGATGAAATAGACTCTTTGAATCGTCTGGTAGACATCTTCCTGACAAGTGCCGAAGAACGAGTAAAGAATCGCCGCGACCTGACACTTGACTATTGGCGCAAGAATGTGGATAACCTTCTGGCATTCCAAGAGAAAGAGATATTGCAAGGTGTAGGAAGCATAACAAACAATGAAGCCGAAGAAACAGCAAAGCGGATTTATGACATATTCAACACCAAGCGCAAACAGTTGGATGCGCAAGCGGCAGATGCCGAAGATTTGAAAATGCTCGAGGATTTAGAAAAAAGGATCGTAGCAGAAAACAATAAAGGAAAATAGACTTTTATGGACGAATCTACAACACGCCGAAAGAAAATAGATCCTGCCCTCTATGCGGTGGGCTGGGAACAAGTGCCCGACAGTCTGATTCTGAACGAGCAACGCGCCTACCTCATTGCTCCGGGACGAGTGGAGAAGCTAAAGGCTCGCCACCCCAAAAAGGTGGACTACATTCTGGAATACAAGGGCATAAAACTCGCCGTCATCGAGGCTAAATCCGACGAGACGGACGTGTCGGTTGGCGTGCCGCAAGCCAAGCAGTACGCCGATATGTTGCAGATTCGCTATACCTACTCTACCAACGGCAACGAAATCTACTTCATCGACATGGGCGTGAAGGATGCAAGCGGCAACTACATTGTGCCATCGTCCGAGCGGTTTGTAGATTCGTTCCCATCGCCACAAGAGTTGTGGCAGATGACATTCCCCGAGGCCAACGAGTGGCGCGACCGCTTCAACCTGCAACCGCTAAACCGTGGCGGCGGTCGTGAGCCTCGCTACTATCAGTCCAATGCCATAAACAACGTGCTCGCCGCCGTGGCTAACGAGCAAAGCCGCATCCTGCTAACCATGGCAACAGGCACGGGCAAGACCTACACGGCATTTCAGATTTGCTGGAAACTCTTTCAGACAAACTGGAATCTGCATGGCAAAGACCAGAAGCCGCGCATCCTCTTCATTGCCGACCGCAACATACTTGCCAACCAAGCTATCAACGACTTCGAGCAGTTTCCCGACGATGCCATGGTGCGCATCACGCCCGACGAACTGCGCAAGAATCATGGCAAAGTGCCAACGGCAAGACATCTCTACTTCACCATCTTCCAGACCTTCATGTGCGACGATGGCAGCGGAGAGCCGTACTATAAACAATATCCAGCGGACTTCTTCGACTTCATAATAATAGACGAATGTCATCGCGGCGGCGCAAACGACGAGAGCCAATGGCGCGAACTGATGGATTACTTCTCGTTTGCCTATCAGCTTGGCATGACCGCCACGCCTCGCCGACAAGACAATGCCAATACATACCGCTACTTTGGCGAGCCTGTATATTCGTACTCGCTAAAGCAAGGCATCGCCGACGGCTATCTAACGCCATTCCGCGTGCGCATTTCAGAAAGCAACATCGACGAATATGTATTCAATCCCGACGATGATGTTACAGGCGACATAGATACCGAAAAGACATATACCGAGCAGGATTTCTACAACGGACGGATTGAGATTCGCCAACGCGACGAACATCGCGTGAAGGAACTGCTTTCGCAAATAAATCCCGACGAGAAGACGATTGTGTTCTGCGCCACACAGCTGCATGCCAACATTGTGCGCGACATGATAAACCAGCACAAGCAGAACCCTGCGCCCAACTACTGCGAGCGCGTAACGGCCGACGATGGCGCAGAGGGCGAGGCGAGTCTGAAACTGTTTCAGGACAACGAGCACAAACTGCCAACCATACTAACCACGTCGCAAAAACTCTCTACTGGCGTTGATGCCCGCAACGTGCGCAACATTGTGCTTATGCGCCCTGTGAACAATATGGTGGAATTCAAGCAGATAATCGGTCGCGGCACTCGTCTGTTCGACGATAAGTATTACTTTACCATCTACGACTTTGTGGGCGCAAGCCGCAACTTCCAAGATGCCGAGTGGGACGGCGACCCTTTCTGCCCCGTATGTGGCAACTATCCGTGCACTTGCAACAAGAAGCCGAAACCATATTCAGACGATTCTGACGAAGAAGACGGCTCTACCGACGGAATAAGCGATACCCATAAGCCATGCCCTATCTGCGGACATCTGCCATGCACCTGCGATGGTGGCAGCAAGCCGAAGAATAAAATAGTGGTTCGCCTTTCAGACAAACGACAGATTGAACTAAAAACGAAATGGACGGAGAAATTCCAGTACGACGACAAACTGATTTCCATCGAGGAGCTGATACAAGAACTGTTCGGCAGGCTGCCATCGTTCTTCAACGGTCCTGAAGACCTTCGCAAGCAATGGGAGCACCCCGACACACGTCAGGCTCTGCTCAGCCATCTGGAGCAAGAGGGCTTTCACGAAGACAAGCTGCAAGCCATCCAGCGCGTTATGGGGCGCGAGGACTGCGACCTGCTCGATGTGCTCGAATTCATAGCCTACGAAACTGCGCCTATGGAGCGCGAAAAGCGTGTGGAGATGGTTCGCAAGGACTATTACAAGAAGCAGACCGCCGCGCAAAAGATATTCATCGACTTCCTCATATCGCAATATCTGCGCAACAGTTACCGCGAATTTACATCCGAGAACCTCGGCACGCTTATAAACATGAAATACGGCACAGTAGCCGATGCCAAAGCCAATCTGAACATGAGCGTGCTACAAATCCGCACCCAATATCTCGAATTTCAGCGACAGCTTTACAGCATGGCGTAAGGGCACAAAAAAAAGTCCCCAAAAGTCAGGACAGACCTTTGGGGACTTTAAATATATTTAATTCAAAGGAAAAAATCAGAACAACTTCTCTGGATATTCGCCGCTCTCAACAAGTGCCTTAATCTTGGCAACTGTCTCAGGACGATCCTCTGGATAAGTTACGCCGAACCACTTTGATGTTGTGTCGAGTACCTTAACGGTTGCAGTACCCTCGTTAATCAGCTTGTTAACCATAAGCGGAATGAAGAACTCAGCCTTCAGGTTCTCCATGTTCTTAGGGTCTTTCAGGAACTCAACGAAGAAGTCCTGGCTGTACTTGAAGTAATCAGGAGTGAAGCCCCATACGTTCATAGAAACAGGAGTGTTGTCGTCAACAGCAACCCAAGTTGTGTTGTCATCGTCGAGATACTTAACAACGCCGTCCATTCTCTGAATCTTGGTGCGCTCTACAACTGTAGTAAGGTGTCCCTCGGCATTTGTTGAACAGATGCCGCGGCTAACAGTTCCGCTCTCAGAAAGAGTGTTGCCCACGCGGAAGCCGACCATAGCATACTGGTTCTTTGCGCCCTCTGGCAGCTCGCTCAGGAACTTGCCCATAACGGCAAATGTGTCGCGACCGTAGAAGTCGTCGCAGTTGATAACGGCAAACGGCTCTTTGATAACATCCTTACCCATGAGTACGGCGTGGTTTGTTCCCCAAGGCTTAGTTCTGCCCTCTGGGCAAGTGAATCCCTCAGGAAGGTCGTCAATACTCTGGAATACAAGTTCAACAGGAAGCTTGTCCTGATACTTGCTTATAATCTTCTCGCGGAAATCCTTCTCGAAATCCTTGCGGATAACGAATACGAGTTTGCCAAATCCGCCACGAATAGCATCATAAATTGAATAGTCCATGATAGTCTCGCCGTTAGGGCCAAGACCATCAAGCTGCTTCAAACCACCATAACGGCTTCCCATACCGGCAGCCAATAGAAATAAAGTAGGTTTCATTTTAAATAATATTTTTAAGTATTACATTACTTTTTTATAAAAGTGCATCAAAGGTAGTGAAAAATTAGATATATTTGTACGCTAAATAGTTAAAACAAGTTTAAAAATATTAAAATGCGCATCGATATGGCGATGTTTTTATTATTTAAACTCTTTCTGCACACTAAACATTACAAATAGAAACAGGTAAAATCAAAAAAATATAACCAATGGACAACAAGACTATAATATTATCGCTTCTGCTTGGCGGATTCGCATACATGGGCACGGCGCAAAAGCCTGCACCAAAGAAACCGCACATTAAGCTGGAGAACGAGAAGATTGAGTACGACACTTACCGATATGTAGACTATTCATACTGCGGCTACCGACAGTCTGCCGCAAACATTCCCAACATTCAGGTAAAGGCGGTGGCAAGCAACGCCGATGCCATTCAGGCAGCCATCGACTATGTGAGCAAGCTGCCGGCCGACAAGAACGGCCATCGCGGAGCCGTGCTCCTGGGCGAAGGCACGTTCGAGATTTCAGAGCGTCTGCACATATCTGCCAGCGGCGTGGTGCTGAGAGGCATGGGCAGAGACAAGACCGTAATACGCAAGAAGGGAGTCGACCGCATGTCTCTCCTGCTCATCGAGGGCAAGGGCGATGTGCGATATACCGACAGCACTACCATAGCACAGGATTTTGTGTATGTAACCGACAAGACCATCCGTCTGGCAAACGCCGCCAACTACAAGGTGGGCGACCGCATCAGCCTTACATGGCAGAGCACCAACGAATGGATAAACTCGCTCGGATGCGCAGGATTCTCGCCAACCAACACAACTCTGGGATGGCACAAGGGCGACACCGACGTGCAATGGACAAGACGGATAACTGCCGTAAAGGGCAACGAGATAACAATAGATGTTCCGCTAACCATGACGCTGAACAAGAATCTTGCCAGCACCATCGTGGCACGAATGCCCGAATATAATATAATAGGTGAATGTGGAGTGGAAAACCTCACTCTCGAATCGGACTACGAAAGCGACTTCGACGAGAACCATTGCTGGACTGGCATCTCGATAGACAATGCGGAGAACTGCTGGGTGCGAATGGTAAACTTCCGACACTTTGCAGGTAGCGCGGTAATTCTTCAGCGCGGCTCAAGCATGATAACCGTTGAGGACTGCAAGAGCTACGACCCTAAGAGCGAACTGGCAGGAGCACGCCGCCAGACATTCTACACCGTAGGTCAGATGAATCTTTTCCAGAGATGCTATTCGGAGGAAGGAATACACGACTTCTCGGCCGGATGGTGCGCCGCCGGACCAAACGCCTTCGTTCAGTGCGAGGCCATGAATGCCCACGGATATAGCGGCCCTGTTGAGGCTTGGGCTTGCGGTCTGCTATTCGACATTGTCGACATCATCGGAAACGACATAAAGTTCTGCAACCTCGGACAGAGCAAGAACGGCGCAGGATGGAACACGGCCAACAGCGTGCTGTGGCAATGTACCGCAGGCGAGATTTTCTGCTACTCGCCCGACAAGGACAACACCAACCATTGCTACTACAACTGGTCGAAAGAGAGCGGCGACGGCGACTGGTACGGCGGAGGCAACTTCGGCAAGCCACGCAGTCTGTTTGCGCAGCAGCTCGCCGACAGAACAAGTGCAGAGAATGCCGAGAAATGCCGCATCTACATGCGAAACACCAACGCAAGCAGCAACCCCACCGTTGAAGACGCTCAGATTCTTGCAGAGGAAGCAAGAACTGTTCCGCGCGTAACGCTCGAGGCTTGGATTGATTCGGCAAAGTTCAACAGCAGCCTTCTGGCACACAACAAGGCAAAGGTGATAAGCGCGCCAACAAAGAAGACAGCAGACGCGCATCATAACATAAGCATCACAAACGGACAGATAACAAAGAACGGTCTCGCCATCGCCGGAAATCTGTATAGCACTCCTTGGTGGCGCGGAAACATCCGTCCTTCGTTCGTAAAGGGCTTCTACTCTGCCCCAGCCGTAACACGCTTCGTTCCCGACCGCGAGGGCACAGGCCTCACCGACCGCATAGACTCGGTTGTAAGCTACATGGACAAGAACGGTTTCTGCATCTTTGCACAGAACTACGGATTGTGGACCGACCGCCGACGCGACGACCATCTGCGAGTAAAACGCCGCGATGCCGATGTGTGGGCGCCATTCTACGAGCAGCCTCTGGCACGCTCGGGCAAGGAGACGGCTTGGGACGGTCTGACAAAATACGACCTCACGAAGCCTAACAAATGGTACTTTGCCCGTCTTAACGAGTTTGCCGACAAGTTCGACGGTCTGCTGTACTTCCACCACTATTTCCAGCATAACATTCTCGAAGCCGGAGCACATTGGGTTGACAGTCCTTGGCGACCAGTGAACAACATAAACGGTTCGGTCTTCCCAGAGCCTGTGCCTTTCACCGGCGACAAGCGAATATTCGTGGCAACGTTCTTCTACGACATCAACAACCCGAAGATGGCAGAACTGCACAGACAATACATCCGTCAGCAGCTCGACCAGTTCAAGGGCAAGGACAACGTGGTACACCTCATCAGCGAGGAGTTTACAGGCCCGCTTCACTTCGTACAGTTCTGGATTGACTGCATAAAGGAATGGGAGGCTGAGAACGGCAAAGTGAAGGTGGCTCTGTCAGTAACAAAGGATGTGCAGGACGCAATCCTTTCAGACCCGGCAAGAGCATCGGTTGTGGATATTATCGACATCAAATACTGGCACTACAACACCAAAGGATTGTGGGCTATCGAAAGCGGCAAGAATCTGGCGCCACGCCAATGGCAACGCAAGTTCAAGCCGGGCTCAACAGGATTCGATGAGGTGTTCAAGGCGGTAAGCGAGTACAGACAGAAATATCCGGAAAAGGCTGTTACATATTCGGCTCAGAACTTCGACAAGAACGGCTGGGCTGTGCTGATGGCTGGCGGATCGTGCGCCAACATCAAGATTGACGACAGTTTCCGCAAGCAACTGCTTACATCTGTTGCAAGCATGAAGCCCGAAGTCGGCAACGATGCCGTCAAGGTTCTGAAGGGCGACAATGCCGTGCTTGCATATCTCTGCGGCAGCAATGCCAAAGTTTCACTTCCTGCCGGAAAGTTCACTCTGTATCAAATTGACAGCACGGGAAAGGTGAAGAAAATCTCAAGCAATATAAAAGGCGAATACATGTTTGGCGAGAATGCCGAGAAGGGCATGTATTGGTTTGCAAAGTAATTTCTATAGTTGAGAGTTGAGAAAGTTGAGGGCTGAAAGTTGATATCTGAGAATTTGCTTTTATAACAAAAATCCCTTGCAAGGCTCTTTATACTGCCTCTGCAAGGGATTTTTAGTTTTTCTTACAATTTTTGCAGATTTAAATACTAAGTTTTAACCTTTTGATTTTTAGCGAGATTCCCGTCAAACAGGCATTTCTGCAAGGAAAAACTGGCTTCTGATGCCGTAAATTCGTCAGCAAAAAGTTTGCATATTCAAATTTTATTTGTATCTTTGCATCGCTTTTGGGAACGGAGGTTCCACATAAGTTAACTTACCTTTAAAATATTAGATTTCAGGTGCGTTAGTTCAGCTGGTTAGAATACATGCCTGTCACGCATGGGGTCACGGGTTCGAGTCCCGTACGCACCGCAGAAGACTTCACTTTTGATAAGTGAAGTCTTTTTGTTTTTTATAAAATGCGCTAAAAAAAATTAGTAACTCATTGTTGCATCGACCTTGTCGGTCCATTCAGGCAACAAATATCCGTGAATATCTACGCAATGGTCGTGGATTGTCTGCTTTCTGTCATCTTCCTGCTTCATCCACCACTTTGTACATTCGGGATATAGCGTAGCCTTTTTGTTTGCCTTTGTTGCAATGCGCTCTTTCTGACCTACCGTGAGTGATACCCACCATGTGTCCAAAACTGAAATCTTTCCCATAAGCTTAATTATTTATGAATAACACTTCACAAATATAGCAAATTCAGTTAAACGAACAAATAAAATGATAAAAAAAGGCTGTCATCCGAATATTTTCAGATGACAGCCTTCTATAAAATATAGAAAAATCAAATCGTCCTTTTACTACAAGGAACGAAGATCTTTACTTCTCATGTCGAGCAAAGCCCTCGATAATCAAGTCTTTGGTCTGCTGAATATGTGCACGGCTTGAAGCTCCAAACAATACGCTCTCGATCTTAGGGAAGCGTGTAACGTATTCCATAGCCTCATCCGGCTTCAAAGCACCTGCAGCCAAGCATTGCATTGCCATAGGACGGAATTTTCTGTCTGAATTGAGGTATTCCTCATATTCCTGAATGCTTCCTGACATACGGAAGCCTATCTTGTTGATAGATGAACAAATTATTGGATTCTCGATGCCCAAACGCTCGCACAAATCAACCATGCGAGGCATATTCATTGTAATGAAGCCAGGTTCTGCATTATATTTCTTCTTGACATATTTCGCATACGCCACGAATATTTCATCCATCCCCAAGCCCATGAGCAAATCGACAATCACATTCTGCAAGAATATTACAGGTGTGTTAAGACCATCGAACATCTTCATCTCAGCATCAATCAGAAGTTCCATCAATGCAGGGAAATCCTTACGCATAAATGCGAGTCCGGCCTTGCCTGTTACAGCCAAAATGTTTCCAGGGATATAAGCCTTCAGCGTGCCTAAAATGCCAAGTTCGGTAACTGCATTAGCATACTTGTGCGCATACGGCATACATGGATGAAACTTGAAATCCTTGTATTCTTCCTTATGCTCGCGCATATAGTTGCAGATGTTGTATATACGGTCGTGCGTAGTACACATAAATGTATTTATGCCACATGCTCTTGCGTTGTCAAGCACATCAATAATAGCCTTGTCTTCCTTAAAACGGATTGCCTGTGCCCTACTTCTCTCATCCGACAAGTGATTAACGGCAAAGAACTGATTATCTCCCAGAATAACTTTATCCATAGTTTACAACGATTTAGTTTTTTATATTACACATTACAGAAGTTCTGCATCTTTCTCCATCTTTGCAATGATATAATCTGTCTGCAAAGCCGATTCGAAAGAATTTCTGTCATCAATCTCTCCAGTCTCAATACCGTGCATGAAAGCTGCAGTCTCAGCAGTATATTCCTCTCCACGAAGGTTAAAGTCGACCATAGGAGTGCAATCTGTAATATATTTAAAGTTCCATCCCTGTTTCAGTCCGTATTCAGGTTTGTCTTCCTTTACATAAATCTTCAGAGTTGTAGCATCAGCCTCAAGTTTTCCCTTATCTCCCTGAATCTTCAGACTCGTTGTCATCTTGCGCACTGTATCATCGCTCCAGTTTACGCTAATCTGTCCCTTCAGTCCGTTTGCAAGATAAAGTGAACCATATACAGCATCATCCACCTCAGAAGAGAAAATAGAAGGCATCTGAGTTCCACGACAATCTACAATATTACTGCCACAAATGTAATTTATAAGGTTAAGAACATGGGCAGCATAGTCTTCTATACAGCCACCGCCGTTCTTCTTATCGCTTCGCCATGTACCACCTTTTGATTTCAACACAACAGGACCATAGGCCTCGCCCATAAAGTGGAAAGGCTTACCTATTACGCCTTCGGCCAATAGACGTTTCATTTCGTTAAATGTGCCGATGTATCTGTTGTGATAACCAACTTGGTTAACCAAGCCTTTGGCTTTGGCCATCTGAACCATTTTCTCGCCTTGTTCAATAGTCAAGGCGAAAGGTTTCTCACAGAATACATGACAACCTTTCTCCATAGCATACATTACCATATCATAATGCAGTTTTGTTGGAGTTACCACATATACACAGTCTGGCTTCTGTTCATCAATCATCTTCTTATAGTCAGTGTACATCTGGATTTTAGTCAGTTTTTTAAAAGCACTCTGCAACAGACTATCCATATCACAAGCGGCCACCAACTCCACGTTTGGCAGACCTCCAAGGATTGCAGCATGGCTCATTCCCATCTTTCCCAATCCTATAATTGCAGCTTTAATCATAAAATATATTTTCTTATTGTATACGATAAAGGAACCATAGCTTAAAACGGCTCGCAAGATATACAAAATTTTCTTACAAAAAAAATTGTTATTACTTTTTTTTCAAATTAAGTATGTTAATTGTAACAATACTATCGGACTCTGTTTATTATCTACCAATAACAAACATACTAAGCCATTTATTTTTCCTGACAATATATTTGGAAAGAATAATTGGTATTACGCACCCCAACACAGATACAAAAACAAGCCACAAATAGTATGGAACATAATTTGAGAAGTGAAAGTTTATGTACAGCACTCTTAATGGTATCACTGTCAACATCGACAATATATAAATATCCATACAATAAAGTCCTAATGTCTTCGCCGCGTTATGAATAACATTCTCTCCAGTCTCAGAAATTCGTATTCCCAAATAGAACATCATTATAATTCCGCTTAGCGTAATAACATATTCTTTAAAAGGGAAATATGCAACAAAACGCAAGCATGTAAGCACTACAAAGGCAAGTATTCCAATAACAGCTTTGTTCAAATGAGATTTCACCACATCATAGTAATTGGCAAGAACACCTCCTAATGCGAACCAAACAAAATCATGAAACACATGCTTTATTTGTCCAATCATCCAACTACTGTCAATAAAAGATATTACAGCCATCAACACAGACAATATCAATAAGCCATACGTTCCTATTTTCCTAAAAACAACACATATTAAAGACATTACAAACAATACCCAAAGAAACCAACATCCATTTGCCGGACTCACTCCCAAAAGCATTTCCACCCAAAAGTTTTGAGACAGCGGGTGGTTGGCATATGAGGCTCCAATTGTTTTAATCAAAATATATAAAATAGAAAAAAACAAATATGGCAGCATTAGCCTATTAAATCTTTTTAAAAGAGTTGCGCCTACTCCCATCTTATGCAATCTGGGAATAAACAAGAAACCAGCAAACAAGAAAAACACAGGCATGTGGAATGAATAAATCCACTTTTCTAAGAAAAATGCGAAAGAATCTTTGCCTACAATCTTCCACCCTATTTCTGCATCGGGAAAAGAATGTCCAATTACAGCAAGCAAAATTGCAAATCCCTTAGTAATATCGATTTCTTCAAAATATTTTTTTTCACCCATTTATTCGTCTCATTATATGAATGTACTGATCTGTTATTGACTCCCAATTGAAACGTTCTTTTATGTCCTTTTGTCCATCAATTGCGTTTTTCTTCAGAAGTTCAGGATTATCCAATGCCTTCTGAAGAACTTCACGAAGTGCCATGGCATTTCCACTCTCAAAAGTTATGGCATTATCCTTGGTAATAAAAGTGTTCTCGCGGATATCACTACAGATAAGCGGAGTTCCGAGTCCCATAACCGTTAGAATCACAGGAGAAAGTCCCTCTATCAACGAAGGCTGACAATATGCATAGGCATTCTTCATTAGAATATTGGTATCCTCACCATACACATATCCCGGACAAATGATTCTCGAATCTGATGTAGTCTTAATTTTGCTCTCGTATTCATTAGGATTTGGAGAGCCGCCAATCATAACCAACTTCTTGTCTGTCTTCAGTCCTTCAAAAGCCTCTTTGAGCAGATGCAATCCTTTGTCTGGAATGAAACGACCTACAAACAGGAAATATTCTCCTTTTTTCAACGATAGTTTGTCAAGAATGTCCGTATTATCAGACGGTTCAGGAACTTCACTGCCGTATGGAATAAAATCATACGTCTTGTTATATTTCTTTTCGTAATACTCCTTTGTGTATACATTGTCGAACACAACAGCATTTGGGATATGAGCTGTCAGATAGTTAGAAAACAGATAATACAATTTCCCATACCATGGCCATTTATCGCGCTTCCAGTCCATTGCGAACTGGCTTACGACAACTTTCTTTCCTGCCAATCTAAGAAACAAAGCCCACAAACTGTTTGCTCCACTGTGCAGATGTACAACATCGGCTGTATCGTGAACAATAACGTCCCATGTACACTTACAAGAATGTAAAAGACTGTCAAAACCAGCCTTGCTAACAGTCTTGAATGGCTTTAGGCGTATTCCCTCGTATTCCAGATTCTTATCTTCGCGCGTTTCGTTCGGATATATACGCGTATATGCCAAAAGAGAATATCCTCTCTTTACGATACGAGGATATAACTCAACTGCAAATTTATCACTACCTGCGCCACCAGCTCTTGGCGGAATATCACGAAAACCGCCAAATGCTGCAATACGCATTTTTTTCTTTTCTTCCATAAAAAATTCTCTTCAGATTCTCTGGAAACCGAAGACTAATCTAAATATCCCTTATAATAATTATCAATATATTCTTTCAAAGAAACCTTCCAGTCTCTCATTGCGCTCACCCCGCGCAGATTTAACTTGCGAGTCCAAAGGCGTTCACATGCAGGACGAGGAGCAAAGTAATCCTTGGCAAAATATTCTGACGTTACGACATTTATCTTTACTTTATCTTCCCAATTAAGACATTTCAAAAGTTCCTGTGCAACCTCAAGTCTGCTTGTCTGTCCACCGCATACGCAATTATACACCCCCCAGTACTCTTTCTGTATCAGATTCTTGACTGTCTTTGCAAAATCCTGTGTGTATGTTGGAGTTCCGTCCTTGTCGTTCACAATGAAAAGTTCTTTCTTTCCTTCTTTCAACTGTTTCATCAGTTTCTGAATGAACTTTTTATCCTTTGAAGGACCAGCTCCCATCATCCAGCCTGCACGACAAACAAGATAACGCTTTGCATTTTCGACAACAAAACGCTCGCCCATATACTTGGAACGTGCATAAGCGCCCAACGGATTTGGCATATCCCAATCGTCGTATAACTGCTTCTTGCCATCAAAAATTCCGGCAGTGCTAATATATAACAATGGTATGTCCAATTCGTTGGCTATATATACAGCATTCTCAACACACAATGTGTTAGTCAGATATGTCTCGTCAGCATTATTCTCGCACCACTCCAAATCTGTATAAGCGCCCAAATGAAACAGATAGTCAGGCTTAAAATCAATGACATCATTCTTGTAGGCCTCGAAGTCGCGAAAATCGAGAAATGAAAGCCAATCGGCATTTACATCCTTATCGGTACACTTAATCTCGTAATCACCCTTGAACTGCTGGTAAAAAGCCTCACCCAACATTCCGCCACAACCAGCTATATAAATTTTCTTTTTTGCCATAGTATATGTTTTTTTACATTAATCCCAATCTAATGTTGCAACCCACTCGGCAGTCTTTCTGACTGCATCGTCAAAGTTCCACTTAGGCTGATAGCCTGTATCTCTATAGAGTTTTGTAACATCAACACTTGTATAGTCAACATGAAAATCCTCGTGATAAGTGCCCAAACGGATCTCTGCATCAGGACATATTATATCGCGAACACGCGCTACAATATCCTTCAAAGGCAATCGTAAATTGCTGCCAATATAGTAAACAGAGTCTGGCAAGCCCTTCTCTCCTGCCAGGACAAGAGCAGAAAGAGTATCATCGATGTAATTCCAGTCGTACAAATGTATGCCTTCAGTCAAGTCTAGCGATTCTCCCTTAAGCAACTTGTGCACGAACAAGTTTGTAGAGCGGCGTGAACAATCGCCCACACCAAACGTGTTTGCAAAGGCCACGCTTAAGAATGGTATACCTCTCTGAGCTGCTGTTGCATGAGCCAACACACGGGCAGCCTGCTTTGCCGCACCATATACATTACAATGTGCTCCTGCTGTATGGCTAAGTGTTTCTTTCTCGCTTACCATATATTCAGAGAATGATGTAGAGAAGAGAAATCTCTTGCATCCCATCTTTGCTGCCTCATTAACAGCATCGCACAACGGCTTTATATTCTGCGACTGAGCAACATAGTCGTTTGTAGCCTTTCCATATCCGCCCCATGCCAGATAATAAAAGATATCGATATCCTTTACATCTGTCATTGTTGATATTTTATCAAAATCTTCAAAACCAACCTTTATTATTTCAAGATTCTCAAACTTTTTATACTGTTCTATTTTCTCAGGATGAGGTACAATGGCAACAACATGTGCTCCTTCCTGCAAATAATGTCTGAGCAAGTGCTGGCCAATGAAGCCAGATGCTCCTGTGATTGCTATCTTTTTCATTGTTTAATGAGTTTTATTATAAGAACTCCTTATAAAAATTTATCAATCTGTTATAATAGTCTTCCCTGTCAAAATGCTTATGCGCAAAATCCAATGCTTTCCTACGCATCTGTAAATACTCGTCTCTAGACAAAGCATCAGCCTTTAATATTACACTTCGCAACTCTGCAACATCCCCCCACTTAAAACTAAATCCTGTTTCGCCATCGACAATAATCTCCGGAATTCCGCCGATTCTCGAACCTATAACAGGAGTTGAAGCCGAATAAGCCTCGATTATTGTCATAGGGTTATTCTCATACCACTCGGACGGAACGATTATAAAATAAGCATTTTTTACCAACGACTTTAATTCATCTCCTTGCTTATAGCCTAAGAATTCAACATTCTTTATATTATTTTCGGCTACAAAATTTTTCAAAAGGACTTCTTCCGAACCTGTTCCGACTATTTTCAGTTGTACATTATTCAAATCCTTAACTGCATTCAGGAGAGTGTGTACACCTTTCTCCTTAGACAAGCGTCCAAAGTACAAAATATATTTTTCACCAGAAGGTATATTCCGTTCAGCATCTATACCTTCTGAGAAGTTGTACATTACTACGGTCTTTCTGTCCTTCAGGAAAGGCATATACGGTTCATGCTTCTCTTTTGCAAAATTGCTTACAAAAAGGAAACCGTCAATTTTCTCAGGCGCATGAAGTACTTTGTTTCGGAAATAAATCTCGGCCGTCATCATAAGGCTCATTGAATAACTATCCTTACAACACTTATTTGTAATACATTTCCAAAACTTATGTCCGTCGCACTCTTCACAAATATTTCCTTTACCATTCTTGAATACGTACGCAGGACAAACCATTCTGTAGTCGTGAACCGTCATTATGACTGGTACGTTGTACTTCTTTAAAACATCAAGAATAGATGGAGAAATATTGCCCCACATCAAATGAATCTGGGCGATGTCAGGATGCTCAACCTCAATCAACTGTCCGATTTTCTTTGCCGCCTCGGTATAGTAAAAATATGAAGCCACATTTTTCAGAGGCCTCAACAAGCCTGTTCTCGACTCCCTTGATGGCGCAAAATAAGATGAGTATTCAGAATCAAAATTCTCGTCCCAGCATAGCGAAAAGAAAACGACATCATGGCCGTGCTCCTTCAACAACTCGGCCGTATTGAACATCACTTTTTCTGCTCCGCCCAAAATATGATGATAAGCGTCTATCTGTAGTATTTTCATTATCTGGCGAACTTGCCTAAAAACAATATTGATAGATTGTTTTTACATTTGTGATACAGACATAATCTCTTTTATCTCCTCCGGATCAAGCAATGGTTTCATATCTTCCAGAGGCCTAGAAGCCATCTGTCCTTCAGGTGTCTTATAATTAGCCTGTCTAGGAACAATTGGTTGGTCTGGATCTACAATCACATTTACCAGCACAGGTCCGTCATAGGCAAAAGCTTCCTTTATGACATCGTTCATTGATTCATGGTTACATATCTCGTATGTCTTTATACCATAAGCTTCAGCAACGCGCTTTATGCTACCAACTGTTAAGCCAGACTCAGGACTGCATCCCATATAATGTTTGTCGAAGACATTTGTCTGAGTATTTCTAACTGTCGAATAACCTCGGTTATCCAAAATGAATATCTTTAATGGCAGATTGTCCCTCTTAACAACTTCCAGTTCCTGAATATTCATCACAAAACCGCCATCGCCATTCACACAAACGACACGTTTACCTGTGGCATAGGCGCCTCCGATAGCAGCAGGAAGTCCATTACCCATTGAAGACAGACCTTTTGTAACATAGACTCCTTGTCCCTTCTTAACCTTAAATGCCTGTATGGCTGCATCAACACATGTTCCAGCTCGACCTCCAACATAGATGTCACTCTCGGTCATTTGCGAAGAAACTGCATCCATAAGGTAATATGAATTAACAAATTTTGAATTCTTTAGCCATTCTGGATTAAGCGACGGATACTTCTGATTCCATGACTTACATATAGAAATCCAGTCTGTAGTATCACCTATCTGAATATCAGTTCTTGCGCTCAATTTGTTGATGAAATCTCCAGCATCGCATCTTACCTTCAGATAAGGATGCAATGTTGGTTTGTCAAGCTCTGCCTGATCAATATCTACCATCACATGCTTTGCATTCTTAGCATATCCTGCAAAATTGAAACCTGTCTGCAATAAAGCAAGACGAGTTCCAATGGTTATCAGAACGTCGGCGTTCTGAAGAACGAAATTAGCAGCTCTTTGACCAACGGCTCCCGGACGTCCCATATACAGAGGATGGTCATTTTCCAAGATATCCATTCCGTTCCAATGACATAAGGTTGGAATATTCAGTCTTTCGGCTAACTCGCGGAAACTCTGCTTGGCTTTTGCAATAGAAACTCCGGCTCCGACATAGAATACAGGTCTTTTTGCATTATTCAATAGAGATACGACCTCGTCGATAGTCTTTTCAGAACAAGAATAATCATTCTTTTGAGGAATGTATGATCGTAATTCTTCTGGATTTACCTTACATGCCTGAACATCTACAGGAATATCTAACAAAACAGGACCCGGTCGACCTTCCTGTGCAATTGACACAGCCTTTTCAAGTTCAAATCTAATATCTTCAGGTTTCAACACCTGCACGCTGTACTTGGTTACAGGTTTAGCCATCTCTACAATACGAACTTCCTGAACGCCCAATTGTCTCAAGTTGGGATCTTGTGCAATATCAGCTCTTTTTACCTGACCTGTTATTACAAGAAGAGGAGTTGATTCTATCCATGCACATGCTACGCCTGTCAATGTATTTGTTGCACCTGGACCGCATGTTACACAAGCAACTCCCAAGTTGTTGGTGATTCTAGCATATGACTCGGCTGCAAATGCACAAGCTTGTTCATGAAGCATCCAAACCGGTTTTAGTCGTTTGGAATAGCCAATAGAATCGTTGATATGCATAGCCATACCGCCCGGAAGCATGAATACATGCTTCACGCCACAGTTCTCCAAGAAATCAACAATATAATCTGAAACCTTTATTTTCATTTCCATCTTGCGTCAATATCTGATATATCAATTGTATCCTTTATTTGGTAATAATAATCATAAACCTGCTTCACGGCTTCCTCTATAGGAGTAAAACGTACAGAAAACTCACTCTTTATTCTGTCGTTTGACGCAGTGTATTCCAAGTTTAATCCTGGATTGTTTATTTCTTGTTCTTGATTTTTGCCTGTCAAATCAATAATAATCCTCGCAATATCAGAAAGAAGATAATTCTGATCCATGACTATATTATAGTCATGATAATTAAGATTATTACTGAGAGCATAATCGAGAAGCGGCAAAATATCACTAATATCCACAAAACTAAAACGACAATCCTGTCGTAATTTTACAGGAAGTCCCTTGATAGCCTTTACGCAGAGATTAGATATCACATTCTTGGTGAAACGCTCGTACTTGTTAATCGTGCCAAAAAGCCTAAAGTTGTAGATATTACGGCTTGTCCTTGCAAAATCATTCATTATATACTTTGCAAGGCCATATTTATTTTTAGGAATGCTTCTTCCGAAGTCATCTTCAGAAACATTAACTATTGGTTGACTCTTATCAAACTCCGCTCCGCTGCCAAAATAAATCATTTTTTCAAATTTGTCACTTTGTGCAGCTAATGAATAGAACATTCGCAGATTACTCTCCAGTTCCTCATCAACAAAATGAGACTTGTCTACCGATGTGGGACGAAATGTGGCACAATGGATAACATAGTCTATCTTGTTTTGAGTAAAATAAGAGGCAACGCTTGCATCATTTGTCAAGTCTAAGTCCCTGCTTCCGGGCGTAAACAGAACGTACTTATCGGCAAAGTACTCTTTTATCAACCTTCCAGTAATTCCATTAGGCCCAGCACCTGTTATAAGCAGTTTTTTCATTACTTTAAGAACTCATTTATTTCATCAATACAGATGTCATAGACATCCTCGTTCTTATATCTCTTGTACCAACTTGATGTCAATACAGCACAACGCTTGGCGTCCAAGCGAGGCTTCCAGCCAAGGCGTGTCTTGGCCTTGGTGATATCGAGCATCAGCAAGTTGGCTTCGTGAAGCGCATTAGGGTCTGACACATCCTTCAGTTCTCCGAAACCGAAGTTTTCGACCATAGCCGTAGCAACATCCCAAACATTTAAGACACTCTCCTGCTCTGGTCCGAAGTTCCAGCCTTCGCAATATTCTGTAGGATTTTCCCACATTTTCTGGGCTAGAAGCATATAACCACTCAGAGGTTCAAGAACATGCTCCCAAGGACGTACGGCTTTAGGACTGCGAATCTCAATAGGCTTTCCAGCCTCCAAGGCACGGATACAATCTGGGATGATGCGGTCTTTAGACCAATCGCCACCGCCTATCACGTTTCCGGCACGAACACTTGCCAAACTTACATGATGTTTCTTTCCATAATCTTCGGGATTAAAGAAACTGCGTCTCCAACTCTGAATGGCAATCTCGCAAGCTCCCTTACTGCTGGAATAAGGATCGTAACCACCAAATGGGTCGTTCTCCTTATAGCCAGTCATTTGTTCTTTATTGTCGTAGCATTTATCAGTGGTAATCATCACACCAACCTTTACGCTTTGCGTTGCACGGATGGCTTCCATAATATTGATGGTTCCCATCACGTTGGTCTGATAAGTTTCTACAGGAATCTCATAGCTTAGACGAACCAAAGGCTGTGCAGCAAGATGAAAAACAATCTCAGGCTGATATTCGTTGAATATTTGCTTCATCTTCTCTCCATCACGGATATCGGCACGGATATCGGCCTTTATTTTCTGCCCGATGCCAGAAAGGACAAAATTATCCTTCTCTGAGTATGGTTCAAGTCCAACGCCTACCACCTCAGCACCAAGTTCATGAAGCCAGATAGACAGCCAACTGCCCTTAAAACCAGTGTGGCCAGTTACAAGAACGCGTTTGCCCTTATAGAAGTTATTAAAAATATCAATCATACAAATTATATTTGAGGTACAACACGTTCCCACTTCTTCCACGGAGCATTACCTGCTTGCAGTAATCTCTCAAGCATATTCTTTTCACGGATGTTGTCCATGCACTGCCAAAAACCTTCGTGAATGTATGACATTAGTTCTCCATTAGCAACCAGCGTCTCAAGCGGCTTGCGCTCAAAAATACAGTCGTCACCGTCAAGCAAATCAAAAACAGATGGTTCAAGAACCATATAGCCGGCATTTATCGGAGAGCCATCCACCTGATTCTTCTCTCGAAACGCCTTAACTGCACCATTCTTGATATCCAAAACACCCTTTTCCTGCATCATCTTAACAGCTGTCAAAGTTGCGGTCTTGCCATGACTTTTATGGAATTCCAAAAGTTTGTTGATGTCAACATCACATACACCATCGCCATAGGTCATCATAAAAGTCTCGTTTCCGACGTACTCTTGCACTCGCTTGATGCGTCCACCAGTCATGGTATTATAACCTGTATCAACCACAGTAACTTTCCATGGTTCAAGTTTGCTTTGATGCACTGTCATCTCGTTCTTTCCGTCACGAAAATCAAAACTCACATCACTGTTGTGCAAGAAATAGTTTGCAAACCATTCTTTTATATACTCCTGCTTATATCCGGCACAAACAATGAATTCATTATGTCCGTAGTAGGCATACTCCTTCATAATGTGCCACAGAATAGGCATTCCACCTATTTCGATCATGGGCTTTGGCTTAAACACCGACTCCTCAGAAATGCGGGAGCCAAAACCACCAGCTAACAATACAACTTTCATATATTTCCGTTTTCCATAAATTCAGCAACAATTGCTGCCATTGTATCCTTTTCTCTTGGACTCTAATCTGTTATTTGTAAGAGCGTTAGTTTCTTATCATCATGTCCAACAGTTTTATTGAACGTTCACGCTCATTAGCAATAATTTCGTTAACTTGATTATAGTCAATCTCACGTTCTACCACTGAAAAATCACTCAAGTCTGTAATAATTCGATCCTCCAAATGTGTCATTTCAAGAATGCTCTTTATTCTCGTTCCCGTACCATCATTCGGTAGAATTACCGAGAATTTCTTATTGAACAAAATTGCAAACACCGTTCCATGAAAAGAATCAGTAACAAAATACTTGCAATGTTTTATAGTCTTGATGTAATCTTTTATTTCTGGAGCAAAGATTTTATCGCCTCCCGAAATCAGATGATGCCATGTCGCTGACATTGTTGCATATCTTATATTCCTGTTTTTAGAGAAGTTCTTAACATACTTTCTCAACTCGGGATTGTTGTGCAAATAGTACACTAACAATTTGTCATTACATGCAGTATTATCATTCTTTTCTTCAATAAATTCGTTCCACTCTGTCATTGTCAATAACAAAACAGGGTCTAGCACCACTCCAAGACAATCTATTCCCATCTTGTTAAGCAAATCGACAGCCGTATTTTCTCTGACTGTTATATGACTATATTGCTTCAGCCATTTTGTATATTTATCAAAATACTTTTCGTCAATATCTGTTTTTCCAAAGCTTGCAGAATATGCAATTTTCTTCCCCTCCTTTACAAAAGGTAAGAAATATGTTTCATCATATCTGTCTATTCCCCAAACTTGGTCACTTCCAGTAACGAAGCAATCAGCCTTCAAGCCAACTATCTCATTACAAGAATAATACGCATTCGTCAGTTTCAAATAACGTCCACGCATTTGTTCGAACTTCTTTTCCACATTACGATGCTCGAAACTGATAAAGAATGCTCGCAACACACTGAAAAAAACGTTTTTTATTCCTGAACTTAATTTAATCTGTCTTAACAAATTCCTTAAAGAATATGCACTCTGACGTCTATAATCTATGATATATGCATTATGTCCTAATTTCTCAAGGATTCTGATTGTTGCAAATGCCTGCAACACAGAACCATAATTAATCGGGGCATGCCTTGTTATTACTTTTATTTCCATATGATCAGAACAAGCGATTTATAACTTTATAAAATAATTTTGGCATCCTTGGCAACGATGTTAGGATTCGTTCCAAAAGTAATCTTTTTCTGACAATATCATCGCCTTTCTTCCTTAAATCATCACTTACAGCCTCTCCTCTGAAATAAGGAATGAACTTATTTTTCTCGTTAAGCACACTTATTGACAAAGCAGGGGTTACATCAGATACACTTTTCGCGTTATAATCAAGATAAGAAGACAATGCTTGCAGCAGAATTTGTCCACCTTCCGAATTTACAGAAAAGAGGCTTTGACCTGATTTTCTGTCTACATTAAGCCACCACGGATCCATTACTGTTATATCTGTGTCTTCTCCGTAAGGATTACCACAAATATGACATCCGGGAACACACCACAGTTTTTTTCCAAATGGTAATGTAGCAGCTTTCTCCCACGGTATTTTTTTATCATTAAACTTACATCTTCCCGGCCACCCGTTGCCACGATACTCAACAGCCCTCAAATCGTCAATATTTCTTAGCTTCTCGCCAGCCATTTTTGCAATAAAGCGTGTTGAATCGAAAGTCTTCTGCTGCTTACAGAAAATACAGATGCTATACAATTCAGAACATTGCTTTCTTGCATATTTTGACAGAGCCGACAACTGACAAGCTGTTCCTATAATCAGAAGTCTCTTACAATCACGGATCTGTTCCATATTCAAATTTAACGGTACTGAATGATATACAGAATTGGGAATGTCTGTATAATCTGGGATGTCTGCAGAGGTGAATAAATGTCCCTCAGCAAAAGGGTATTTGTTTGTCTTTCTTAACGTATAAACCCCATCAAAAAAGCCAGACTTCAAGCCTTCGACAATTATTGTTTTAACAACTCCTCCCGAAGTAGATTTGGTTCTTACTACATCATCCTTACTATGCCCCAAATAAAAACTGCGAGAGTTTATCAATCCGTTTATATCATCAACTTGCGTATCTTTATTAGCAGGACATATGTTATAGCAATGTCCACACTTTACGCATCTGTCCTGATTTATCGTTATGTCAAGCAAACCTGTATTACTGTTCGTACCCCACTCTATTGCATTCTTCTTGCAAACAGAAATACACGAACCGCACTGCTGACATCTTGTTAAGTCTACCTGGATTTTATCTGACGCCCTAACTATCATGAAAATCTGTTACTTTGTGTTCAACGCTTCTTTCAGATAGTTCCACATTCTGTTTCTGTACACATCCAACTTCTCATACACATCAGTCCATGCTATAGGCTCGTCGATAATAGCGGCAATGTCCGAGTCTGCATTAACTCGTCTTTTCTGAAGTCCTAAGTTTCCACAAACAGTATCAATACGTGAATTCTTTGACGCACCAGATGATGAAGAATAGCGGTTTAGTATCACAAATTTTTTCTGATTTATAATGCTAAACGCACATCCGTGGAAAGAGTCTGTAACAATGTATTCTGCCCCACGAATAATATTAAGAAATTTATTCGGATCGACATCAAAAGGAGTTATATCACCGAAATCTTCATCACATTCAACGTACTGATCCAAGAATTTCAGAAATACGACCTTCATATTCTTCTGCTTTGCAAATTTCTTTACAGCCTCACGATGACTGCTGTTGGCTCCCAGGAAATAACAGAATATATAAGGTTCGTCATATATCTTTTCAACTGGGACCATTTCAGCCCATTGTTCCTTGTCAAAACCGAACACAGGATCCATCAAAACAGGAACGTCTCTACCGGTCAGTTCTTTTACAATCTCTGCGCCTCGGTTTTCACGACAACTGACGTATTCTATTCTGTTGATATACCGAGCTGTCCCCTTCTTCTGATAAGAAGGTATATTGTCAACTCCAAAACTTGATGCGAATGAAACCTTGCGCACATTATCAGGAACGAACATCAAGTTGTAAAAATCTGTTCCATATCCCGATGGCGACCACAACTGATCGCTGCATGTCATAACAGCGTCGAATTTCTTCGCAATATTTTGAATATCCTTGAAATAGGCTCCATAGACATCGTATCTGTCAAAATGATTTTCATCATATTTTTTGAAAATATCACTACGCAGTTTCAAAAGAGGAGTCCATTTCGGATGTTTCTTGTAAATCCTGTTACGACTCCAGTTCTCAATCAAATCCTGGCGAAAACTGGAACAAAGAAAAAATTTAGGCAAAGATTTTATTTTGAACCACAGACCTGCTCTTCCATAATGAATCACCCTACACTCATGACCCAAATTTTCAGTCATACGTATAGTTGCCAGTGCCTGCAACTTACTACCGTAATTAGCATTTTCACATTTTATACACAAACCAATCATATCCAAATTACTTTCCTTTATTTATTATTTCCAAAGCCCACCAGATTTTCTTGTGTCTGCCAATGAATCTTTGTGCATGACACACTAAAACTGCAATATAATCTTTTAACATTGGTTTTTCAAATTCTTTATCATAAACAGGAGTTTTCCTGCCTATCATTTTATCCATCACAACCACAACTGCAGCTTTTCGTTTCTTTGGATACAACATGACCTTCTGGCTTTCGTTGAGCGTATGTGCATCCAGCTCATCCATTTTTATATATCCTTCGTCAGCAGCCGTTCTGAATAAATTCTCCCAATATTCACTTCTTGTAATCCAAGAACTTATTCCAATTTTATCATCAGAATAAGGCTTTATATGAATGTCACCAAAGCACACATCTCCAAGTTCGCCATAATGGTCGATACATGACAAACAACGATGCGGTTTGAAGAAACTACGCAACAGTGGTCCGTAGAATGTTGTAAACGGCACTTTGACATGCTTTTCGGAAGAACCATCAACAGTATCTATTGTTAAATATCCAAGGCAACCATTATCGCGGTACTGGAAATTATTTATATTCTCTCTGACAACACCATAGTGTTTGAAAATATAATCTTGAGAATAAAAATTTCTTCCCGAAGAACAATATATTGCAAAATATCCGACAATCTTTTCACGGAATTTACGATCTATTGATGCGCGTTTTCTCAAGCCTTGGATATGGCAAGGAACACCAACTATTACGTATCTGTTTCCTTCGGCCTTGATGATTTCGTTTCCGATTTTATTGAGTGCTACTGGACAATACTTGGAACTGCGCGCAGCAATAACATCTTCACGAGTCTTTGCTATATAAGAGTATGGCGTAATTTTGTCTTTGTCAAACCCGGTTACAACAGCACCATCTATAATCTTATTCTCCAATAAAAATATCAGGAACTGACTAACCATACCACCACTTGCCGAATGATATCGAATATCTTCGTCAAGACTACACCCTGTATGCAGTCCGACATAGCGTCCTATATATTTATCTTCTTTTACCGATTCCTCAACAAATAAATCCTTCGCCCGCTGTGTTAAGTCACACCCTACTCCCGGACATACCTTCAGACATCTACTGCATTTATCACCCAAACACAAACTTTCGTCTATTACTGGCTTGTACTCTCCATCTATACGCTTGATGGTTATGGCTGATTTAAGACAAACGTCCTCGCATATGCCACAACCTGTACACAATTTATTGCTATAGGTATAGTTTACATTCATATCATCCCTTTTTGTTTCGCCTATATGCCTTAACCTTTTCTACCAGTTTTTTCGGAACAAACAAAGATAATATATACATTGTCAACAATATGCCATGATAACGTATTGTGTTTACCACACCATAGTTTCTTACCACATAAAAGAACCACTTTAATCCCTTAAAGAAACTTAGGTTAGAAAAGAATATTCCATGAAAATATCCAAATGTTATTCCAACGAAAAGTGTTCCATTCATTTGTTTTCTCTTCTCCTTAAATGCATAAAACAACAAAGGACAAGATACTATAAGATCTTCATAACTCCAAGCAGGAATTACCGATGAAGGCTTTAAATCAACGATAGAAGTTTCCGTAAAGAGACAAACAGCATCGTCATTTGCCTCCAAATATTTCAGCAAGAAAATGTTCTGTCCGTTCTTAGTAGAAAGGTATCTATAGTAATAGAAAAGATAATCGTGCATCTTTTCCATATTATAAATACTTGTTGACATAAACGTTAATCTACTGTATACCGAAAAGATTTTTCTACGCTTACACAATTTTGCAACATCCATAAACCCATGTGTTTCTTGAGCATATGGAGAATTGAACTTGAAGAATGCAAAATCTGGATATTTCTTAATGTGTGCTAAAACTACCTCAACTGCATCTTCTCTAATATAATCATCATCACCTAACGTCCAGCACCATTTGGTATCGCAATTATATAATACGCCAGCAATATTAGCATCACCACCAATGTTGGCTTTGTTCTGTTTTATTGTAAAATGTTTTTTTTCTTCGTCCGTAAACAATGAAGAAACCGGAACAGGACTACAGTTATCATATACAACCAGCGCAATTTCATCAGTCAACTGCGGAAGAAGAATTCTTACAGTTTGCTGTATTTGCTCTGGCCTTTTATATGTAGGAATACCAATGGTTAATATTGGATTGCTCATTCTTTTTATTTTAAATTATTATATATAACAAATAAATCAAAAATAATTATTTTTCAATCTTTATGTAAATTATATTTTTTCTTTTCAACTTTTTACAATTGGGTTGGGAATCAAATGACATTATACTTATACATAACTTCATTTTGATATAACCACCATTATCAAAACTAAATTCAAATTATTGCTGTATAACATTTTAAATATTCATCTACAATATTAGCCCAAGCCATTTGCGGTTTCCATTTCGAATTTATGTTATCTTTCATCCTTTTTACTTCCTGCGGATTATTCAACATATAACTTATAGAATCAGCAAGAGCATCAACATCACATGGCTCGACAACAAGCCCCGTTTCATATTTCACAATAGGATTCGGCAAAGCTCCGACATTTGTTACTATTGCAGGAACTTCCATTGTGAATGAAGTTTGCAACACACCACTCTGAGTGGCATCCTTATATGGACAAACTGTAAATAAACACCCTTTCAACAAACTTGCCAACTCTCTTATATCAATATATCTATTTATAAAAATAATGTTATTATTTTTTTCATAAATGTCTTTATCAAAATAGACTCTTCCACCTCCTGCGATAACCAATCTAACGTCTGGAAATTTTTCACTTATCTTGTTAAAGGCCAGAACCAAATATTCAACCCCTTTATAAGGAGAAATACCACCAAAAAACAATATATAAGAAGAGACCGTAACAGAAAGTATTTTTATAGGCTCCAACATTGATATACAATCATACGAACCTAATTTTGTAACAAAAACCCGTGTTCTCTGAATATTATTTACATTACAGAATTCCTCCAACATTGTTTTATTTAAAAGTACCATTTTGGGAACTAAATGATATGCAAGCTTTCTCATTTGCTGCATATGACGATTTCCCATATTGTTCGAATGAGGAATAGGATCGTGCATTGTTAAAACCATTTTACTATGCAAGTAATATAGCAAGCACTCGGTTTTTTCCAATGGATATGTTATATGAATGACATCATATTCTTCCTTTATCAGTTCTCTTAAAAGTTTCAACTGCAACAAAATAGTCGAAGGATGATATGCAGACGCATTTGTTCTGTTTATAATTTTTACCTTTGTTAAGTCTAAGAATTTTTTATACGGTTCCAACAAATCTGCATATATAGTTGAGGGAAATATGCCTGCCTTATGATACTGTTTTTTAATATTAAACAAAGTACCTTTTAATCCCCAACAATTACACTGTATATAATATGTAACATCTACCGATT
The DNA here is from genome assembly GCA_017617315.1 of Bacteroidaceae bacterium. Taxonomy (GTDB): domain Bacteria; phylum Bacteroidota; class Bacteroidia; order Bacteroidales; family Bacteroidaceae; genus Ga6A1. The sequence continues at coordinate 110,069 of JAFZWM010000042.1, forward strand.
TATTCTGCATTTCCCTTATCAAGGGGAAATCACAATCGGCAAATCCAAGGCGGCTTATGTACGCAATTTTCATTATTTACAATTTTTACTTAGCAAATTTCCTCACTATAGCATAAAAGAAAGACACGAATAGCGTTCTGATAGATATACCGTGCTTATTACGAAACCTTAACCAATAGAATATCTTCCAAGGAGCTCTCGCCATATCCTTTATTAATTCTTTTTTTTGCTTCTGGCAGAAACGATCGTTCAACATCTTGTTAATCAGAATGTAATATTTTCTTTCAATATCAAGAAAATCCAAAGGAACGCATTTCTCCATACTCTTCTCATATTCACGCAGAAAAGAAACATACCATTCTTTTTCCTGAACCATCGCCTCTAATTTTATATCTGATTTTCCGACAGAACTAATGGTATAACGATTCTGACGATATTGGAAACATGGAATTTGAGTGTTTGCGATACCCCCAAACTGAGCACATTTAACAGCCGTAACATCGTCTGACGCCCAAGCAAGCGGAAAGTTGATAAAACCTCCTATCTGCTTCAACAATGGCACAGAAAAACAGAAATCACCTATAAACTGCTTATCTCTACCATTCCATCTGTTCCACAACAATGACAAAGAGCTTTCCCATTCAGGTCTAGGGGCTTGTAAATCATAAAGGACAGAATTCTCATCAATTATTTCAGTCCAAGCATGATAAACTCCTAAATTCGGATATTTCTCAATTAAACCCACATATTGCTCAAGACAATTTTGACGTAGGCAATCATCGTCTCCCATACATATAATATAATCTCCAGAAGCATATTCCAAACACTTATTCCAATTGTCAACTACATTTATTGCGCCACAATTTTCCTTGTTCCGATAGAAAGAAATACGTTCATCATTAAACTTATCAACAATTGAACTCAGATTATAAGGAGAAGCATCATCAACTATTATAATCTCAAAATTATCATAACTTTGATTAATGCAACTAACAATTGATTCTTCTAAAAAAAATGGCTTATATGCTGGTATTGCTATTGTTATTATTATATTTTGTTTCATAAACTAAACTTGCATTACAAAAATAACACATTATATTCTTCCATATTTATTGCGCTCAATAGACTTATATATCAAATAAAATATACAAGTCTGCGATGTTACAATACCAGCATTAAAAGTAAAATGCCACAACATGACACTTGTAAAAGCCATGTACAGAACATACATTTTTAAATACAAATCTAAAAAAGACCTATTCTTATATATATATATAAAGAAAGATATAACATAACACACATATATAATACCAAACCAACTATATATTCCAACAATGCCAATATCTGCTTGAAAAAAATGTTGCGACCTTGATATTTGATATATTTCTAATCCATAAGCTGACTTTAAAGAAGGCAATCCGTTTCCAAACAGACAAACAAACAAATTATTCTTATTATATTCAAAACCATAAAAATTATAACATGCGAACCTAATATAGTCTTCATTTAAATCATTATCTGTTTGCTCTATCATATTACCAAACAGTAAATCAAAATTCAGCAAAAAAAGAATCACTGAAAAAATAATAATATATTTAATATTATATACATGTTTTCTTAAAAAATAAGTCCCGTAAAGCATACATATTATTACCGTAAAAATAACCTGACGAGTTACCGTCAAATATACCCCTACAAGCCCAATAGATAAAAACAATAAATAAATTTTTTTTCTACTTGATATATATTCAACAAAACTATAAAACAACATAGGTATCACATATTGTCGCCCATCCATTCTAAAACGATATATATTATTGCGGACTTCTATTATTTTTTTTTCAGTTTCTTGGGCTCCAAAAAGATATGTAGGATATGTAAACTGCTGGATCACAGATATCAAAACCCAAGCAATACCTAAAATAAAAAAAATTCTGACAAGATCCTTTTCTTGAACATCAAGGAACTCCAACACAAAGAAAAACAAATAAAAAAAATTAAATGCCGAAGACAAAAGAGATGACGTAAAGTTTTGATTATGGAATACATAAGAAAAAAAGAACCCGACTATAGGATATAAAGCAAAAAAAAGCACCATCCTTTTAAAAGTTGGTTCAACATTATTAAAACTTTTATATTTTACCAAAAACCATAACAACATTAATACAGCAATAATACTTTGTAACTGTCCCCCAAGAGTCTCATCCCATTTAATATATGAAAAACATTTGATAAAAAAAACGAGAAATACTATTATTAATATTTTTTTTAGAAACATATTTCTTCCAATTTAACAAATGTAATTAAATAAAAAACAACAAAGCTGTCTTCGTCTTATTCGTTATACATAAAGTTCTTTATGAAAACAGAATAAATAAAGATAGTTCTATAAATATACTGCAGTCCGCTAATCAGCCTACAGATATGTCTTTATGCTTTGGTAATTATAAACCTATTTATTTTCTCTTTAACCAAACTTACGGCCAATGGCACAGCAATACCTACAACCAAATATATTACCCACCATCCTTGATATGCAAACTTTTCAATAACAGGAAACTCTGCCAATCTCTCAATTGGAAGTCCGAAAAAACATATCAAAAACAGACTTACCAACTTAAAGCTCAAAAAGTGCCATGTAAGTATATCTAAAGTATTATCGCCGCTAAAAATAAGAAAACGACTTAACAAATTACTGCGTAAAGCAAGCAAGTTGCTAATCCCCAATGCCATCAATGTTCCTAACAGGGCTGTCAAAATATACGGAATAATCAATCCGAATTTTAAACCAAGCATCGAACACTGCCAAAATTCTGTTCCGACAGCAACCAACAATGCGGCTGCTACAATAAACCAGCCCCTGTTATGAAATGTACATTTATGTTTGCAATAAATATATCCACTCCAAATAAAGAATCCAGCCATAAAATCCTTGGCATTAATATCAATGAATGGAATGTCTTTGCCAACAAAACCAAACAATAAAGTTACAGCAAGTAACATTCCACCAACAAGGTAATCGGCACTGCGTTTTTCGCCTGCTCTCTTATTTTTATATATGTATAAGACTATTTTTGTAGCAAAATAAAAAAACACCGAGCCGACAAACAACGATTTCAAGAACCAAAAACCGCCCAACAGCAGTTCTCCGTGCGACATTGTTGTTACTATATAAAAAGCTTTATTCAACGTTTCGTCAATACCATATTCGTGTGAAACTTTTCCTCCAATGCTATACTCGCCATTATAAATATTTAACGCGAAAAACACATTATGCAACAACAGAAATATCAACTACCAAACGAAAGGCCACCATACGCCTTTGATTCTTTTTACAATAAAGCCCTTCGAATCATCAAGATGTGTTTCTTTAAAACAATATCCGCTCATAAAAAGGAACAGTGGCATGTGGAACACATATTAATGTAATATTGCCACCATATTCCACATCTTGCATGTGCCGTAACCATAAGAATTATGGCTATTCCTTTTGCAATCGAAACCGACGGACTCCTCATTAGGCTTTTTTCTTTCTAACCAATTCTATCAAATAAGTTTTTTCTTCTTTTGGCATTACGAACCATGTAGCTATAGCAAACAATGCAGCAAACAGAAGTCCCTTTGCCATACCGTTCCACAGGATGATATCGCTGACATTCACAAATGAAACCGCCAGCAGTGCCACGCCACCAATGGCTACATACGGAGCAAAGCAACTGAAAAAAACTTTTGAAGAATCAATAGACATCTTTTTAGGCCAGTAGTAAAAGTAATAAAACAGAATTTGAAGCAATAGATACACTACATAACCTATTACCGTACCACCAACTTGATATACAGGTATAGCAAACCATGTAACCAAAAGTCCCAATACAGCAGAAACTGTTGTGTTATATGTAATGGCACGAATGTCGGAACCTGCCAAAATAAGACTACTGATTGCCTGATTATGTGTAAGAAGCAATGGCAACATCCACAAATATAACCATGGTACAAGATACAAATAATCCTTTCCGACATAAACCGTAAGCAGTTCTGGAGCAACGGACATTATGCCAAAACAACCAAAGCTCATTATTATAGACACATAACGTGTTCCCGAATATGCTACACGATAATACGCGTTTTTATTTTGTTGCGCAACGACACGCGATGCTGACGGCAATAATGCACCAATAAATGCTCCACCAAACATCAATACCATTCCTGCTATTCCATTCAGTATTTTGAAATCGGCAACAGACTCAACCGTACCCTGCATGCCGAGGAACATAGGGCGCAGATTGTAAAATGAAAACTGAAATATACCAAACGAGAAAATGTTAAGGCTGTATGGGAGCATTTCACGAAACGTCTGCCAATCAACCTTTGGGCTAAAACTTACGAAAGACGTTTCTTTGCGTATCTTACGGATATAAAACGGAATCACCATCAATGTTGCTGCACACGAAAGCATGAAATACATCTCGATTGACAGTTTTCCATAGACTGTGACAAAAAGAATCACAATCATAAGCAGTTTCGTAAACAATGTACATTTCTGAATATACGCAACATTTTCAGTTGCCTTTACCATCTGATCGAAACATGACATCACCCAACTGAAAAATGCCGTAAAACAGAGTATGCATATCAGCCTCTTTAGTATAATACCCTGTGCAACATCAACGTTGAATATACTATCGGAGAATATAGACAATACCAGCAATGCTCCTGCATTTAGAAGGCCTATCACCCCATAAAAGCAAAGACTTGTCTGAAAAGCCTTGCGTACCTTATCGTATTTTTTTTCTGCAAGCCAAGCTGAAAAAAATCTCACATTTGTGGAGTTGAATCCCATATCTAGCAATCTGAGATACACATTGATAGACATTGCCAATCCTATAAGTCCATATTCTGATTTTCCAAAATAATTGATAAGTATCGGCACAGATATGAATCCATATACCGCATTTACAACATTAAGCAGCATTGTCCATACAACCCCACTTACAACTTTCTTTCCGCTACCCATTGTAACCTTCCTATATTTTTACATTATTGATTCTCCATCAACTTGCAATGGAGTGTTAAATCTTTTAGATGCAGTACTAAGTGTAACTTCCTCACAATAATGTCCGCAAAGAATCAAAACAATCGGCTGTTCATTACCTGGTATTCCACATATATTTCGAAAGTTTTCATCCAATTTTGGACTTCTTACATACATTTTAAAACATGTTGCGATATGTTGAAGATGGAAACCATAAACCAGGTTCATAGCAAAAAGTCCACCATCAATAAATACTTGATTACGTTCATATCCTCCACTGAAGTAAGATTGAACACCAGTTAACACAACTATTGCACCAGCTTTATCACACCAGCCTTGATTTCCAAGTTGATTATCAAGAATTTTATTTATAGTTTCTTTATTTTTAAAAACATACACACGTGATGACTGGCGATTACATGCTGTAGGTGTACACTTTGCGAAAGAGACCGCTTGTTGAATTTCTTCGTTTGTGACTTCTTTATCTGAAAAATTTCTTACACTATACCGAGAATAAAAAAAATCTAGAATTGCTTCATTTTCAAATAAATGTGGTTTTTCTACTATTTTAACACTAGACGTACAACAAATCACATTCTTATATTTATTTGTTATCCCACTTATTCTGCTTAACAAAACACTATCTTTACTTGCTTTAGGATCATTTTTATAGTTGTTTATAATATTTATAGAATATATAAGCACATCAGATAATATAGCATTATTTGTCAGATATTGTTCTGTATAATTACATAAAGTCATACATTTTTCCTTTCCCCAACCTGTTTTTTTTTCCTTGAATGTCATTCCTTTTTCCAACGCATGACTCAACAACAATATCTGCCTCTCTAAATTTGATTTATTATAATGATTAGACAAACTACGTATCAAATATATGTAATCGTTGATGAACAACCAAAGATTTAATAAATATTTTCTGATTCTGGCTACCATAACTATTGACTATTAATTCAATTTGAAAAAAATCTTTAAATCATCTATCATAATCTTTTCGCGCTCTCGAACCACTCCGTTCATTCTTTCGTCAATGACCAACTTCAATTCTTCCCGCTTTGAGAATGCCTCTTTCACCTTGTCAAGCACTTCTGCCTCCGACATAGCTTTCAGGTCGGCAAGATGATTATATTGCAAAGTATCAACAAAAAGTCCATTGAACTTTCGGCTGTAAGCCATCGGCACAACGGGAACGCCTGACGAAAATGCACCAATCGTGGCGTGCATCCTCGCTCCCATAAAAAAGTCCAGACCTGCTATGTAGCCTTTCACATCGATTGGAGTAAGTGCCAGCGGGGCAAGCACGAGTCGTGGGTTACGCTCATACTCCATCCACAGATCGTAATTGACGGCATAATCATTTTCAATATGTCTCTCAGCGCTTACGACATGAGCAATAAGATGCAACATCACATTTGGCATTGCCAGAAAATAATCTATCAACGACCTTACTAAACGCTGATAATCACCTTTCAATCCAAACTGATTATCCTGTGTATAGCCGCCATTCCACAGCAAAGCAGAAACATTCAATCCGACATGTATGAAATCCTTTGAGAATTCCATCTTCTTGTATGGCATGAAAAATGCCACGTCTATATATTCGCGTACATTCTTCTGATTAGGGGCAATTTTATTAACATAGTCAAGACTTTGTTTATCACGAGCCATCACGAGAGTCGCCTTTTCGATACTTTTGACGGCCTGACTACGAATTTTCTCATCATTAAAAGGGCCTATTGTCTGCGGCAAAAGACAATACGGTTTACCAAACAGTCTTGCAGTTCGATGTACTCCATCGATAAGTTCAAAACGCTGCTTCCCATAAATATCAGCAAAACTGTCGCCCTGACCGATATCAATGATAAAATCTGCGTTTCTGTACAAATCCACATCAGTACTTCCTCTTTTCAGAATATACTTAGCCAATGTTTTTGCATTTAACTGTATGCTTTGACACTGAGTATAATTTAAAGCCTGCAAACCTTCGGCACAGTATTGGCAAACTCCATTTTTTCTAACTCTATTAACAGCTAAATACAAATTATAATCCTCCCCTGAACTACGAAAAATATCATCAATAATAGCCATTGCCGTTATTGATAGGGCAACGCAGCCACGATTTCCGTTATCTATTGGAGCATTATATAGTATGATTTTTTTCATCAATTCTATATTTTATTTATAGGTATAGGCGTTTAGACCGCCCGTGTAACTAATTGGATTCTAATCTTATTGTTTTATTAAACCATCTTTTGAATAAGCAAATCGAAGATTGTGTCCATATTATTCCTCCTATTATATCGAAAATGATACTCATCAAGGTATCCCTGTAGCTGTTCCTTGGTGCAATGATGATGTATACCCCTCAACCAGCCCTTGATGTTCATGATGTGGATTGTATGTCTGGGGAATTGTTTCCATCCTCAGATTTCCGCTGCTCTAACTTTGTATAGTCGGACATCAAAGGCAGATACCCATTCCATTCATCAGTTATCACGTGTGCATCTTTTGAGATATGCTCCTCAAAAAAAGGACGAATCGATTTCGCCGAGGCGTTGTCTATGACCATGGCATAGTCTCGCCCGAAGCCTTTGCCAGGGAGGCCTCCAGAGCTACTACCACAAGTTTCTTCTTGCCTTTGGAACGACCTCGTTTTTGCTCTTCCTCTCTACCTACATAGAACTCATCAACATGTACTTCACCTTCAAGAGGGTATAATCCAGAACTTCGCATCGCCTTCTGAATCTTCCACTTAAACGCCCAGCATGTCTTTTGTCTCAATTCGTACTTTTCAGACAAATTCCAATGAGGATATGCCTTTCTTCTTTGTACTTTTCTTGAATGCAATGTGGAAAGCTATAAGTAGGGAGAACTTCAGTTTGTCAAACATAGTTCCACCTGTTGGACTCTCATCGTATTTACATTTCGAACATCTGCGTGAATAGGGTTTCTCACCTTTGATGAAATGAGTGTTGCCACATTTCTTGCACACATAGCCATCCTGCCACTTTATATTGGCAAGATACTTGTAACAGTCTTCATCGCTTTGAAAACGGTTGTAGAACTTAATTGAATTCACCCCTATAAATTGTTCTTTTGATTCCATGGTGCAAAGGTAGCACCTTTTTCTGAATTATGGGAGATCTAAACGCCTATACATATTTATATTTAACTTTCACAAATCCAAGAGGAAACATGAATATTACAAAAATTGTATAAAATGGGGACACTGCAGAAGTTTCAACAGTGAAATCCAGAACCATAAAGCCATAAGAGGAAACGTCCTTTTCATGTACTTATTTAAAGCGACATTGTAAAAAAATCACCACCTCATGTCCTAATTTGTGCAAAGATACTGAGAAAAAATGACAACAACAAAAAAACAGCACTCTCTTTTTTTCTTTACAACGCAAAGAATGATAAAACAATTTTCACCTACACTAAAAAAATCCACAACATAATGAAAGAACGCTAGACAATAAGGGCTTGGCATTCTTTCATTATCACATTCTTAATATAAAGTTTTTTATTTGTCATGCATAAGAATACGTTCGATATTAAATCTTGGACGATCCTTAACTTCGACATAAATCTTGCCGATATACTCGCCCACTATTCCCAATCCAAGGAGAATACAGCCCGAGCAGAACCATATAGAAAGCATCAGAGATGTCCAACCCTGCACTACATGTCCCATGAACAGTGAATACATCACAAAACAAAAAATGCCAAATGCTATAATCAAGAATATTATTCCAAAATACAGCACAAAATGAACTGGCTTGACAGAGAAACTGGTGATGCCGTCGAAGGCAAAGCTTATCATTTTCTTGAGCGGATACTTGCTCTCGCCGGCAAAGCGCTCTGCCCTGTCGTAATAAACGCAATCGGTCTTGTAACCGATGGTTGGAACCATTCCGCGAAGGAAAAGATTGCGCTCTCTGTAAAGCAAAAGCTGCCGTAATGCTCTCTGGCTCATCAGACGGTAGTCGGCATGGTTGTAGACCGATTTCACACCCATCGACTTCATTACAGAATAGAAGCCCAACGCCGTAGTGCGCTTGAACCATGTATCTGTCTTTCTGCTCTGGCGTACACCGTAAACGATGTCGCAGCCGTCATAATACTTCACAACCATCTCGCGGATGGCATTCACATCATCCTGAAGGTCGGCATCGATAGAGATTGCCATGTCGCAGTTTTCAACGGCACTTGACAGACCGGCAACGAGGGCATTCTGATGACCGACGTTTCCTGCCAGATTAACTCCGTTTACATACTTGTTCGAATCGTGCAACTCGCTGATAATGTTCCATGTATTGTCGGTGCTTCCGTCGTTTACATACAGAATGTAACTGTTTGCCGAAACGAGTTCGTCCTTAACCAAAGCATCCAGCACTTGTGTAAGGCGCGAGGTGGTTTCGTGAAGCACAAGTTCTTCCTTATAGCATGGTACAACTATTGCTAATCTATGTTTATCCATTGTTTTTCTGCAACATTTTCATAAAATAAAGATTTTACAAAGATAGTGAACAAATCTGTTTTATGTGACATAAACAGAAAAAATAATTCACTTTCGTTTAAATCCTTTTCGGATACGACGCACGAAATGCTTGCGCTTAGACGGAGCGAATACCCTTTTTTCCTTTTTACGGAAAGGATCATGATATATGCCAGCCAATTGCTTGCCAAAATAATACAAAAACTGAACGTCGCTAACAAAATAGCGCCGGAACAAGCGCTTTGGCTCTTTAAAGAAGCGGTAAAGCCACTCCATTGCGTATTTTCTCCATCTTTCTGGTGCACGTTTCAGAGTGCCAGCCTCAAAATCGATAGTGGCTCCGAGTGCCATGAAGAGTTTTACATTTGGCATACTGTCGCGATACCTTATTATCCACTTCTCCTGCTTTGGAGCTCCCACACCTACAAGAAGTACATTAGCACCACTCTCGTTTACGATTCGCACCAAATCCTTGCATTCCTCCTCATTCTTCTCAAAGCCGAATGAAGGAGAATGCGCTCCGACCACAATCTCTCTCCCTACTCTCTTGTTGATACGTTCCATTGCCTTGGCAGCAATGCCCTCTTTTGCTCCTAGCAGAAATATCTTACACTCCTCATCATCCTTATGATACATATAATAAGATGTGAAGAAACTAGAACCAGGGATTACTTCCCTGACAGAGCGTCTGAGCAAGCGACTAAACAGACCAAGAATCTTGCTGTCACACACCACCCACTCCGACTTTTTGTACACATCGTAGAAATCCTTGTCTTTCTGAAGTTTTACCATGTGATCAATGTTCGGAGTGACAAGAACACCCTCTTCAAGATTTTCCAAAAGTTCCCGTCTAGTTATATTCTGAATATCAACATTTAAGATTTTTACAGTCTTCATCAGAATTATAGTATTATTGTTCAAATTATATTTAGTCCGCCAACACTTGTTTATATATATTCTCCAAGTTGTGGAATACTTTTTCAGGGAAAAATGCCTGTACTACATTATAAGCGCACTCTCCATGCTTTTTGATTGCAGTCTGATTCTCTACATAAAACTTTATTGCACCAGCAATAGCATTTATGTCTCCAGGCTGTACAATAATGCCGTTCTCGTCATTTTTAACAATCTCTGGAATCCCACCGACTGGAGTTGAAATAACAGGATGCCCGTATGCCATAGCCTCTAGAATTGCAATAGGCAACCCTTCGTTGTACGACGGTAGAATATATACATCCTCCCAGTTCAGGCAATCGATTTTTCTTTGCCCCTTAATCCAACCTTCGTACGACACAAAAGACTCCAGGCCATTTTTTCGAATATATGATTTGATGTCTCCGTCCACCTCGTTGCCCCCAATCCGAAGGATTAGTTTATCTGCAAAATAAGCCTTGTTATCGGCAACGGCATTTAACAAATCAAAAACTCCCTTACGATTACTTACTTCTCCTAGATACAAAAGATGGAGTCTGCCATCATTTGTTCTTTTGTAAGAACAATGTTGAGGAGGAGAAACGATATTGTTTAGCACATGAATCTTATCCTTCTCCATCCCTATTGATGAAAAGAAATCCTTCCACGACTGTGACAAGACAATCAGACAGTCACACATCCTAAGAGTTGCCACAATGTCCTGCTTGTGAGATGCCCCTTCGTAATACTCAACAAAATCAGCGGCATGTTCGTGCAGAATTACCTTTTTTCCGTACTTTTTAGCCATGTGGATAAACATTCGGCATCTGTCGAACGAGGCATTTGCAGCCCCGTGAATGTGAACAATACTTATGCGCTTGTCGAACTTCAGTAGCAACCATGTTCTGACCAAAGCCTGCACTGCATAACACAATTTCACAAACTTACTGCCAAGTTTCCATGTTGGAATGAATCGCATATTCTCGATATATTTGTCATACGAAACAAGAACCGCCGTCATTCCGCCTTTTGTCTTTTTTGATACTCCCAAAAAGAGTACCCGTGAAGAAATATCATTATGGATATAAAACATTTTTAAGAGAATCTATATTGTCGTAACATTCAAATATTCCAGATATGTTTTCTCGTTTTTGCGCAAAATCTCATCTATTCTTTCCTCATCAAATACATTCTTTACGTCCTGAAAACTTTGCCACACATCAGACAATCCTTCCTCCGAATCCAAAACACCTAAGAAGGCTTGCGGGTATAATCCGAAATCCTTTAACAATGAAACGTGCTTGCTCTCACCATATTCTGTCATAAATTCCTTGCCCGACTTTACATAAATCAACGCAGGAGTGTGGTTCTTCATACAGAACACGCCGTCGTGGAAGCGATGAGTTATAACAAAAGACACATATTTATATAATCCGACTTGCTCCAAAGGCGACATATCAATAAGGACAATGTCGCTCCAAGACACGCCACGGTTTGTTACCATCGTATAGCCTCGCCTCTTCAAGTCTTTCGCCACATCGTCAAGCCAATAATCATCACTGAAGAACTGTACGAATACCGATTTTTCTGGTATCGAAACGCCCTTGTTGCTTAAATAGGAATCTATATATGAATAGTCAATCTGATAAGTAAATGTCGGATCGGGGATGTATTCAATCTTCTTGTCATCATCAAGTACACGCTTGAAAAGTGCCATCGTAACGCGATCTCTCACTCCAACATGAGCGAATTGGCCGGCTGCTATCTTCAAGTCATTTTGTTGTTTTTTTGACAATTTATCAAAGACAACATTTTTTGCAGACGCGGCAATAAGTACTTTCTTTGCATTTACATCTTTCAGCCAATATGCAGAAATGCCATCATAGTCGCTTGGCACATGATCTAACTCAAGCAAAGTGTCGGCTCCGACATAGATGACATCATAATGACGAGAATTTATGTAATTCAAAGCAGCCTCAACATTATTTATAATAATATCATTAGCAACCTGCAACTGCTGTGCCGTAAAATCACGATATTTCTTAAATCGCTTGATATCGTAAAAGATGTTTTTCAACGAATAGGTCTTATAAGGTTTTCTTCTCGGTTTAAAACCATGAAACGGAATTATCTCGACCTCATCGTTTGGATATGCCTTCTGCAAAGCCTGAAGAGTGGCAAACGCCTGCATGCTCGTACCACAATTCAAGTCGCCGTAATATGTTAATAAGCCTACTTTCATGTTTATCAATATTTATTTTTCAGATAGATGCCTGATGATATTGTTCAGCCTTATCCTTATGTAAACATTTACAATCTTCCTATATATACAATTATATGCCTTCAGCAAGATGAAGATTGGATTTTTGGAACTGCATCCATACATACCACAGAGTGTTTTGTATGACAGATGCTTAAAATTCCATGCCAGCAAGATTCTTTGCAAACGGTAATTATTCATTGTTTTGCCTACAACACAACGATAATTGTATCTTATGAAATTCCAATCTGTTGTTCTCTTTGTAATATCCTGCGTATTCTGCAATAATTCGTCTCCTTTGGGAGTATGAACAATAGCAACCGACTTCTGCTTTTTCTCTGTCTTGGCGGCCTCCCATAAATCTCCTATCGTGATATCCGACAGACGCTCCACTCCACAGAAACGGCAATCTCCGCAACTATAACGATTTGTCAGCCCAGAAAAGAAGCCCATAAGAGGCAGATTATTATATGACAAATCCTCAATTTCATCATGTTGATTCTTGCATAAAAGGGTATATTTACCTTTTTTTCTGAAACCTACGACTTGCTTGGATCTCCTTTCATTTTCCAAGTACTTTCCTAACAGAAAAGATGATGGAACACCGCCACATATCATATCAACAATATACAACAGATTGCGATTCTTGTTGTTGCTAAAGTAAGAATACATTGCAGCCCCTTGACATCCCATTCCACAAAACAAGACTTTCTTTCCCTGCTTCAGCAAAGAAGATATTTCTTTATACGCTCCTTCAAGCGAGCTCTGCAGATACTTAGAGCCCTGCATTCGGGAAATATCGCCCAAGTCATTGCTTACTATATGTTTTACAGAGTTTGAATCAAAAACTGCTCCACATACATATCCACCATCGCTTATGAACTGGGTGGCAATAGCCGCAAAAGCTCCACCAGATGTGGATTTTGCATACAAATCATCGTTTGTGCAAATAACAGAATACGGTTGTGAGTGACTTACGACATTTGAAGAATATTCTATTCCGTTCATCACCGGGCACACTTTCTTGCATTTGTGACAGGATATACATTTTTTGCTATCCTTAGCCACATACAAATGCCCGTCTTCAGCAGTATAAACCGAAAGAGCATTATGGCTGCAAGAATCAACACACGCACAACAGCCCGTACAATGCCTCTCGTCCGCCAACATGAGCAAACTCATAGATTATCAATATAATGTTTATACTTGCTTATGATTGACTTTAAAGAAAAATTCTCGTCAACAAACTGCTGCTCGTTGCTTCTTATTTCGTCATAGACAATATTATGATTCTTTATTATCCACTCCATCTTCAAAGCAAGGGCGTTTTCGTCCTGACTCTTAAACAGAAAGCCTGTTTTTCCGTCTATGACAAACTCAGCGAACTGCTTGATATCCGAACAAAGAACAGGAAGGTTATAACGGAAAGCTACAGTTATTGCTCCGCTTTGGGCTATATCCTGATATGGCATGACGAAATAGTCGCTATCGCCAAACAAATTAGCCACGTTCTCGTTTGGAATTCTTCGGATATCCAATTCATATCTGTCTGGACATTCTATCAGTGGAGCATATTTTTCTTCCCAGTCGTTACAAGAACCAGCAATCTTCACGACAAAATTATCGATGCCTTTATTATTAAGAATATTGACAGCCTTCAGCAACAAGTCAATACGCTTGTATCTGACAATATTTCCAAAGACCAAAAATCTTATCTTTTCGCTCTTTGTCCTTGCAACCGGCTCTCCATAATCTTTTAGTGCCAAATGCGCAACCAATACGTTCTTCCTGCGATATTTCCCGACCAGGGCATTATATTGGTTTACCGAAAATGTTTGGATATTCTTAAATGTAGAAAGCCATATATGTGTATAGAACTTAGCAAATCGCTCATTGCTTGCTCCCTTTGGGGTTACAACGTTATGACAAGCGGCAATGGTTTTCTTTTTCGGGAAAATCAATTTATAGAAGAATACTCCGAATGGCAAAGCGTACTCAGATGTATAGTATACATCCGGCTTAACTTTTCTTGCCTTCAGCATGAAATTAACGACAAAGAAAAGATTTTTAAGAGAACGTATCCGATGAATCTGCCACATATATGAAATATGCACGCTTTTGTTCTCTCCAAGTGTTTCTTCTATATATTTTTTTGTATTTTCTCCGTCTTTCGAATTTAAGATGACAAACCAATATATATCATAAACATCCTGCAACTCCTTTATTATCGGCAGATCAACATCTACATAGCATAATGGAGTTATCCATGAAATTTTTTTATTTTTCATCACATTTCAGTTTTTCGCATCACAAACTCTGTCCTTTCATTCGCTCTTCCAGCAAAGTAATCAATTTTTCAGAAATAACTGGATGAACTTTTCGACAGAAAAGGGCACCACTTTCAATTATCTCATCATATTCTTCTTCGTTTAAGGTTAAAGGAGAATGCTTACCTTTGCGACCAGGCACAACCTTTTTCCAATTTATATATCTTAGTGAATTGTCCGACACGATGTTCAGTTCCTCCATCGAATTATAAAGGAGCGTGAAGAATATCAACTCATCGCTACATGATGTATGATGAAATCTTTTGAAAAACGACGGATTACGCACCTCTTCATTCAGCACGAATTCTGTTACGGTTCTGTGCCATGAGAACCACTGCCATCCGCCACACAAATTGGGAATGTCAGATCTCCACCATATTCGCCTACTTATAAAATTCAAACCTCTTACCAATAAATCTACCAAATGTATATTTCTGTTCGGAATGTCGTTAAAGAACCAAGGTTTTACCCGTGAAGGATATTTATGCTTTATAAAATCTTTTCTGCATTCCTCAGAATCCATATACATATAAGAATAGCCATTGTGCTCAACGAAGAATTTGTCAAATTCCTCATTTCCCCTACATGGAAAATCCTGACCGCTTATAAGATGGCAATAGTCCATTCCATTTTTCGTTGCCAAGCGCAGAAGCCTCATGGTACATTCAACAAGAGTATAGCCACCATGAGCAACTTCCATACGTTCATCTCCAGTAAGAAAGAATACATTTTCCCGATTCGCGTATTTTTGCATAAAGCTACCTCCATCAACATCTTTTCGGTCTATATTGATGAAAAAGTAATGATTAGGACTTGACAATACATCAATTATCCTGCCAAGATGATCAAGATATGAATGAGCTATAATCAAGAAGCCATGTCTCAACATAATATATGTATTTTTATTTATTTGCGTAGATGTTTTTACTTCAACTGTTTTTGTGTAATCCGCGTCTGAATCTTCCATATCCCAAGAACTGAGGCTTAATGAAATACTCTACAAGTTCAAAAAGAGTAGGCCATTTGTAGTTCACCTTCTTGTACGGAGTCATTTTCAGACATTTTATAAAATCCTTTCTATAAGGATGAACACATATCATCTCCCATGGCTTTGGTCTGTATGCAAAATGCACAACGGCAGGGTCGCTTATCGTTTCGTCAATATTCTCTTTGTATATCCTTGCTATGCGGTCGTCCTTTGACATAAAAAACTGATAGAAAAAGCCATTAGTACAGTTCCAAGTGCATGGCAGAAGCTTCGTCTTGCCGCCACAAACCACATTCAGTACATCCTGATCGTGGTTTACGATTTTATCAGCATCCGTGTGCAAAAAGGCCATACATTTTTCATAGATTCCATCTCGCCGCCATTTCTCCAAATTTATGAGCAGAACGCCGGCATTAAAGTATCCCTGCGACTGCGGAATGTTAAGTCTGACGAACGAACCGTTGTTTATCGGAGCATCGTTGGTATGATAAACAGCTCCAAGATAATAGTCGGAAATATCCTCATCGAACAGAGGTTTTAGGCTGTGTCTTACAACGATATCACAATCCAAATAAATCAATTTTTCTACCGTACTTGGCAAAAGCAGAGGCAAAAATAATCTGAAATATGTCGATATTCTTATATGGCTGACACCTTCGCCTGCATCCGGCATTGGAAAATCCTTGAACAAACCTTTATCTACATAAACAATCTTCAAGTTTCCGCCCATCTGGCGTGTCATCTCCGACAGTTTGTCTGAATTATTTTTGTCGAGGTCGTCTGACAGCAGAAAGAAATTTACGTTTTTGTCATTTCTGAGAACCGATGCTATTACCTCGGCAGCATACGGAGCAAAATTATTATCGCAAGCTAAAGCTATATTCATATCATTCTACTTGAATAAAAATCTCGTTATTATTTGCATTATGCCTTGCATCACACAACATTTTCATAAACAATCCGGCAAAGAGCATTGTTACCTGCCAGGAAGCTTGTGGACGCGAAGAAAAAAGGAAAAATATTTCGAAAACCGTAAGCACAAACCCAAGGATTGCGTATTCCGAACGTTTTTGAGTAAAATATCCCTTCATGAAAAAATGCAACATTGACAAAAAGAAGAAAATGGCCATCAGGCTATATATCAAGCCATAGTCTATGGCAAGATAAAACTGATATCCTTCGGCACCAAACAATCCACCCATATATGCCATCTTTATTACTCCAGTCTCGGTTATAAGATTGTCGGTAAAACCAACTCCATGTCCAAAAAACGGCGCTGTAGAACCAATGGCAGCAGCAACCTCCCACTGAGATTCGCGCAACTCTACGGAACTTCCGCTCGTATTCTGTCCGCCAGTAAGAAAGATATCGATAACACTATTAACAGCTTTTCCAATCATGCTCGTTTCCGGAAGATTATCCATTGCTATGAAGAATATCGGAATGCCATAAAGCAGAATCTTCATCATCTTTGTCTTGCTATACAAAGCATAATAGACAGCCAGCGAAATTATAAGGATTACAAAAGGGGCTCGTGTTGCCGTGAAAAAAATAACCAACAGCAACAATGGAAGTAAGATACGCTTTACAAGCGACCTTTTCTCAAAATGATTTATCAGCAGAAAAAGAGCAACATTCTGAATTCCAAAAATATTAGGCGAAAAGACCGTACCTGTATTTCTGAAACTTCGTTCCGCTTCCGGGTCAAACACATAAAAAACATCACTTTGAGTAAAACACGCAGATATATAGTTTTCATGCAATATCTGTATGGAAAACGCTATCAATATTAGTAGAACGGCCATACGTTCAAGAACGTGAATAGCTTTTTCCCAATCCCACTTTTGAGGACACAAAACAAAGCCTGCAAACACTATTGCGAAAGTACGAAGAAACTCCTGAATTTCAGCATACAATGACTGTCCGAAACCTTGCCAGTCGTAAAAAAGCGGATGAGCCAGATGAAACAAAAATATACAAAGAGTGATGCCCTTCAATGGATAGTCATTCCAAATCTGTTTTAAACTTTTTGTCCGCCACGCATCAAGCAGAACCAAAAAGCAATAAAAGAAACTGTTGTTTGGAACAATTTTTATACTAAGAAAGGGGTGCAAGAAGGCAAATCCTGCAAACATCCACAAGAATTTTGTCTGCTTATCTTTTTTCGATAACAAAATTACCGATATGTAGATATGCAGACAAGCCTCTAATATGAATATAAGACTACCCATTTAAAGCAATGAATTCTCCAAGAAGCCGACAGACTTGTTTCTGTTTTTACTTAAGCAATCGTTTACCTTCGTCCAACAAATTGGAGCGACGTCGAAGACTGTTTCAGGATTCAGTCTGCCCTTTAAATCAACCATTTCGAGAACATCATTTATTCTCGATGCCGTTTTATTTTTTATGATGCTGAAAAACGGAACATTGAACAGCAGAGAGAATGCCGTGGCATGGAACGAATTAGTTACAACGAACGATGCCTTGCTGAACAGTTCTACAAACTCAGAAGGACCGGCATCAGTGATTCTGATATCGGCATAAGTTATCTTTGCATATTCCTCTACACTGACAATCTTCAGATTCTTTTCCTTTGACACCGCCAGAGCACATTTCTTGATTTCTGCGTTCAGTGAACTTAAATTGTAGACAAGAAGATAGTCCTTAAAATCATATTTGTGCGATGCAACCTCAAGCCACTGCTTTTTATCCAACAAGAATACCGGATCAAGAACTTGAATTGCATTCTTGATTCCAAGATCGTCCAAAATTGCAAGGCCTGTCTTTTCACGGACAGAGATGCTGCTGAACTTTTCTAACTGCTCCTTGATCCTCGGCTTATCAATATCCTCTAACTTGGACAGCCCGAAACTTGCAGCATAAGAAATGCGCTTTCCGTCGGCAAACATCAGAAAGAATGACGCATCGCGCCCGTTTTGGAATGAGGTATTCCAAATCTGGTCGCTTCCAGCAATAAAGACATCGGCCTTAAAGTCTGCATTCTGCAACTCACCGAATGTCTTAAAGTGTCTGTCAGTTAACTTCAAGAAATTATCCTTAAAACTGTCGAAAGCCTTTTTTCGTCCCCACTTGCTGCAAATAAAGCAAATTTGCCGCCTGCTTTCAGACATTTTATATAGCGTATCCACAAATGGAATTCTGCCTCTGAACTTGTATAGTTTTGAAACTGCCGGCATATTATAGGTGCTCCACTTTAACTTGTAAGACTTATCCATATACTCGGGCAGATAATCTATAATCTCGACATCATGATTCTGGCATGCAAGATAATGTTGCAATGCATAGGCCTGCAAAGATGCTCCATAATTATAGACATCGTGGCAAGTTATTGTGTAAATTTTCATTTGCTGATTTTTAGTATTCTTAGAATTTTTCTGAACCGGCGATTCCATCTCTTTCTTAAAAAATCTCTTTTGACATACTTATAGGCATCTTTTATATCCTTCTGCGGATTTAAGAGAGAGTTAAGCACAACGTTAAAATGACGCGAACGCTTTGCACAAGCCTTCATCTGAAACTCAGCCACAACATCAAACGGATGCTCTACCAACTCACAGTTACACTGTTTCAGCAGTTCATTACCTTTCGGAGTAAAAGTAACAACTGCACTGACCCCATCCTTATTGTCCTTGTAAGTCTTGCCCCACAAGTCGCCAATACGGATATCGGCAGAGGAATTCTTGTACTTGTACTTACAATTATCGTAGCATTGTTTTCCCAAGCAACAGTCGGAAAGAAAGAAACCATAAAACATGTCACCTTTTGACATCTGCGAGTTGAAAAAGCCTCTTTCACCCTTTACCAACAAATTATAACTATCATGCCAATCAACAGAAGTACCATGCATTTCTCCGCCTAAGCCCATTGCCCATGAATCGTGCCAGCCATTCCGTTTGTTACGCCATGATGCGTATGTTATCTTGCCAACCTTCTTTTCTGCCCACTTTATATATTTCTGCCAAACATGCATTGAAGGCACACCATGACAGAAAAAATCGAGAAGGACAAAGTTTTCCTCACAACGGAACTTCTGGATATATCGGCGGAAAGAGTCTATCTGGCAAGGCGTTCCTGTAACCAGATACTTCTCCTTTCGGTTTATTGCCTTGAAACCATCAACCGTATAACTCTGAATA
Source organism: Bacteroidaceae bacterium (assembly GCA_017617315.1). Classification (GTDB taxonomy): domain Bacteria; phylum Bacteroidota; class Bacteroidia; order Bacteroidales; family Bacteroidaceae; genus Ga6A1. The sequence goes on from JAFZWM010000042.1 coordinate 130,264, forward strand.
TACTTGCTGCCAGCACTTTGAACAAGTTCTCTTATATCTGATGCTATATAATGTTCTGCACGATTGTTGTCAGCATTGTATCTTACTCCACAAACCTTGTAACCACGATTAAGAAGAAGTGAACCGACCTCAAAACCTACACCTCCAGATGAGCACCTTCTGCGAACTAACTTGTCGTTGCTCCATGCTGCATACGATTGCCTACCAACATCTTTCAACGACAAATCGTCATGCAGATATGCACAAACCTCGGTACACAGGCCACAGTCTGTACACTTACTCTCATCTGAAATATACGGCTCGTAGAAACCTTCGTTATTAAGTTTTATCTCAATAACATTTCGAGCACATGCGGTTGCACACACACCGCAACCGTAACAGTTGTGAACTTCCTTTATATTCATTACTTCTTGATCTATAGTATTTAGTAGCCTTTTCGACCAAACATAAATGCTAATAAATTCTCTATATAATACTTTAAAATAAGGAAAATCAATTTTCTCCTTCTTCCAAACGCCAGAAACTTGAGACAGCAAAACCTCAATGCCTTTACCCTGTTTGCAAGAAGTACGTGTTGACTGTCTGTTAAAATCCTTCTATTCTTTAAAAGAAATGTAACATAAGTTCCGTATATCAGTCCATCATGCAGATAAATAAAGTCCTTGTTCCTAATTATACCATCAATATGATATATGTTTTCTTCTATGACACACAATTTATTTGTTATTGAACCTTCAACCTGTGTCATAGCAGATCCATCTCTAATTACATACATATATTTTCCTACCTCAGAAAAGCCATAAAGATTGACCCTTTGCATCAAAACAGTCTGAAACATAAAATCCTCGCCAATGGATATGGAAGTATCAAAGCGACAATCTCCAACAAGTGTTCTCTTAAAAATTTTATCCCACAATGCATTGTTGCGTTTATTAAGAAAAAAACGACAAAGCGAGTCTCTATCTTTCAATACACATCCATCATGAAGAGGCAGAGGAATTTCCGTCTGCTCACTCTTTTTTAATATAGTGTAGCTTTTTTGAACAATATCGCAATTACGCAGACTTTCTGGTATTGTAAGATAATCGGGATCTACAAAATCATCGCTATCCACAAATGCAATCCATGTACCTACAGCAACGTCCAGACCAACATTTCTGGCTGAACTCACTCCGCCATTATTTTTGTTGATTACCTTGAATCGAGAATCTTCATCAGCATATCTATTACATAATTCCACACTATTGTCTGTAGATCCGTCATTCACCAATATACATTCCCACTCAGTAAAATTCTGTTTTTTTATACTGTCAAGGCAACGCACAAGGTAGTCCTCTGCATTATATACAGGGACAATAATAGATATTTCCGGCATGTTTTTCATTATGCTTTACGAACGAACCTGTCTTTGATTTTCTCAATCCTACCGCGCATAAATTCTCTTTCGGCGCGATTACAACCGATAAAATATGTACTTACAATTACTGAGAACAGACATATTATAACAGAAAGAACTCTGTATGAAAAAGGTTTTGATTCGCTTAGATAATACAATGCAAAAGGCAGAACAAGAGAGAAAACTGAAGATAAAACGACTCTGCCTATGACCTCCTTTATATAGGTTGAATAGAGCATACTTATTTTTGGCAACACAATCCAAATTCTTATTCCTTGAGCTAGAATCTCTGTGAAAAGATAAACCATTATCACCTGAACAGGGTTGATATGGAAATATTTCAACAGAAGATACGCCATTGGCAAGATTAGAAGCATCGCCGTCCCCTCCCAGATTTGGAACTTTCTAATATCACCAGTTGCATGCACAGCAGTAATAAGCGGATGTGCAAGCGATCTGACCATGCAAGTTAGAAGCATGACTATTACAATCTCGCCCGTATAAACAGGAACGACCGTAAGCCACAAATCAAGAATGAAATCGATATTAAAAAATATCGGAAGCGAAAGCAAGAACAACAGATAATAAGAGAATTTAGAACTTGCCAATATCAATGAGTGCAGACTATTAAAATCGCCTGTTGCATAAGATTTTGTTATCTGAGGTCTTACGGCCATCACAAAATTTGTACAAAAAGAATAGACCTTTGTCTGCACCTGAACCGCAATGCCTCTTGCAGCATTAACCGCCGTACCAAAGAACATATTTAACAGCAAATTCAATCCCTGCGTAGCTCCTAACAGGGCAAGATTTCCATTCATATTCCATACCGAAAAGCCCACCATCTCCTTTAAAAGCGGCTTGTCGAATTTAAATTCGACCTTTGCGTCAGGAAAATGTTTGTTGCAATATCTTGTGTAACAAAAACGTACAAGAAGCTGAACCGACAATATCAAAACAGCATAGAAAATCAACTTATCTATTGCCGAATACATCACGACAAACACAATCAGCAACTTCAACACAACTTCGATTATTGATATATATGCAAAGGCCGACATTCGTTCTTCTGCTATGATGTAAGCATTATACGGTACGCTCATAATCATAATTATTGTTGCGAATATCGTGGCTTGATATACCCAGTGAGCAGCAAACATTCTGGATTCTGGAATCACAAGTTTGTGGTACAAGAACCACAATCCGACAGTTTCAGCCAAGAGCAAGAATATGACTGCTACCGCAATCTGAATAAAAATACTGTTGCTGAAAACCTTCCGAATCTCCACGCAGTCCTTCTTTCCAATTGCAATGGTCAAGAAACGCTGAGTACACGATGCCATTGAACCATTTATGAATCCGAACATCTCTATCAGACCACCAACAACATTATATATACCAAAATCTTCAACACCCAATGTCTTTAAAACAATTCGACTGGTATAAAGTGAGATAGCCATCATCAAAAACATTCGGAAATACAACAAAAGCGTATTCTTGGCTATTCGTTTGTTATTATCAGATACCTCAGACATAAATTCCTTGTGCTAAAACATATTTGACAGAAATAAAAGGGGGACTCCACTATTTTACATCAATAATGGAGTAACATTCATTTGCCGTAAAAACAAAAGGGGACACGCAATTCTCCCATGCACTTATCAAAAGCGACAATATACAAAAAAGCCAATCTCCCTTTAAAAATCTTATATAAATATTAATAAGCCAAATCAAAAAAAAGCTAAAGAAAGATTTTTTTCTTTAGCTTTTCAACAAGTGGTGCCACCAGGAATCGAACCGGGGACACAAGGATTTTCAG
>JAFZWM010000043.1 GCA_017617315.1 Bacteroidaceae bacterium
GTTGACTGGTTTACCTCTTCGACAGACCGATTCTTCCTTACAACGACAAAGGTAAGAAACTGTCTTGAATTGCTATTGTTTTTCTCGACCAATTTGCTTTCTTATGCGGCTGCGCCGCAATCATCTGCAAACTTAGAGACAATTGATAATAACAGTTGACAGTTTTTTTTGAAAATTGAGAGTTGAAAGTTGAAAAACTTCTTTTTGGGATGAGGACTGTTTTGTCATTATTAACGAAGGTTCAGTTTTCAAGGCAACGGATATTATCAAAATAAAGCTGGGCGTTCGTCTCGAACGAATCTCGAAGGAATCCCGAACAAAAGGGCATAAAAAAAAAGGCTCGCAACCGCAAAATGTTTTCATGCAGTTGCGAGCTTTTTTACACAATAGAAAACTATCACGAAAAGAACTCGTCAGCTTTCCGTTTGGCTTTCTCGATGGCTGTTTTCGAAGCATTCAGTCTGATGCGGGCAACCGCCCATGCCACCACACCAAAATCATCGGTATAGCCCAAGCCCGGAATGAGGTCGGGAATCACATCCAAGGGCGAAATGAAATACCCTATCGCGCCCATTATTATCGCCTTGTCGGCAGCCGAAGCCTCGGGGAAAGCATACCATAGAACCAGGACATTCTCAACAAGTTCACGGCCTGCCGTCTTGGCATACTTCGCAAGCTTGTTCATCAGACCGCCTTCCGAGAAATCCTTCTTGTATTTCTCTATTTCATATTTCTTGATATCATCCATAACATTCAGAATTTAAAAGACTACTTCTGCAAACATACAAAAAGAAAACACAAAATCATAATTTCCGCCTAAGTTTATCACATTCGGCAGAAGAACATTCTGTAAAAATGCAGAATCACATCATTTTATCAAACAAAACACTTTGCCAATTCAAAAAAGTTATGTATTTTTGCCGCCGATTTAGTCCGTGGAGGCTAAGAAGAAACCGAACGAATCGGTTCGCCTTGCGGAGAAAACCCGTTTAAATTTTATAAAATGTACGCAATCGTAGAGATTAACGGTCAGCAGTTCAAGGCTGAAGAGGGCAAGAAATTGTTCGTTCATCACATCGTTGATGCAGAGGCAAACGCAACTGTTGAATTTGACAAGGTGTTGTTGGTTGACAACAACGGTACTGTAACAGTAGGTGCTCCAGCCGTAGCAGGAGCAAAGGTAGTTGCTGAGGTAGTTTCACCACTTGTAAAGGGCGACAAGGTTCTTGTTTTCCACAAGAAGAGAAGAAAAGGTTACCGCAAGTTGAACGGTCACCGTCAGCAGTTCTCAGAGATTTTAATCAAGTCAGTAATCGCTTAATCATTTAAAATAGAAGTAAGATGGCACATAAAAAAGGTGTAGGTAGTTCTAAGAACGGCCGTGAGTCAGCAGCTCAAAGATTAGGTGTTAAGATCTTCGGTGGTCAGAAGGTAGTAGCTGGTAACATCATCGTTCGCCAGCGTGGTACAAAGCACAACCCAGGTGAGAACGTAGGTATCGGTAAGGATGATACTTTGTTCGCTTTGGTTGACGGTACTGTAACATTCAAGAAGGGCCGCCTTAACAGAAGCATCGTTTCTGTTATTCCAGAGGCTTAATTAGCATCAAAAATACAAAACTAAAGGATGGTTCTTGCGAATCATCCTTTTTTTGTGGCATTTTATTTTGCCATATTTTTGATTTTCACTAATTTTGCTTCGATTTTCATTCCAATTATAGCGAAAAGTAATAAAACATTAAAATATGCTTACATTAAAGGTTATAACCGAAGAGACCGAAAAGGTAATCAAAGGTTTGGAAAAGAAGCACTTTGCCGGAGCTAAAGAAGCTATCGACAACGTACTTGCTATTGACAAAAAGCGCCGCGAGGTTCAGAAAAAACTCGACGACAATAAAGCAGAAGCAAACAAGCTTTCAAAGACAATCGGCGCCTTCATGAAGGAAGGCAAGAAAGACGAGGCAGAGGCTGCAAAGGCTAAGGTTGCACAGCTGAAGCAGGATGCCGAGACATTGCAGAACGATTTGACAGCAAGCGAGCAGGAACTTACTGCGTTGCTTTGCACCATTCCAAATATCCCTAACGACGATGTGCCGGAAGGCGCAGGAGCAGAGGACAACGAGGTGGTTAAGATGGGCGGAACAATTCCAGAACTTGGCGACGACGCTCTTTGCCACTGGGATTTGGCTAAGAAGTACAACCTCATCGACTTTGAGCTTGGCGTTAAGGTTACAGGCGCTGGCTTCCCATTCTATATTGGCAAGATGGCTCGCCTTCAGCGCGCTCTCGAGGCTTTCTTCCTCGACGAGGCACGCAAGAACGGCTATCTTGAGGTTCAGCCTCCTTATGTCGTAAACCAGGCATCAGGCTACGGAACTGGTCAGCTTCCTGACAAGGAAGGACAGATGTATCACGCTAACCTCGACGACTTGTATCTTATCCCAACAGCCGAGGTTCCTGTTACAAACATCTTCCGCGATGTCATCCTCGACGAGAAGGATCTGCCTATCAAGCGTTGCGCTTACTCAGGCTGTTTCCGTCGCGAGGCAGGCTCATACGGAAAGGACGTTCGCGGTCTGAACCGTCTGCACCAGTTCGACAAGGTTGAGATTGTACGCATCGATACTCCAGAGCACTCTTACGAGAGCCTCAAGGAGATGCTCAACCACGTTGAGAGCCTTCTTGTAAAGCTTGAGCTTCCTTACCGCATCCTTCGTCTTTGCGGTGGCGATATGTCGTTCACAAGCGCAATCTGCTACGACTTCGAGGTCTACTCAGCAGCACAGAAGCGTTGGCTTGAGGTCAGCTCAACATCTAACTTCGAGAGCTATCAGGCAAACCGTCTGAAATGCCGCTACCGTCGTGCAGAGGACAAGAAGACAGAGCTTTGCCACACTCTTAACGGCTCGGCTCTGGCATTGCCAAGAATCGTGGCATCAATAATGGAGAACAACCAGACTCCAGAAGGTATCAGAGTTCCGAAGGTGCTTGTTCCATACTGCGGATTCGAGATACTCGACGATAAGAACTTCGACTAAAAAGATTATAGCGACCGCGAATTAACACTGGGTTGTGCACGTTCGCGGTCGCATTTGTTTTATTAGGATAACAACAACCAACAAAGAAATATAAACAAAACAAACTTATGAACAAAATTGTAAGCAAAGTACAGTTTTCAGAAAAGGTCTTCAAGCTTGAAGTTGAAGCTCCGCTAATTGCAAAGTCAAGAAAGGCTGGTCATTTCGTAATTGTCCGTGTTGACAAGAACGGCGAGCGCATGCCTCTTACCATTGCAGGCTCAGACGTGGAGAAAGGCACAATAACACTTGTGATTCAGACAGTTGGTCTGTCATCTTCAAAGCTTTGCAAGCTGAACGCTGGCGACTACATCGAGGATGTTGTAGGCCCTCTTGGCCAGGCAACGCACATTGAGAACTACGGAACAGTAGTATGTGCAGGCGGTGGCGTAGGCGTTGCTCCTATGCTCCCTATCATACAGGCACTCAAGGCTGCCGGAAACCGTGTCGTTTCAGTCCTTGCAGGACGCAGCAAAGAACTCATCATCCTCGAAGATGAAGTGCGCAAGAGTTCAGACGAGGTTATCATCATGACTGATGACGGCTCATACGGAACAAAGGGTCTTGTTACCGAAGGTATCGAGAGCGTAATCAAGCGCGAGAAGGTGGACAAGTGTTTTGCCATCGGCCCTGCCATCATGATGAAATTCTGCTGTCTTCTTACAAAGAAATATGAGATTCCTACCGACGTATCGCTCAACACAATCATGGTTGACGGTACTGGTATGTGTGGTGCATGCCGTATCACCGTGGGCGGAAAGACTAAGTTCGTTTGTGTTGACGGTCCTGAGTTCGACGGCCATCAGGTTGACTTCGACGAGATGTTCAAGCGCATGGGCGCATTCAAGGACATCGAGAAGGAGGAGATGAAGAAGCTCGAGGCTTCTGTAAACGCAGCCGGCTCTTCGGTTGCTGCATCTATGGTTAAGCCTGAGCTTGCTGCCAAGGCTGAGAAGATGAAGCAGGACACTCCGCTTAGCGAACTTACCGACCGTAACGCAGAGTGGCGTAACGAACTGCGCAAGAGCATGAAGCCAAAAGACCGCACAGCCATTGAGCGTTGCGTGATGGGCGAACTCGACCCGGTTTATCGTGCAACTACACGCGTTGAGGAGGTGAACATCGGTCTTACCGAGGAGCAGGCTCTTACCGAGGCTAAGCGTTGTCTCGACTGCGCTAACCCTACTTGTATGGAAGGCTGCCCTGTAAGCATCAACATTCCTTCGTTCATAAAGAATGTAGAGCGCGGCGAGTTCCTCGAGGCTGCAAAGGTTATCAAGGCCACTTCTGCCCTTCCTGCCGTTTGCGGTCGTGTTTGTCCGCAGGAAAAGCAATGCGAGAGCAAGTGTATGCACCTTAAGATGGGTCATCAGGCTGTTGCCATCGGTAACCTTGAGCGTTTCGTTGCCGACTTTGAGCGCGAGAGCGGCAAGATTGCCCTTCCAGAGGTTGCACCTGCCAACGGTAAGAAGATTGCCGTTGTTGGTTCTGGTCCTGCCGGTCTGGCATTTGCAGGCGATATGGCTAAGTTCGGTTACGACGTAACTGTTTACGAGGCTCTTCACGAGATTGGCGGCGTATTGAAATACGGTATTCCAGAGTTCCGTCTGCCAAACAAGATTGTAGACGTTGAGATTGAGAACCTTCAGAAGATAGGCGTTAAGTTTGTTAAGGACTGCGTCATCGGAAAGACTATAAGCGTTGACGACCTTGAGAAGGAGGGCTTCGACGGAATCTTCGTTGCATCGGGTGCTGGTCTGCCTAACTTCATGAACATTCCGGGCGAGAACAGCATCAACATCATGTCGTCTAACGAGTATCTTACTCGCGTGAACCTGATGGACGCTTCGAACTCAGCAACAGATACTCCAATCAACAAGGCTAAGAGCGTGATGATTGTAGGTGGCGGTAATACAGCAATGGACTCTTGCCGTACAGCAAAGCGTCTGGGCGCAGAGAAGGTGTTCATCGTTTACCGTCGTTCTGAGCAGGAGATGCCTGCACGTCTCGAAGAGGTTAAGCACGCTAAGGAAGAGGGCATCGAGTTCATGACTCTTCACAACCCTATCGAGTATATCGCCGACGAGAAGGGCGCAGTTAAGCAGGTAGTTCTTCAGGTTATGGAACTTGGCGAGCCTGATGCTTCTGGCCGTCGTTCTCCTGTTCCGGTTGAGGGCAAGACTGTTACTCTCGACATCGACATGGCTATCGTTGCCGTTGGTGTATCGCCTAACCCAATCGTTCCGACATCTATCAAGGGCTTGGAGCTTGGCAGAAAGAACACCATCGCCGTAAACGAGCAGATGCAGAGCAGCCACGCTGGTTTGTTTGCCGGAGGCGACATCGTTCGCGGTGGCGCAACAGTTATCCTTGCAATGGGCGACGGTCGTAGAGCCGCAGCCAACATGCACGAGCAACTGAGCAAGTAAAGACAAGGCTTCGCGAAGAAGCGAAACAGATATAAAAGGCTGAAGATTCGTCTTCGGCCTTTTTCTATTTTGGAACGGTCCGAAACTGCTTTCGTAAATATTGAACAACAAAAACAAGGCAAAGGGTCGGCACTCCCCTATTTTGGAACAAACAAACACATCTATTGTAACAATCCGACGGCAGAATCCATGTTTTTATCGCTATTTTTGTCTCCCGAAAAAAACAAAACTTTAATCAGAAAACCATAGAAAAAAACAGGATGAAAAGATTTTACACTTTCTTATTTGCATTTGTCTGCACCATAGTTTCGGCAATGGCGCAGACCGACTATTGCATACGCTTTAACGAGCCAAGCAAACTAAACCAGGAAGGCAAGACAAAAGAAGTTTGGGACTCGCAAGCCCAGTATGTACTAAGCCAGCCTCTTACAAAGGGCAACAGCTATACCCTAACTATGAAGATTAAGGCATCGGCCAACATGAATATCAGCTTCTGGCCTATCGACACAAAAAGCACAAACCGAAATCAATGGGGAAATAGCGCGGATGTTCAGTATCTTGACCTGAAAAGCATAACAACCCAATGGGATGTGTACACATGGCAGTTCAAGGCCGAATTTCCGCTCGACGAGCTGGATTTTATGTTTGGCGGAAACGAGGGCTATCTCTACTTCGACGATGTTGTTCTGAAGGACGACAACATAGGCGTAAACTACATAGTTAACGGCGATTTTGCAAAGCCAGAGACCGACGGATGGCAGACGGTTGGCTACTCTTCGGTTAAGTTCGAGATTGTTGATGCCGGAAGCGACAAGCCCGTTGTCATCACTCCCGAAGAGCCGATTGTGCCAGACAACTATCCTCTTGCCGAGCAGGGCAACCCTAACTTCCACATTTACCTGTGCTTCGGCCAGTCTAACATGGAAGGCAATGCGGCAATAGAGGACGAAGACAGAACTAACGTTCCGGAGCGATTCAAGATGATGGCAGCCGTAAACTACAACTCACCAAAGCGCGAGATGGGCAAATGGTACACGGCCGTTCCGCCTTTGTGCCGCGAGAATACGGGTCTTACGCCAGTTGATTACTTCGGTCGCACGCTCGTAGAGAAACTTCCGTCGGACATAAGCGTGGGCGTGATAAACGTGGCTGTTGGCGGCGCAAAGATAGAACTGTTCATGGAAGAGTTCAAGGATGCTTACATAAAAGGCGAAGCCGACTGGTTTAAGAACTATTGCAAGCAATACAACAACGACCCGTTCGGCAGACTTGTTGAAATGGGCAAGGAAGCGCAGAAATCGGGCGTGATAAAGGGTTTTCTGCTGCATCAGGGCGAGAGCAACAACGGACAGGACGATTGGGCCGAGAAGGTGGCGAAAGTATACAAACGCCTTTGCTGGAAGCTCGGGCTCGACCCTAACGAAGTTCCGTTGCTTGCCGGCGAGACTCTTTATTCGGAGAGCGGCGGCGCATGTTCATGGCACAACATAGCGGCCTTGCCTAAGTTGCCAGAGGTTCTGCCAAACGCCTACATCATTTCGGCCAAGGATTTGCCGGGCAACGACTCTTTCCACTTCACTTCTGCCGGCTATCGCGAACTTGGCAAGCGCTATGCCGAAAAGATGCTCAGTCTGCTTGCTACCGACGGCATCGTGTCGCCTCTTGCAGCCGATGCAAACGACGCTTACGACTGCACTCTCGGCGATGACAGGATGTACAATATCGACGGAACAATCTGCAAGAATCCGCAGCCGGGCGCAATCGTAATCAAAAACGGAAAGAAACTAATTATCAAATAAATACTTGCTTCATAATAATGAAAATCGCTTGTACACTCGTGAGAATGTGCAAGCGATTTAATTATAACAAAAAACCATTTTTTCTTCATTTATTCAAATAATCCTACTACACTTGCAGAATCATATTCTAATCAATAAAATCAAATAAATGAGAAGTTGATTTTTCTTTATAGGAGTTTTTTTAGCAGGTGCTATTTTTATGGCATTTTTATTCGCTAATACTTTAAGTAATGACGATTCAGAACATAACTTGGATTTGAATTCTGAATTACCGGGAGCAGTATGGTTTGAATCACCGAGTGAAAAAGTTAACATAAAAAGTTTTAAAGTGTTTCAAGTTATAAGAAAAAACATGGCTCTAGTAGAAGAAAACAACAAATCACTTAATAATATAACATATCTGCTGACAAATGATGACAACAAATATTATTACGATGATGAGATTATCAATATCCCTAAAAATCAGATTATAAGACAAATTGGGATTTTTCAATATGAAAGTAGATTAGGACAAAAAAACGTTCCTATAATTACAATTACAGAAAATTAAAGATTTGTAATCTTACTAATTTAAAAAACGTAATTGGATTATGTTATAATATCCAATTACGCTTTTTTCGTTAATAAACTTTTGTTCTTTCCTATTCGGCAAGTAATTGAATATCAATAGCTTAGAATAATTTAGATAAACTATTACTAAAGCTCTCGTTTTGAGGGCTTTTTCTGTGTTAACAACTCCTAATTGCTCTTTGTTATTCCAAGTTATTTTAGCTATTTTTGTACCCTATTTCTACCCCGAGGCTAAAAATGGGGTCGATTTTAGGGGTCTTGACAGTCGCCTTTGGTGCAAGGATTTCGTCATAGTCCTCCTTGGTGAACGTTCCTTCTCCCATCATCAGTATTGTGAAGACATTATCATCGAACGTCCGATAGACGTGGGTGTCACGGAAGCCGTTACACAGGTAGAAGCTATGCCTACGCTTGCGCAGCTCTGGGTTCGGGCTCGGATGGTCGGGCGACTCCATATCCAAGATGTTCGACTGGCCCTTATACCGCTCAATAAGCTGTGTCAGTATCTGTTGGCCTATGCCCTTCCCTCGCAGTTCCTCCTTGACGACAAAGTACCAGAACCAGTTGAAAGTCCTACGAGGATAAACGATGGTGAGACCGATAAGGGCATCGCCCTCATAGTATGCCGTGAAGTTCAGCGGCATTTCATCCACCATCCACATCAGCTCTTTCCATGGAATCTGCTCCTCTTCAGGAAACGCCGTCTGATAGAGCTGCTGCAGTTCTTGCCGCTCTATATCTGCTGATGTAATTTGAATCTCATTCATATATTCTTCAATGCTCTTTCCTGTCAATATGTCCCACAATACTACTCCGATGCTGTTGCCCCCATTTCATCATAGCCTCAATCACCGTTTCAAGTAGCTTTCCTGAGGGAGTCAGTTCGTAGCGCACCGACGCAGGGTCATCTTCAATACGGCGCAGGACACCGTTCATTTCCAGTTCCTTCAACTCCTTCGATAGCATACGCGGCGTGATGCCCGGCAGGTTGCGCTGTATGTCGGTGAAACGATTGATGCCTGTGATGATTGTGCCCACAACGGCCAGCCGCCACTTGCCGCTGATGGCATTCA
>JAFZWM010000044.1 GCA_017617315.1 Bacteroidaceae bacterium
AAAACTGGCAACCCTTGATGTAAGCAAATTTAATACATCAAATGTAACGAATATGGAAAAAATGTTCTATTACTGCTGTAGTCTTACAAGTCTTGATGTGAGCAGCTTCAATACATCAAATGTAACGAATATGGAAAATATGTTCTATTACTGCTGTAGTCTTACAAGTCTTGATGTAAGTAACTTCAATACCTCGGAAGTAAAGAACATGGGAGGTATGTTCTCTGATTGCTATGGCTTAAAAGAACTTGATTTAAGCAACTTCAACACCTCGAAAGTAACGGATATGAGTGTGATGTTTTCAGGTTGCCAGAGTCTTACAAATCTTGGTGTAATTAACTTCAATACATCAAATGTAACGAATATGGAGGGTATGTTTGCACGTTGCTACAGTCTGCCGCATCTTGATTTAAGCAACTTCAACACCTCGAAAGTAACGGATATGAATGGGATGTTTGCAGGTTGTCGCAGCCTTACGAGTCTTGATGTAAGTAACTTCAATACATCAAACGTAACAAATATGGTAAAAATGTTCTCTGGTTGCCGCAGTTTGCCGCATCTTAATGTAAGCAACTTCAATACTTCGAAAGTAACGGATATGAGTGGGATGTTTTTAGATTGTCGCAGCCTAACGAGTCTTGATTTAAGCAACTTCAATACTTCGAAAGTAACGGATATGAGTTGGATGTTTTCTGATTGTCGCAGTCTAACTAGTTTTGATGTAAGCAACTTTAATACTTCGAAAGTAACGGATATTAGTGCAATGTTCAGAGAATGTAGAAGTTTGCAGAACCTTGATATGAGCAACTTTAACACCTCGAATGTAACGAAAATGACTTGGATGTTCGTAAAATGCGAAAAATTGGGGAGTCTGTATCTAAGTAACTTCAATACTTCTAATGTGAAGGAAATGACTCAAATGTTTTGGAGGTGTACGAATCTGAAAACAATTTATGCCGGAGAGGACTGGAATATAAGTAATGTCAAGAATTCGGAAGAAATGTTTTATGATTGCACCAGTCTTATTGGTGGTAAAAAAACAAAATTTGATTCTGGAATTGTTGATGCTACTCGTGCAAAGATAGATGGCGGCAAGGCAAATCCGGGATATTTTACGGCTAAGAAATGAGTTGAAAGTTGAAAATTGAAATTTTAAAAATAGTATGGAAAATATTTTCGCAAAAATCCTAAGCCTTATTTTGTGTGTGGTAAAACCTGCGGCAGGTATGGCGCAAGAAGCGTATGCGGTAGAGTCAAACGGCAGCTCAACACTTACTTTCTATTTCGACAAAAAGAAATCTTCACGACAAGGCAAGGTTTATGAACTGAATGAGGGAAAAGACTGTCCTAAATGGGTGAAAACGGCTAATGACTCAATTACTGAAAGTTCAACTTTCACGACTGTAGTCTTTGACAAGTCGTTTAAAAAAGCCCGTCCTGTGTCGTGCGCATATTGGTTTAAAGGCTTTAATAATCTGACAAAAATAGAAGGCATCGGTAACCTGAATACCTCGCAGGTAACCAATATGAACCGTATGTTCTATTGGTGCGAAAAACTGGAAAGCCTTGATTTAAGCAGTTTCGATACTTCGAATGTAACAGATATGCACAAAATGTTCTCGGGCTGCAGAAGTCTTGGAAACCTTAAATTAAGCAGTTTCAATACCTCGCAAGTAACGGATATGCACGAAATGTTTTCGGTGTGCAGAAGTCTTGGAGTCCTTAATTTAAGCAGTTTCAACACCTCGCAAGTAACAGATATGCACGAAATGTTCTATCATTGCGAAAGACTGTCGGACATTGATATGAGTAGTTTCGATACCTCTAATGTAACTGATATGCACAAAATGTTTTTTTGCTGCGAAGGTTTGGGTAGTCTTGACCTAAGCAACTTCAATACTCCGAAAGTAACTGATATGCACGAGATGTTCCATTATTGCAGAAATCTGTTTGAACTTGATTTGAGTGGTTTCGATACTTCAAATGTGACAGATATGCACGAAATGTTCTCTGATTGCGAAGATTTAGAGAGCCTTGATTTGAGCGGTTTCGATACTTCGAATGTAACAGACATGCACGAAATGTTCTCTGGTTGCGAAGTTTTGGATAGCCTTGATTTAAGCAACTTCAACACTTCAAAGGTAACAGATATGCACGATATGTTCTGTGATTGCGGAAACATGGCGAGTCTTGATATCAGCAATTTCGATACGTCAAAGGTAACGGACATGAGCGAAATGTTCTTAGATTGCGATGGTCTGGAGAGCCTTGATGTAAGTAGTTTCAATACTTCGAATGTAACAGATATGCACAATATGTTCTCTTGCTATGGTTTAAAAGAACTTGATTTAAGTGGTTTCGATACCTCAAAAGTAACAGATATGGAAATAATGTTCGCAGGTTGCTGTGAGCTTGAGAATCTTGATTTGAGCAGTTTTAAAACTTCTAACGTAACGACTATGAATGGCATGTTCGATGGTTGCAAAAGATTAAAGAACCTTGATGTAAGTAGTTTCGATACTTCTAATGTAACGAATATGAATAGCATGTTCAGTACTTGCAAACACCTGGAAAGTCTTGATGTAAGCAAGTTTAATACTTCGAAAGTGAAGGATATGTACAGTATGTTCTCTGGTTGTAATGTTTTGGAGAGGCTTGATTTGAGTAGTTTTGATACTTCTAATGTGTGGAATATGAAAACAATGTTTGAGGGTTGCAAGAATCTGAAAACAATTTATGCCGGAGAGGGCTGGAGCACAAGTAAAGTCAAGAATTCGGAAGAAATGTTTAAGGATTGCACCAGTCTTGTAGGTGGCAAAGGAACTGAATATGATTCTGAAATTGTAGATAAAACTCGTGCAAAGATAGATGGCGGCAAGGCAAATCCTGGATATTTTACGGCTAAAAAATAAGAAAGTTGAAAAATTAGAATTCATGATAAAGACGAAATTTAATATGAAACGCAATATAGCATTATTTTTCCTAAGCCTTTTGGGGCTTACCGCACAACCTACGCAAGCCGTTGCGAAAGAAGCGTATGCAGTAGTGTCGCCCGACGGCACGACACTTACTTTCTATTTCGATGAGAAGAAATCTTTACGAGAAGGCACGGCGTATGAGTTAAAATTAGGTAAAGACTATCCTAAATGGGTTAGACTAAGTGGACACTATTCTCTACCTGAAAGTCCTGATTTTCCGACAGAAATAATGACGGTTATTTTTGACGAGTCGTTTAAAGATGCCCGTCCTGTGTCGTGCGCATATTGGTTTGCTGGATTTAATGGTCTGAAAAAAATAGAAGGCATTGCAAATCTGAATACTTCGAAAGTGACGGATATGAGTTTTATGTTCTATGGTTGCCATGTCGAGAGCCTTGATTTAAGCGGTTTCGATACTTCAAAAGTGACGAATATGGGTAGTATGTTCGAGTATTGTAGAAGTCTGGAAAGTCTTGATGTAAGTGGTTTCGATACTTCGAATGTAACAGATATGAGCGAGATGTTCTCTGGCTGCGTTTTGACGAGTATTGACTTAAGTAGATTCGATACTTCAAAAGTGACGAATATGACTTGTATGTTCGATGGCTGTGAGAATCTGAAGAGCCTTGATCTAAGTAGTTTCGATACTTCGAATGTGACTGAAATGGGTAGTATGTTCGAGAATTGCAATCAATTGGAGAGTCTTGATTTAAGTAGGTTCAATACTTCGAAAGTAACGGATATGGTTGGTATGTTCAGCCGTTGTGAAAGTATGGAGAAACTTGATTTAAGCAGGTTCAATACCTCGCAAGTAACTGATATGAGCAGAATGTTCGAATTTTGCGAAAACTTGAAAACTCTTGATTTAAGTGGTTTCAATACTTCGAATGTGGAAGATATGGTTTGGATGTTCTCTGATTGCGAAAACTTGAAGAACCTTGATATAAGCAGTTTCGATACTTCAAATGTAACGGATATGAGATGGATGTTTTCTAATTGCGAAAGCCTGAAAACAATATATGTCGGAACTGGCTGGAAAACAAACAAGGTTGAGGAGTCAGAAGAAATGTTTTGGGGGTGCACTAGTCTTGTAGGTGGCAAAGGAACTGAATATGATTCTGAAATTGTAGATAAAACTCGTGCAAAGATAGATGGCGGCAAGGCAAATCCTGGATATTTTACGGCAAAGAAATGAGTTGAAAGTTGAAACTTGAAAATTGAAGCTTGAAAAATTTAGACAGTTGAAAATTTTTTCTTTGAGAGTTGAAAACGGTTGAAAATGAAATGGACTGTTCTAACAGACAATCGTAGCTGCAACCCATCGTTAGAGACGGAGCACGGCCTGTCTGTCCTGCTCGAGACTGAAAGGCATCGTGTCTTGCTCGACACGGGCGCAAGCGACGTCTTTGTCCGTAATGCAGAGCGCCTGGGCATCGACCTCAGCATGGTAGACTATGTGTTTGTCTCTCACGGACACAGCGACCATGCCGGCGGATTAAGGCATCTGCTTAGTCTGAACGATAAGGCACGGATAATCGTCTCGCCCTATGCCGTGAGCGGAAGGTTCTTCTCAAAGCGCGGCCGTCTGCACAGCATAACTGCCGAATGGCCCGAGGAGATGCGCGAGAGATTGCTTCTTGTTGATGATTCATGTGCTATAGCCGACGGCCTGCATGTCATTGCCCATATCCGTCAGTCGCATCCTATGCCGCAGGGCAACCGTCATCTGTATGTGCAGAATGCCGTTAGCAACTATGTCAACGACGATTTTCGCCACGAGCTGGCTCTGTATGCCGATGGCTTGCTCTTTACCGGTTGTGCTCATAGCGGCTTGGAGAATATCCTTTCTGCCTGTCCCTATCCCGTTAGAACAGTTGTCGGTGGATTCCATCTGCTCGACGACCACGAGACGGCGGATGAACTGTCCAGATTTGCCAATAGGCTGACTGATGCTTATCCTCAAACGCAGTTCTATACCAGCCATTGTACGGGCGATAAGGTCTTTGCTGTCCTCCATGCGATAATGGGCAGCCAACTTCACTCATTTAGCTGTGGAATGACGGTTGGTTTTGAAAATTGAAAGTTGAAAATTGAAAAACTTTAATATCAATTCACAGTTCTTTATGCTTTATTTTATTTAATTATGATATTAGAAACGAACTTTTATAAAAAATGTTTTTAACATATTTTAACAAACAATATTTGTCAAGACTATATTTGTTGTTTATCTTTGCAGTTGAAATAAACAATCGAATTCTGTAAATTCTGTAAAATCATACAAGAATCTAATAAATTATAATCAATCATGAAAAAAATCATTTTTTTTGTAATTCTTTCACTCTGTGTGTTTTCATGTTCAAGCGAAGATGAAATTCCAGTGCCTAAGTATTCTTTCGACAATTGCGAAGACAATCCTATCGGCAACAAGGAAAATCGCTCAACAGTCTTGTTCAACTGCATCGTCCGCGGATATTGCTGGAATGTCGTGGACGACAGGTACAACAGGGGGTATGGCCACCATTACTATTTTGACAAGAACAGCGATGAGTGTATCATATACTATGATGACTATAACGTTGAAAATCCATATCTTCGAGAGACGACAGAAAAGGTAGAGATAAACTACAACGAGAACTCTGGCAAACTGACCAAAGACAGTAACAATGCCAGACTGTTTTCTATCGTGTCTATAACCAAAGACAGTATCATAGCATACAGATATGTGAAAAATGTCCCGGAGACCATAGTATTGCGCCCAATGACAGAAAAAGCATACAAAGAATATACTTCAGAATTAGAGCAGGAAAAGAAGGAATACGAAGATTTTTTAAAGAAAATCAGCGTAGATTCAAGTCTATATTCGCTTGATGAAAACGGAGATGTAATTGTTGCCAACGACAACAAAGCCAACCGCACAGCTGAACTATTCAAGTCGGTCGTATGCGGACATGCCTGGAAAATAGAGCGCAAGCAATATTTCATTGAAAAATACAAGGAATGGATAGGACTCTCACCATCAACCCATTTTTATTTTGCAAACGACTCAATATGTTTTGATTACTACAAAGACAACGCTGATGCGTACTATATGACTAAGTGCGGATATGCAATACACTATGATGAGAATACAGGCAAGATAACAAACAAGTTCAACACCATAGATAATACATTCCTTTCAATAATATCTATAAACAAAGACAACACAATTACTGTATTCCAAAAGGAACTCAATCCTGCTATACTAACTCTAAGGCTAATAGACGACGAAGTAAACAACGAAATAAACAGAAGGATGTCGTTGTTGGACGAGTACAGAGACGAGTACCGTAAAGTAGACAAAGAATACGGTATAAAATGGGCTGAGGCAGTTGAAAAAATTGATAGCGAATATAAAGAAGGAGAAGAGGATTGGAAAAAAGCTTTCCAAGAGGCACGTCAGATGTTTGAAGAGATATATCGTAAGAAATTAAATGAAATCCTTGATAAAATTAGAAATGAAGATGATGCAATTCATAGACTGTTAGGTAAATAAAGATAAAAAAGCCGGACATTAGTTTGTCCGGCTTTTTTTCTATAAAACCTTCGCCCGAAAAACATACATTCCCCGAAGTGAAGAAGACGGGCTGCAAGGCATGGGTTTTCATCCTCTTAGCTTGCTCGGATTTCCGAATCCGAGCACTTTTAGACAAAAATAAAGCATTTGTAATGCTTCTGGCTAAAGTTTCTGTTCAACCGCAAGTTGGATGCGTGGGGGGGCACCCCCCAATTCGGCTTTTAAGTGAGTGAATGTGTGGAGATTGTAAATCTCCACAAGCAAAACAGACTACATAGTCATCCCTTAAAAAGTATATTTCATCGGGATGACTAATTATATAGTGAATTTGATATTTCTATATCATTGTTTTTCTGCTTAAATCAAGTGCGTGTACATCATAATGAAAAGCACCATTATGCAGATGATTATAAAGCCGAGGATAACGGCGTAGCTTCCCCACAGAACCCATTGGTGGGCACGCTCGGAGTGGAGCTGGGCGCGCTCGTAGTCGCCGTGTTTCATAGCCTCCTCGCTCCTGATGCTCTCGATAATGCCAATAATTCCAAACGGAAGGGCAAGCAGACTTGTTATCACCACGCTCTCCACCAGCCAGTTGCGCGGAGCCTTGTTCTTGCGCAAATCCATTATCGGAATAGTGGGCGGAATGTTTTCCTTTATGCTCTTCAGCTCCTCTACATCCTCAAGTTTTTCCCAGTCCGACATGCCCTTGCACCACACCAGCGAGGTGCGCGTAAGCGGCTGCTCTTTCAGCTCGTCAATACTGAAAGGGCCTCTCTTTTCGTTTCTAACCAGTAAATAGTATTCCATCTTTAGATAACTTAGCAACCAAAATGCGGGTGCGAATATACAAATTCTTTGCTTATTGAAATATATTTGAATAAAAAAACTTAATTTATTCGATTATTTGCTTTGTTTTTGTAATTTTGCGGCTTGTTAGCGTGGAATAGGTTCACGCAGCCCTGAAAATAGGTAAACAAAAAAGAAAAAATATATATGGCAAAGAAATTCGCTGAACGCAATCAACTTAATCTTTCAGACGTAAATCACGAGGTCTTGAAAGACTGGGACGCTAATGACGTGTTCCATAAGAGTATGACAGAACGCGAGGGTTGCCCTTCGTTCATCTTCTTTGAAGGACCTCCTTCTGCAAACGGTCATCCGGGAATCCACCATGTTATGGCTCGTTCAATAAAGGATGTATTTTGCCG
Source organism: Bacteroidaceae bacterium (assembly GCA_017617315.1). Lineage (GTDB taxonomy): Bacteria > Bacteroidota > Bacteroidia > Bacteroidales > Bacteroidaceae > Ga6A1. The sequence continues at coordinate 7,743 of JAFZWM010000044.1, forward strand.
ATATAAGACAATGAAAGGCTTCCAGGTTAAGCGCAAGGCTGGATGGGATACACACGGTCTGCCTGTTGAACTTGGCGTGGAGAAGGAACTCGGTATTACAAAGGAGGATATTGGCAAGACAATATCTATCGAGGAGTACAACCGCAAGTGCCGTACCAACGTGATGCAGTTCACCGAGGAGTGGACAGACCTTTCGCATCGCATGGGCTACTGGGTTGACCTTGAGAACCCATACATCACATACGACAACAAATATATTGAGACACTCTGGTTCTTACTGAAGGAGTTGTACAAGAAAGGACTCTTGTACAAGGGCTACACCATTCAGCCATACTCTCCGGCTGCCGGAACAGGACTCTCAAGCCACGAGCTTAACCAGCCGGGCTGCTACCGCGACGTGAAGGATACAACCGTAACTGGTCTCTTCAAGATTGCAGAGCCAAAGGCTGAGTGGAAAGAGTGGGGTACGGCATACTTCGCAGCATGGACAACAACCCCATGGACTCTCCCATCAAATACTGCACTTTGTGTAGGCCCTAAGATTGAATATGTTGCCGTACAGACATACAACGCATATACAGGCGAGCCTATTACCGTAATTATCGCAAAGAGCCGTCTTAACGCCTATCTGAAGGCTGAGGGCGCAGAGATGCCGCTTGCCGACTATAAGGCTGGCGACAAGGTTGTGCCTTACAAGATTGTAGGCGAATATACCGGTAACGATCTCGTAGGCATCAAGTACGAACAGCTTATGCCATGGGTTAAGCCAACAGAGAAACTCGACGACAATGCAGCCGACTTCGTAAAGAAGGCAGCCGAGAAGAATGCCGACAAGGTGTTTGCCGTTGGCAACGACAAGTTCGTTGAGTTGAGCAGCGAGGCATTCCGCGTAATTCCGGGCGACTATGTAACAACCGAGGATGGTACGGGTATCGTACATATCGCACCTACATTCGGTGCCGACGATGCCAAGGTAGCCAAGGCTGCCGGAATCCCATCACTCTTCATCATAAACAAGGCTGGCGAGACTCGTCCGATGGTAGACCTAACAGGTAAGTACTACACCCTCGACGAGGTAGACGAGACATTCGCTAAGGTATGCGTAGATGCCGAGGCTTACGGCAAGCACGCAGGCGACTATGTAAAGAACGCTTACGACCCTAAGTTCAACGAGGGCGGCAAGTACGACGAGCAGGCTGCAGCCAAGGCTGAAGACCTCAACGTGGTTATCTGCATGGAGATGAAGCAGGCCGGCACGGCATACAAGATTGAGAAGCACGTTCACAACTATCCTCATTGCTGGCGTACCGACAAACCTGTGCTTTACTATCCGCTCGACTCTTGGTTCATCCGCTCAACTGCAATGAAGGAGCGCATGGTTGAACTTAACAAGACTATCCTCTGGAAGCCAGAGTCAACAGGTACAGGACGCTTCGGCAAGTGGCTCGAGAATTTGAACGACTGGAACTTGAGCCGTTCACGCTACTGGGGTACTCCTCTTCCAATCTGGCGCAACAACGAGACAAGAGAAGAAATCTGCATCGGTTCTGTTGAGGAACTGTACAACGAGATAGAGAAGGCCGTTGCTGCAGGTGTGATGAATTCTAATCCGCTGAAGGAGCGCGGATTCGTTCCGGGCAACATGGATCAGAAGAACTACGACCTCATCGACCTTCATCGTCCTTATGTCGACGACATCGTCCTCGTGTCGGCTTCAGGTAAGCCAATGAAGCGCGAGACCGACCTTATCGACGTGTGGTTCGACTCTGGCGCAATGCCTTACGCTCAGATTCACTATCCGTTCGAGCACAAGGAAGAGTTTGACGCCCGTACCGTATATCCGGCTAACTTCATTGCCGAGGGCGTAGACCAGACACGAGGCTGGTTCTTCACTCTTCACGCTATCGCAACAATGGTGTTCGACAGCGTGGCTTACAAGGCCGTTATCTCTAACGGACTCGTGCTCGACAAGAACGGCGCGAAGATGAGTAAGCGACTTGGAAATGCCGTAGACCCATTTGGCGCAATTGAGAAGTTCGGCTCTGATGCCGTAAGATGGTACATGATTACCAACTCATCGCCTTGGGACAACCTGAAGTTTGATGAGGCTGGCGTGGCTGAGATTAGCCGTCGCTTCTTCGGCACTCTGTTCAACACATATTCATTCTTCACAATGTATGCCAACGTCGACGGCTTCGAGTATGCCGAGGACGAGCTTCCTATGGAGAAGAGACCGGAAATTGACCGCTGGATCATCTCTGTACTCAACACCCTTATCAAGGATGTTGATGCCTGCTATCAGGACTACGAGCCAACAAAGGCCGGTCGTCTGATTATGGATTTCGTAAACGACAATCTGTCAAACTGGTATGTGCGTCTTAACCGCAAGCGCTTCTGGGGTAATGCCATGAGCGAGGACAAGTTGAGCGCATATCAGACACTCTATACATGTCTTGAGAAGGTGGCATTGCTTATGGCTCCTATCGCGCCGTTCTATGCCGACCGTCTGTATAAGGACCTTATCGCCGTAACTGGTCGCGACAGCGTTGTGAGCGTTCATCTTGCCAAGTTCCCACAGGCCGACGAGAGTCTTATCGACGCCGACCTTGAGGCTCGCATGAAGATGGCTCAGGACGTAACATCAATGGTTCTTGCACTCCGCCGCAAGGTGAACATCAAGGTTCGCCAGCCGCTTGCAAGCATCATGGTGCCTGTTGTAGACGAGGAGCAGAAGGCTCACATCGAGGCCGTTAAGGACCTTATCAAGAACGAGGTTAACGTCAAGGAACTTAACTTTGTAGAAGGCAACGGAGTGCTCGTAAAGAAGGTTAAGTGTAACTTCCGTACCATGGGTAAGAAGTTCGGCAAGCTGATGAAGGCTGTAGCCGCACAGGTTGATGCCATGAGTCAGGAGGATATCGCAGCCTTCGAGCAGAACGGAACGGTTACATTCAATGTCGACGGACAGGAGGCAGTTGTAGAGGTTGCCGATGTTGAAATCTTCAGCGAGGACATTCCGGGATGGCTGGTTGCCAACGAGGGCAAGCTTACAGTAGCTCTTGATGTTACCCTGACCGACGACCTCAAGAAGGAGGGTATGGCCCGCGAGCTTATCAACCGAATCCAGAACCTGAGAAAAGACAGCGGTCTGGACATCGTCGACAGAATCAACATCACAGTTGAACCAAATGAGAACACAGATGCTTCAATCGAGGCATACCGAGAATACATCAGCACACAGGTACTGGCAAACAGCATCGTTGTTGCCGCTGTTGCTGACGGAACAGAACTTGACTTTGATGAGTTTAAGTTGAAGGTGAAAATAGAAAAAGCTTAATCTGTTGGGCGCGCCCTGCCAACAACTACAAGGCAGGGCTGCTTCCATTACAGATAAACACAAAACCATTAACTAATATCAGGTTAAGTATTCACAGAACGTAATTTATTTACATCTTAAATACTTTAGTATATGGCTGCGGAAAAAACACGCTACACAGATGAGGAACTTGAAGAGTTCAAGACCATCATTAACGAAAAACTTGCTCTTGCAAGAAGAGATTATGAGAATATGCTTGACACCCTGATGAACAAGGGTGGCAATGACATAGAAGATACCATGCCAACCTACAAGATTCTGGAAGAGGGCTCAGCCACTCAGACCAAGGAGGAGATAACAGAGCTGGCAGCCCGTCAGCAGAAGTTCATTCAGGGACTTGAGGCCGCTCTTATTCGCATTCAGAACAAGACTTATGGCATTTGTAGAGTAACAGGAAAACTTATTCCTAAAGAACGTTTGCGCGCCGTTCCTCACGCAACCCTCAGCATCGAGGGCAAGATGCAGGAGCAGGCAGCCAAGAAAAAATTCTAAAAACTGGAAATGAAATTTTTGTCTAAGGGACGACTTGCTGTCCTTATCATCGTTTTGGTGCTGGTTATAGACCAGCTAATCAAGATTAAAGTGAAAACAAGCATGTGTCTTCACGAAATGATACATGTTACCGACTGGTTCTACATCCTCTTTACCGAGAATCGTGGAATGGCATTTGGTATGGAGATATTCAGCAAGTTGTTCCTTACCAGTTTCCGACTGGTAGCCGTGGCGTACATGAGCTACTTTATATGGAAACGCCTGAAACTTGGAGCAAGCTGGGGATTTACCGTCTGCATCGCGCTCATCATAGCCGGTGCTGCCGGAAACATCTTCGACAGCGTGTTCTACGGACTTATTTTCGATGAGAGTACGCCTTACTCGGTAGCACACTTCGTCGATTTCGGACACGGATACGAAAGCCTCTTCATGGGCAGCGTGGTAGATATGTTTTACTTCCCTCTGATTGAGACCGAATGGCCAACATGGGTGCCGTTCGTAGGAGGCGAGCACTTCGTATTCTTCAGTCCGATATTCAACTTTGCCGATGCTGCCATCAGCGTGGGCGTTGCGATGCTTATCGTCTTCTATCACAAGGAGTTCAGCAAGGCTCTCGAGAGCACTAACGAGAAAACGGAACAGGAGCAGGAGGCATGAGAATACGTTGCTGTTTGATGTCGGCTTGCCTTGTTGTAATGCTCATGGCTTGCAAGGGCGGCGACAAGCCCAACATTTCGGCAGGAAAGATGGAGGACTTGCTGTACGACTATGTCATGGCTGATGGCATCTGTCAGGAGCAGCATCCCGGCGATTCTGCCTTTCTGAAGGCTTATCGCGAGGCTATCTTCAAAAAGCACGACGTAACCGAGGCCGAGTTCGACTCGAGCCTGAAATGGTACATGAGGCATCCCGACGAGATGTTCGACATATACAAGAACATCTCTGACAAGGTTGAGGAGAAGCAGGAGGCTCTGACAGGAGAGCATCACGGCGGATTCTACGAGGAGGTTTATGCCACAACGGGCGATACCGCCAACATCTGGAAGGATTCTCCTTACCTGGTGCTGTCGAACGTTGCCGGAAAGAACCTGTACCGCTTCAGCATTCCGGTTGATACGGCTTTCCACATGTACGACAAGTTTGAATGGCGACTTACTGCCACCTATCTCGACAAGCGAGGCGAGCACCGTCCGCTGGTGATGGGCTTGAAGGGCAAGTTCACCAACGATTCTATTGTGGGAGCAACGCGCACAATCTATTCTAACAGCGCGGCTGTGCTCACGCTCAACTGCGATTCGGCCTACACCATGAAGCAGATGGACGGATTCATTCTTCTGCCGGGCGAGACAAAGAATTTCTCGGCCGATGTGCTTCTTACTCGTATCATCCTGTTGCGCTATCACCGGAAGGAAGACGACCTGCCGCAGAACCGCTTCAAGAAGATTCAGGAAGAGAAAGCCAAGTCGGAGGCGAAAGATACGGCGGTTGCTGCAATTCCCGTAGATGTAGGATCTATTCGCAAGGGCATTGCGCCTGACGTTAAGCCGATGGCACGGCCAATCCCGATAAAAGAGCAGATAAAAGAGGCTAAGAATTAACCAGAAATAACTCAGGACTCGTTATGAAACGTTTTGTTTCCTTTCTATGTATCTTGTGGCTCGGCATTTCGATGCGCGCCGGCAGTTTCGGCACGGTTACAAAGTACGATGAGTCTTGTGGCATGTCGCAATGGCACATCACGCAGATGCTGCAAGATGGCGAGGGCTACATCTGGTTTGCAACGTGGAACGGACTGAACCGCTTCGACGGATACGAGCTTGTGAATTTCAAATCGCGTTCGCTGGCTTCAGACCGCATCCGCAACATCTGCCTAAACGAGAGGGGCAACCTGTGGTGCAAGATTGAGGATGATATGTATGAATTCGACCTCAAGACCTACAAGTTCAACCCCGTTCCGGAAAGCGAAAAGGAAACAATCAAGAAAATTGTGGATGTGTCTTCTACATCGTTCTTCACAGGAAACGATGTGGAGCGAAGAATGACCGACAGACAGGGCAACCATTGGCTTTTCAGCAAAAACACGTTCTGCCGCGTCGATTCGTCTGAAGGAAAAGGATTCTACATTCCGCAACCAAAGCCTTCGAAGATTAAGGCTTTCTTGCGCGACAATAAAAACCGTTACTGGATAACGACGATGGAAGATGCGACCGTAAGGCTCTATTCTTCTGATAATCATCTTATTGGCTACCTAAACCAGCAGGGACGGATTCAGCCTACGGCAGTAAGCCTTAAGAATGCCGTTTACAGCATGATGCAACTTTCCGACGGAACGATATTAATGGGCACGAAGCCCGGAAGTCTTATCAGACTAAAGGAAACTGCCGATAAACAGTTCTGCATGAGTACGATAAACGTCGATTGCAACGGCGTTTACGACATAAAGCAAGATGCCAAAGGCAGAATTTGGCTGGCTACCTTCAGCGACGGACTGAAATTTATTAGCGATATAAAGGCTGACAGACCTCAGGTTGAGTCGGTCGAGAACACTTACCAGAAGAAATTCAGACAGATGATGTTTGTGGGCAACGCGCTTCTTGTTACGAGTACCCACGGACTGCTCGTCGGCGATGTGTCTGTAGACAATCCGAAGAAACTGAAATTTGTTACGCATTGCGTTGAGCCTGAGCGCGATAGCAGCATCGACTGTAACGCCACGATGGCTATGCTCCGCGACAAGAAAGGGCGCATATTCATCACAACCGAGAGTGGCGGCGTGAATATGATTGAATCAACTAATCTACTATCTAAAAAACTGAACTTCAGACATTTCAATACATCTAACGGCTTTCCTGCCGACATCACTTTTGTGATGGCCGAGATTGGCGAACGCCTCTTCATCGTTGCCAATACGCAGATAATCGAATTCAATCCCGACAGAAATCCGCGTGAGGCTGTCTGCTACGACCGCTTTTTCTGGCACAACGATATTCTGTTTACCGAGGCCATTCCTCTTGTTGCGCCCGACGGCAACATTCTGTTCGGAACGGAATCGGGGGCAATATCCATCAATCCTAAAGAACTGAAAAAGAGCGCGGAAGCACCTCGCCTTGTATTCACGGGTTATATGGTTCGCACATCCGAGGGCGATTCGCAAGGCAAGGGCAAGATTAACAGGGTTATACGCAAGGGCGACAACATCGTCCTTCAGCCTTGGCAGCGCGACATCACCATTTATTTCTCGTCGCTCGACTACAAAGCGCCCGAGCACATTCTCTATTCGGCTGTCCTGTTGAACAATAAGGATGTCAAGCCGACGAAGGACGATTTTCCGGCTGCCGGAAAGAACCGCTCGATAAGCCTCTACAATCTTGCTCCCGGAGAATATACGCTCTGGGTTACGGCTACAAACTCCGACGGCGTTTGGGGCGATGTGGAGAAAGATGCCATCGCGCTTAACATTGAGGTAGTGCCTACATTCTGGGAGACTCCGTTTGCCACGGCGATGTATGTTGTCATCGTCTTCGTCGTGATTTTCATCATTGTCTACACCATCTTCTACATCCGCGAGATAAAGAAGAATCAGAATGAAACACTCCAGGCATATCTGTCTATGCTCCAATCGTCGGGAACACCTGCCAAGAAAGTGGAAAAAATTGTTCAGTCGCAGGAGCAAGGTGGTAATTTTGATTCAACGGCAGGGGGTAAAAATGATTCAGAAGAAAAGGAAACGACTGAAAATGAGACGTATGCCGAGCCTCAGACGGAAGAGAACGTTCAGGTTATCGCGCCCCGGAAGATAAGTGCCGAAGATGACCTTTTTATGAAGCGCGTGCTTGCTTTTGTTGATGAACACATAGGCGATTCGGATGTGAACATAAACGATATGGCATCGGCTGCGGCAACAAGTCGCTCGGGCTTGAACCGCAAGATGAAGGAGCTAATGGGCATAACACCAGCCGATTTCATGCGCGAGGCACGAATGAAAAAGGCCTGCAAGATGCTGAAGGAAACAGACGAGAGCATAACCGAAATTGCCTTCAGCTGCGGCTTTAGCGATGCCAAATATTTCAGCAAATGCTTCAAGGCAAGCATAGGCGTTTCGCCTACCGACTATCGAAAATAAGAGTTCAAAATGTGGTAATTATTGGTCAAACTTCGCTTTCGGCGTTGTTTGACTTTTTTTTGCCCCTCATTTGGCTCGTTTGTCGCCTTTCTTCTTTCGGCTTTGCTTTATATTTGCAATCGAAAAAGAACATAATTAAAAAAGTGGTATCTATATTATGGTGTTTTAGACAAATGATTTTTTTTGGATTTATTTTTTGTAATACTTAACCATGAAACTTTGATTATAAATAAAGTCCTCCCGTGAAAACGTGGAGGACTTGTTTGTTTTTTTATGCCGTCTTTTTCGTTATAGCGAATATTTCCGCGGATATCTGAAGATTATTGCAAGCATGGCAACAAATCCCATGCACATAGGGTAGTAGAGATAGCCCATGATGGATATTGGCGACAGCTTGGCGAGTTGCGACGCCATCAACAGCTGCGCTCCGTATGGAATCAGACCTTGCGTAAAGCACGAGAATGTATCGAGGATGCTCGCACTTCGTCGCGGATCTACGTCAAACTTGTTCGCAATGTTTCGGGCTATCGGGCCTGTTGTTATTACCGCCACCGTATTGTTTGCCGTACACATATTGGCGATTATTACGAGCAGGGCGATGCATATCTCTGCTCCGCGCTTGCTGTTTACATGCTTCAGCAGAAAGCGCGTGATGTATTCAATTCCGCCGTTGTATCTTATCAGTTCCAGCATTCCGCCGGCAAGGAGTGTTACTATAATCAGCTCGCCCATGCCTAAGATGCCGTTGCCCATGCTGCTGAACCATGTAAATACGGTAAACTGCCCGGTAATCAGTCCGATAGCACCTGTGAGGATGATGCCGAGGAACAGCACAATCATCACGTTCACGCCGAAGATTACGGCTGTCAGCACGGCCAGATACGGAATGATGTTAAGCCATTCAATCTCCGGAATCTGCTGCGGAGAATGGATGTCGAGACCCAGCACGATGTATACAATCATCACGACGATGGCGGCAGGCATCACAATCCTGAAATTAACCTTGAACTTGTCGCTCATCTTGCAGCCTTGCGTCTGCGTGGCAATTATCGTGGTGTCGGATATGAACGACAGATTGTCGCCGAAGAATGCTCCTCCAACAACCGTTGCCACAATCATCGGCATGCTTGCTCCCGTTTCGGCTGCTATTCCGGCAGCTACGGGCGTGAGAGCCACGGTTGTTCCTACGGATGTTCCGATGGCAAGCGAGATGAAGCACGATGCCAGAAACAGTCCCGGAAGCAGCATATTGTCGGGCATTATTCGAAGTGTGAAGTTTACGGTCGCGTCAATCGCGCCCATCTCTTTGGCTGCTCCGGCAAATGCTCCGGCAAGGATGAAAATCCACATCATCAGCATCATCGTCTGGTTGCCAGCTCCGGCCGAGAACAGTTTAATGCGCTCGTCGAGAGTCTTGTGCCTTGTTATGGCAATGGCAAAGACCGCCGAAGTGAGGAATGCAACAGTTATTGGTATCTTGTAGAAATCCTGAAGAATGATGGATGTCAGCAGATACATGCAAAGAAAAACAGCCAGAGGGCTAAGTGCTAATAAACTACTTTTTGTTTCAATTTGTTTCATTCTGCAAAGATACGGCGATTTTTCGTTCTCCACAATAGTATTATTATACTATTATTATGCCATGTTTATGGTATTGCGTATTTTGAGAATGTGCAGAAGGGATTGTCTTGCGTTTGGTTGATGTTCCTGTTTTCTTCGGGTTTCGTTCGGGATGCGTTCGGGATTTTCTTGTTGAGAGGGGGGGAGATTTTTCGTGGGGATATTCGGTGGATTTCTGGTTGCTTAAAATAATTACTTCATGTCAATTTGTGAGATTATGTTTCATATTTTGAGCAACAGAGATTCGGGAAAAAAAGATAAGACCACGCTTTTTGTAATGGCGTGGTCTTATCTTTAAAAAAATCAATCTAAACGGATTTTGTAAGTATTTTGCTTAATCTTTACGATTGCAACAGAACCCGGTTTTAAGTTTGTGTTTATTACGGCTGAACCGTTTCTTATAGCAGTTGCGCCAATCAATTGTCCGCTAATGGTATATATGCTTACCTTTTCGCCATCAGCATCGCTTTTTACTATGATATCGTTTCCGTTGGTTATTATGTTGCAATTGTTTGATGACGTAGCATCTATTTGTGTTGTTGCATCCTCTATTGGCAGAATTGTGCCAAACCAACTCCATGGAGCGGTTGCTTTGTATTCGTTAATAACAGAGGCTGGAACATAGAGAGTGGCGTAATTTATGTAGAAATGTTGGTTGTCGTTATAACTACCGAATGCGTTTTCGCTTGTTTCTGGTAATTTTGTTGCGTAACAGTAAACAGTTTTTAAGTTCGGACAGTGCCAGAAAGCAGCGTATTCAATGCTAGTCACGCTGTTTGGTATAGTAATGGATGTTAGTCCAAGGCAGCCCGTGTATTCTTATCTCTCTATTACTCAATATTTTAGTTGCTAAACGATAGAAAACTTAGGTGGTAAATTCTGCTGATGAAGAAAAAGTTGCGATTTTAAGATTTTTTTATAAAAATTAGCGAGCTGAGGACTAAATTGCAAAGCGTAGTTTACAAATACGCTCCAAAATTTGGCTTGAAAAGCATGACACTTTGCCTCGCAACATTTTTGCTCTTCGGGCTTGCCCGTGCCACTATTTCTTGCAGAGGGGCAGCCTAATACCCCAAGCGAATCAATCCGTTGGGGAAACTGCCACTTTTGAGCAAGCTCTTTATGGAACTTGATTGTAATTTTAGGCATTCCCTTCAAATGAACGACTGCCTGAAACAGTGGGAAGTTGGTCTTGAATTTCAATGATTAACCTATACGAAATGACATCTTTGTACACAAAAGCGCGCTAAATATCCATAAAATCGTAGTCAAGTTACATTTTTACACTAATATCGCTTGTGTGGGCGTAAAAATTCATGTATTTTTGTAGCGCAAATACGATTATAATCAAAATATTGCTTATATGATACGAGAATTTTGGGTAAAGAACTATCTTTCCATTCGCGATAAGCAAGAACTGAGTTTCTTGGCGAAAGGACCGACTTCGGAACTTGTCACCGAAGTTGCTGATGGTGTGTTCTTGTATAAGTTAGGCATCCTCTATGGTTCAAACGCCTCGGGTAAGTCGAATATGTTGATTGCCATGAACGAGGTGTTCCGCCTGTTGGTCATGCCAAAATCGGATGCTACAGTCGAAATAGGTGGTTGTATACCCTTTGTGCTCACCAAAGATGATCCAACGGAAATGCACGTGTCATTCTATGCCGATGGCACCCGATATGATTACGATGTCAAGTTCAACGGTAAGCATATTCTGAGTGAAGCCTTGTACTATTACCCCAACAAATCGAAATCTCTGTTCTATGAGCGCAATTTTGTGGGTGAGAATGTGCAGGCAGACATCAAGTTTGGTGCGAGTCTCAAGCTGCAAGTAAAGACACAGGAGAGCATCCGCGAAAACACACTGAACAACCACAGCGTATTGTCCGTTTGTAGAAAAGCCGCCTTGAAAGAAGACATTGCTCCCTTCAATACACTTCACGCTTGGATCATGTCCAATTATCACGATGTAGATGGAGATGTAGAAAAGGGACTTGTTGAAATATTGAAGGATGCTTACAGCAATCCTAAGAAGCGTAAGTTCTATAACACGATGCTTCAGAAGGCCGACTTAAACATCCTGGAATATCGTCCTGTCGTAGAAGACCGTTTTGTGCCTAACGATTTTCGTGAACGCATCCAGAAGGAGAATATTCCAGAGGAGATGAAAGATATGCTGCTGAAGCCAACTACAGATTCTATCACATTCTCGAATCATTCAGACAATGGCGATTTTGACATTCCTCTCAGATGGCAATCAAAAGGAACACTGAAGTATATCCGTATTTTGGATGCGCTTTATGACATGATAACAAGTCCTCATGTATTCTTCCTTGATGAACTTGGAGAGGACTTGCACAATGACTTGTTGTATTACTACCTCAACGTATTTATCTTCAATTCGGACAAGTCACAATTAATTATTACGAGTCAGGAGACCACTCTCTTGTCTCAGGATTTGATTAACGAGAACCGAGGTGTGGTGTGGTTTGTCGAGAAGAATCGAGAGACAGCATCTTCCGAGTATGCACGAGGTGACTCATTCGGATTGCACAAGAATCTGTCGCTATACAATTCATACCGTATTGGCAGATTGGGAGCTAAGCCTGAACTGGGTAGTATCTTTATAAATCTGGAGGACTGATATGGGAAAGCTACGACAAACAGCACTCATTTTGGGAGAAGGGCCAACCGAGTTCTTCTACTTCAAGTCCCTATGCGACGTGTTCAAACGTCTGACCATCAAGCCAGACTATCCGAAGCATACCAATATCAAGGAACTGGAAGCCAAGATTGCCGAGGGTGTGGCAATGGGTTACAACCATATCTTCTGCATTATTGATATGGACACGAAGGACAAGGAGCCAGAGCGTTCCCAATATCAGAAGCTAAAGGCAAAGTACGCTAAGCCTATCGACAAACCGAAGAAAGGTATCTACTGCGAGGTTGAGTTCTTTGAAACTCATCGATGCACAGAACTGTTCTTTCTCTACTATTTCCGTTACACCTCACGTCCATACGAGACACAAGATCCTTTGCTCAAAGACTTGAACCAATGTGTTGAGTATCGGAAGACGATAGAGTTCTTCATCAAAACCAAAGGACTTCACGGTTACTTCGAGCGCAATGGTGGTAGTCTCGATAAGGCTATGGTCAATGCCCAACGGTCAATGGACGAGAAGTTGAAGGAGGGTAGAGATTATACTTTCTCTGAGCTCGGAAGATTGATGCAAGAACTGAAAGATTTTGATGATTAAAAGAAACACATCCGCTGTGAGGACAAAAAATATCTATTATGTCGCGAATCCCTATTTAGTTCAAAACAAACGAAATAATACTTATGTAATTATGTATAATAATAACGCTACATCAAGAGAAAATAATAGAAATACATCATATGAAGATATTGTAAATACTGGATTGTCTAATCCTATTGTAGACCTGGGCATCGACTATTCAGAGATTGGGTTAGATTCCTTTATTAATAATGAAACCGTGAAGGAACTTCCAGTAATAAAGACAATCGCCTCGTTGATAAAAGTCGGTCTTTCAATTAAAGAATGGCATTTCGCAAGGAAGTTCTTGAAGTTCCTCGAACGTTTTCATAGCGGTAGTTTATCAGAAAATGAAAAGAACACTTTCTTGGAAAAATATTATGAAGACTCATCATATAGAGAAAAAGTGGTGACACTTCTGATAACGGCAAATGATAAGTACTTTGAAACAAAGCAATCTGAAATATGTGGTTGCCTTTTTGTTGCTCACGTAAAGGGATTGATTAGTTGGGAGGAATATACAATTCTATGTGGCTGCATTGATAGATTTTCTTCTTTTGCAGAGGGTTTATTAGATGAACTAGAAAATGAAAAGGAGCCGTATCATCGTGGATATCAAGGAGCGGGTGATGCTCGTGTTGCTGCACTGATAGCTTGTGCCTTTGCTTATCAATGGGGTACGCATCTCTATGTTACTCCACTTGGTATTTTGGCACATCAATATGGAATAAAGGGAGATTATACATATACACCAGAGGATCTTTACAGTAAGGCTGGTTATCAGATAAAATAAAAAATCCAGGAATAGTATATATGGTCACATTAATATAGTCTAAACTCAACGTTTACTGTAAAAAAATAATTTTATGGAGAACAGTAGAACATATCTTAAAGATCTTTTAGAAAAATACAAAAATCATGAGGTTTCTGTATTCGTTGGTGCCGGTTTCTCGCGTAACGCCTACAGCAAATTCCCCTTGTGGGGCGGATTGTTGAAGGAACTGGTGCTCGATATCTATGGTGAGAAAATAAAGAGTGCATACGACCACTACCTTCATTCCAGGATACCGCCTTTTTTCTTGTCTTACTCTGCTTTTGAGGAGCAGGAAATGTGGCGAATACTGGATGATAAGGGTTATCTGAATGTGGTTTCTGAGTATATAATGAAGAAGAAAGCACGTGAGGCTATAGATGTGTATATAGAAGAGCATATACCATACCTGAAAACAACGGACAGAGGATATGAGCTCAGTACAGATCCTTCCTTCTCTTTTACGAAGGCAAATCTTGAAGTACATGCAGATCTGTTGAGTTGCAACTGGTTGGATGTATATACTACCAACTATGACAATCTACTTGAAGAGGCATCCAATATAAGAAAGTATTCTTATAGGAAGGTAGTTAACGACTACGACCTTGGTAATGGAAATGCAAATTCAAGAAATATAATCAAGTTGCATGGAGATTTGGTAGAAAATAGTCTTGATGCCAAATATGAGTTTGACAATGATAAAACCTTACGCTATATCATTGCACAAGAGGACTATGATACATATCCCAAGAAGCATGAAGCATTTACTCAACTGATGAGAATATCCATGCTCAAGGGTGTATTCTTGCTGGTGGGGTTCTCTGGGGAGGATCCTAATTTCATTGCATGGCTGAACTGGATGAAGGATGTTCTTGACAGGGAACCAAATACTAAGAAGGATGACAAGAAAATTTATTTGCTTGTGTTGAACAGACCTAAGTATGATAAACAGAAAGATTTGTTCTATAAGAATCATCGTATAGGTCTGATATGCATGGACGATGATGACTTTGTTGCAGAGATAACAGGAACAAATCCTGATGGCGGAATACCAATTCATAATCTTTCAACGAGTGAGAAGTTTCATTATTTGTTCAAATATTTGCGAAATACAGACATTGATGGAAGCATAAAAGCAAAAAGGGAGTACAATCAATTATGGAGTCAATTGGATGGACAAATAGAAAGAGGAGGAAACATTGGTGAGCTTATAAACGATATCAAGGGATTTACTCCGAAAATATGTAATCTCAAAGATATCATGTTCCAAGAACGTGTACTTGAGCATTTACTTAAAAAGAATGATTGGACGGAAATAAATTGCCAATGTGCAAATGCTGCCATTGGTGATATGGGCGTATTGGGTAGATTATATGCAGACTCCTTGCCTGAGGATATAACGAGGAATTTTGATGCATGGGACCATGTATCATCACTCACCAGTTTGTTAGAGAATAAATATAAGCCAATTGAGAATCCGACAAGTAATGATGTAATCTACCATAACCTGCTATACTATGCATATAATCTCAATGTGCGTCAGGTGAGGTACATTGTTGATAATTGGAATCCATCAGACCGTTATGTACAAATGTGGGCAATGTTTTGCTCGTATTGGAATAAAAGAAAGGCAGTAAAAAAACTTGATGAATACATTGCATCTGAAAAAAATATTGAGGACAGGTACAATGCTTCGTATATTCGCAATTGTGTAGATTACCAGAAACCACAGGTGTATAATTGCTATGAGTATTCAGAAGTTGATGGATTCAGAGAAATAAGTGAAAAGCTCATATCTGACATACAGAAAAACAGAAAGACCATTAAACCTCATGGATGGCATGGATATGAATATCTGATAGGTCATGAGAATGCAAAGTTCTGTGCTGCTATCAGATTTTTGTCGTTGATGCAAAATACCGGCATCATGCCTTCTGCTGGAATTGTCAGTTTTGTCTTAGCCGCAAATTGGTATAATGTATTCGAGCAGATTTACGAAAAATTTCCTTATCCATCTCTTTTCTATAGCTTACAGATCAGGGATGAAAAGATACTCACTCGTATAGGTCAGGATTTTGCATATTCAGAGTATCTATATGACACATTGCCAGATTTGTCTTCAAAACTGTTGAACTGTATTGCTAACCAAAAATACTTTGGAAATGGCGATGCATATTGGATTGTGCTTTCCGAAATGTTAGTTGCAGTAAATCCTGAGATATGGATAGACAAGTTCGCTGAAGTTATTGATAGTGTTTTCTTACCTAACATTTTGCACCTCACCTACATGACTGCTCCATACAGGGCCGTCAAAAGATGTTTGGAATATATTAGTGACAATGGACATAAGCAGAAGGTTGTTGCCATATTTGTCAAACATGCACATTTAGATCCTATAGGTACTGGTGATATCTTGGCAAATATGATACCTATAACGGAAATCTCAGAGGAAGTAAGGAAATGTATATGTGGTCTGTTAGAATCGTTGCCGATATCTAAATCTTATTTATGGGATGCAGTTCTGCTGAAAAACAAGGATATAACAGAATCAATAGCAGACATTGTGGCAAAAAAGATTGTAAAAGAGCAAATAACTCCTGGCCCAACTGATAAACAACAAGTAATACACACCTTGTCCTATTTGACAAATGGTAATAGTAATGCTGTTGAAAAAGTAAAGGAATATATCTTGTCTTCAGATATTTGGAACTGTGGTGTGACGAGTCCTACATCAGGAGGATCACCAATATATCTTGATTTATCAAAGATTAGTAAAGACATTGTCTGGACACAGAAAGAGCTTAAGGCTATAGCAGACAATGTTGACAAGAATCTGACCCTGTTAGAGTCTATTTCATTCCATGATGGATTCTTTACAGATTGTTATGCAAGATTACTGAACGGCATAATCAACTTCGTAAATTGGCGAGTAAAAGAAGATGATAAAGAGTTGTTTTTTAAACTCAAAAACAGAGCAGTCGCTTTGCTGGCTAAGCTTTATGATGGTAATGACTTTTATCATGCATTGAGTTCTGATGATACTGAACAAATAGCTATAAACGGTAATTCTCTGTTGTATCGAATAGAAAGAGATGGCTTTGATCAATATCTATCGGAGGTAATGATGTTTATGGCGAAAGCAATGAACCCGCAACAATTAGGATTTCAATATTCACTATCGTTCGTATCGTATCTAACAGATAAATATCTGGAAGAACTTAAGAAGGCAAATCTCATACATGTGGTCATAAGCATACTGTCGAAGTATTCAATGATAGAGTGGTCGGAGCTGGATCTGAATCTGCCAGAGACATTCAAATGGTTGATTCGTATAGCCGAGAATATGCAGTCTGAAACTGGTGAAAATACTATTGTAAAGTATTGGACATCAGAAAAAATGGTTTTGAGGTTTAATATAAGAGTTACGGATTGAGTATGAATTTCCAATATGATGAGAGTACATACGAGGGGGAAGTAAGAGGTGCGTATAAGACAGGGTGTTTCGAGATTGCATTGAACTGCGAGTTTAATATGAATCTCGAGTTGATGAAGACAGCAGACCTCGGAACTTTCCTTCATGAGTATGTTCACTTCCTGCAGAATATTTCTACTCCTTGGGGTATTCATGCTGGAATTGTGAGGAATAATGACTTATGCGAAATGATTCACTCGATGGAGCCTCTGGAGGAAATACATTTGCCTTATAAGTTTGAACCATCGCAGGAACAGAAATTGCGTAGGAGTTGGCTCCAATGCAGCATTGGTACCGGTCATTCAAAAGTAAAGATTGACAGGACGAAGGCAAGCAGTTTCTTTTATCGTGATATTGATGGTTTCCCTATTGCAATGCATGAAGTCGTTTTCTCTGTAAAAGATGAGAATGGGGCTGATGTTGATATTGTCATAGGTGCAACTATCATCAAGGAGAGTATGGCTGTGATGTATCAATCGTTGATAGATCCAGACTGTGTGTCGGAGCATCCAGATGTTCCATATAATGTAATACAGATATGGTGCGAGAAGCATTTCCCAAATGTAGCTGGTGATACTAAAAAACTGATATGCTTATGTTATATTTCATTGTTTAATCTTGATCCAGGTTTTTCGTTGATGCTACTTCTCCGTGAAGCAAATCTGCATCCAGAGAAAAGCGGCATCGAGTTTTTTGATGAATACAAGGAAGAATATGCCACAAGCGATGGGAAGAAAGTAAAGATTGTGGATTTCTTTAACCATCTCATAGAGCAGTATAAAATTTCGTTGAGAGGAGTTTTGCCATGTGACTTGGATTATACAAGTCTGTTGCTGGATAGAGTCAAGCTTGAAAATGGTATAGTCCCGATTCTGAATGTTCTGAATACAGATAGTTTTGGTATTGAGAATGTGAATAGCCTCATTTCTTACCTTGGCCTGCCTTTTATGCATCAAGCGGATGGCAAGCAGTTTTATACGCTCGTGGATGGAAGACAACATTCGTTTCAAGATGTAGTAGTGATAGCAGGAAATGCAGCTATGTATGATTACTTTATGGATCCATACAGGAACTATGGTTCATGTCCATTTAGAATTCTTTGTGATAGGGACGAACCAGAATGTTGGGATACGCCATGGAAGCAGAAAGAATGTATCTTTGAAGTTGGTGTAGGCTCTTTAAACTTAGAGAGAAAACGATTTGTGAAGGATTACATACAATAACGTTCCTTTGAATATGCGCGTGCGCTTGTTTTGAACAATCTATTATTAGATTGGAAGCCTAATCCCAACCATGTCAAATGAACCGATTGAAAGTATCGCTGCAAGTTCTTACAAATTAGGACAACTCATAGATAATAGCAATAGTTTCTCAAATGGATTCAAGTGCCATTTGGGAAACTATTGCAAAGGGAATCGGGACATAGGTTTCTATTCTCCACCCCAGTTCACTAGGGTCCAATTAAAATTAACCAATGTTTATTACAATGATTCAGGCTCGTCTTCTGTATCTATTTCCTCAGACTCCGTCTTCGGATGTGTAAGCTCCTTGATAATATCAATGAATGAATTCTTATTATAGAAGTATCCTTCATCTTCCTTCAACTTATCTGCAATAATAGACAGGCCATAGTTAATGTACTCTTCCATTGTAGTCATTAAAAGTGCTACGGTTTCATTGACAGAAAGCGTAGTTTCCGATACTGGTTACGCAGTTTGGTATATTGATGGATGTAAGTGCATCGCAACAGGCAAAAGTGTGGCTTCCGATTCTAGTCACGCTGTTCGGGATAGTAATTGGTGTAAGTCTATAACACCATGAGAAAGCGTAGTCTACGATACTAGTCACGTTGTTTGGTATATTGATGTATATAAGCAGTAACACTGCTGTCCGGTTAAATATCGGGATATACAACTTAACATACTTATAATTAACAATATATAGCGTTCTCCGGATTTTTGGATTAAATTTTTGTACATTAGCAATTATGCCTCTAATGGCCATATATTGCTATAATGAGTACGAGAAAGACCATTTTTTCACAGATTATGTCTCTGGTTTCACGTTATGAATTCCAGAAATGTGTTGACCGCTACAAGGGTGACAGGCGTACCAGATCATTTACTTGCTTTGATCAATTCAAGGTCATGAGTTTTGCTCAGTTTACTGACAGGGCAGGCCTAAGAGACATAGAGATGACACTTGAATTCTGCGGAAAGGATCTCTACCATGCAGGTTTATGCTCTGTTCCCAAATCAACATTGGCAGAAGCCAACGAGAAGCGGAACTGGGAGATTTACAGGGATTTTGCACAAATCCTTATAAGGGAGGCAAAGGAACTGTATCGTGATGACTACTTCCGGCTTGGTCTCAAAGAGATGGTCTATGCTTTGGACAGCACCACCATACGTCTATGCCTGGAATTATCTCCTTGGGCAGAGTTTCATCATGGCGAAGGAGCTGTGAAGATGCATACTCTGATTGACTTGAGAGGAAGCATTCCGTCCTACATCATAATGACTAACGGATTGGTGCATGACTCAAAGGTGATGCCAATGATACCTGTAGAGGCTTCCGCTTTCTATCTTATGGATAAAGGCTACGTCTTCTTCAAGCAGCTTTATGAGTGTTTCCATCTCAAAGGAGCATTCTTTGTCACAAGAGCAAAAGACAACATGGTCTATGAGATTGTGGAGGAGCATGAGGTTGACCAATCGACAGAACTCATCAGTGACCAGATTATTCGCCTTACGGGTAAGAATCCAACCGTGGAATATCCCGAACCATTGCGTATGGTAGTGTACGAGGATTATTCTACTGATAATGTATATCGTTTCTTGACGAACAACTTAACCATTGATTCTCTGACTGTCGCAGAACTTTACAGGGAAAGATGGATGGTCGAACTGTTCTTCAAATGGGTAAAGCAGCATCTGCACATCAAGAAGTTTTACGGAACAACTGAGAATGCTGTCTATCTACAACTTTGGATTGCCGTATGTGACTATTTGCTACTCATCATCGCGAAGAAGAAATTCTGTCTGCCTCAGTCGCTTCATACAATCTCAAATGCTATTGGTCCGCTTCTATTCAAACAAAGTGATATCCATTCCATATTCAATGTAACTAAAGAGATTTATAATCGTTCGGACAATCAACCAATACAACTTGCTTTGTGGTGAGATTTTAACCGGACACTAGTGAAGCAGTAATGTAAAAATAAAAAATAATAATTTCTTCATAATCATTATTGTTAACATTCTATAAATGCACAAAAGTACAAATTTGCTGAGAGTACGCAAAAAATATAAACTGTTTTTGTCGAATTTTCTTATAAACAAAAAAGAGGACTAAATATAGCCCTCTTTTACCGTTGCTGAAAACGGATTTTATAGCGTGTGTTTTATAGAGTTACACCATTCTTGAAAATTGCAATCTCGCGGTATCCGTTCTTCTCGTTGTTTACGAGCTCCTCGCCGCTTGCAACCTTTATGATATAGTCTATGAACTTCTCCGACAGGTTCTCCATTGTCTCGCCCTGAACAAGAACGCCAGCGTTGAAGTCAATCCACTTTGGCTTGTTGTTGTAGAGGTTAGAGTTTGTCGAAATCTTCATTGTCGGAACGTAAGTGCCGAATGGCGTTCCGCGGCCGGTTGTAAACAGAACCATGTGGCATCCGCATGATGCGAGGGCTGTTGCTGCAACAAGGTCGTTGCCCGGAGCAGACAGAAGGTTCAAGCCCTTGACCTCAAGACGCTCGCCATAGGCCATAACGCCGCTTACAGGACCTTTACCGCACTTCTGGGTACAGCCGAGAGCCTTGTCCTCTAGTGTTGAGATACCGCCCGCCTTGTTACCCGGAGAAGGGTTCTCGCCAACAGGCTCGCCGTGTGCAAGGAAGTAGCTCTTGAAGTCGTTAATCAACTTAACGGTCTGGTCGAACAACTCCGGAGTCTTGCAACGGTTCATCAGGATAGTCTCTGCGCCGAACATCTCAGGCACTTCGGTAAGAACTGTTGTTCCGCCCTGAGCCACAAGAAAGTCGGAGAATACGCCAAGAAGAGGGTTGGCTGTGATGCCCGAGAAACCGTCAGAGCCGCCGCACTTCAAGCCAACGCGAAGCTCGTGCAGAGGCACATCAACGCGCTTGTCCTGCTTAGCCTTCTCGTAGAGGCCTCTCAGAATCTTCATTCCTTCCTCAACCTCGTCGCCCTCGACCTTCTGCGTTGTCATGAACTTAACGCGCTCCTCGTCGAACTCGCCGATGAACTCCTTGAATACGTCAGGCTGGTTGTTCTCGCAGCCGAGGCTCACAACGAACACCGCTCCTGCGTTAGGGTGCTTAACCATGTCGCGCAGAATCTTCTTTGTGTTCTCGTGGTCGTCGCCAAGCTGAGAGCATCCGTAGTTGTGAGGGAAGGCCACGATGGCGTCTACGCCCTCGCCCTTAGTCTCTTCCTGCAACTGCTTTGCAAGCTTGTCTACAATACCGTTGACACATCCTACAGTTGGAATAATCCATACCTCGTTGCGGATACCAACGTCGCCGTTCTTTCTGCGATAGCCCTTGAAGGTAAGGTTGCGGTCGGCAATGTCGAGGTCGCACTTAACAGGGTTGTAGGTATAGTCGAGCAATCCTGCAAGATTAGTCTTCAGGTTGTTCTCGTTTACCCAGTCGCCTTGCTTAAGGTTCTGCTTTGCATGACCGATAGGGTAGCCGTACTTTATAACGTCTACGCCCTCGTTAATGTCCTCGAGAAGGATTTTATGACCGGCAGGTGTATCCTGATTCACCTTTATCTCTTTGCCATCAATAGCTATAGTCTCGCCAGCGCTTATTGGCTGAATGGCAACCACCACGTTGTCGGCAGGGTTGATTTTTAAAAACTTATTCTCCATAAGATGTGTAATTGTATGTTTATTTTATTTATTCAAAGAAGTGTAGTAGTCGATGTTTTCGGCGCACAGCAAGTCAATCGGCATGTAGTTAATCTGCTCCACCTCCTTATGGAAAATAAGATGGTCGCAGAGGCTTGTTACGGCTCTGTATCCCTGCTGGTGAGGCTGCTGCGCGATGAGGAACTGGATGTTGTTTCCGTTCTTCAGGAATTCGACGTTCTGTTCCAGAAGGTCGTATCCGATAAGGCGGAAGTTGCTCTTGCCCAGTTCCTGAAGGTATTCGCTTATAAGATATGCTTTAGAGTTGAAAGTAAGGCCTATGGTAACACTCTCATGGCGCTCGAAGTACTTTCGCATCACTTCCATGTCGTGCTCCTTGTTGTTCATGGCCAGGTCTATAGTTGAAAGTTCACAGTCAGGATGGTTCTTGCGCATGTATTCCTCGAAGCCCAGCTCTCTGTTGTTCTGCTGGTTCGTTCCGATGCGCCCGATGTATATTTGTCTGAAGATGACAACCTCCTTGATGCCGGGCTCTATCATGAGCAGCATCTTGGCTGCAAGAGCTCCGCTTCGGCTTGAGTTCTGTCCGAAGAAGGCGATAGGCTCGAGGTTGTCGATGTTAGAGTCTATGAAAACGTAAGGAATCTCTTTTTCCTGAAGCATGTCGGTGAGTTTCTTTGTGTTGTCCTCCTCGACAGGCGACAGAATTACGCCGTCGGGTTCTTTGTCCATTACGAGCTTTATCGACTTAACGAAAGAGTCGATGTCGTACTGGTCGTAGTACACCATGCTAAGTGTTATGTGAAAATCGTGCATCTCGTTCATGCATTGCAACGCTCCGGCCTCCACGTCAGACCAGTATTCGCCTTCGTTGTGCTTTGGCAGCAGGCAAACGAAGTGGTATTTCTTGTTGCTTGCCAGGGCGCTTGCGTACATGTTTGGCTGATAATTCATTTCTTTCAGAATTTTGCGCACTTTCTCTGCACTCGCCAGAGACACGCCCGGACGGTTGTGCAGGACACGGTCGACTGTGCCGACAGATACGCCTGCCATGATCGCGATATCCTTGATTCTAATTCTATCAGGAATCTGTTGCTCCATAGGTAATTGGTATTAAAAAATATATAAAATAAGGTGTGAAAAAATATTGTTTCTTGTTATCGCCCACGAATATACATATATTAATTTAATTGCTGCAATTTTTTAGGCAAAAAATGCGACCAATCGTAATTTTTTTTCGAAAAACTTTTGCGTTACCGAAAAAAGCCGTATATTTGTGCTCGTACACACTAAAGGGTTACATTATATAAAATAGAATTTTTTGAATTAACATTTTAAAAACATATTTTTAAACACACTTATGGGTAAAGTAGTTACATTAGGTGAGATCATGCTTAGATTGTCACCAGAGGCCAACAGACGTTTTGTTCAGGCTGAGAAGTTCGAGGTTATTTATGGTGGCGGCGAGGCTAACGTTGCAGTATCATGTGCAAACTACGGTCACGACGCTTATTTCGTATCAAAGCTTCCAAAGCACGAGATTGGCCAGAGCGCTGTAAACGCATTGCGTAAGTTTGGCGTAAACACAGAGTTTATTGCTCGTGGCGGTAACCGTGTTGGTATCTACTATGCCGAGACAGGTGCTTCTATGCGTCCTTCTAAGGTTATCTACGACCGTGCAGGTTCTTCTATCGCAGAGGCTGATCCTTCTGACTTCGATTTCGACGCTATCATGAAGGGTGCTGACTGGTTCCACTGGTCAGGTATCACTCCTGCTATCTCTGACAAGGCAGCAGAGCTTACTAAGCTTGCTTGCGAGGCTGCAAAGCGCAACGGCGTAACTGTTTCTGTTGACCTTAACTTCCGCAAGAAGCTTTGGACTTCAGAGAAGGCACAGAGCATCATGAAGCCTTTGATGCAGTATGTTGATGTTTGTATCGGCAACGAAGAGGATGCTGAGCTTTGCCTTGGCTTCAAGCCAGATGCTGACGTTGAGAGCGGTAACACAGACGCTAAGGGCTACGAGGGCATCTTCAAGGGTATGATGGAGACATTCGGCTTCAAGTATGTTGTTTCTACTCTCCGCGAGTCTTTGAGCGCTACACACAACGGCTGGAAGGCTATGATCTACAACGGCAAGGAGTTCTACGTTTCTAAGCGTTACGACATCATGCCTATCATCGACCGCGTAGGTGGCGGCGACTCTTTCTCTGGCGGTCTTATCCACGGCTTGCTTACTAAGGACAATCAGGGCGACGCTCTTGAGTTTGCTGTTGCTGCTTCTGCTTTGAAGCACACTATCAACGGCGACTTCAACATGGTTTCAGCTGAGGAGGTTGAGAACCTTGCTGGCGGTTCTGCTAACGGTCGTATCCAGAGATAATATCAGAATAAAATAGGGGAATTAAGAACTGGTTGGAAAACATCGGTTCTTAATTCTTTTGTATTGAATAAACAAATATAAAGAAAGAATAAAATGGCAAAATTCGATAAGTTTGCAGTAATGGCAAAGATTGCCGCTGCTCCAATGGTTCCTGTTTTCTACAACAAGGATGTTGAGGTTTGTAAGAATGTGATTAAGGCTTGCTACGAGGGTGGCGTTCGCGCATTCGAGTTCACTAACCGTGGCGACTTCGCTCACGAGGTATTCGGCGAGCTTTCTAAGTGGGCTGCAAAAGAGTGCCCAGAGTTGGCTCTCGGTATCGGTTCTGTTGTTGATGCTCCTACAGCTGCTCTTTACCTTCAGTTGGGCGCAAACTTCGTTGTAGGTCCGTTGTTCAACCCAGACATCGCAGTTGTATGTAACCGCCGTTGCGTAACTTACTGCCCAGGCTGTCTTACTCCATCTGAGATTGGCAAGGCTCAGGAGGTTGGCTGCGACTTCACTAAGGTATTCCCTGGCGATGTTGTAGGTCCTAACTTGATCAAGGGTCTTATGGCTCCAATGCCATGGTCTAAGATTATGGTTACTGGTGGCGTTGCTCCAGAGAAGGAGAACCTTACTAACTGGTTCAAGGCTGGCGTATTCTGCGTAGGTATGGGCTCTAAGCTCTTCCCTAAGGACAAGGTTGCTGCCGGCGACTGGAAGTACATTACCGACAAGTGTAAGGAGGCTCTCGGCTACTGCGAGGAGGCTCGTGCAAGCAAGTAATTTATTTTTGCATCAGAATATTGAAACGCTGTGGTTCTCTTTCCACGGCGTTTTTTTTGTTTTTAGGATATTTTGATGTATTTTTGTGCAATGTTGAAAAGAAATTCATATATCGTCATACTGATGGTCGTGCTGAGCGGCTTGCTGTCGTCGTGCCGTCAGAGCAAGGACGATGAGGCTCTTGCGCTAAACCTAAAGGCGCAGCAATGTTTCAGACGAATGGATTTTGACAACGCGCGAGCTTTGCACGAGAAGGCGATGCGGATTACCGACAACGAACTTCTGCGCTTCGGGTGCGAGGTGGGACTGATGGCCGTTTTCGAGCGCACGTCGCAGAACCGCGAGTTCTTCGATGCCCGGAACAAGGCCGAAAGCCACATCCGCAGGATTGAAGAGGAGATGGACGGACTTACCGACGAGGAGAAACGGCGATACTACATATCGAAAGATATCTACCACTACGTTTCGAGCAACTACTTCCACAACCAGTATCAGGACACGCTCTCGCAGAGAGAGGCGCGGCAGATTTCGCCTAACTTTAAGCTGGGCGACGTGGCTACGCACGACACAATCTACTATCACGAGATTCTCGACAGACTGATAAACGCCCGGATTGCGTTCGAGCAGGAAGACTACACGCAATCTATCTCACTTTGCGATAGCGCGCTTCAGGCCATAAACCGCCATCATCTTAAGTATTATCCGGCAGACTCGCAGCATCTTCTGCATCTGTATAGCGAGCAGGACTCCGTTTCTACCGAGAAAATATGGCTCGACAATCCCGATGTGCATACCGTTCCCGAGGTGCTGGCGCAGATTCGCGAGCAGGCGAGCATGAGCTATGCCGCCATGGGACTGACAAAGGAGAGCTATTACAACCGCAACGCCTATCTCGACATCCTCGACGTGATAAGGCAGGACAAGGAGTGGGAGAGCCGCTACGAGGAACTTAACGAGGCAAACCAGAGAGTTACGATGATTTTCGTATCGGCAATAGTGCTTGTGGTCATCATCGTTATTATATGCTTCATAGCCAACGACCGTTGGAAGAAGAGGAACGAACGACGGGTTGAGAACCTCCGCCTTACGCTCGAACTGTGCCATAAGATTGCCGTAAACATCTCGGACGATGTGTCGTCGGGCAGAGAGCTTCTCGATACGGTTACGGAAGCCGTACAGGGCGATTTCCGCAAGATATTCGGCTTTGGCTTTGTGCTCGATGTGCCGGGCATAGACGATGAGGACGACGACGCCATGCCAAGATGGAGCGAGCTGAATCTGCGGCTCGTTGGTGCGGAGCGCGTAGGCTCGGACAAGAAATCGCTTCTGCGCGTGGTGGAGAAGTATTTCAGATGGGTGCTGCAAAGCGGAGCCGACGTGCTTGCCATAAGCAACAACCAGCGCAAGACCGAGGCCGAGAAGTACATTCACGAGCAGCACATAGCCGCCAACAAACGCCAGAACCTTGACAAGCGCGCGTGCATGAGCATGGTAAACGGCATAACGCCTTACCTCGACCGCGCAATAAACGAGGTGAACAAGCTTCAGAGAAATGAGTCGGATGAGGTAAAAAAGGCTCGCTATCAGTATATTATCGAACTTATTGACAAGATAAACGAGTACAACGACATAATGGCGTCGTGGGTTCAGCTTCGAAAAGGCGAGGTGAGCTTGAATATCGACAGTTTCGCCCTTCAGCCGCTGTTCAGTATCCTGTCAAAGGCGCGTACAAACTACGCCCAGAAGGATATCACCCTTACGGTAAGCATGACTCCGGCAATAGTGAAGGCCGACAAGGCTCTCACGCTCTTCATGATAAACACGCTTGCCGAGAATGCCCGAAAGTACACTCCTTCGGGCGGACACATAGAGGTCTATGCCGAGGAAGCCGACGACTACGTTGAGGTGTCGGTTAAGGATTCGGGCATAGGAATAAGCGAGGAGGACTGCCGCAAGATTATAGAGGAGAAAGTCTATGATTCGAGCACGATTGGAATACGCAAGGATGCCGACAATACCGAACTGAGCAAGAACAAAGGCCACGGCTTCGGCTTGATGAACTGCCGCGGAATAATAGAGAAATACAAGAAGACAAACCAGTTCTTCTCAGTCTGCCAGTTTGGCGTTGAGAGTACGCTCGGCAAGGGCAGCCGCTTCTTCTTCCGCCTGCCAAAGGGCGTAAGGAAAGCCCTGATGCTTGCGGTTGTGATGCTCATGAGCGCGCCGTCGTTTGCCAAGGTGAGCAACGACTCGGTATGGAAGGCAAAGGACTCGCTTCTGCGCAAGGCTTCGGCATATTCAGATACGGTTTACTTCTGCAACGTGAAGGGGCTTCATACCGATGCCATCTACTACTCGTCGCTTGCCATGCGCGAGCTGAACAAATACTATCGCAAGTTCCACAAGAATTCGGCCGACACCATGAGCGTTGATGGTAATGCCGACAGAGCCGAGATTAAATGGTGGAACGAGGGATTCGATACCGACTATCACGTTATCCTCGACGTGCGCAACGAGACGGCAATCGCGGCTCTCGTGCTGAAGGAATGGGACTGCTACAACGCAAACAATCAGGCATATACAAAGATGTATAAGCTGCTCGGACAGGATGCCAATCTTGCCGAGTATTGCCGCAAGGCGCAGAACAAGAACACCAACACAACCATAGCCATGTGGCTTGTGCTCATAGCCGTTTTGGTTGCTCTGTTCAGCTATTATCTTCTGTATTTCCGCCACAAGGTTATATACACGCTCAACCTCCGTCAGCTTCTGAGCATTAACAATACGGTTATGAAGACGCTTGTGCAGCATGCCAACGTGCAGGATGCCGACTACGAGGTTGTTGCCAAGAATGTGGTTGACTCGATAACCTACGAACTTAACGACCTTCTGCCAATCCACGGCTTCGGACTTGCCATAGCCGACTCCGAGACCAACACGCTTTACTATTCGATAACCCAGGAGGTTGTGGAGAGCGAGCTGATGAAGGAGCTGATGAAGCGCGCATTCGACACGCGCCAGACGGTTGTTTCGCAAAGCGGATACCTTAGATGCTTCCCGCTCTTCGTTCCGCAGGACAACACGAAATGCGTGGGCATCTTCTCGATAATCTATTCGGCAAAGCACCCGGGCAAGGGCGACGAGTTCCTTGTGAGCCTGCTTGTAAACTTCATGTCAACCATTCTGGCGCAGTCGGTAATCCGAATAAGCCAGCGCTTCCGCGACCTTGAGATGCTCGAGGACGAGAAACGCCGCGCCCAGCACGAGGAGAACATGCTCCACATACAGAATATGGTTATGGACAACTGCCTGAGCGCGATAAAGCACGAGACGATGTACTATCCGAGCCGCATACGCATAATGGCCGAAAATGGAGCGGAAGCATCTGAAATAAAGGAGATTATACAATACTACAAGGAGGTGTTCGGCATATTGTGCCAATGTGCTTCGCGACAGCTTGAGCAGGTGCTCTTCAAGCGCACGACGGTAAGCGTTGGCGAGGTGTTCGCGGCTGCCCGAAAGTCGTTTGCGCGTATGCAGAAGAAGGCCGAATGTTGCCTTACTCTAAATATGCCAGAGCCGACGGATGCCTCGATAATTACCGACAAGCATCTGATAGCCTATCTTGTCGAGAACCTTCTGCAAGAAGCCTTCGCCTTTGGGCGCGACGGAGAGGTGGAACTTACGGCCCAGAAGACCGGAACAGGCTTTGTGCGCTTCTGCTTTACCGACAAACGCCGCCATTTCGACGAAAAATATCTTAACGAGATGTTTTATCCGTCGATGAATGGCGAGAAAATAAATTTAGAATATTTACTTTGCAAACAAATAATACGTGATCATGATGAGTACACGGGCATAAGAGGATGCCGAATAGATGCCGAGCCATGTGAAGGCGGCGGCTTTACGGTATCGTTTGTGCTGCCCGAGTCTCGTTCTTAAAATTCTATAGAGATATGAACAATTTCAAAGTTGTAATAGTTGAGGACGTTAAGCTTGAGTTGAAGGGAACAGAAGAGATTTTCCGCAACGACATTCCCGAGGCGCAGGTGATGGGTGCTGCCATGACCGAGAAAGAGGTGTGGCCTCTGCTTCAGGAACATAATCCCGACCTTCTTCTGCTCGATTTGGGCTTGGGAGGCTCTACAACCGTAGGCGTGGAGATTTGTGCCAACGCGCGCGCCAAATATCCGCTCATGCACATCCTTATCTTTACGGGCGAGGTGCTTAACGAGAAGCTGTGGGTTGATGTGCTCAACGCAGGTGCCGACGGCATTATTCTGAAGAGCGGCGAGCTGCTTACGCGCGACGACGTGCAGAGCGTTATGGACGGCAAGAAGATGGTCTTCAACCAGCCGATACTCGAGAAGATTGTGGCTCGTTTCAAGCGTAGCGTGATAGCCGAACAACGCAAGCAGGAGAGTGTGATAAACTACGACATCGACGAGTACGATGAGCGATTCCTCCGCCATCTGGCACTCGGCTACACAAAGGAGATGATAACTAACCTGAAGGGAATGCCATTCGGCGTCAAGTCGCTCGAAAAGCGTCAGAACGACCTTGTTGCGCGCCTCTTCGGACAAGGCGAGCGTACCGGCGTAAATGCCACCCGACTGGTAGTAAAGGCGTTGGAACTCGGCATCCTGAACATCGACAATCTTGAGCCTGACGATGAGTGACAAGCGGTTGGCATATCAGCAATGGATTTCGGGCGAGCGCGGTTTTAAGAGATGGCTGCTCGTCTACATAAGGCGGTACATCCTGCTGCTGCCCGTGGTTCTGCTTGTCCTTTTGGCTTTGGTGTATGTCTACTCGTGGTTCTGCAGTTTCTACAACCCGTCGGTTCGCAGTCTGCTAAGTGCCGAGGGCGTGAGATGGAGTCTGCACAACGGCGTAAGGAACTTTACCAATGCGCCCATGGCAAAGGTCTTGCTTCTGCTCATCAGCCTTGGACTGTTGTGGCGGTCGCGCCTGCTTACCATGTTCTACCGCCTTTTCCATCGCAAGTCGGTAACGTTGAAGCAACGCCGCGCTTTGGGACTGGCTTTCTCTGTATTGGCTGTATATGTTGTCTTTCTGCTTGTGAGTCTGGCTGTTCCGCACTCTATCATGCTGAGCGTCAGGGGAACGGTTGAGGGCAGTCCGTTTGTCGACGGATTGTTTATGTTCGTTATTCTTGGCATAGCGTTGCTGGGCACGACATACGGAATATCGTCGGGTGCATACCGCAATCATGTAGACTGGATTGAGGGAGCGGGAAGTCTGCTCTCGCGAACCGTCTCGTACTTTATTACGGCTTTCATCTTTTCCGAGCTGATAGCGTGTTCCCTCTATACGCAATGTGATTCGCTTATGCCTTTGTGCAACTTCTTTATGCGCTACGAAGACTGGGTTTATTATGCCATGCTCGTGCTGTTTGTAATTTAAAGCAATTGACAATGTTTTAATTTGAAAATTGAAAATTGAGAAAGTTGAAAAAACTGAATTCATAATTCAAAATTCATAATTGACAATTGACAGTTGACAATGTTTTGAATTCAAAATTCAAAATTCATAATTCAAAATTCATAATTCATAATTGGCGGTTGGCTTTCTTTATTCATAAACTACCCTTCGAAAAATAACTGTAACAACTGTAACTGTAACGTTTTTTGAGTTGAAAGTTGAGAATTGAAAATTGAAAAATCATAATTTTTTGAATTGTCAATTGTGCATTGTCAATTGTCAGTTGCCAAGCCATGGTTATAATGTCTTATGTTTGTTTTTTAGCAGGGGTTTGCCTTGGGTGATTGTTATGCTTATTGAGTCGGCTTTTAGAGTGCCGTCGCCTTTGAAGGTCAGACTTGCAATCATCGATTCTTTTGACTTCGGGTTCTTTTGGTCGAACACGAAGTTGCCGATGCTGTAATATACAGGCATTCGTCCGATGGTGTCGACAGGTTGCAGCACATGCGGATGATGCCCCACGACGGCAGCCACTCCGGCTTCGGAGAGCTTGTGTGCAAGAGCCTTCTGGCGAATGCTTGGGTATGGCTGGAACTCAACACCCCAATGCAGCACCACTACTATGTGCGTGTCGGAATGATGGCGTTTGTAGTCATTTATGGCATCGAGCAGCTCGTCTTCCGTAGGTTGGGCTATGCCCGGCTTGTCGTCGATTCTGCACCAGTTTTCGATTGTGAGCGTTGTGGCGTTGAATATTGCCACCTTGATGCCGTCTTTCTCTATTTCCGCAGGCGTCATCTGCTGTCCGGGGTTGCAGCCGTAGCCCAACGGCTCTATGCCGGCTTCGGTAAGGTGTTGCGCCGTGGCCTGAAGTCCGCGTCTGCCTTGGTCGTTGGTGTGGTTGTTTGCCATGGCTGCGTGTGTTATTCCTGTCTTACGGAGGTCTTTTGCCCATCGTGCATCAGCCCTGAAGATGTACTTTTTGTTTACGGGCGAGATGGTATCGGTAAGGGGACATTCGAGATTGACGACTACGGCGTCGGCTTGGCGGAAAAGGGGTGCAACATCGTCGAAGATATAGTCTATGCCTTTGTGCTCAGCCATGTGGCGTACTCCGCGGTCGAGCAACACGTCGCCGGTAAACATTATGGTAAGCGAGGACTGGTCTGCTGCGGGGGGGGTACATGATAGCAGGGCTATTAGAATTGACAATTGACAAATCTTTTGAATTGACAATTTTTTTAAGTTGAAAATTGAAAGTTGAAAATTGAAAATTCTTTTGAATTGAAAATTTTTTAGTTGAGAATTCTTCATAATTGACAATTTTAACTTGAAAGTTGAGAGTTGAAATTTGAAAATTCTTAACAATTCACAATTGACAATGGACAATTGACAATGAGAACTTGAAAGTTGAGAATTGAAAATTCTTTTGATTTTTGAAAATTTAAAAAATGATGGGGAATTCATAATTGACAATTTCTTAGTTGAGAATTGAAATTTGAAAGTTGAAAAGAACTTAATAGAGAATTGGATTGGTTTACCTCTTCTACAGAACGACTCTTTCTTGCAATAAAGGTGAGAATCTGTCTTGGATTGCTATTGTTTTTCTTTACCAATTTGCTTTTTATACGGCTATGCCGTAATCTTTTGCAAACTTAGAAAAAGTTGAGAATTGAAAGTCTTTTTTTTCAACTTTCAATTCTCAAATCTCTAAGTTTCAATTCTCAATTTTCAACTTTTTAGCAGCCGGAACTGTAGAATGTTTCTTCGTTTTCCTTTATTTTTTTGTTGATGATGAGGGGCTGCATCCATACAGGACGTGCCGGAACATCGTCCTTTTCGAGTCGCTTCTGCCATTCCTCGTCGGTATAGCGTTTGTCGAGCGGATTGACGAACTCGTAATAGCTGAACGTTGCTCCTCTTGTAAGGAATATCTTTCCGTTGATAACCACGTTTACATATATGATGTCGGCTGTTCCTGTTGCTTCTTCAAGTATGCCGCCTTTCTGGCAGCCAAGTACGCTACGCGTGAAGACATCTGCCACGAGAGCTACGGAGCGGTCTGCTCCCTTCACCTCGTCCCAACTGCCAAGGTTCGAATCGGGGTCTATAACGCTTAGGGTGAACCATTCCAGCGAGCTGCCCATGTGCCTTATTGTTGAGTATTCTTCTTCGCTTAGCATCTTGCCGTCAAGCTCTTTCTTCGATACCTTGATACAGAAGTCCATATAGTCGTCGAGGGTTGAGGTACGGCTTTTTAGGGACTCGCTCATAAGTCCGTTTTTATTCAGGAGCGACGACGTAAGGCTGAGCATTTCCTTCATCTTCTGCCAGAAGGCAAGGTTTGGCTCTACATATCCTACGCGTATAGGATCCGGGAATTCGCCTCCGCCGCCACATTCTGCGCAGATAGGCTGCTCGGCATACAGAATGGCATCGTGCTTGAGTTCAGCCCACGATGCGAGCCCTGTGTTGAGGTTCTTGCGCTTCCACGATGGGGTCTTCATGTAGTCGGGATAGTCCTTGTTTGGCTTCTGGAGCGCCACAAGACATTCCATCCACTTGTTGTACATCGACTTGTCCCAGTCGGCAAACGCCGCCATCTTTGCCTTCATCTTCGTCATCTCGTTGGTGTAGCCCTTCCAGTTGTCGGCATCTTGGTAGTATTCCTCGTTTATCTTGTCGGCAGCATCTACGCCGAAGGCCGAGAACACGTGAAGTCCGCGAGGGAACGCCACTTTTGAGTTTGGCTTCTCGTCGAACATACGACTTAGTATATATCCGTCGGGCATGTATCTCTGCGGCATGAAGTTAACCTTGTTCTCGCAGCCATCCTCGGCAATCTTTGATGTTATGCGGTTGCGTGTCTTGAAGAGCGTCGACAGGCGTGCGTTGATGTCCTTCAGGGTTGCGGCATCCGTAATTTTATCGGGCGATGAAATGTTCTTTGAGGCGAGATGTTCGGCAACATCTATGATTGCCACGTTGTCGGGTTCGCCCATAAGGAAGTCGAGAGTCTTGTAAACGCTCAGACCCTCTTTTGCCACGCTACGGTCTATGTGGTTCAGCAGATATGCCATCATGGTGGCCTGCTTTACCGCCTGCTTCTGTTCGCTACAGAAGGTGAAGGTCTGTAGCCACATCATGCTTCTGAAATAGCGTTTCGATTCCTCGCTACGGGTATAGTGTCCGCGCGGCTTGAAGAGGTCGTACTGGAAATTTATGTTCTTGCCCATCATTGGCGACATGGTTGCCTTCTCATTGAAAATGTTGGTTATTTCAAGTCCGGCCTTAGATGCGTACGACTCTGGCACATCTGGCTGCTTGCCCGTAAGCAGTCCGTTGGCTACCGCGAAATATGCTGCGTTGAACTCGGCAAGGTCTTTTATCTCGGCGTCGTCCGTGCCTTTGGCAATCTCCAGGGCCTTGTGGTACATGGCTTCGTTAAGAGCCTTTATGCGCGGAATAAACATATTTTTCTCCAACGATTTCAGCACATACGAGAAGTACATGTGGTATGCCTGAAGAAACACATCGGTTGTGATGTAGTTTGGCATGCTGGTGTATTCATTCTGCTCGTAGATGTTGAAGAGCTGCTCGTTGTTTGTTGGTACGATTGCAAAGTTGTGATGCGCCAGATGGCCAAGGAGCGGCTTGCCCATGTCGTCCATTTGGAACATGTTTACCGTCATGGCTGGGTTGGCGAGTTTCAGTCCGTCAACATCCGTCATCTGTAGTTTTTTCAGTTCGGCAATGCGCTTGTCTATGCGTTTAATGAACTCATTCTCTTCCTTGGAAAGGGTGACTTTGTTAAAGTCGGTGAGGGCGTTGTAGTCGTGCTCTTCCAGATATTTGTAGCAGCGTTTTTCGTACCACTTCGTCTTTTGGCAGAAGAATTGGTTGATGTCCTCTTCCATAAACCAAACGCCTCTGAGGGCATACGGATAGTGGCGCAGCAGACGCAGTTCCATCATCGTCATGTCGCTTATGTCCATATTAAGGTCGATTCTCTTGGGCAACAGTTTGCTGGTAACAAGGAACGAGTGAGGATTGAATTTCACGTTGACAGCCTGGCTGATGTTGTCTTCAATCTTGTCTTGCTTCTTGTTTTTCTGTGAACAAGACGCAAAGAGAAGGACTGTTGTGGCTAAAATCAGTATTTTCTTCATATTACGATTTGTTGTTTAGTTCTTTATATATCGCATGAATTTAAGTCCGAATCCATGCTGACGGTAAAGCGCCTCGATGGTGTCGCCGTTTGCTTTGCGCTCCCAAGTGTGTATTATGTTGGGCGTGGTGTCGGTCTCGACCTTGAAGTCGATGAGGGGGCATCCGACCCTCGAGCCGAGCCATAGCGGACGTATGTGTTTGCCCTTGTACAGATGGAAGATGAACAGACGTTTGTCCTTCTCCTTTCGGTATCGGGTAGACTTTATTGGGCCTACAAGCAGCTCGGGCAGACTGTCGCCCGTTACGTCGCCGCAGGCAAAGCGGTATACCGGGTAGTTGAGCGCCCATGAGCTTAGGATGCTGTCGTTTCTTGTGTGTTCAAGACGGCTGGTAGAGTCGGTTACGGCAACAAGCCTTAGCACGCCCTCGCCCCAGGCGCAGCGGTAGCGGTATGTTGCTGAGTCTTCCTGTACCAACGAGTATTCAGTTGTCTTAGGCTTTGAACATGCCCCCAAGAGGCACATGGTACACAATGTTATTGTAAGCCAGTCTGGCAAATGTATTTTTTTCATTATCGAATACAAAGGAAGTATTTTTTTTGTTATAGCAAAAGTTTTTTGGGGGAAATCTTGTTTTTTGGGGGGAGGGCGCTTTCTCTGATTGTGCTTCTTTTTTTTGCTTTTGGGGGTATAGTGTGGCGCGGCAGATGGGGGGACACTTGGGGGGCTGATGGCGATATGCTCTTTTTCCGAAGGCTGTTTTGGGGGGTACATTATGATGAAACGCTTTCGGGGGGCTTTTAGGTTGATACGGGGAGGGGGACTTGTTTTTTATGCCGAACTTGCGTATTATAACGAAAGGGCGGATAGCAAAATAATCCCCGTTTCTTTTAGAGAAACGGGGATTATTTGTCGTGGCAAACGACTTTGCTTTTTCCTTTGCGGGCATTATGCTACAATTTGTATATTCTTTTTATCCAACGTTTAGAACTTTCCATACCCCATTGGATATGCCATTTTCTGCCATTAGTCTTGTCTATCAGAATAAATTGGTATATGTTTTTTGTAGGGTATAGTTCGAAACTACCTGAACCGTATCCCATACCGTATGTAAGGTCTTCGGTATTAATATCGATGGAGTATTCTTTGTCTTGATCCAAAGACCATTGAACTTGTTCTATCATGCCAGTCTTTGTGTCTAACTGCAACATTGTGTAGATATTTTCAGTTGGGTATAGTTTGTATCGTTGTTTCAACGAATTGGTGATTTCAATCTGCTCAAGCCAAGCGTTGTTGACTTGAAGCAGACTGTCTATTTTTTTCAAAGCAGAATTTTGCTTTGTTGTCTGGACATTAGTTCTCGCTTGAGTGTTTGTCTTTGCTTGAGCATTTGTTTTTGCCTGTGCAAGACAAATTGTTCCATATAGCAGCATAGTGGCGAGTGTGACTAATATCTTCATTTTACTCTTTATTGTAATGGTTTCCGACATGATTTTGGTTATCACCAATTATGAGAAGAATGATAATCATAAGAAGTGGGGTGGCAATAATACTTAGCAGAACCCAAACGGCAACATTTCTGTTTCGTTTCTGTGCCATAACTGCCACAAGAACGTAGAAACCAATACTTGCGCCAATGGCAAATATTAAGAGTATGATGTAAAAAAGGAAAGAAAAAGTTGTATTGTCGTCGTCTACATCTACGTTACTATTGTAATTATAATAGCCTTCGCCTTCTTCGTACTTGTCTTCTTTTGCTACATTGTAATCTTTAAGTGTAAACTTTATTTTGAAAGTAGGATGTCCCAAATTTTCTTTTGTTTTGTAGTAATGGTAATTGCGCTCATGTTCGTATGCGGGTATATCAACTTTTCTTGTTCTACCCGGATCTATGTTGACATCAGATGAAAAGGTCTCGTAGTCTAATTCATTATTCGACATATCGAGATAGGTAATTGTGTAAACAACATTAAATACAGGCTCGTTTGTATTGTTTTTCAAAGCCAGCGTTCCGTTGTTATCAAGCCATGATTGTTCGTAGGACACCATGGTTATGTCTTTCTCCAGATTCTTCTTGGCTGCAAATGCCGAGACTATCAGAAACAGACTGAGTAGAGTAATAAAAAACCTTTTAGTAATCATAAGTGCTATTTTTAGTTTCTTTTTGATTATGCATGTTTGGGGCATTTCTGCAATATGTCTTTAGCTGTCGCGTTTAGACATTCTTTATTTGTGGGACTATAGATATGTATTGATTGCAAATATAATGAATTATCTTATGGAAATGTAGAAAATACATTTAAATTTTCTGCTTTGTAGATAAAAAGTTTGTGTAAGTATCTGGATTGTAAAAATGCTGTTTTTTCTTGCAAGGGACGTTTTGTTGGCCAATATGTTTAGCTATGTTGCGGCTGATGGGGACTTCTGATGTATAAAAAGATAGGAGCGTACATGGGGGTGCGCTCCTATTGATTTGTTATTTTGTTGCGAACCTGATGGTCTCTAACGTGCAGATGGATTTTTCTTTGGTTGGAGACTTCATCAACAGGTAGACGGCGTGCTTGCCGGTAAGATTGCTGATGCTGTCGAGTTTGACGGGCTGCTCGGCTGAGGTCTGCGGCATATCGGGGGTTATCTTCAGCGAGCCGACGCACTTGCCGCCTTGCTGTGTCCACGGACGGTCGATATAGACATCAATCTGTCCTTCGATGCCTTGCGGAATCATGCCGAGGAGGAGGTAGACATCTTGCTTGCCGTTGAGCCCGTTGAAATTGAAATACTTGTAACCAACGATAGAGCCGTCGGTATTGTTTACAACGGGGTTGATGTTGTTTTTGAGGGCGTAAGGCTCTTTTAGGTTTGACTCGGGCGTGGTGCCGTATGCTGCGGCTACGTATGAGCCGTAGAATTTGTTGTTAGGCCAGTTGTGCTCGGCTGTCTTTGGTCCGGTGTACCAACAGCAGATGCCGGCAGGATGTATGTCGAGCGGGTTGAGGCCTTCGGTGCTGAAACCTTCTGACGTGTACTCGCCTTCGGAGATTGTTACCTTGCCGCCCTTGCCTTCCTCTACGGTTACGCTGATTGGCGCAACCATTGCCTGACGTGAAAATTCATTCAGGCCATTCTGACGGTGGTAAAATACCCACCATTTGCCGTTGATTTCGCAGATAGAGCCGTGGGTGTTGCCGCTTACGTTGTCCGAAGCGAACACTTTGCCGTCTGGGTCTTTCTCGCGTCCGCGACCGTCGATGATTGTGCCGCCGTATGTCCACGGGCCGAGGGGCTTGTCGCTATATGCGTATGCGAGGGTGTAGTTGGTCTGCGGCAGTCCGAAGTCGCCGTCGGCAGTCCAGCGGCTGTAAATGAATACGTATTTGTCTTTTATTTTGCGGATTGACGATGCCTCGAAGAATCTGAACTCGCCTTCCTGGTTGCGTCCCGGTATCATGTCTTCGATGATTTTTGTGCCTTTCTTGACGGTTGCCATCGTTGTAGGGTCGAGTTCGGCGGCGTAGGAGCGTTCAAATCCCCAATAGCCATACACCTTGCCGTCGTCGTCGACAAAGACTGCCGGGTCGAATTTCAGTACGCCGTCGGTTTCGTTAGGATTCTTTGGGTTCCAGTTGATAACCTCGAACGGACCGTCGGGGCGGTTGCTCTTGGCTACCATTCCGTTTCTGCCGCCCACTTGGTTGTTGGGGTAGAGGTAGTAGGTTTTCTTGCCGTCCTTGTCTATCGAGAGGGTAACGTCGGGCGCAAAGAGGATGTCGGCTTCTTTCTGCGGTTCGCCCTTGCCGTTCTTGTCAACTTTGAGGATTACGCCGTCCATCCGCCAATGATTGAGGTCGTTGACGTCTGCCGACCATACCACTTGGTCGCGTCCGCAGTAGTTTTTTACTTCGATGTCGTGCGAGCCATATACATACACGCGCTTTTTGCCGGGGTTGTCGGGGTCGTCGAAGACGTAGGGTTCGCCGTCTGGAATGTGGTCCCACAACGGAATGTAGGGGTTGCCGATGGTTGTGAGCGTAGCCTCGGGCGCGTCGAAGCTGGTGGCCTGCTGGCTGCTACATGCGGCGAGAAGCGTGATGCCGCCAAGTAATAATAAGGTATTGCCTTTCATACAATTAAGATAAATTAGGATATTGGTATTTGTAAAATTACACTTCAGGGACAAAGATAGTTATTAAATTGAAAATTGAAAGTTGAAAGTTGAAAGTTTTTGAATTCATAATTCAAAATTCATAATTCATAATTCAAAATTCAGAATTCATAATTGGCGGTTGGCTTCATTAATTCATAAACTACCATTCGAAAAATAACTGTAACAACTGTAACTGTAACGCAATTCAATTCATAATTCATAATTCATAATTCAAAATTCATAATTCATAATTCAAAATTCATAATTCATAATTGACAATGCACAATTATGAGTTCCGTCATGCATTTTCAAATCCAGATTTTTTTTCACTTTTCAATTTTCAACTTTCAATTTTCAATTTTCTTGAGTTCCCGGTATTCTTTTGGAGTTATTTGGGTGTATGTTCTGAAGTAGCGTGTGAAGGCGGTTTGGTCGGAGAAGCCGAGTTCGTCGCTTATCTGCTGTATTGTCATTTCGGGGTGTTGCCTAAGCAGATATTTGCTTTGTATTATTACATAGCGTGCAATCCATTCGCCTGCGCCTATGCCTGTGGCTTGCCGTATAACCCTGCCAAAGTATTTGGGCGACAGACATAGTTGCTCGGCATAGAAGCGAACCTCGCGACTTTCGCGATAATGTATGGCTATGGCTCTGTGAAAGCGCGAGAGCAGTTGCTGTACTGGCTGCTCGTCTTGCAGCGTCATCGCGCCGTTCTCGCGTATGAAAGTCTCGGTCATGTCGGCCAGAATGTCCATTTGCTCCGCCATAAGTTCGTCGCGCTTTGGGTGCTTCAGTAGGCTTATGCTGTTTAGCAGCCTGAAGCAGGTGTATATGCTATCGAACTGGAAGCCGTTAAGTTTGAAAGATGTGTTGTAATGGTATTCAACGTGATAATGTGCCGGATGCATCTGCTTTATGTACTCCAAGAACCTTGCCGAGATGACGAGGAGCGTAGCCCTGTAGTCGGGGCTCACCTCGTGGGCATACAATATGTGGTTGGGAAAGATTATTGCCGTTTCGTGCCTGCGGAACTCAACCGGGTGCATGTCGTATTCTGCCCGCAGCCATCCGCTGTGGTTAAGGGCTATGACGAGGTAGGGCGAGATGTAAGGCTCGCCATATACCGGCATGTCCGTTACGTTCTCGAGCACCGCCAGTCCAACCCTTTCAATCTGCTCAGCCATGTTTGCAAGAGGATGTTTGAATGTAGTCATAAGTGGAAATATAGATGTTTGTATAACTGTCTTCTGGCTAATTTATTATGCTCTATCCGACTTTTTGTCAAACATTTCAATCTTTACGGGTTTATGCGAATGAAGAATGTTTTCTAATTTTGGCCTCTGAAAACCAGTTGGTTGAAATCGGATATAAGAATATATTATGTAAGAATTGAATGATAGAAATTTTTAAATCAATTACAATGAGAAAAGTTTTGCTGACATTATTGATGGCGGTAGGAGTACTTGTTGCCCGTGCTGACGGCTATGCCTACCTTACCTTCGAGACTGCCGACGGAGCGAGGGCTTCGGTTGCGGTAGAGTCGCTTGCGCTGAGCATAAGCGGCACAACACTTACGGCTGGCACGCAGTCGTTTAACCTGTCGAACCTTGCCAAGATGTACTTCTCTAATGCCGATGAGACTACGGGCATAGAAGAGGTTACGGACGCAACCCTTGACGAGGCTGCCGAGATTTACGACCTGCAGGGACGTACGGTTTCGAGAGAGCAGATGAAGAAGGGTGCGTACATTGTAAAGACAAAGCAGAAAACCTATAAGATTGTGGTGAGATGAAGAGGATATATGCACTATTAACGCTTGTGATGCTGACGATAGCAGCCGCAGGCCAGACGCTTAACGTGAGAGTGGGTAGCGTAGTATATCAGTTTCCGGCAGACCAGACAGGCGAGATGACATATTCGGGCGGAACTACGCTTACCGTTATGGGCAAGACATTTGCCCTTGCCGAGATTACCAGCATGACGGTAGACAACACGAGCGTTACCGACGGAGCGGTAGGCGTTACCTACAACGGCACATCGGCAACGGTAAGGGTGGCAGGCAACGTGGCGCAATACCTTACGCCAACGGTGAGCGGGGCGCACGTGTCGATAGTACAGAGCGAGAGTCTGGCATCGGAGGTTACATACACCCTCGACGGCACGTCGGCCGACGGCGAGTTCTACATGGAAGGCTCGTACAAGGCAACGGTAGAGTTTAACGGTGTGACGCTTACCAACACAACGCCCGTATATAGCGGCGCGGCCGTGCATATACAAAACGGCAAGCGCATAAAGGTAAAGGTGGTTACCGGCACTACAAACACGCTTTGCGACGCAAAGGGCGGCTCGCAGAAAGCCTGTCTTTACATAAAGGGACACGCCGAGTTTGCGCAGAAGGGCACGCTTAATGTGGCTGGCAACGTGAAGCACGGCATAAAGACCGGCGAGTACATGACTCTGAAGAATGCTGCCATAAACATAACATCGGCTGTGGGCGACGGCATATCGTGTGCCGAATACTTTGCTATGGAGAGCGGAGCGGTGAGCATAGCCGGAACGGGCGACGACGGCATACAATGCGACTTGGACGGCGAGGCTTCGACTGGCGAGACTACCGACCACGAGGAAGAGGACAGCGGTAACATATACATAAGCGGCGGAACGCTGAACATATCAGTCTCGGCTGATGCTGCCAAGGGCATAAAGGCAGGCGGCGACCTGAGGATAAGCGGCGGCGAGATGACCGTCAAGACAACCGGAGGCGGCGTTTGGGACACCGACGACAAGTCGGTAAAGGCATCATCGTGCCTTAGTTCGGACGGCAACACCATTATAAGCGGCGGAACGCTTGGGCTTACAAGCACGGGCGCAGGCGGCAAGGGCATAAACTGCGACGGCTCTCTGACTGCCACGGGCGGAACGGTTGTGGTAAGGACATCGGGCAATGCCGTGGTGGCATCGGCAAACGGCACGCTGTCGGTTATATCAACATCAAGGCAACTTGACAGTTACACGAGCGACTACAAGTCGTCGCCAAAGGGCATAAAGGTTGACGGGGCTATAGTTGTAAGCGATGCTGCCGTGATAAGCATAACCACCTCGGGCGCAGGCGGCGAGGGTATTGAGAGCAAGCAGACGGTAGACATAAGGGGCGGACAGGTAACGATAAACGCTACCGACGATGCCGTTAATGCTTCGGGCGACCTAACTGTGAGCGGCGGCTATTTGTATGCCTGCTCTACAGGCAACGACGGT
Source organism: Bacteroidaceae bacterium (assembly GCA_017617315.1). Lineage (GTDB taxonomy): Bacteria > Bacteroidota > Bacteroidia > Bacteroidales > Bacteroidaceae > Ga6A1. The sequence goes on from JAFZWM010000044.1 coordinate 49,976, forward strand.
CTTGACGCCAACGGCAACTGCTACATTAAGGGTGGACTTGTGTATGCCATAGGAGCGGCATCGCCCGAGGTGGCAATAGATGCAAACAGCGAGGAGCAGAAGAAACTGTATGTTACGGGCGGAACGATAGTTGCCATTGGCGGACTGGAGAGAGGGGCAAGTCTTTCGCAGTCGTGCTATTCGGCTTCGTCGTGGAACAAGAATGTGTGGTACGCGCTTACCGTTGGCGGCGATACTTTTGCCTTCAGGACTCCGTCGGGGGGCGGCACAACGCTTGTGGTGTCGGGTGCCTCAACTCCTACGCTGAAGAGCGGCGTAAGCGTTAGCGGCGGAACGGAGATATTCGACGGTGCGGGCTATACAGGTGCAACGGTAAGCGGCGGCTCGTCGGTATCGCTGGCATCGTATTCGGCCAGCAGCGGTGGTATGGGCGGCAGATAACTAAGTTTGCATTTTTTTAGGTATTTACGAAAAAATGCTATATTTGCATCTGATAAAATCGTTTTTTATAAAGATTGAATGATGAAAAAAGATTCCCTCACGCTGTGAAGCGCGGGGGAATTGTGTTTTTGTTGGGGGATGGGGGCGAGTGTGAGTTTCTTTTTTAAAAGTATGCGGTGTTGTTCTTCCTTATGGCGCACAGTTTGATGAAAGCCAGCGACGTTATTATGAAGGTGGTGTTGTTGTCGTTAATCTTTTCTTTCAGTTCGTTAATCTCGAGCATGATGCACTCGGGGTCGGTAAGTTCGTATTCGAGCATGAAGCCAGCGAGATTGTCGGCTGTGGCAAAGAGTTCTTCGGCAGGAAGTACAGGCTTCATGCTCCTTACCGCCTCGTGCGTGATAATGAAGACAAAGTCTTTGTAGAGTTTCAGCCTTGCCATCTTTTTTTGCTTCTCGTTGTGTAATTGTGCTATCATGCCGCTCCCTCCTTTTCGTCTTTCTTTTCGTCGTTTTCTGTCTTCATGTTGTTTACAAACCTTAGCAGTTCGTTCTCGGCGGTAAGCAAGGCCTTTTGTGCCTCTTCTTCGTTGGTGGTGTTGTACTTGCCGAAGATGACGTTGAGGTGAGTAGTGTCGAACTCGTTTGTAATAATGCTGTCGCCCTCCTCGCAGTTGTCTATAAAGCAAGTGAAGCGTGCTCCGTCGGTGGTTATTATCTCGATGCTTCCGCCTGTGTTGGCCTGAAACTTTACCAGATTGCGTATGAAGACGCTCGACTTGTCCACCTCGATGAACGCCTTGTCTTCGGGCGGGTTCAGTTCGAGAACCGAGCGGTATTTCTTGCGGCTTTCCTCCTCGTTGAGTTTGATGGCAAAGTCCATAATACGCTGGTCTTCGAGGTCTTCTCCGCTGAATGTCTCGGGTAGTTTGCCGTCGCTTATGTTGAAGCGAATTTTTGCTGTGTTGAACTGCCTCATGTTCCACGCCTTGTAGAAGTCGCGCGGATAGTATTGCGGATGCAGTTCTATGCCGATGTGGAAGTTCTGCCTCATGTTACGGTCGAGCACCTGTTGCAGGATTTTCTTCAGCGAGTCGGTAGAACTGAACGACTCTTTCTTTTTCTGAATGGCTATGCGCCTGCAGTTTGCGCGGTTGTCGATGATAACGAAGCATGGCGGTTCGTGCAGCACATCTACGGTTCTGAAGTTTTGTACCACCTCCTTTGTTTTTTCGTTGGCAATTTGCATAACGATGATGTCGTTGTTTAGTGACAGGTGTCGTACATTGTGCTTGTATGTTTTGCATGTCTGTTCGTTGCCAAGTGTGAACTCTATGCTTTTGTCTGTTTGCAGCAGGGAGCCGAGGTGCTTTTGCCTCTGTGCCCATACCGTTTCGGCAAACATGTCGTCTTTGAGATATTTCAGGTAATATTGTGCGAATTTCGCCATGATAAATCTATGGTGTTTGTTTAGCAGAAAATTTAATATAGAGGCAAATGTAGTAATAGAAAATGAAAATAGCCTTATAAAATACAAAAAATGTTGTTTCTTGAATAAATATAAGTGTCTGGGGCGATTGCCTTTTTTTTAAATTGACAATTGACAATGTTTTGAATTCAAAATTCATAATTCAAAATTCATAATTGACAATGTTTTGAGTTGAAAGTTTTTTGAGATGTAAAAAATGGGCGACAGAAAGCACTTTGTCTGTTGCCTTCTGCCGCCCCGCTTGCTTATCTGTCTTTTCTGTCTCAATATTCCATTGCTGCCGGAAGTTCCTTAGCCTGAGCCACCATCTTCTCTACCTCGGCAACGGCTGGTACGCGTTGAACGAGATGCTTCTGCGCATTAACCTCTTCTAACCTTTTATTGCTTGTAACGGCTGCGCCGGGCGATATGATGCTTATATTCTGCTGTTTATGTTATGGCGGTTACAGTTACAGTTGTTACAGTTGTTTTTTTGATGTTGTGAGCTGTGGTGCTGGGCTATGCTTTTGCTGTATGGCTGCAAGACTGATAGTTGCGTGTTGCCATGGTTGCAGGCAACCGCAGTTTGAGCCAGAATACAGGCTGAACTTGGAGGTCAGAGAGATGCTTGCTGTTAAGGTGCCTGTGCCATGGCAAAATAAAAAATGAAAAAAATATGCTCGGAAGGGCTTGTATTTAAATTAAATTGTCTAAATTTGCATTCGCTTTAGGGCAATCGGGATGTAGCGCAGTTGGTAGCGCACTACGTTCGGGACGTAGGGGTCGGGCGTTCGAATCGCCTCATCCCGACAAGAAAGGGCAAGTGAAACATTTCGCTTGCCTTTCTTTTTATCAGGAATCAAACAAAAAAAGAGGCCTCATTCCGAAGAAGAATGAAGCCTTTTTTTATTGTTGTTAAAAGCGATTATTTAACCATTACTTTCTTGCCCTTGATGATGTACATGCCATTCTTTGCGTTCTGTACGCGCTGGCCGCTCAGGTTGTAGATTGCTCCGTCTTCCTGTTTGTCGGCTGCAACACCTTTGACGTTTGTTGTAGACTCTTCGGTTACGATGGTAATCTTGGTGATAACCATGTTCTTGAGAACCTTGAAACCGAAATATCCCGGAGTTGAAGTGATGGTGATTGTTTCGCCCGAAGCAATCTCGGTTACGCCAGAAACTGCATCAACCTCGCCAATCTTAGCAACAGTATTGTGCTTCTCTTCGGCTTCGTCTGCACTTACGGCTGCAGCCCATATCATCTTATTAGACTCATCGGCTGCAGTGTATTCGATTGTAACAGTACTTCCGGCAACCACTCCGTCGATTACCATTTCTTTGTTTGATGGACATTTCAGACCACCATCCCCCATGTTGCCGTTGATACGGTCGCTACGTCTCCAAACATGGCATACTTGAGGCAGAACGCTGCCTTCAGCCCATGTGTAGCCTTTGAAATCCTGACGCTTGTTGTCTGTCTTGTCGGCTGCTTCCCAAATGTAGAATACAGCTCCATTGGCTGTGCTACCGTTAAGGTTCGCTGGATTCTCGCCAGCTGCGGCAGCAGCCGCAAAGTCGTAAACAAAAGTTACTTTTTCTTGCGCAAAAGATGTCAAAGATGCAAAAGCAAGCATCAAAAGAGTAAATGTTTTTCTCATACGTTTAAATTTTAATTTGTATTTTTTTGGTTATAGTTAAAAGTATACCCAAAAGTATAACATTAAATTAAAGTCGGCAATTTTTAAGGCGTTTTTTTGAGGTCTGAAGACAAAATTTGTGCGTTTTTCCTATTCTTCGGCGTTTTTCAGGCTCGATTTTACTGTTCGCCCGGCTGCTTTTTGGATGATGCAAGCCGCGTTTTTTGCCGACTTGCATCATCTGCTGCTATTTTTTTATGAACAAGCGTTTTCCGATAAGCGTGAATAAAAGGGTAAGCAGAAGGATGTTGAAGATGAGGGCTCCGATGGCAAACGGCTTTCTGCTATTTTTATAGAAGTCGTCGCAAGTCTGTACTCTTTCCTTGTCTATGCCGTGCTCCTTGGTGTACTTGTTCCATAGTGCGCTTGTTGTAGGTGCTGAATACAGATGGTTCCAGACTTTTTTGTCCGTATCAACCTCGTATAGCCTGTATGTTGAGGCATCTTCGAATTTGTCGCCCGAAGAAACGACAATCTTGTTGTCATAAACGAGAATCTCTTTTGCGTGGTCGCCTCCATCTACATTCTTGCCTACAAAAGTCCAGTCGGGAACATCTGTCCAATTCAGATAATAGTCGTCGTTTACATAGACTTTGGCATAGTCGCCCATTCCTGTGTCGGTATTTGTTATTGTGGCATATAGGAAGGCTTCGAAAATGATTAGGACGAAGAATGACATAATGCAAAATGGCGGAGATATTGCCCATGCCCAGTATCTTACTCTTTTCTTGGTAACAGCCTTGAAGATGATTGCAGATATAATTCCGCCAACGACGGCAAGGCCAGAAAGGAATAGCGCGACTATAAACCAGAAAATCAGTCCGAATATCAGTTCCATGGTAGAAGGTGTTTTGTGGATGATTAAAGATTATTTTGCAAGAAATTTGATGTATTGTTCCATTGTCTTGTTTCGGCATTTCTCGTCGGTTATGCACTCGAGTGGTACTGACGAGCAGATGACGCGGTATTTTCCCCTTCCGTAGGCTATGGTTGCGCAGATGTCCTGCCCGTCGAAGTCGGCGAGTGGGAGAGAGCCGTTCACGCCTATAAGCCCCGTAGGATGCTGCACGGCATAGCAGTTGTTGTTGGCCGTGGTGTAGATTTCGTAGCTGCTCTTGTCCGACTTGACGAGTATGGGCAGACTGTCTGAAGTACACTCGCCGCCGCAATATTTCAGCCATCTTGATGCAAAGATACTGTCGGCCTCGCTCTTTAGTCCGCTGGCTATGTATGCGCCCGTAAGCAGCACCTTACCGCCTTTGTTAAGATAGCCCTTCAGTTGCGATTTCACGCCCTCGGAGAAGAGCGGCCTGCTGGTGAGCGACCAGTCCTCCTTCTGCAATCCGCCAATTATGTCGATGATGCCGTATGCCGCCGTGCTGCCCATCTCCTCGAATGCCTCCTTGCTGCACGATACGAACGACCAGTTGCGCATCTCGGCAATGGCCTTGCCGTGCGTGTGCGGATAGTCGAACGTGTTGCCCATCACAACCTTTCCGTTCATCTCGCGGTTGCTGAATCCCAGTCCGTCCTCAGTCTCCTTGCCTATGGTAGCCTTTGTGAAGCAAGTCTGCTCTCCGCTGAAGCCCGGAAACTTCTTGTAAGGCACGCCGTATTCAGCCTTTATGTCGAATCCCTGAAGCGAGTCGTTGTTAATCTCCGCCGGGCCGCACAGACGCGTGAAGGCGTTGACAATCAGAATTGTATTCTTCTTTTTGCTGCCCAGAGCCTTGCTCGATATGTATGCCGAAAGAGTCTCGCTGTCAAGACTCTCGCCGCCGTCGTTTATTGCTGTAACCTTGAAGTCGTACATCACGTCGGTATCGAGCAGGACGGTAATGCTCGTCTTTCCGTTTGAGATGAGCATGCCGTTGTCGAAGTCGGCATCGCCCTTGCGTGTGTACAGAATGTAGGCCGTTGGGGCTGCCGATGGCGACAGCTTGTCGGCGGTAGGCTTCCAGCTTAGAGTTACCGCCGCCTCCTGACGGTTGGGCTGCGATATGGCAAAAGCGTGTACCGGAAGAGGCTGCACCACCTCGCTTGTGCCGTGCATCAGGTTTATGTATTTGAGCACGCCCTTGTATATGCCGCGCGCCAGAAGAAACTTGAAATAAGGGTCCTGGCCGTAGTGAAGGTCGGAGAAATTCTGGTGCGAGAGCGTCTCGATGATGAACGACGGAAACTCCGGGTTGCGCGTCTCGCTATAGTTGTCGTTGAGCAGACGCCTTCTCGGCCATTCGGGCACGGCCGTCCTAAGCTCCTTCTGCACCTCCTGAAGGGCGAGCTCGGTCATGTTGCGCGATGTGTATCTCGACACACCCGTATTGAACACGTCGATGCCCTCGTTCTGGAGAGTATAGATGCCAAGCGTACCGATTAGCTGGTCGTCCTTTCTGAATCCGGCATCGCTATGTACGGCGAGCGACAGTTCGAACGGCACTTTCTGCCCCTCCAGTCCCGGATTGTAGACAGAGCCGCCCGACAGATAGTTGATGGCATACGGGCGCGCGTTGATATCGTCGGGATAGTCGTTTGTGCCTTCTCTCGACGAGTACACCTCGTATGGCATTCCTGCCCATTGCATGGAGTATCGTGCGCCTTCGAGGTATCGTGGCATACCGCTTGTGGTAGGCGTCTCGCCGTCAAGACCGCGCGCTATGTTGCCCATTCCGCCTCCGAAGCGGACGGCATCGGCCGAGACGAATCCCTTTGTGCTGCTGTAGTTTGACAGAACGACCTTGTTGTCGTCGCCGTTACCCTTGCCAAAGGCGTATGTGCCCAGATATACCCATGTGCCGCCGCCCATCTGCTGGTTTACCTTTACAACCGTCTTTATTCCCCTGTGGATGATGATGTACTGGGCATCGTTTACCGCCCATTTTACAGGCTGGTATGATACATATACGGCATAGCTGCCCTCCGCGTCAAAGTCGGGAATCCATTCGGCCGAAGCCGTCTCGCCCTTGGTTGATGTGGCAATCATCCGGGCTGTTCCGTCGCAGAAAGGATTGTCGCCCTCGAGATAAGTATCCTTTATGTGTGCGAATCCTGGAGTTGGCGTCTTGCCCCATCCCTTGCCGTATTCCTTGTACGAGCCTTTGGAGTTATGGTCGTTGTCTACGATGGCTTCCTGCTCCTGCCAGTCGCGCTCGCGTGTAGAGTAGACTACCGCTCCCGAGCGTTCGAGCATAGGGATAAGGAACGGCACGACGATGGTCTGCGTGAACAAGTCCTCGCTTGTGGCGAAGATTGACGGACGCTGCCAGTTCCAGCAGTTGAGAGCCTGCTTGAAGTATCGGCCGTGGCTTGCCCACAGGGCTATGTGCCTTCCGTCGAGCCCCTTGCTTGCGCGGTAGGGCACGGAGATGTTCCTTACCCAGGGCTTTCCCTTGTAGTCGATGTCGTGCCACAGACGGTTTTGCATTATGGTGTTGCGCATATCGTCGGACTGCTGCTTCTCGATGGGCAGTCCGTCGGCGTAGATTGTTATCTTGTAGTTTGAAAAACGTTTAGGCAGTAATGCCTTGACATCGCTGTAAAGACCGTTTATCACCTGCTTGGTAAACGGCTGCGTGCTGAATGTGTTGTTGCCGTATATGTTTATGTGCTGCGCTATTGTATCTACCTCTACGTTTCTTATGCCGCTACTGTTTATGTTGGCCAGCTTGCTGCGGTAGCTTTCGAAATAGGGTACAATCTTGTTTCTCACCTGTTTCTCGGCCGTGCCGTATGGTGGTATCTGTGCATACACAACGAAGACTGACAGAAAGAATCCTGTCAGTCCGCATGCTAATTTCTTTTTGATTTGTAAACTATCAGTCAATTTCACCTACCGTAAAGTTTTCTGGATGCTTGCCCTTGAAATCCTTGAAGTATCGTTTAATTTCCTTCATGTCGGCATCAATGTCGCCAGACGGTGTTATCTCCTTTTCAATCCTTATTTCCTTCTTTGCATAGTCTATTCCGGCCAGCACAATTGGAATGCCAGCCTTCAGGGCTATGTAGTAGAAGCCCTTTTTCCAGTCGGGATTGGCTTTGCGCGTTCCCTCTGGAGTGATTGCAAGATGGAACTTGTCGAGCTGCTTTGCTGTCTCGGCGAGCCTGTCGGTCATCGATGTCTTTTTGTCCCTGAAAACAGGAATGCCTCCCCACGAGCGGAAGAGCGGTCCTAACGGCCAGAAGAACCATTCCTTCTTCATCAGGAAGTTTGATTCCCGGCCTACCGCCCAGTAGAAGAATTTGCCGAGGAACAAGTCCCAGTTGGTGGTGTGCGGCGCTATGCACATAATGTACTTGTCGTAGTCGGGCACCGTAACCACATATTTCCATCCTAATACCTTGAAGAGTATAAATCTGCTGAGCTTTTTCTTCATTCCTTTACCTTTAATTAAGAGTGTTTAGCTGGTCGATGATTTCAGCAACCTCGGCGTTGAAGTCAGCCCTGAACTTCTTGTAGAATCCCTTTACGTTTCCCGGCTGTGTGTGGCTGATGCGGCTAAGGAACTCGTTCTGTGCCCTTGCAATTCTGCCGAAAACCTCGTTGAGCTGTACCTTGTCTACCTGTGGGTTGTAATACTGGATAAAGTAAATTTCTGCCAATAACTCGCTTGTAATGTAGTTCACAAACTTCTTCAGATTTCTTCTATTCTTTGCCATATCAAAAAAAATGAAAGATTATTTAAAATTGAGGTAAAGATATGTAAAAAAAAGTGAAAAACAAATCTAAATCAATTAATTTTTGAATATTTTGTTTTTTTGCCTTCCGGATATGCGAAGTTTCCCGTATTTGCAGTATCTTCGCGCAGCGAAAATTAAATTTAATTAAATAATAAAAATTGTCTAAACCATGATCAAAAGTGCATTGCAAATTGCAAGGGCTGAATATCAGCCAAAGTTGCCTAAAGCGTTGTTGGGTGCAGTAAAGGCCTGCGAGGGCGCCCCAACACAGTCAGTTTCAGATCAGGAAGAGATTAAGAAACTCTTTCCTAATACCTACGGTATGCCTGTTGTTCGTTTCGAGGCAGGCGAGGCAGTCAAGGGCGAGCCAATCAACGTTGGCGTAATTCTTTCAGGTGGTCAGGCTCCGGGCGGACACAACGTAATCAGCGGTCTGTTCGACGGTATCAAGTCTATCAACCCTGAGAGCCGTCTTTTCGGTTTCATCCTTGGTCCTGGCGGCTTCGTTGATCACAACTACATGGAGTTGACATCAGACATCATCGACGAATACCGTAACACAGGAGGTTTCGACATCATCGGATCTGGCCGTACTAAGCTTGAGAAGGTAGAGCAGTTTGAGAAGGGCTTGGAGATCATCCGCGAACTTAACATTAAGGCTATCGTCATCATCGGTGGCGACGACTCTAACACTAACGCTTGCGTGCTTGCCGAGTACTACAAGGCTAAGAACTACGGCGTTCAGGTTATCGGTTGTCCAAAGACTATCGACGGCGACTTGAAGAACGAGCACATCGAGACTTCATTCGGTTTCGATACTGCTACAAAGACTTATTCAGAGGTTATCGGAAATATCCAGCGCGACTGTAACTCTGCCCGCAAGTACTGGCACTACATCAAGCTGATGGGACGCTCTGCATCTCACATCGCTCTTGAGTGTGCTCTCCAGTGCCAGCCAAACATCTGCCTCGTTTCAGAGGAGGTTGAGGCTAAGAACCAGAGCCTCGACGATATCGTTACATATATCGCAAACGTAGTTGCCGAGCGTGCTAAGAACGGCAAGAACTACGGTACTGTTCTTGTTCCAGAGGGCTTGATTGAGTTTGTTCCTGCAATGAAGAAGCTTATTGCCGAGTTGAACGACCTTCTTTCTGCAAACGCTCAGGAGTTCGCAATGATTAAGAAGTCGGCACAGCTTGAGTATGTAACTGGCAAGCTGAGCAAGGAGAATGCTGAAATCTTCTCTTCACTTCCAGAGAGAGTTGCAAAGCAGCTTTGCGCAGACCGCGACCCACACGGAAACGTACAGGTTTCGCTTATCGATACAGAGCAGCTTCTTGCCGAGATGGTAGGCGTTAAGCTTGCCAAGATGAAGGAAGAGGGCAAGTATGTTGGCAAGTACAACACTCAGCACCACTTCTTCGGATATGAGGGACGTTGTGCTACTCCATCAAACTTCGATGCTGACTACTGCTACTCACTTGGTTTCTCAGCATCACGCCTTATCCAGGCTGGCAAGACTGGCTACATGTCGGTTATCAAGAACACAACAAAGCCTGCTGCCGAGTGGATTGCAGGTGGTGTGCCTATCACTATGATGATGAACATGGAGAAGCGTAACGGCGAGATGAAGCCAGTTATCCAGAAGGCTCTTGTTAAGCTCGACGGCGCTCCATTCAAGGAGTTCGCAAAGAACAGAGACAACTGGGCTCTTAACGACTGCTTCGTATTCCCTGGCCCAATCCAGTACTTCGGTCCTACTGAAGTTTGCGACCAGCCAACTATGACTTTGAAGCTGGAGCAGAAGTGATAAACTTTTTTGTGAAATAAATATTGAAAGGGCGAGATATTATATGGTATCTTGCCCTTTTTTGTTAAGATTTTTTTTAACTTTGCACTCGTTTGTTTAGATAAACGTAAATTTTATGGCAGAAACAAAGAAGACTACAACAAGTAAGAAGACTGGCGCATCGGCGTCGGCCAAGTCTACGTCTGCTTCTGCCCGAAAGAAAAAGACGACGGCAAAGAAGACCACAGGCACGACAAGGAGAAAACGCAAGCCGAAGAGCAACAACATTCTCGACGAGTTCCTTTCGGTTGACAAGATAAGCAAGATGACGGGGAAGACTCTGAAGAAGATGCTTCCGTTGCTTCTTGGCATTGTGTTTTGTTGTATTCTGTCTGTTGGCGGAGCGATGTTCGTGTATGTAAAATATGTCAATCCATATGCCTTCAAGCTGCATCCGGTAGAGCGACATCTTACGGGATATTCGGTCTACGGAATTGATGTGTCTCACTATCAGGGAAATATAAACTGGGATAGGCTGGCGGCTGCCAACATCGACGGTCATGAGGTGAAATTCGTAATAGCCAAGGCTACCGAAGGGGCTGACCATAGCGACTCGCATTTCGAAAGAAACTTTACGCAGGCAAAGAAAAACGGCTTTGTTCGCGGAGCATATCATTTCTTCACTCCCGGAACAGTTCCGTACTTTCAGATTCAGAATTTTATAAGAACGGTAGGAAACCTTGAGGAAGGCGATTTGCCGCCTATTCTTGATGTCGAGAAAGCCGACGGAATATCGAAGGCACAGCTTCAGGAAGATGTGCTGAAGTGGCTCGTGGAGATTGAGCGCATATACAAAGTACGTCCTATTCTATATACCTTTATAAACTTCAAACGGAAATATCTCGACCGCTCCGAGTTTGACGAATATCCGTTGTGGATAGCTAATTATTCTGACTCTCTTTCGTATGATGGCGACTGGGAGTTCTGGCAGTACAGTCAGGACGGAAAGGTTGATGGCATAAGCGACTATGTTGACTTAGACGTATACCATACAACCCTCGAAAGTTTCGAATCCTTGCTAATTCATAAATAGAAACCTTATTTCTGTCTCTCGAACGCCAGCATACACCAGTTGTTGCGCTCGTTTCTGCTTGTCTGCACAAATCCAAGCGATGCCGCCTTTTCTATTAGTACGGCTGCATCTTCGGTATAGAATCCGCTTATCAGAAGCGTTCCGCCGCTGGCAATACATCTTGCGTATTTGTCCATGTCGTTAAGGAGAATGTTGCGGTTTATGTTTGCCATGAACAAGTCGGCTTTCTGCTCGTTTATCGGCAGGATTGAGGCATCGCCCAGAAAGACTTCAATGTTCTTGTCGAAGCCGTTGATGCTTATGTTCTCGCGACTGTTTTCAACGCTCCACTCGTCTATATCTACCGCCTGAACCTTATCTGCCCCTCTAAGACAAGCCATTATCGAGAGGATTGACGTTCCGCAGCCCATATCGAAGGCGTTTTTGTTTCTCATGTCGAGCGATGCTATGTATTCAACAAGCATCGAGGTAGTCTCGTGCGTTCCCGTTCCGAAGGCCATCTTAGGGTTGAGGCTGATGTTGTAGCAGAAGTTGTCGTCGTCTTCGATTTCCGAACTGTGGATGAGACATAGGTTCTCGCCAATCTCAACGCGGTTGAAGTTCTGCTTTTCCCATTCCTCGTTCCAGTCGCGATACTCGGCCTCCTCGCAAGTGAAGGTTATCGTTGTGCCGGGCAGCGGAATGTTTTCGATAATCTCGTTAAGGGCTTCCTCGTTCCAGAAATCCTGCTGAATGTAGCCCTTCAGACAGCCGTCCTCGTCGGTAAAACTCTCAAATCCAATCTCTCCGGCAAGCGACGGCAGAAGGTCGTGCGCCAGCTCGTTGTCCGGCTCTATGCTGAATGTAACTTCGAAGTATTTCATTCCTGTAATTTTTTGTTTTTTGCAAAATTAGGCATTTTTGTCGAATTATGGGGCAGCATCGGCATGATTATCTTTTTAATTGGCGTTTGATTGCTGTCCGTATCGAAAAAAACTGCCGAACGGCCATTTCTTTCGCGTTTTCATTAGTGTATATCCGATTTTTATTTATTTTTGCGAATAGGACCGATATTTTTTTGATGATCTGATATTATAAAAAAGAAGAACTCTTCTTGAACTAAATTAATGAAACGTAATATATTAAACCGCATATTTGCTGCCGTGGCGGTGTCGTGCTGCATGTTTTCATCGGCAAATGCTCAGACGCAGACTTCTTTCACAATGGCAACGCTCAATGTCGATGGTCTGCCGGGACAGGTCCTGTTCTTCAATGTTAATCAGGACGGACCAAAGTCGGGCGGAAGCGAACTCATAAGCGAATATATTGCCTCAAAGGGATGCGACATATTCTGCTTGCAGGAGGATTTCAACTACCATCAGGAGATTTTGTCGCGCCTCTTTGCCGACTATGAGCACGACGAGTGGTCGGGCGGCATAATACTCGAGGACGAGAAGATTGACTATGACCATCTTCAGGACATTAAGTTCGAGTGCGACGGCCTGAACATGGTATGGAAAAAGGGCATACAGACAACGAATTACGAGCGGAAGGCTTGGAATAAGAGCTTTGGCAAGTTCAGCCACGAATTTGACGAAATGATTACGAAGGGTTTCAGAAGGCACGAACTAACGTTGGGCGACGGAAGTGAGATTGTTGTCTATAACATGCACATGGATGCAAGCTCGCAACGTGATGAGGCTGAGATGAACGACGGCGAAGACCGTGAGGCACGTCTGTCGCAATGGATTCAGCTGCGAGAGGACATTCTTGGGCACCTCGACTGCCGGCCAGTCATTATTGCCGGCGACATGAACAGCCTGTATCATCGTGATGACGTGAAGACCGCCTTCATAGATGCCATAGCAGCCACAGGAAAGGCAACGGTTGGCGATGCTTGGATTGAGAAATGCAACGGCGGAACATATCCGTTATTTTCGGGAGAGGCTTTGGAAGGCGAACTTCTCGACAAGATTCTCTACATAAATCCAACCGGCGGAAATAGCGTTGTGCCAACCAGCGTTTCGGTTGACAAAGAGGGATATACCGTTGACGGCACTCCGCTTGGCGACCACTATCCGCTGTTCGCAACTTTCGAGTTCAAGGGCAGAAAGACGTCAGGCATGAATAGGCAGAATATTGACGGCAAGCCTTCTGAAATATATGATTTGCGAGGCATACGCCAAGATAGCGAGAATCTGCAAAAGGGAATATACATCATAAACGGCAACATTCAATTTGTAAAATAAAGAACCATGAACAAGATGATACATATTGCAGAAGAGGCGGCCCGCTGCCTGATCTGCGCCGATGCTCCGTGCAGCAAGGTCTGCCATGGCGGCGACCCTGCCCGTGCCATAAGAGCCGTACGATTTGACAATGCCGAACTGGCTGGCCGATGGATTGCCGACTGTTCAGACGATGAACTTGAAAAGGCTGAACAGTCGTGCATCCATTACGACCGCCCTATACGCATCCGCGAGTTGGCTCGTGCCTTGCCAAAGGCCGAAACAACGGCAGACGAGGCTCTTCCTTCGCTTGCCATAGACTTTTGCGGATTGCGTTGCGAGAATCCGTTCTTCCTTGCGTCGTCGGCAATATGCACAAATTACGACATGGTGGCGCGCGCCTTCGACATGGGGTGGGCAGGTGTGTTCTACAAGACCATCTGCCTCGACGATATTCACGAGGTCTCGCCGCGCTTCGATGCCGTTGGCGAGCATGGGCAGGGCGATTTCTTCGGCTTCAGAAACATGGAACAACTGTCTGAAAATCCGGCAGATGTGGATTTCGACATTCTTCATAGGCTAAAACAGAACTATCCGAAGAAGATTGTCGTGGCAAGCATAATGGGACGAACCGAGGAGGAATGGATTGAGTTGGCTGAGATGGCCGAGAGTGCCGGCGTTGATGCCGTTGAGCTGAACTTCTCGTGCCCTCAGATGAGGCTCTCGGGCTTGGGTTCGGACGTGGGGCAGAATCCCGAACTTGTAACATTCTACACGGCTTATGTAAAGCGTAAAGTCAAAATCCCGGTCATTCCGAAGATGACGCCTAACATAACGCAGATAAACCAGCCTGCCATGGGCGCATATTTTGCCGGGGCTGATGCCATCTCGGCAATAAACACAATAAAGTCGGTAACGATGGGCGACAGGGCTGCCGTGTCAGATTGCAAGACGATTTCGGGTTATTCCGGTCGTGCCATAAAGCCGATAGCGCAGCGTTTCATCCTCGAGATGACAAAGAACCCGATAATGAAAAACGTGCAGTTCAGCGGCATTGGCGGTATTGAGACGTGGCACGATGCCTTGGAATACATTCAGCTTGGCTGCCGAAACGTGCAGGTTTGTACGGCCGTGATGCAATATGGCTACCGCATCATCGACGACCTCATATCGGGCTTGCAGCATTACATGAAAAAGCGCGGAATCGGCAGCCTGGACACAATAGTAGGGGAGGAACTCGGCAGATTCGTAACGCCGAACGAGCTTGACCGCGAGACCGTCGTTATGCCGAAGATTGACCGCTCGAAGTGTGTAGGCTGCGGCAGATGCTACACTTCGTGTCGGGATGGCGGACATCAGGCTATCAGTTTTGATTACGAAGCGCGTCAGCCTAATATCGTCGGCACAAAATGCGTTGGCTGCCACTTGTGCCGCCTTGTGTGTCCTACCGGAGCGATAGGCACGACAAAGCGTTTCGGAAAACCGCAGCAGTCGCGTTGAACGAACTTTACAATTTATGGTAGGCAATTTTGAAAGTTGAAAGATGAAAGAAAATTGTCAATTGTCAACTGTGAGTTGTCAATTAGGCAGCTTTTTCAATTTTCAACTTTCAACTTTTAATTTCAATTAAGGAAATTGTGAATTGTCAACTGTGATTGTGATTTATAATCGGCTTTCTTCCCCGTACCTTGAACGTACCTTCCTCGTAGCTACCCCGTTCCTACCCCGTAGCTACCACGTACCTTGCGGCTTACTTCTTCGAACCTTGCCCGTAGCTACTCCGTATCTTTTCCGAACCTTTCGGCTTGTTATCCCTTTACTATCCCCTTGCTACTCCCTTACTATCGGCTTGCTTGCCTCTATCTGGAATCTATGTTGACGCGTTTTTTCAACTTTCAACTCTCTCAAGTTCTAATTGTCGATTTTCAAACGAGAGAGGAGTTTCAGCAGAACGTGCCAGATGTCGTCAACAGTCTTTAGTTCAACGCGCTCGTTGGCAGAATGAGGCTCTACGATGCGCGGACCTATGCTGGCAATCTGTATGCCCGGATAGTGTTGTACAAAGAAACCTGCTTCGAGCACAAAGTGCATCGCCACCATGCGCGGACGCCAGCCAAGCACGTCGAGAAACGTGTCGCTTGTTAGTTGCAGAAAAGGCGACTGCTGGTCTTCTTGCCATGCCGGGGCCGACATTACCGTCTCTGATGCTGCTCCGACAGATGCGAACGTGTCTGAAATCTCTTTGCTTAGCCGTTGCATTTCGCCGTCGATGAAACTGCGGGTGTGGGTGCTGACGAGAATATGGTCGCTCTCCGTACGTATTCGTCCTATGTTGTTCGATGTCTCCACCGTGTCCTGCATCTTGTCGCTCATCCTTACAACGCCCTGCGGAATCCTATCCAGACATCTCAGAAGAGCCTCTGAAGTCTCCTTCGGGATAACCGTCTGTTTAGGTTCGCATGGCTCTGCCGTACAATGTATTTTTGAGTCTGATGATGTGTATTCTTCTTTCAACCAATCATTTAAACGAGTTGTATTGTAATCCAATATCTGTCTTTCGCCCGATGTAATACAGACGGTAATATCGGCCGAAGATGCAATAGAAGCGTTAGCCTCGCCAACCTCAATACTGCCTACGCGCACATCCGCCTCGCTTGATATTGCAGACAAGAGCCTTTTGGCGGCAACCACGGCGCTACATCGCCCCTTGTTGATGTCTATGCCCGAATGACCGCCAAGACCGCCTTCTATACGGATGCGATACCATAGAAATGCTCCGTCGGGGGCTTGTTCGGGCTTCATCGGCAGTCTGTGCAGTTGCAGACATGCGCCGGCAGCACCAGTCGTAATGGTGTCGTAGTCCTCCGAGTCGAGATTTATTACTTTGCGGCCACGGATAAAATCCCTCGACAGTTGGGCTGCTCCCGACATGCCGTCCTCCTCGTTTGTTGTGGTTATGACCTCAAGGGCAGGATGCTCGATGTTGCCGCTCTCTAAAACCGCAAGTGCCATTGACAGGCCAATGCCGTTGTCTGCTCCCAGCGAAGTGCCACGCGCCTTCATCCAGCCATTCTCAACATACGCGTCTATCGGGTGGCTTAACGGATTATCCATGCCAACGCAAACCATGTCCATGTGGTTTAGCAGAACAATGGTTTCGGAGGTCTCGTAGCCCGGAGTGGCAGCCTTGCGGATGACAACGCAGTTCTCTGCATCGCGTTCATAATCAAGATGCATACGCTCTGCAAACAGGCAGAGATAGTCGGCTACACGCTCCTCATGATGCGATGGGCGCGGAATCTGGTTCAGTTCCTTGAATATCTGAAAAACTCGTTCTGTTGTCGGAATCATATTTTTTTCTTGTTGATACTTACGAGACAAAAATATGAAAAATTCCTCCTTTTTCGGAAAGTAAAATGATTATTTTTTATATTTGCAGATAATGTTTGTATGATGGTAAATTTTAGACGACTTAACAATATTATTATGAAACAGAATTCTTTATTGCGTCTGATGGCAATCGTGCTTGTTGTGACAATGAGCATGGGGCTAATATCGTGTAGCAATAATGACAAAACGGCAGGGCAGACCGATGTCTCAGCCATTGCCGATAAGGTATGGGATTTCAGTCAGACACATCCCGACGGTTTTACGCTCGACATTCGCACGATGACGGAACCGACAGAAGGCATCGCCGTCAGTTATGCCGCCACGCAGAACAGTCATTCGCGAAGCCAGCTCGACAAGGTTGTTGCTCATGCGTTGCAGAACGACGGATTTGTTGGAGGATGGTACAACAGTTCCGACGGACTTTACTACTTCGACAGCACGCGTCTCTTTCCCGAGAATCAGCTCAAGGAAGCCATCGAGTTCGGAAAGAAAAACGGTCAGAATTCTGCATTTATCCTATCTTCTTTTACCGAAATTCCACTTGAGGGGAAAGTTGCAGAAATAGTTAGCCGTGGAATGTTGATTGTCGGCACAACGGGCGATTACCGTCCTCTGTCGTTTCGTGAGAACGATGGCAGTTATTGGGGATTCGGAATCGAGATGGCAGAAGAAATTGCCACGCAACTGGGCGTCGGAATAAAGTTCGTTCAAACATCGTGGCCAACCCTGACCGCCGATGTGCTGGCAGAACCGCAGCAATTCGACATGGCTATCGGCGGCATAACCATTACCGATGCGCGCAAGCAGCAGATGCTTATGAGCGACGGCTATCTGGCAAACGGCAAGACTATTCTCTGCCGTACATCCGATGCCGATAGCTATCATTCGCTTGCCGACATCGACCGTCCGGAGGTGCGTGTCATGGTAAACCCCGGCGGATTGAACGAGAAGTTTGCCCGTGAGAATCTTACGCATGCAACCATCATCGTGCATCAGCAGAACGAGGAAATCCCGTCGCTCGTAGCAGGTGGCGAGGCCGACGTGATGATTACGGAAATAACCGAAGCCCCGTGGTATGTAAACAATGACTCTCGACTTGCTGCACCATTATTGTCGCAGCCATTCACTCATGGCGAAATAGGAGTGCTTATGCGTCGTGGACAGGACGATCTTCTCGCCTTCGTCAACGCCATCATCGCCAGAATGAAATCCGACGGCTCGCTTCGTCGTTTGCACGAAAAATATGGACTCGTATATTCCTTTACCCGCAGAAGCAGTTTCCTGTAAATTATATTCGTGAGCGGAGTTTGGTGCACGATATCATAAAAATGTTATATATTTGCGTTTGTTGCTTTTAATAAAATAGTCATGAGCATAGATTTGTCTTTGGTAATTCCCAATAAGTGCCGCTCTCTTCGTGATAAGAAAGACGCGAGAAAATGTTTTGATGATACGATAGAAGGTATTGTTAATTATTTTCACGGGCGTAAACAGTTTATAACGGACATAAAAATTTATGAGGATGAAAGCGAATTTGGCAATATTGAATATAGCTTTGATATTCTGTTGCTCAATATTACGGCAAATATGTACTCTGGCTTTTGGGATATATGGCCTGTTGCAAGGTATAGTCAATATTTTTTTCCTTGTGATACGGATATGTTTGGAAAGCCAAGAATTTGGCCGAGAGAAGTGTGCTTCAATACTCTATTGGCTTTTGGACAAAATGAAGGGTGGATTTGTGATGAATACCATAGTTGGAATAGCCTGCTGGATGAAGAGAAAACGACGTTTGAAGACTGGAAGTCTTATGGTGAAACGGCAGAGGATAGCAAGATTTATGAATTTAATGTAATGGATTTTGCGGACGTTGACCCTTTGGAAAATAGATGGCCAGAGTATAAGAAAAAGTATCACGATGATTTTAAAGAATGTCATGCCGTCTTGGATGCAGTAAAAAAACGGTTTCCTCAATATGATATCTTGGCAATAGGAGAACCGTTTTGGAACACTGTCGTAGCGGTAAAAGATGACGGGATGTTTTTATTGCATATTGAAACAGGTGAAAGTTTTACGAACTATCCTATAGATAATTGTAGAACAGATTTCAATGGCGCTGGTATTCAGATATTCCGAGGTGAGGAGAGTGCATTCTTTAATCGTACAGGTGAACAACTTACAGATTTTCGTGTAGGAGATTTTTCGTGGAAATGGGACAATGAGGGAGGACTTACTGGCGCGTTTAAACAGATTGTGATAGACGAGGCAACGGGAAAGAAATTCTTTACTGATGGTACGCCATACGATAAATAGTTCATTTACATAAGATAAGTGTAAAAAACGACCGCATCTGTTTTAGATGCGGTCGTTTTTTTATGCCTTTTCCGAAAGATGCGGTAAAATGCCAACTCTCACCGTTGGTAAACGCTTTAACCCAAAACGGTCATTAGAAAAAATAAGTAGCAAAATGTAAGTTGGTTTAATATTCAGAGTCAATCATTAGCACTTTTCGCTTATATTTTCATAGGCTCCGAATACTTATCTGAACATTATGTAAGGCAAAATTTCTAATGACCGATTTGGGTTTAACTGCAACAGATTTGTCAAAATAGGGAAATCCCGATTTGCAATTAGGAAAAATCTCCTTTTATGAGAATATAATTGTATTATCTTTGCAATGTGAATAGAAATACAACATTAAAAAACGAAATACAATGAAACGAAATGTATTATTTTTGCTTCTGGCAATGACAGTTTCTGCATCGTCTCTGGCACAGAATACTGACGATGACATGTACTTCATCCCTTCAAAGAAGACGGCTAAGCCTGCGGTGCAGCAGACTCCACAGTCTATCGAAGAGGCGGCTATGGGTAACGGAGTCGGACAGTTCGACGAATACACTCGTAGGGGCACTTATATCGGCAGCGATCAGGCGTTCAACGACACGTTGAGCTACGAAAACATGCCTCAGCCTAATTTCGAGACCGACAGCTGCTGGGTTAACGGATTCCACGGCACGGCAGACGACTACGAGTATGCACGCGAGATAATACGATACCGAAATCCGAGATATGCAATTCCTTACGGAACGCAGTTGTATTTTGATATCCTGACATTTGCCGACCCTTGGCTCTGGAATATCTACGACGACGGATTCTACTTGTATTGCTTCCCTACATTCACCAACCGCTGGTGGTGGGATTGGCGTTACAACCACTGGGGATTGTGGCGTAGCAACTACTACTACAGCTATTGGGGATGGCATCGCCACCGCTATTATGCAAACCCTTGGCGCGGCGGATATTACAGATTGCCTTGGCATCACGGAAGAGGCGTTGCACGTCACTACGTTCCTGTAAGACATGGCGGCAGAAGAATGGTTGTTCCGCATCACGGTGCGCCTTATGCTCCAACTCGCGGAGGTGCTGTTGGCGGCGGTCCGAGAAGAGGTTCGCAGGTTATGGGCTTCGGCAGAGGACGCACGGTTGAGCGTGGTGCTACACGCGAGAGCGTTAGCGGAATGTCTCGCTCAAGCAGCAACTCTTCTTACTCACGTTCGGGTTCAAACCGCATGAGCAACGACGGCTACAACCGTTCAAGCAGCTCTCGAAGCTATTCGGGTAGCAGCAGCCGTTCAAGCAGCAGCTATTCAAGTCCGAGTCGCTCAAGCAGCAGTTACTCAAGCCCAAGCCGTTCGTCAGGCTCAAGCTCAGGTCGCTCTGGCGGCGGATTCGGTGGCGGACGTTCGGGTGGCGGTCATGGTGGCGGTCGCAGATAATCTTCTCTCCATAAAACCTTAAACAGTAAATATCATTCAAGATGAAACGAAATTTAAGATACATGGCAGTTTTGGCAGCAATGGTTGCTGCCAATGCCAACGCACAGGATGCTTACAATCTGACATCACTCACAAGCTCAGACCTTAACGGTACAGCCCGATATGTGGGCATGGGCGGCGCTATGAACGCCCTTGGTGCCGACATTTCGACAATGCAGTCAAATCCGGCAGGTATAGGACTTTATCGCAAGGGCGACTGCGCCTTCAGCCTTAGCAACAATACGGGCGACGAAAGCCGTAAGTTCCTGAACAAAGGCGAGAACTTCGTATCGTTCGACCAGTTGGGCGTTGTGTTCAGCTTCGAGGTAGGCGATTCACCCGAGTATTTCAACATTGGTTTCAACTATCACAAGGACAAGGCCTATCACAATGTGTTCTTCGATGCCCGGTCACTCGGCCCAGGTTTGTCGCAGACTTATCAGATGGAAGAACTCTATCGTAGTCCGGGACGTGTGAGCGACATGGCTGAACTTGGTTTTCAGAGCGGGCTTCTTGCAAAGGACGAAAACGGCAACGGCAACTATATTGGTATAGGTGCATCGGAATACGGCTTTAAGAAGTACGAGAGAGGAAACAGAAGCCAGTTTGATTTCTCGTTGGCACTTAATGTCGAGAACCAGTTCTATTTCGGAGCTGCGGTTGGTTGCTCGTTCCTTTCGCACGAGATTGCATCGCTTTATAGCGAGGAGAATGCGGATAACGGATACGACCTCTCTAACTATCTGAAGACAACCGGTACGGCTGTAGATTTCAAGATTGGAGCGATAATCCGTCCGATAGAAGATAATCCGTTCCGCTTTGGTATCTCAATCTCAACTCCAACGGCATATTACATGAAGGTGGACAACGGCTTTGCCTCTATTGATGTTGACAAGAATATTGAAGGCTATCATCCGTATGAAATGGGTGCATTCATTAACGACTATCGTATTGAGACACCTTGGAAGTTTGGTCTGAGCGCGGCTACAACCGTTGGAACTCAGTTTGCCATCGATGCCGAATATGAGTATCAGGATTGGAGTTCGTTGAAGTACAAGTACGACGATGATGTTGAGGATGCCGTTGTTACTGGTCTGAACTCAGAGATGCTGAAGGGCGTTTCTACATTCAAGGTTGGTGCAGAGTATAAGGTTACGCCAAAACTCAGCCTTCGTGCAGGCTACAACTACGTTTCGCCAATGTTCCACGAGAATTCGTACCGCAACCTCGACCCTGATAACAGCCGATATGCAGCATCTGGTTCTGACGCAATTTATACTCTTACATCTACCGATTACAGCAATCTGTACGGCATTAACAGATATACTTGCGGTATAGGATTCAGATTTACAAAGGCATATCTCGACTTGGCATATCAGCACTCAAGTCAGAAAGGCGAGTTCTACGCGTTCGACGACTATCAGTCATACGCAAACCGCAAGCTGATTCCTACAAGCTTTACAAACAAGCGCAATCAGGTTCTGCTTACTTTGGGATATAAGTTCTGATAGAAAAAAGATAAATAAAGAAAAAAAAATAAAAGGAGGGCACTTCGCAGTGGCCTCCTTTTTAATCTTCTAGGTAAAAAGATTGTTTTCAGGATAACGATTGCAAAGATATGTATCTTTTTTGTGTTTTACAAAAAAAAAAGTATGTCATTCAACACGTTTTGAACGAAAAATGCGTAATATAGGACACTCTAAATGTTAAAAAAACTAAAATGACGTATTTTTCAAAGTTTTCTCGGAAAAATACAAAGAATGTGATTTGTTTTTTTTACCTTTGCGAAGTTGAAATTATCAAGTAAAAAAACTATTAATTGACATGTGTGGCATAGTTGGGTATATTGGAAAGCGAAAAGCTTATCCGATACTGATAAATGGATTAAAGAGATTAGAGTACCGCGGCTATGATAGTTCAGGCGTTGCACTTATTTCTAATACTAAAAAATTAAATGTTTATAAGGCTAAGGGCAAAGTAGCTGTGCTCGAGGCTGAGACTGCCGACAAGGACATTAGTGGAACCATTGGTATTGCTCACACCAGATGGGCAACACACGGCGTTCCTTCTGTCGTGAATGCGCATCCGCATAAGTCTCAGTCGGGCAACATCGCAGTGGTTCACAACGGTATTATCGAGAACTATGCAGAGCTAAAGGCCGACCTTATTGAAAAAGGCTTTAAATTCGTGAGCGAGACAGACACGGAAGTCGTTGCTCAGTTGATTGAATATCTTAAAAAGTCAAACAACTGCACTCTTGGCGAGGCTGTCCGTGTTGCAATGCGTATCGTAATTGGCGCGTATGCAATCTGTGTTGTTGAGGAGAACGACCCCGACACGATTATCGTGGCTCGCCAGAGTAGTCCGCTTGTAATAGGTATAGGCGAGAACAATACTGAATTCTTTATTGCGTCAGATGCTTCTCCTATTGCCGAGTACACTACAAATATGGTTTACCTTAACGACGGCGAGGTGGCTACGCTTCACCGCAACAAGGAAATAAAAGTCGTAGACTTGGACAACTATGTTATCTCGCCTGAGATTAAGAAGGTTGAGCTTAACATGGGGCAGCTTGAAAAGGGTGGCTATCCTCATTTCATGCTGAAGGAAATTTACGATCAGCCTGCTTGCTTGAGCGATTGTATGCGAGGCAGACTTCTGCTTGACGAGATGCGCATAAAACTCTCGGCTGTAGAGTTGCACGAAGAAAGACTCAAGAATGCCGATAAGATTATAATCGTGGCTTGCGGAACAAGCTGGCATGCTGCTCTTATTGGAAAACAGTTGCTCGAGGAATTGTGCGATGTGCCTGTGATGGTTGAATATGCGTCTGAGTTCCGCTACGGCAATCCTGTTATTAACAACAGGGATGTTGTGATTGCAATATCACAGAGTGGCGAGACTGCCGATACGCTTGCAGCCATCGAATTGGCAAAGAAGAAGGGTGCGCTGATTTTTGGTATTGTGAATGCCGTAGGCTCATCTATTGCGCGTACAACCGATGCTGGTACATACATTCATGTAGGTCCGGAGATTGGTGTGGCTTCAACAAAGGCTTTCACCGGTCAGGTAACGGTGCTGATTCTCATTGCCTTGGCTCTTGGAAAGGCAAAGAATACAATTTCAGAAAGCGATTATGATGAGACGATAAAGGAACTTGCCAAAATTCCTGCAAAGATGCAGATAATGCTGAAGCAGAACGAAAAGATTGAACAGTTCTCAAAAGTGTTTACATACGCCAAGAACTTCTTGTACCTGGGACGCGGATACAATTATCCGGTGGCTCTTGAGGGTGCGCTGAAGTTGAAGGAAATCTCGTATATCCATGCCGAGGGCTATCCGGCTGCCGAGATGAAGCACGGTCCTATCGCCCTTGTAGATGCCGAGATGCCTGTTGTTGTAATTGCAACTCACGATAATCTGTACGAGAAGATTGTCAGCAACATTCAGGAGGTGAAGGCGCGTAACGGTCGAATCATCGCTATCGTAAACGAGGGCGACGAGGTTGTAAGCAAGATTGCCGACATCTGCATCGAAGTGCCTCAGACTCTCAGCAGACTTGCTCCGCTGCTTGCTGTAATTCCATTGCAGTTGCTGGCTTATCATGTGGCAGTTCAGAAAGGATTGAACGTTGACCAGCCTCGTAACTTGGCAAAGTCGGTAACGGTAGAGTAGAATTTGATTTTGATAAATATAAAAAGAAGCCTTCGGATTGAACTTCGAAGGCTTCTTTTTTTATGCTCTATCTTCCTGTGCTCTGGAGATATTCCGTCTTTTTGATTTCGTATTGAGTTACGTTCTCTACAAAACGGTCCTTGCATTGCTGGAACATCGTCTGCGCTTCGAGAAGGTCGCTCATCGTGCATGTTCCGGCTTTGTAATAGTCAGTCTGAAGGCGCAGGTTTTCCTTGCTCTGGACTATGCTGTTCTGCGATATTTCAATCTGTTTGTAGGCCTCGTTTAGCGAGTTCCACCTGTTTCGGATGTTAATCGTGAGCAGTTCGCCATTGTCTTTCAGCTCGTTTTCTGCATTCTGAATCTCGATTTTCTGCCTTTTCATGCTGTGCGAGCCGCCAATCCAGTTGCTTATAGGGATGCTTACGGTTGCAACTCCTATAAGATTGTTCTGGCTTTTGTCCATCAGGTTGTTGTAGCTGTACATTCCGCCTATCGAAACGGTTGGCAGATTCTTTCCGACGGTCATTTTGTATTGCAGCTTCTGTGCCTTTACGTTTTGCTGAAGCAGTTGATATTCGTTTGTCTGCGTGAGCGCATCTTGCGGCGATGCGTATAGTGCTGACGGCGATTGCGGCATCTGTTCGCCTATTGTGCAGGCCACATCGATGCTGTCGATGCCCAGTCCCATGCTTTGCGACAGAAGGTTTCGGCATATAGCGATGTTGTTCTCTACGGTCAGTCGTGCGCTCTTTATCTCGTTGCGCTTGAGGCTAACTTGCAGAAGATCGTTGCGGTTGGCAATTCCAGCCTTGACGGCGATATCCACGTCCTTTTCGATGCTTTCTAGCTGGTTGTCTATGATGTCAAGCGTGTTGAGCTTCTCTTTCAGCATCACGATGTTCCAGAAATATTGGGTGGTAGAGAGGCGCACCTCGTTTGCCGAGATGTTCTGCTTAAGGGTGCTTGCCTCGATGCCGATTCGGGCCAGTTTGTTGCCCGTCGTAATCTGTCCGCCGGTGTAGAGTGGCAGCATTGCCGACACGCTGCCTATTATTCCGTCGTCTATCATTTCCATTGTCTGCGGAATGCCGAGTGGGGCGAGATTCATCTGCACCAGACCTTTGTCGGAAACAAATCCGGCAGCCGTCGCGCTGACTTGCGGAATGTAGTTGGCAAAGGCTTCTTTCTTCTGCTCGCGAGCAGAAGAAATCTCGTTTTCAGCCTTCTTCATCTTTATGTTGTTTTGCAGAGCCATGCCAATGCACTCTTCGAGTGAGTATTGCTTCTGTGCCGCCATTGGAGCACAGAGGGCTGCTGCCATTGCGAATAAAATTATTTTGCGCATATCTTTTTGTCTTTCTTTTCGTTAAGTTTCCAATATGTAACCGGCAGGACGGTAACAACCATCACAAGTGCCCCGATGCCGCCGGCAAAGATGGTTACTCCCACGGGCATCCAGAAGTTGGTTGCCTCTACAATCATCGGTACTACTCCTACGGCCGTGGTGGCTGTTGTCAGGAAGATAGGAACCATGCGGCGTTTTCCGGCATCGTAGGCTGCATCTTTTACCTTCCATCCCTGCTTGACCAAGTTGTTAGCATGCTCGAATATCAGAATTTCGTTTCGCATAATCATTCCCATCAGCGTGATGAAGCCGAAGACCGATGTCAGTCCTACGGCGCGGTTCATGAGGAATAGTCCGATGAGTGCGCCCGGCAGGCAGAGGCTTATGGCTGCGATGCTTACCAAGGTAATCTTGTACTGGCGGAAGTTGAACAGAATGAAGAAGAATATGATTACAACCGAAATTGCCAGACCTTGTGCGATTGGCTTTATCATCTCGTTGTTGTTCTCTGGCTCACCGCCAACTTCGAATCTTACTCCGTCAGGGATGTGAATCTTTGTTCTGGCTATGTTCTCGAACTCTTCGTGAAGCGGAGCAGACAGAATGTTCTTCTTCAGCTCGGCTGTTATGGTGATGCATCGTTCGCCCTCGCGGTGCAGGATGTTTGTTGCTGCCCAGACATGATGCGCATCGCCTATCTGACGGAGCGGAACGCTTGCCGCAGCCGACGTGAGGTACAGATTGTTGATGTCGTCGCAGTTGAAATTCTGGCTGTTGATGTCTTTTATCTTCACAGGAATGTTGTAATCGCCTTCCCATACATTAGTTACCGTGGTGCTGCCGGTTGAAAGCGCCAACTGAAGTTCGGACAGCGTGCGGTTTATTCCAAGCTGTGATGATGCCACAGGGTCGAGTTCAACCTCGATTATCGGACGCGGGTTCATCCAGTCGGTGTGTACGTTCATCACATTTGGGTTCTGTCGCATCTCCGCCATCATCTCATCGGCCACGGTGCGCAGACTGTCGATGTTCTCGCCGTAGAAGCGGTATTCGAATGTAGGGACATTCTGAAAATCGAGCTGCTTGAACTTTACGAAGGCATCGGGGAAATGTTCGCTGAGCATCGGTTCGTATTTGTCGAGCAGCGCTTCGGTGGCTTCTACCGACTTAGTGTTGACGATGAACTGGGCGTAGTTAGTGCCAGCCATCTTTGGTGCGTAGGCCGCGTGGAATCGTGGCGATGAGCATCCGATGAAGCGCGTGATGCCAACGATGTCTTCTTCCTGCTTCAGAATGTTGTATACCGAGTCGGCAACCGCCTTTGTGTCGTTCAGACCTTTCGTCTCGGGCAGAGTGATTTCTACGGCAAACATGTCTCTATCGGCCACAGGCATCATTCTAACCTTCATGTTTGGGACAATAAGGGCACATGACAGAATGATGACGGCTATTGCTCCGACGATGGTTGTCGTTGGGTTGCGGAAGGTCCATTTAAGCACCTTCTCGTAATACTCCTGAACATAGTCGGTGAACTCTTTCTTCTGTTTCTTCTGCTTTTTCTTTTTCTTGATGTACAGGAATTCGAGAACCGGAATCGTAACGATGGCAAGTGCCAGGGAAACCATCAGGTTGATGAGGATTGTCCATGGAAGCCACTCAACGAAATCGGCAGTCATTCCGACCATTGTGAGGAGCAGAGGGAAGAAGATGATGGCTATGCACAGGGTTGCAAGCATCATCGGCATGAAGTAGTGCTGTGCCGATACGGCTGCGGCAAACCATCGGCTGTAGCCCTTGTTCAGATATTCAAGATATCCGTCGAGCACCACGATGGCGTTGTCTACCACCATTCCGAGCACGATTATCAGGCCGGCAAGCGTTACGGTGTTGAGCGGGATGCCGCACATGTACATTATTCCGACCGAGATGAACGTGCTGAGAGGCACTGTGATGCCGGCAACGATGGCCGTGCGCCAAGGAAACAGCAGGAGCATTACGACGATGATGATTGCCATAGACTCTATAAGGTTCACCATGAAGTCTCTTACGCTGTTGTCTACCACCTTGCACTGGTCGGCAATGCGGATAACCGACACATCGTCGGGCAGTTCGTTTGCCGTGAAGTCGTCGAGAACCTTCTGCACTTCCTTGCCGTACTGCACAATGTTGTTGCCCTCAATCATCTCGAGCGACATCAGCACGCACTGGTTGCCGTTGTACTCTATGTAGCTGTTGCTCATGTCGTATTCGCGCTTCACGGTGGCAATGTCCTTTATTCGCACCACCTTGCCGTCGCTTCCGTTGAATACTATCTGGTTTTCAATCTCCTTCTCGCTTGCTATGCTTGGCTTTACATGTATCGGCATGTTCTTTTCGAGTCCGCTTATGTTGCCGCTCATTGTGGTGAGTCCAGCCGACTGCATAGCCTGTACAACCGCCATTTTTCCTATTCCGTAGGATGCAAGACGCTCTTGGTCTACATAGATGGTTATCTGTTCTTGGTTGTTGCCGTAGAGGACGGCATTGCTTACCGATGGCACACGGCGCAGACGGTCGGCGAGGTCGTCGCTGTATTTCTTCAGGTCTTTGTAGCTGCGGTTCTCGCTCTCTATGGCAAGCAGCAGGGCCGACGACGAGCCGAAGTCATCGTTTACGCTTAGGGCGAGTACTCCGCTAGGCAGATTCTGGCTCTTGAAGGCGTTGAGGCCGTGCTTAATCTTGCTCCATACCTCGTCCTTGTTGTTCACGTTATCCTGAAGTTCGACCATGGCGATGCACAGTCCGTTGGTGCTCGTGGTGGTTGTCTTGTGCCTTTTCACCTCGTCGTAGGTGAAGAGATAGCGTTCGAGCGGACGTGCCACCTGTTCCTCTACTTCTTCGGCCGTTGCGCCCGGATATACGGCAACCACCACTCCCTGTCTGATCACGAAATCGGGAAACTCCGACTTAGCCATCTTCTCGAAACCGAATATTCCGAAGATGAAGAGCAGTATTATTATCAGTCCCGTGAGACGGAAATTGTGCATCAGGTACGAAACCCAATTTATCTTATCCTTCTTTTTCATAATATGCTACATTTTTATTTCAGAACCATCACTAATTTTCTGATAGCCCTCTGTTATGATGATGTCGTTGTCGTTCAAACCCTCTTCAATCACAATTCTGTTGCCGATGCTTTCGCCAGTCCTGACATTGTTCTTTACCGCCTTGTTGCCGTCGGCTTTCCATACGAACATCTGTCCGTCAGAGCCTTTCTGCACGGCTGTTGTGGGAACGGTGATGGCTTTCTTGCCGCCCGCTCCGTTTAGGAAGCGCACGTTGCACACCATTCCCGGAAGAAGTTTTTGCGAGGCGTTTGCCACCGAAATCCTGGCGTTGTATGTGCGTGTTATGGCATCGGCCTGAACGCCCTTTTCAATCTTTCCGCCTTTGAATGATGCTCCTCCGAGGGCACCCACTTCGATGCTCGACGGGGTGGATGCGCTTATCGAGCCGATTTCCTTTTCGGGCATCGCCACGGTTACTTTCACGCTGCTGATGTCGAGGATTGATATCACGGGCTGTGCCGGAAGTGCCGTTTCTCCGGCGCTTACATATTTCTTGCCCACGATGCCGCTCACGGGAGCGTGCAGATTGCAGTCGTCGAGCATCTTCTTTGCCATGTCGTATGCTGCTTGAGCCTGTTGCAGTTTGCTCTGTGCCTCAACCCATTGTATCTCGGGCAGCGAGCCGTTGTCGTGCAGTTGCTTGTATCTTGCTATGGCATCTTTAGCCTGCTTTAGTGCGGCGCTGGCTGCCTCAGCCGAGTTGCGCGCCTGAGTAGGGTCGAGCGTTGCCACAAGCTGTCCTTTCCTTACCTGCTGACCCTCGTCTACATATACCTTCTGGACCGTTCCCATTGATGTGAAGCTTATTCCAGTTGTGTTGGCAGCCTCTACCGTGCCGACGTATGGCTGAATGTTGTAGTCGGCTGACGGATGAACCTGTTCGGTCTTTACGCTTACGGCGTCAATTTTCTTGTTAATCTCTTTTTCTGCGCACGAAGTCAGAGTAGCAACTCCAATCATCAGTGCCAAATGGCTTTTTCTAATCATAATTATGTTGTTTTGTTCGTTTTTCTGCTGCAAAGAAATAGCTAAAAATGGGGAAATGGGACAATAAGAACTCTCCAGAATTGTTCTATTTTTCTTCTTGTGATGCTTATTCGGAAAAATACAACATCAATAAAGAAAAATAAAACAACGGATATTTGCGAAATAATGCTTACTTTGCAGCAGAATCAGAAAAAAATAAAGTCATGGTAGATTTATTGAATAACGAAGTTTATACAGACCGACGGATAACGGTGGTTTCGAGTCTCGACGAGATTAAGAAGGAGATGCTCGACCATGAGATTGTGATGGACGATTACGTTGCCGTCCTCCTGCTGAAGGGAAGTGCCGAGCTGTCCATCAACAACGAAGTGTACAGAATGGAGCAGAACCAGATGCTTTTCGGTCTGCCGAGCGTTGTGCTGCGCAAGCTCATGATAAGCGTAGATGCCGAACTTAAGGCCCTGTCTATTTCGGGCGAGTATGTCGAAGAAATCTGTTCGCTTGAGAAAGATTCGGTCAATATCCGCATCTTCCTGAAGCAGAACCCCGTCTTTTCGATAGACGAAGACAGCGCCCGCGTGTTCTGCCAGTATTGCGACCTTTTGAGAAGCCGCCTCGCCAAGAAAGACATGCTGTATCAGAAGGAGATTCTGGAATCTCTGCTGGCGGCTTTCAAATACGAGTTTGGAGGCGCTATAATGAGACGCGCGGATATCCCGATGGCAGAATTTACCTCGGCCGACAGCATCTACAAGCAGTTCCTTGTGCTGCTCGAAACCTCGTCGCCAAAGTACCATCAGGTTGCGTATTATGCCGAAAAGCTTAATATCACGCCCAAATACTTCTCAACCGTGTGCAAGAAGATTACAGGCAAGACGGCGCTTCAGGTCATCGACATGGCCGTGGTTAGGGATGCCGAAGCACTCCTGAGGCGCAACGACATGAACATCAAACAGATATCGGCCGCCCTCGGATTCCCTAACCAGAGTTTCTTTGGCAGATATGTTAAGAAGAAGTTAGGCGTGTCTCCGCAGAAGTACAGGGAAAACCATGCTAATTACATTTAGTCGGCGCGTTTTTGTTACATTTGTGCCATAAAATGCGAGATTTAGTTAGGCCGTTTGTTGATATTTGTTACTATTTTTGCGACGCAATCTTTCTATCTTATTATTCTAAAAAATGAATGCGACAAACAAAGTAGGATTGGTGCTTGAGGGTGGCGGACTCAGATGTCTGTTCACGTCGGGCGTTATTGATGTGCTTATGGAGCACGGCATCGACTTTCCGGCAACGGCAGGCGTGTCGGGCGGCGTGCTGTTTGGCTGCAACTACAAGTCCAGACAGCCGGGCAGGGCTTTGCGCTATAACATCAGGTTCAAGGACGAGCCGAGATACATGAGCTGGAAGTCGCTCCGCCAGACAGGTAACTATGTGAACGACGAGTTCTCGTACCACAAACTGCCATACGAGCTCGACCCGATGGATTTCAAGACCTATCGCGAGAGCGACATGGAATTCTACGTCGTATGCACGGATATTGAGGAAGGAAAGCCCGTCTATCGCCGTATCGACGATGCCGACGGCGAAGGACTCGAATGGTTCAAGGCATCATCGTCGATGCCCGTCTTTGCCAAGCCCGTTGAGATTGACGGCCATTTCTATCTCGACGGCGGAATAACCGACAGCATCCCCCTGAAGTTCCTCGAAGGCCGCGGATTCGAGAAGAACGTGGTCGTGCTTACCCAGCCCAAGGACTACAAAAAGAAGAAGGCGCAGCTCTATCTTCTTCTCCGCCTGTGGCACAGAAAGTTTCCTAAGGTGGCACAGCTCATGAGGGTGCGCCACAAGATGTACAACGCGCAGCTCGACTACATAGCCGAGCAGGAGCGCAGCGGAAAGGCCTTCATCGTCTGTCCCGACGACACTCTTGGCATAGGCCGCATAGAGCAGGACGAGACGAAGATGCGCAACGTGTACGAGGCCGGACGCAGGAAAGCCGAGGAATTGCTTCCGCAGCTGCTCGACTTCTTGGGGAAATAATACGCTTTTTAATTCACCAGTAATAAATTTTGAAGGCACTCCCGTCAATAAAATGCAATGGGGAGTGCCTTTTTTGTTTCTTTCAACCATAATTATTGTTATTTTTGCACCGGAATTAAAAAGCAGAAACCGAATGATTACAGAAAACGAAATATTCGCGAGCGATTGCGACCCGATGGGGCAGGCAATTCTCGACTATCAGACTACCGGAAAGGCCTCTACGCTGAAGGTGCTTTCTTCGATGTTCGACGATGACGAGATGTCCGTTCCGTACCTCTTCCGCTCTGAAGAGAGCTTTCCCAAGCTTGAACGGGAAGCCTTCGGGATGGCTTCGGGACGCGTGCTCGATGTGGGCGCAGGAGCCGGATGCCATGCCATCGCGCTTCAGAATAGGGGGCTCGATGTTACCGCCATCGATGTGTCGCCCCTCAGTTGCGAGGCTATGCGTCTGCGCGGCATCAGGAACGTGCAGTGCGTAAACTTCTTTTCGCCCATGTTCGACGAGAAGTTCGACACGGTGCTGATGCTGATGAACGGCACGGGCATTGCCGGAGAGCTGGAGAATCTGCCAAAGCTCCTGCTCCGTGCGGCGTCGCTCCTTGCCGACGGCGGAAAGATTCTCATCGACTCGAGCGACCTCAAGTATCTCTTCGAGAACGAGGACGGCTCGTTCGACATCGACCTTAACGACAAGTATTACGGCGAGGTCGACTATCAGATGCAGTACCGCAAGGTAAAGGGCAAGCCGTTCAACTGGCTCTATGTCGATTTTCCTATGCTCAAGGCGGTTGCCGAGGACTGCGGTCTGAAGTGCAGGATGGTTGCCGAGGGTAACCACTACGACTATCTGGCACAGATTACAAAGTAATGAATAACAAAAAATACAGATACTGATGAACAAGAAACTTATTGCTGTGGCATGTGTTGCTCAGCTTGCGTGCGCTAACATTGCGGCGCAGAATGCCGAACCGGTAAACGACATGACCACTCCGCTGCACCTTCTAAAACCCAACTATCGCGTAACCTACGGCGAGTTGGAAGCCAAGGATGTGAAGGCTACGCTCGACCGTATTTTTGCCTATATCGATGCGCAGACGCCTGCCCGCCTCGTAAAGGACGGTAAGGAGATAAACAAGACGAAGAAGCTGCCCGAGGGTGCGGCTCTCGACCGCGGAGCGTTCCGCATTGGCAGTTACGAGTGGGGAATAACCTATCAGGCTCTGATTGATGCCAGCGCAATCACAGGCGATGCCAAGTACAAGAACTACGTTACGCGCCGCTTCGACTTTCTGAAGAATATGTATCCGCTGTTCAAACCGCTTTCTGGAAAGGTCAAGGACGCCCAGATGGAACAGATTATCAATCCGCGTGCCCTCGACGACTGCGGAACGATGTGTACGGCAATGATGAAGGCAGGCAAGAAGCTCGGCACGAAAGGGCTCGACTCGCTTGTTGAGAACTATTTCCGCTTTATAGAGAAGAAGCAGTATCGCCTTTCCGACGGAACATTTGCACGCCACAGACCGCAGCGCAACACCATCTGGCTCGACGATATGTATATGGGCATCCCTGCCGTGGCTTATCGCGGCGTTTACACAGGCGATGTCAAGTATTTTGACGAGGCTGCCACGATGTACCGTCATTTTGTTGAGCGCATGTGGCTTCCCGAGAAGGGCATCTACCGCCACGGCTATGTCGAAGGGCTGAATCAGCAGCCTACATATCACTGGGCAAGAGCCAACGGATGGGCTTTACTCACTACCGTAGAGTTGCTCGATATGCTCCCTAAGAATCATAAGGACCGCGACTTCGTGCTTAATCAGCTTCGCCTGCATGTGAAAGGTCTGGCTGCCTTGCAGAGCATGGACGGCTTCTGGCATCAGTTGCTCGACCGCAACGACTCGTACCTCGAAACGAGCGCGACAGCCATCTACACATATTGCATAGCCCACGCCGTAAACGAGGGCTGGATTGACGGCATAACATACGGTCCTGTGGCTCAGCTTGGCTGGCATGCCGTAAACAGCAAGGTCACTCCAGAGGGGTTGGTTGCTGGCACATGCGTGGGCACAGGCATGGCGTTCGACCCTGCGTTCTACTACTATCGCCCGGTAAGCGCGGCTGCGGCTCATGGCTACGGTCCTACGCTGTGGGCGGCTGCCGAGATGATTCGACTTCTCGACAAGTGGCATCCGCGCACAAACGACAGCGGTCTGCACTACTACGAGCAGAAGCAGACTTGTCCAAATCCGCTCTTCTATCTCACCGAGGATGGCAAGGGCGAGGAGGTCGTTTTCTGATAATATCATCTGAAAACCTGAATTTTACAAAGCCGATACAGTCTTGTATTTTTTTGCAAGACTGTATCGGCTTTTTGAATAGAAAATATGTATCTTTGTCGCCGAAAAAATTATAACTAAAGAAAAAAGCATGAGAAAATTTGTTAATACCAGAGCATTGGCATTGGTAGGCTGTATGATGGTTAGTCCTTTGCTGGCGAAAGCACAGGGATATACTGGTCCTACAACAGAGGTTGAGAATTATAGCGGTGCGTATTATACGGGCAAATACACAAGTCCGTTCAAGACTGTTCTTGGAAAGACCGACGCTGAAATTCAGGCAAAGCTCGATCTGTTGTGGAATCATTATTTTAAGGGCGACAACAACTGCAAGGTTTATTTCGACAGGGGCGATGAGGCCTTCGTCAAGGACATCAACAACAACGATGTGCGTTCAGAGGGCATGAGCTACGGAATGATGATTGCCGTACAGACCAACCACAAGACTGAGTTCGACAAGCTCTGGAAATGGGCAAAGAACCACATGTGGCACAAGAGCGGTAACTGGGACGGCTATTTTGCTTGGCAGCGTAATGAAAGTGGCTCTGGTGGCGATGATAATTGCGCTCCCGACGGTGAGATGTACTTTATGACGTCTCTTCTCTTTGCTGCTAACCGCTGGGGCGACAGTCAGTACATGGAAGATGCACAGTATATCTTGAAGAAAATGTGGGAGAACTACAATCATAAACTGTTCAATCAGCAGCATTATGTCATCACCTTCCAGCCACAGGGCAACGAGAACAACTTCTCAGACCCGTCTTACGACCTTCCTGCATTTGTCGACCTCTTTGCTCATTGGTCTACAACAAACACAGATAAGTGGGCTAAGGCTGCCAAGGCTACTCGCGACCATCTCTACAAGTCGTCGCACTCTAAGTCTGGCTTGTTCTCCGATTACAGCAATTACGACGGAACGCCACATCCTACGAATTACAACAGTAATGCCGATAAATACATGTACGATGCCATGCGTTGTGCCATGAACTTTGGTATGGACTACTATCTTTTCGGTAAGGATGCTGAACGTCAGGAACAGATGGCACGAAGACTCATAGATTTCTTCGAGAAAGATGGTTACAAGCACGCCCGATTCAACTGGGACGGTTCAAATCCGAAAGAAAATTATACAATTGGCGAGGCTGGTTGTAATGCCGTGGCTTGCTATTGTCTGCTGAACAACCCGGATTACAAGGAGAGTGTCAAGAAAAACCTGAAGATGGCATGGGACGCAGCTCCAATGAATGGTCGGTACCGCTATTACGACGGTCTTGTTCATTACTTGTCTATGCTTCACTTGTGCGGAAGTTTCAAGATATGGAAGCCTGCACAGAAGACAACAGCCGTAAATCTGGTTTCTTTAGAGGTTGAAAGCGAGGCATGGTACACACTCGATGGCAAGCGTCTAAGCGCAGAGCCAACGCAGCGCGGCATCTATATTCGCAATGGCAAAAAGATTTATGTGAAATAAGAACTTCGTTTTTTTCATGATAAAATGGCAGAGGATAAGAGCAGACTCTTGTCTTCTGCTTTTTTTGAGACAATTCACGATTGACAGCTTAGGAGTCGTAACGAACAATTTCGTCAGAAATTGTTCGAACGTCGTAGGAACGTCGTAGGAACGTCGTAGGAACGTCGTAGGAACGTCGTAGGAACGTCGTAGGAACGTCGTAGGAACGTCGTAGGAACGTCGTAGGAACGT
>JAFZWM010000045.1 GCA_017617315.1 Bacteroidaceae bacterium
CTCGGGATCTATGTTGCTGTAGTTGTATAGTGTCTGGCGTGTCTTGGTTGTGAACACCTCTTTTCCGCTGTCGTACTGCGCTGCCGGATTCTGGCAGTAGTCGGGCAGTTCGCGGATGTGGAGTTCGTACTCCACGCCCGACAGTCCCTGATGCTGCGGATACCATCTGAAGAGGATGTGCTGAGGGTCGGCAAAAGCTACGGTCTCGTCCTTCTCGGGCATGACGAGCATCGGCGGTTTCTTGGTCTCAAGCCATGCCCTGCCCGATGCCCACGGCGAGAGGATTCTGCCGGTGTGCTGCTCAACAACCTGAACGGAAAAGGTCATCATTCCCTCGGGAAGCCTTCCGTTTCTGAGCGTTCCGGTCTGCTTTACGTTGCCCGTCTGGAGGTAGGGCGCGATGTCCTGCGAGGTGAGGCGAAGCGGAACGTTGGGCTCTACGGTGATGCTGCGCTGCGGCACTTCGTCGCGCGACTCGATGCAGAATCCCGACGTGTTCGAGATTCTCAGCCTCAGACGGCAGTCGAGCGTCTGCTGCTGGAGGTCGCGGTTGTAAAGCGTGATGACAAGGCGGTCGCGGAAGCCGTTGCTGTAGTCCGACAGGTAGAGGCTGTAAGGCGGCAGAACCTGAACGGTGGCATGTACAGGATAATAGTCTTGCGCCACCGTGCGGACAGGTATGATGAATGCCAGCATGAGCGCGAACAGCACGTGCAGACTGATCTTAGCAGGTATTATTCTTCTAAGTATTGGGCGAGAGTTTATCTCTTTCATTTCTCTTCGTTCTTAATTATGGTCTTACGAATTCGCTGAATTGATTTCTGTTTATTGTCGCCGGTGCTTAACTCCAACGTAAACACGCAGTCTGTAACATCTCCGTTTAACTCGTATCCGTGGTCGTAAGAGGTTACATCGCTAACATTTATTGTCTCAACCTCCGCTCCTGTTGGCGACTTGAGCGTAAGTTTGATATTTGCTTTTTCGCTAAGTTCAATATGTACATTAAACTCCTTGTCTGTTGGGTTTGGACTGACGATGAACTGCTTAAGCAACGGATCACCGTCGGCTGTTGGCAGAGGTGCTTCGCCGTCGCCCTTCACGTTAAGCGTCTGCAACACCTCGGTTGTGCATCCGCCCTTGTATCCAACAGCCCTAACCGTATATGTGCCGGGAGTGTGCATAATAAACACAATCTCGTTATCCGACTGCGATACTTTTTCAGCTCCGTCAGGCAGAATCCACTCGAATTTATCCATCTTTGCTGTCGAGATATTCACTCCGTGAATCTTCTCGTCAACCTCAACATCTGTAGACATTGTTATATCTATTGGCAGATCTACGTCGCTCACGCTAACATTTACCGATGCAGAGACGGAGCAATCGCTGTCTTTCTTTTTGCAAATAACCTCATACACTCCGTCTTGGGTTACAAAGAGTTCGCTGCCGAATGCACTTTGAATCTGTACTCCGTTGCGTTTCCACAGATATTCAGCATCTTCTACGTTCGACGATGCCGTTATCATTCTGCCCTGCCCCTTGCATAGCACAAACGCTGTACCAACCTCAAGTTTCAGTTGCTCCGGCTGCTCCATTTTATAGTTAAGCTGCACTGTGACATTCTTCGAGTCCGTTATTTTCAAAATATAATCACCCGGCTTTAATCCTTGGCGATGAAGTCCAACGTTTTTATTATCCTCCCATACACACTTATACGGAGGATTACCACCACTTATATTCAAATGTATTTCACCATCGTCTGTTCCATAACATGACGGATGCCTATAAGCAATAGTATCAATCTTTATATCATCAGGAGCAGTAATAGAAACCATTGCCTTTTTAAAACAACCGTTCTTATCTGATACTGTAAGCATATAACTATCAACTGGTATATCTTTCAACTCATTTGTTGTTTCTCCCTCTCTATTCCACTGATAAGAATAAGGCGGAGTTCCTCCTTTTACGATAGCCTTAACAGCCCCCAACATACTTTTTACAGCAGGAGCAGACACTTGAAATGATACATCTATAGAATCAGGCTGAGACAGTACATATTCCACAGGTTCGGAATTAATCTTATTAGAATCAGTTGCAATAATACAGTATTTCCCTGCCGGAATATCTTTTAAAACGCTATCCCTTTCCTGCTCAAACTCCTTAAGAGTTCCATCCTTTTTCATCTCATACCAATGATACACATAAGGCATCTTGGGATAATCACACCTTACGCCACCAGTAACATGAGCCTCTAAAACACCCTCGTTAGAGCCATAACAATTTACAATATGCGTCTCATCCACATTTACTTTTATAGGTTCTGGAGCATCAAGGAAAAACATGATTTTTGCAGTACAACCACAAGGAGCAACTTTATCTATCTCATTCAATTCATCATAACGCATATCCTTGACTTCAATTGTATAATTATCCTCTGGCAATCCAAGACTACTATATATCCAATATTCATCATCTTGTTTTTGTCCTATAACGGAATATTTATTTCCTCTTGAACCAGAAACAGTTACGTTATAGCCATCAGGCGAAGGTGAACCACCATACACCTTTACTGAAATTTCGCCATCTGAAGAATTATAGGCCTTAGGAACAGCATTTTTATACATTTCTATATGTACACTATCAGAAGGCTGCTCTATTGTGACAGAGCTAAATATGCCATCCACCCTTGTACCTGTGGGACTACAACCATTACTATCAAATAATCTAACATTGTACTTATCCGGAAACAAATTATCGAAAACAGCCCTTTCTGTTTCCTTTATTTCCTTTTTAGCTATTTCAACATCATTACTATCGTATAAACTTGCCTTATATACACCCGTACCACCTTCCGCACCAATTGTAATAAAACCGTTATGTCCACCATAACAGTCTACATTTTTTTGAGCTACCGTGGCTTTTAACTCTCGACGTGGTTCGATTCTTACCCTTGCTGTATGTCCCACTCCATAAGTAAACATCGGCAATTTTCCATTATCAGAAGATCCTACTAATGTAAGATTGTAATCCCCGGGCTTTAAGTCGCTGAGAACTATGGTGTGAGGGTTTTCAAATGCACTATTATCACTCTGTGAATATTCATTGTCACACCCCACTCTAATTTTTTCACCATTCTCTAAATCACGGTCAAGAGTGATACGGATTTTTGCATCATTACTGCCGTGACACGTTTCCATTACTGGCACGGCTGAAACGATATTCGGAGCAGAACGCACTAACTGAAGAACTATAACATTGTACTTATGCGTAAATTCATAATTTTCAGCAGGTTTTGTGTATTCTACCGTTGGAGTGTTTACACGAAAATAAATTTTTCCTCCATTTTTAATTGCCTTTTCATATTCTTCATTAGATGAGAATAAATCACTTCCTTTAAGTAAAACATAGCTCTTGTCGGATGCATATCTTACACTATTTGGCATTGAATGCCAAGAAAAATTATCTATGCTGTATTCCCAATTATATGAACTTTTCAACAAGCCCGGTGTGGCATAAATAACAACCTCGTTGTCATAAGACAGCAATTTTACACCTTTCCATTTTTCGGAAACTTGAAATTTATTTAACAAGCCGTAATCAACCTTTATTTCTTCCGGATATATTTTTAAATACATTGTGGCTGTAACCTTGTCCCAATCATTAAATTCTGTATAAAAATATCCTTTATCCATATTTGTAAATACGTAATCATAGAC
The DNA here is from genome assembly GCA_017617315.1 of Bacteroidaceae bacterium. Taxonomy (GTDB): domain Bacteria; phylum Bacteroidota; class Bacteroidia; order Bacteroidales; family Bacteroidaceae; genus Ga6A1. Next base: position 3,714 of record JAFZWM010000045.1, read on the forward strand.
ATCTTCATCATCACCCCAATGTTTTATATTGCGATGACGTTTGATTGATATCTTAGGTGGTATCTGTTCTAAATTAAAAGTTTTTACTTCTTTTAAAATATCTGTCGTTCTCCCTTCTTTAACCTTTCCACTTTTCCAAAAAGCCATTTCAACTCCTTTATCTCCGCTTTGGTTCTTCTCCTGCCCATATATAGTCACACTAATATAACGCAAATCGTGTTTATTTTCTCGTATTGAAGTTCCATACCCTATAAATAAAATCTACCTTTATTCAACGGATTTCTATCCATTAAAGAGTCAACTTGAGAAAACGCACTATTGCAGCCCCAAAATAGTATGAGAACCAGCAATATATATCTTATGTAAGAAAAGGACTTCATAATTACAGTTTTACAGATTTTTCAATTTTTATTGGAGTAAAGTTTCTACGCTTTATAAGCAGCATATAGTTTGCACGGTCGTCATCTTTTTTCTTTTTGTCAAAGAGTTCCTTGTTATTATAGAAATCGGAATCAATCAAAAGATATTTGCCGTTTATTTGCTTATAAAGTTTTACAGACTCTATATCATCAACAAGATATTCAACAGACAAGCGCACGTCCTTGCCAGAACGCTTTGCATTGAATTTTACAATATTCTTGCTACCTGATTTTGCCAGATTTGTATGCACCGAATATGCAGGAGAAAAACTTGAGCTCACTCCATCTACACTATACGCCGATATGCGATACTCATAGTCGCAGTTAGGCTTAATACCAAGAGTATCTTCGTAAGTGAGCGCCTTTGGGACAGCAATCTTTTTTACAACAGAAAATGCAGAATCAGAACTCAACTTTCGTTCAATAGTAAATCCACCTATATAATCTTCATTGCCAGTAACCCACGTAATTACATTCTTTCCGGGATAAGGCTTAATGCTGCTGATTAGCGGAACAGACGGTGCTATCTTGCGAGGACGAATAACAACCTGCGCTGGAGACAACTGCGACATATTATAACGCTTGTCGAGGGCTGCCACGGCATAATATACCTGTTTGTTGAGCATCCTCATATCAACAGTATCTACATAACATGTGTCGGTTATTTCCAGATCGTTAAGCGGGGTGAACTCATCGCCTTTTGCATAGGCACGGAACAAACGATAACCGAGAATATCCTCGTCGGTATTTCTGTTCCAGTGTATTCTTGCCACGCCAAGCGAGTCTATCTGTCCTTGCAATCCTGTTGGCACAGCCGGTGGAATTGAGTCGATTGTCTGAATCATAACTGAATATGAAGAAACATTCTCGCCGTGCAGACTGCGTGCACGAACGCGATAATACTTATTATTGCCCAACTTTTTAATGTGGTATATTCGTGCCGATCTGTCAACGCTATCGAGCACGGTATAGTTTCTATCGTTTTCGGAATGAAGAATCTGAAAATCGCGAAGAATACCTTCCATCTTCTTGTCAAACTCCCATTGCAATATGCCCGAATTGTCCTTATCCTCTCTCGACTCCGTTATATGCGGAGCTTTTGTAAGACGCATATATCCCATTCCTGACACTACATCGCTATAAGGTCCAACCGTGCCAAAAGGCGTGATACCAGCAACTCGGTAATAATATTTCCGGTCGTTTTTTATAGAGTCCATATAGTCTATAGGCGCATTTACGTCTTGATTTTCCCCCATACGAGTAACAGGAGTATTGGTGATACGCTTGAAATTAACTCCATCGTCTGACCTTTCGACCCAATAGACCGAATACAAATGAGACAAGAGCGAATAATTCCAAGTAAGCAACACAGACTCGTCAGAAAAGATACTGTTCAGTTCAAGAGGCTTGGGAAACAGAGTAAATTCTGCCGGATCGACATAAACTGCCCCATGCTCAATCTTGAGCAGTTTTTCGGGAACAAGAGACTTTACGCGATACAGATATCTTTCGCCCTGCTTAGCCTGAGTATCCTCCCAACCCCATCCTATTTCTTTTGCCATAGGAAAGCATTGGTCGGCAGCATAGAGCGAAAGAATAAAACGCTGCTCGCGCATCTGAGTAAGATTTACGGCACGCGAAATATCATCGCGACCAATAAAACCGACCTCGAAGTCATCGCCAAAGACTGCCTGAGCCATCACCGCAGCCATATCATATTTGTTTGCAAGTTCCTTAACCCTATCAGTCATCTGCGGGATTAGTTTTGTGGCAAGCACCTTTGTCTCGCGCTTTTCAAGAACCTTTCCCGAACGTGTTACGGTAATTCGCTCCAGACTATAACCATATTTGTTCAACAAATTCCATGCCTTCGTTGTACTTGGAATCCATCTAAGCATAATCTTGTCTTTGTGTACTTCAGCACGGACTCTAATCTCCGGTTTATCTTCTGCACCACTTTGTGCAGAAGATAAAAACGGAATCATCACAAATAAAACTAACGATAATATTTTTTTCATATCAAGGATTCAATCCTAAAAAGTTTATGAATTTAAATGTATAAGTTGTTCCTTCAGATCCATCAGGCAATGTATATGTAAACAATGCTTTGTACTCACCGTCTTTGAGGACAGGAATTCTACCTTCTGCAAATCTCTTATATACTAATGCACTTACTTTATCACGATTTGCGATTATCTGATTACACAAATCAAAAAAGTCAAGTTTGGTATAAATGTCTGCATTATATGTAAATGGAAATAAAAACTTATTTACAGGTATTCCCGTATTCAACTGAGCAAGATAATTATTACTCAATTCTATAGAATAGTATGGAGGCACACCAACTGAAATTTCATCACGTTCTTTCAACCTCAATCCATTGAAAGGATATCCATCATAAACTATAGGCATGACTTTTTCTACAAAGAAAGACTCATTAAGTACAGATTTCGCTTTAACGAGCGGTTTCCCTTGAGTTTTGCCTACACCAACAACTTCTGTAGAATCAAAAGCTTCAACACCTCTTACAAATGTATATAACCTAAACATTGCACCAGCATCATAAGCCATAGCCAATCCTTCTTGATCCAAACTTTCCATCTTCTCCCTGAAGGTTGAGAAACGGCTTGTTCCGAAGTTAAATATGAGAATATTTTTTTCTACCGACTCGTTTACGCCGGCAGCAGCACTCAATTTTTCGATAGAAACTGAGTTTAGAGAATCGCTGACAATATTCACGCTATTAACCTTGTTTGCAGTAACATCCGTAGCATCTGGCACATAGCTTATAGACATGGTATAAGCCTTTGAAAGCTGAAGTTCAGGTATTGTATATTCCAGACGCTGTCTAACATTATCATACTTGAACGGTGTTTCAACAACACTATTATTGTCTGTTGTAAAGCGCAACTTATAGTTACGTTCCTTATCAAACAAATATGACTGTCCAATCTCAAGTTGTACATATCCGTTACGGCTTTCGTCTCGCAACATATAATGCTGATTTACCACAGGGTAAGTGTAAACAACATTGTTCAAAGGAATCTCATCTGGCGCTCCACCTGTATTAAACCCAACTTCACGCAACTCGTAAGCTTCCTTGCCCGAAGATTTGACAACTTCCCATCTACCATTCTTGAATTCTTCAAAGCCGACACGCACAGACATCTTGATTCTTGCATGTTCAGGAAGCACTTCGTGCGACTTGAAAGTAACGGCATTTTTATCGTTATTCCAAACCAGCGTGCCATCAACCTTCTTTCCTGTAATTGAGTCGGTCAAAGAGAAATCCTTCAAATTTATTCTATATGTCTTGCTCGTTCCGTCATCATCGTTTGCAGAGAATTGCTTTCCGATAGCCTGATTAAATGTAACCTGAGGCATGGCAAATACGCTTACTTGCTCCTCGCCGTTTGCCGGAGACACATCGTTTATCATTGGCATATCCACAGGAGAATCACCCGGATTTACAAAATCGCACACCTCACCAAAAGAAAGTTTGAAATTCATGTGTCCTTTTATAATTCCAAGCACATTTACATTAAGTCCCAAATATCCCTTAAAATATGATGGATTTGGCAAACCTGCCTGCAACAAGCAGCCGGCAGAGCCTTTAAGCACAGGGAATTTCTTGTTTATAAACAGAATTTTAACCTTTACACCCACCTCACCAGAAAGATAAGCGTATGTCTGTCCCTGAGCATACCAACCGTTAAGACCAATACGACCTTCACGCCCTTTACACTGCATCTCATTATAATCCTTCAGCAATACATCAAAGCCGATGCCTGCAGCGAATTTAGCATAAAGAATCAAAAATCGGAGATCACCTGTATCAAACTTAAAAGAGCTACCGAAAATAAGTCCGCTGCCTTTTTGCAACACTTCTGTATTACGATTCGCCTTAAGTTTTGCCAAATCAGTCTTCAAAATATCAGCCAATTCCTTAGGTGGCTCAGGCATCTCTGGAATATCATGACCAGCCATAAAGTAGGCATCTGCCTGAATATTAACACTTCCTATACCCATCTTCACACCAAGTCTGTCGTTAGGTGTACCAAGATGAATATACCATGTAGATTTATCTATATGCATTGCGCCACTTCCACATTTGCCGTTTTCTCCAACACCTTCTAACAAGCCGTCGGCAGCATTCAGATACGTTTCGAAAGATGCATGGAAACTGCTATTATCGAAATCCATTTTGATTCCGGCAACTGCACGCAAACCAATCTTTATACTGTCTGGAAGGGCTCCTATTAATTTTGCTGCGCCAAGAGGATCTTGAGCTTTTTTCGCTTTATAAGCCGCCAATCCATCCTTTGTTTCGGCAATCTGATCCTTCTTAGCCATAGCCTTGTATGATGCTTCAACTTTCTTATCGTATGACGCACTCATACCGTCTTTTACCCCGTTATTCACATTCTTAAAGCCGCCTCCTCTTGGGAATTCAGCATATCCGTAAATTCCAGCATAGGCCAGTCCGCCATTGCTTGAAAACGCCAATTCAAACATTCCTTCTCCACCAGCAACAGCCTTGTTAGCCTCGCCCACGCAGAACATAACCGAGGCCTTTATTCCCAAAGCCTTAGAATTATCAGGAATATAGTTTAATGCCGTCTTTATTCCAGAAGAACCTGTAACAGAATAAGGATTATTAACCTCGCCCGAACCTGTTTCGCGACGCATATGGTATGACAATCCGCCACCAAACCCGCTAAGTTTGAATGGACCGTAAATGGTTATCCAATTACTAAGTTGAACACTACCCTCGGTAAACCAATAATGATATCCATCAACATGTCCAAAGCAAGCCGTAGACTTAACCTTGAAAGCTTCGGAATCTTCTGTCATTTTTACAGCGACCTCAATACTTCCGCTAAATCCGTCGCCATATACCGGGTCATCGTCAAGGAACTTAAGTTTTCCCGACAATTTAACCAATTTGGTTATATTGGCACTTATATCAATATCGTTTATTACCATTCCGTCGTAGTGCCATTTCTTTCTGTCGCTCCCCTCTTCTTGCTTAAGCCGAGCCTTCACGCCAAGATCAGTCGTTGCCGCAAATGTCTGGTCACCAATGTTTACAGAAATGGCGGCAGAAAGCACAGCCTCATCATTAGGAGCATCTATTCTTATATTTGACAAAGAAATTGGGAATTTCCCCAAAGAAACTCCACCAGAATATGTAACAGAATCGACATTTATATAAGGGGCAACTGTTTGTATATGGAGAGACCGGAACTCCAATGTAGGTATATCAATGGCACAGGCATTCCCACTTCCGTCATCCTTAGTCTTTGTGATAGACAACCTACCGTGAAGCATGGCTTCAGGGCGGAACTTTCCGTCCTCGACAGTCATTGCCACATAAGAATTTTTAAGCAACGTTGCCTTGGCATGGAAAAGCGAGAAGTCTATACTATCAAGATTCTCTATCTGCAAATAATACTTTCCTTCTGAATTTATATTGCCTACATACGCTAACCTGCTACTATTTTTACCAATGCTATCTGTCTTATTGGCATTATCCTTTTTGTTAGGCGTATGGAAAGGAAGTCCTAATCCGCCTTTAAAATCAGCAGAAATAAAATGGTTTGCTTTGAGTTCTACGCCCAAAGAATCGACAGAGAAATTCCATCCACTGGCAGAACCTTTGTCAAACGACAGAATATTCTTACCAGAAAACAATCCAGTAATGCCATTATCGTCAATAAGCATATTGCTTGCCATAAAACTCGTTCTTGCCGAATCTTTTGAACAAAAGGCTGGCGGCAAGGTTACCTTAACTTCCTTGGCATAAACACCTTTCCATAGTTCCAAGTCGGTGTCAGCCAAATACTCGTCGCAATAAGCCTTTGGGAACTGCATAGCATCGGCATTCTTAGTTTCGCTGAAATCAAAAACGACCTGATTAAGATTAAAGATAAAACCGTCAAGTGGCTTGCAAGAAACGAATCCAAATGCCGGAAGATTTACTGACGCTACAATATCGTTCCAATCGGAAACAGAGGTAGTGAAATGCCCGGTAACTTGCTTTCCGTTCAGCGTTCCCTTGGTTGCATCAACCTGTTGAATCAACGTTTTTGGGAACTTCACATCAGCCTCAAGTTGCAAATTCTTAAAGCCATCACAGTCGAACGAAATACTACATCCTTTCGACGATTTAATATCACCAGTATTTTTGTCGATAGTTCCACCATTAAGCACTAACGTAACAGAGGAACCGTCTTTCTTAGTACCAAACGGAATTTCATAGTCTTGAAGAAGAACAAGCTGAACTTCACCAACAATGCTTCCCTTGTTGGAACAAGGCACATGCGTTGCACCAAAATACAGACGTTTAGGCTTGTTATTGTCGCCGTATGGCAACTGGGCCATGGCATACAAGTCCATATCCGATTCGTTAGACGCAAAACGCACCTTACTTACAGCCAACGTAACGGTAACATTACCCATTGTTTTCTGTATACCAACAGGCATACTTGCCGCCATCATCTCATTTAGATTTTCGGCCATTCTGCCACCTCCAAGAATCTTGTTGAAAAGACTATCAACTTGAGATTCACCCAGAAGTTCCTTGTCTTTGTTTGCATCATTACCGTCCGCAACGGCATAACATGGTGTAACACATAGCAACAATAATAACGACATTACTATTGCACATGCTTTTTTGCACTTATTCATTTCTTCACGAGTTGTATTTATGTCAAAAGAATGCTATAACCAACACTTGTTTACCTCTATGTCTATTTCGAATAAAATCCTAATTTTAAGTATTTTCGAATTATGCCATATCAGTTTTTCACAATCTATGTATGCTATAAAAGCAAAAACAAATCAATAACGACCGCAAAATTAGCAAGAAAAGGCTAACTAAGCAAAAATATTGATAAACATCCTTTAAATTATAACATTTTTTAAGATTTATTATTATAAATTCACAATCCAAACAAATAAGACATCAAAAGTATCGAACATTATCAGGTTCATTTAATTACAATTTACGTTCTTTAACATCACATTCAAGAAAAATAAAAGTGTTTGGGAAAGAGAAAAATACAAACCCCCAAATTAGCGAAAACAAAAAAAAGAGCAATCATTATCTGATTGCCCTTTTGAGCGGAGAGGGAGGGATTCGAACCCCCGGAACGTCGCCGTTCGGCGGTTTTCAAGACCGCTGTAATCGACCACTCTACCACCTCTCCAAACTTCATTGAAAAGTGCTTTCGTTCGAAAAGCGATGCAAAGATACTACATTTTTTGAATACCGCAAACATTTGGAGCAGTTTTTTTAGTTATTTTTTGAGTAAATTTACATTTCCTATACATTTCACTTGCTTAAAACAATGTTTTTGCATACTTTTGTACAAAATTAGGTTTTATCATGACCCACAAAATAAATACGCTAAACACGAATTACTTCAGGATAACGGAAAATTTACTCGAAGAATTTAGCATCGGCACTCCAACAGTCAGCCGAAACGCATACATCATCTTGTGCGAGCAAGGACTTGCCGAGATTCAGGTAAACCTCAGCAAGGTGCTTCTGCAACAAGACGAAGTGCTTTGCCTATTCCCGTCGGACACGGTTTCTATTGGCCGCAAAAGCCCCGACTTCCGGGTGCTGTGCTTCACCTTCAGCGACGAGTTTATGTGCATGGCATCTATAAACATCGAGAATGTGGTGATGAGATTCATGCACGCCAACTTTCACCTAAAGCCAAAGACCGAGAGTCTGATGATTATAAAAAGGTGGTTCTACTTCATAAAAGACATGTTCATAACCGCCGACAAGGAGGTTAAGCACGAGCTGATGCTGATGCAACTGCGATGCATCTATCTTGGAATTTACAGCGCCGGGAAAAAATGGATTCGCGAAAACGGAATGAAATACAAGGAAACGCAGACGCGAAGCACAGTGCTGTTCCAGAAATTCGTTGAGCTGACGATGAAATACTCTGCAAAAGAACGCGAGGTAAACTTCTATGCCGACAAGATGTGCATCTCGTCGAAATACCTCAACACGATAGTAAAGGAAACCGAGCACAAAACGGCAAAGGAATACATCGACGAGCGCGTAATTACGCAACTCAAAATAAAGATAAGGACATCGACAAACAGCATTCAGGAGATTTCAGACGAGTTCAGATTTACAAACCAAAGTCATCTTGGCAGATATTTCAAAAGACTTACAGGAATGACAATTTCCGAGTACAAGAAACAAAAGTTCTGCAACGATTTTCTATAACATCAAGACATAAAAAAGGCGCAGATTTCTCACGAAGTCCGCGCCTTTTCTCTTAATTCTAAAACTATGTTTTGTTGTTATTGTTACAAAATTCAGAATTTACATTGCGAAGCTGTTGAAACCACCATCAACAACAGCCACCGTACCTGTTACGAATGCAGCAGCGTCGCTCATAAGATAGTGGATTGTTCCGCAAAGTTCCTCAGGCTTGCCAAAACGCTTGAACGGAGTCTGACGAATTACGTCCTCACCACGTTTTGTAAGGCTGCCGTCCTCGTTTGTAAGCAGACGAAGGTTCTGCTCTGTAAGGAAGAATCCAGGAGCAATGGCATTTACACGAATCTTCTCGGTAAACTTAGAAGCCACCTCGTTAGCCATGAAAGCTGTGAAGTTTGAGATACCAGCCTTGGCAGCAGCATATCCGCAAACGCGCGTCATTGGACGGAAGGCAGCCATTGAAGAGAAGTTGATGATGCTACCCTTGCCCTGCTTAACCATTGGCTCAAGGAAAATCTGAGTTGGGATAACCGTACCTGTAAGGTTAAGGCTCAGCACCTTCTGGAATTCCTCTGGCTTAAGGTCGAAGAAATTGCCGTCTGGAGCGATTGTCGCGCCAGGCATGTTTCCGCCTGCTGCATTAAGAAGACAGTCAACTCTGCCATACTTTGCAAGGATATCGGCGCAGTTCTGCTTTACAACAGCCTCGTCCATAACATCGGTCTTGAGGAAGATACACTCGCCGCCCTCGGCAACGATGCCTGCAGCGATTTTCTCGCCAACCTCAGCCTTACGACCCATAATTACTACCTTTGCGCCCTCTTTTGCAAGATAAGCAGCAATACAACGGCCAAGCACGCCTGTTCCACCTGTGATAACGACTACCTGACCTTTTATATCGAACAGATTATTCATCTTTTTTTCTTTCTATTTTAATTGATTATTACTTACCTTCTTCAATCTCTCTTCTAACAGTTGCCATAACGCCCTCAACCTGACCAAGGGCGAACATGCGTCCGTGGAAGCTGTAGCCTGCGTTATATCCGCCGTTCTCATCGCCAAGCATACACGGACCGTGGTCTACACGCATTGGCAGAGAAGGATTCTCGCGCTCGAAAATGCGCACAAGCTCGATTACGTTGGCACGACCGCCAAGGTGCGATGCCTCCTGAAAATCGCCGTTAGGCTGAACCTGAGTACTGCGCAGATGAACGAAGTGAGTGCGCTTTGCATACTTGCGAGCCAATGCAGGAACATCGTTCTGCAAGCCTGCGCTAAGAGAGCCGGCACAGAATGTGAGGCCGTTGTGCGGATTGTCTACCGCGCTCAAGAACCAGTTGATATCCTCGTCGTTGCAGACGATGCGTGGCAAACCAAGAATCTGCAATGGCGGATCGTCTGGGTGAACGCACATGTTCATTCCCCACTCCTCGCATGTTGGCATAATTGCACTCAAGAAATACTTCATGTTCTCGCGAAGCTGGTCCTTTGTAATGCCGTCGTAAAGCGCAAGCAGGTCGCGGAACTTCTGAACAGGGTTGAAGTCGTTCTCGCTGATGTTACCATTCACAAAGCCCTGAGTCTTAACGATGATGGTATCAACAAGAGCATCGTCGTCCTCCTTCGTCATTGTCTTCTTCAGCTCGGCAGCCTTTGCAAGAACCTCATCGGTATAATCCGCCTCGGCACCCTTGCGCTGAAGGATGTAGATGTCGAAGTAAGCAAACTTAACCTTATCGAAGAAAAGGTTACTTGTTCCATTTGGATTTGGATGGAACAGCTCGGTGCGAGCCCAGTCCAGAACAGGCATGAAGTTGTAGCAGATTGTGTGAATGCCGCACTTGCCAAGGTTTGCCAGACTAATCTTATACTTCTCGATAAGCTCATCGCGGTCCGGACCGGCATACTTGATTGATTCGCAGACTGGAAGACTCTCGACAACAGACCATCTCAAGCCGAACGACTCGATGTAGTTCTTCAAGTCCATAATCTTCTCAACAGTCCAAATCTGATCGTTAGGGACATCGTGCAATGCTGTTACAATACCCTCCACGCCAATCTGGCGCAACATGGAAAGAGTTATTTTGTCATTCTTTCCAAACCATCTCCAGGTTTTTTCCATTGGTATATTTGTATTATAGTTTTTATTCGTTATTCAGAGCACAAAGATAGACATTTTATTCAATACACAAAAGCTAACCGTTATTTATCTTGCAAAACGCGAGCAAGATTATGCCCTGAGTCAAGAGGCGGCTAAAACATCAGTCCGAACGAGAGAAGCAGACTAACGTTCTTCGTGCGGTTGCTCAGACTAAGGTTTGCCTCAATCGGACCGAGCGACGTGTTGTAGCCCCATCCAATCATGCCTCCGTAAAGAGTTTCGCCCTCGCTCTCTATTGCCGACGACAGTGTCAGACCGCTCCAGCCAACGCTTGTGGCAGCAATGAGATAGTTGTTGTCCATAATCCTGAGGTTGGCACGGCACGAACCTTGTACAAATATCTTGTTTATCGCCTCCATCTTGTTTATTCCGTAGAATGTCATCTGCGAATCGAGATATGTTCCGTACGGATTTCTGCCACCAATCCAGTTTGCCATCGTCATAGAATAGTTGCTCCCCACAATGAAGCGCGTGCCAGCCGACGGCAGAATTGTGAATCGCTTGCCTATCGGGAATGCCGCCTCGCCAAATGCCATAACGGTACTCACGGGAGCCTCGCCGGCATACTTATACATGTTGTCGGTAACAAGTTCGTATGCCGTCTTGAACCTGATGCCCGATGTAGGGAACGAGCGTCTGTTCATCGTGTTGCCCTCAACCCTGAAGAAATATTTTATCAGATGCTCGTTGTCGAGAACCGAAGCCGTGCCGTCGCTCGACAGATAGTCGGTATAGTACACGTTGTCGTACTTCATGCCGAAGCCGATGAGCAGATGCCTCCAACTGTGAATGAAATCGAGTTGAAGAATGTTACGGTTGAACGTAACCGTTGAACACTTTACGTCGGCATCGTAGACCGAGAAATCGCGATGGTTGAAGATGTACGAAGGCGAGACGAACCAGCCTTTTATCGGCTCGTATGCCAGCTTTGCCTCAACATCAAGAATCTTGCCGAGGCGCGCCGTAAGCGAGGCATAGCTGCCGTTTCGCAGGTTCGGCACTTGGATTGTTCCGTTAAGGATAAGGGCAGCCATGTCTTCGTTATCGAACCGTGCGCCAAGACTCAGATAGTTTGACGGCGCTTTGTGCTGCTGAATGCTGTCGCGCATAAAGTACAAAGCCCAGTCGGGCACAACGTAGTTGGGGCGCGGCTTTACATCCTCAATGCCAAGCATGTGGCGCAGCTTAACCATATCGTCGAACTTGGCGCGAGCTGCATCCTCGCCGCGAACCACGAGCGTATCTATCGCCGTTTTATTGAAACTCGCAGCCGAGAATCCATCAACATTAACTTTTATATAGATGTCGGTCTGGTCTACATTAAGCTGATACTGTGCCTTTCCCGAGATGTTTATAAGCTGTCCGAGCACACTCATGGCCGACGACAAGTTCTTCGCTTCCATAAGGTCGCTCTGCACGTCAACGCCGATGATGATGTCGGCTCCCATCGAGCGCGCCACATCAACCGGATAGTTATTTATCATGCCGCCGTCAATAAGCACGAGCGAATCTTTGTAAACCGGCGTAAATACTCCGGGAATCGCCATACTGGCGCGCATGGCCTTTGCCAGATGTCCGTCGTGAAACACGACCTCGTCGCCATTTACAAGATTCTGCGACACACAGGCAAACGGAATCGGGAGCTGGTCGAAATCGAGCGAATCGGCATATTGCGCCGTAAGCTGGTTGAAGAGAGCCTCGATGTTCTTTCCCTTCAGCAGTCCGCCCTCGACAACCTCGCCTGGGAATTTCATAAACGGAACGGAAAGGATGAAAGGCATCAGCTCCTTTGTTCGGTAATAAGGAAATCGATCTTTGTTGAGTTGGTCGGCAAGAAGTATTGACCAGTCTTGATTTGACAATATGCTGTCGAGCTGATGCGCATTGTAGCCTATCGAGTACAGTCCGCCGACGATGGCTCCCATGGATGTGCCAACCACATAATCAACGGGAATGCCGGCTTCCTCGATAACCTTGAGAGCGCCGATGTGTGCCGTTCCCTTTGCTCCGCCGCCGCTCAGCACGACGGCAACCTGCTTTCGGCGATGCCTGTACTGCGCGCTGACCGATGAGAGCAGCACCACGAACAACAATAATATGCAAAAAATTCTTTTCATCAGTAAAATATAGCAAAAGGCCCGACGAAGAGGTTATCCACATCGGGCCAATAAATCTAAAAATTCGACTATTCCTTGCTCTTTTTACAAGCCAAGGTCTTTCTTTATCAATTCTACTCTTGCCTCAGCCTCCTTGACTGCGCCGTCGTAGCATTTTGCACATTCCATCTTACCCGGAATCTCGGTGTAGAACTTAATCTTAGGCTCTGTTCCTGATGGGCGGACTGAAATCTTCAGGCCATCTGCCGTAAACCACTGCAAAACGTTGCTTGTGTCTGGCATTACCAAATCACTCTCAACGCCGTTGTTTACCATCTTCAGAGTCTTGTAATCCTTGATTACTGTTACAGGCGAGCCTGCAATCTGCTTAGGAGGATTGTTGCGGAAGTTCTCCATCATAGCCTTAATCTCGTCTGCTCCGCTCTTGCCCGGCTTAGTTACAGAGATTGCATACTGGTAAGAGAATCCGTACTCAAGATAAATCTTCATAAGAAGGTCGTACAGAGTCATGCTGTTGTCCTTAGCCCATGCGGCAATCTCACAAAGCAGACAGATTGAAGCTGGAGAATCCTTGTCGCGCACCTTGTCGTATGGCAGATAGCCGAAGCTTTCCTCGCCACCGCCAATGTACTTCTTCTCGCCCTCGCTAATCTTGATTTCGCGCGCAATCCACTTGAAGCCTGTGTAGCAGTCGCGCAACTCAACGCCGTTCTTCTTTGCAATGTCGGCGATAGTCTCGGTTGTTACGATGGTCTTTACCATGAACTCGTTGCCCTTAAGCTGGCCGAGTTTCTTCTTGTTCTCGATGATGTAGTAAGAGAACATCAAGGCTGTCTGGTTTCCGTTAAGAATGTACCATTCGCCCTTTGAGTCGCGGCAAACAACAGCAAGACGGTCGGCATCAGGGTCAGATGCAAGAACGAGGTCGGCGTTCAACTTAGTTCCGAGCTTCATGCCAAGAGTCATAGCCTCAGAGTTCTCTGGGTTTGGCGAAACAACTGTTGGGAAGTTGCCGTCGATAACCATCTGCTCCTTAACCACGTTGATATTCTGGAATCCCCAAGTGCGGAGAGCCGCAGGGATGATAACTCTACCTGTTCCGTGAAGAGGAGAATAAACGATGCAGAGATCCTTCTGACGGTTGATAACGTCCTGGTCTACAAGAGCCTCGTGAACGGCATTCAGATAATCGATATCCATCTCACCGCCGATAATCTTAATCAAATCCTCGTTTGGCTCAAACTTGACATCGTTGATTGAAACCTTGTTAACCTCTTCGATGATGCCAGTATCGTGCGGAGCAAGAACCTGAGCACCATCGTCCCAGTAAGCCTTGTATCCGTTGTACTCGCGTGGATTGTGGCTTGCAGTAATGTTTACACCGGCCTGAGCGCCAAGCTGACGGATGGCAAACGAAATCTCAGGAGTTGGGCGCAATCCCTCGAAAAGATAAACCTTAATGCCGTTGGCAGAGAAGATATCAGCAACAGTCTCGGCAAACAGACGAGAGTTGTTACGGCAGTCGTGACCAACCACAACTGCAATATCCTTCTTTCCTGCAAAAGCCTTATTTATATAATTGGCAAAGCCCTGTGTTGCCATACCAACGATATACTTGTTCATGCGGTTTGTTCCTGCGCCCATGATGCCGCGCAAGCCACCAGTACCAAATTCAAGATTACGATAAAAAGCATCTATCAGAGCCGATTTGTCTTCAGCATCGAGAAGAGCCTTAACCTCTGCCTGTGTTTCTGAATCAAAAGCTGGAGAAAGCCACTTCTTGGCCTCTTCTGTGCATTGCTTTATTAACTGATCATTTTCCATAATGACTTTGTTCAATAGTTAGTTTAACAAAATATAAGGCAAATATAGTAAAAGGTTGCGAGAAAAACTAATTTCGCGCAACCTTTTTGCTATTTTTTGTTTGTATTCTCCGTAGGAACCAAAAACCTGTCGCCGGTCTTTTTTACAATGTCTTCCTGCATCGACTTTGGATAACCTACCCTCGTAGGCTCTTCGCCGTAGCCGAATTTTGTTTTCTTGAACTCCCATTCTCCGATGGAATTCTTCTTAACCGGCCTTACGGTCATGTCATTGTACTTTACAAGAAGGAACTCGCCCAGCCTCTTCCATCTCTTGAACGTCTTGTTTGCGCAATCGTTAGAGTAGTTGGTAAGATATGTCTGCACAAGCTGTGGATCGTCGTCATAGAGTTCCTTTGCCTTCTTCTCAACGTTAGGCTGCTCCTTGTGATACATGCTTTCAAGGTCGTTCTGCACCTCGCGAAGGTCGGCAATCATCAGATTGTACTTCATGTAAATCATGTTGCTTATCCAGTTGCACACCCAGAAGCTCGAATCCCACGAGAACTTGATGTCCGAAGCCGTTCCGCCAGCCAAGCATTTCGGGATGTCGGTTGTGCAGCAATACACCGGAGTGTAGGCAATCATGTTGGCATCGTCTGTGCCGAACCACTGCACGCCGCCAATCCAGTTAGGGTACCACGAACGCATCTGCGCCACGGTTGTGAATGCGGTCTGCTGAGTAGAAATTGGTCGTTCGTTGTAGTAAAGTTTGTCGTTCACCTTGAAGGTGAGCGGCGTTGGACGGTAAGGCGACTCGTACATTCCCGCGCCGGCATCCTTGGCCATCTCCATGAACGTATTGTCGTAATGGTCGCGCATACACTCGCAAATCTCGTTTACCGACAGAAGGCGGTTTGGCTTGATGTAAAGCGGCATAGCCTCCTTGCTCTTGCCCATGATATAGTCCTGATACTTGTTTATCTCAGGATTATATGCTCTGAAAAAGCTCCAGATGCGGGCATCGCAGAAATGCGCGCTCTCGAAGTCGGTCGGACTATAAGCATCGCTGAAGCTGAAATCTTTGTTAGGGCCTTTGTAATAGCCCTTCTCGCGTGCAAAAGAGACGACATCAGAAGAGTACATTACATTTTCCTTGTCGCTCATGTCGAACTTGCGTATACGGCTCTGGTTTGCGTGTCCGCTTATGCAGTCGTCAGGAATTCTTACGGCAACCCAAACAGCTCCGTGTCCGCCCGGGCCTTTGCCAACCATGTCCATAATCCACGCCTCATTGGCATCGGCAATGGTAAACGATTCGCCCGAGCTGGCATAGCCGTACTGCGCAACGAGGTCGGTCATCACCTTTATCGCCTCGCGAGCCGTTCTTGAACGCTCCAAGCCTATGTAGATAAGGCTTCCGTAGTCAATCTTCGGAGCACCCGGACCGCGAAGAGTATCGACAAGTTCCTTTCGTCCGCCGAAGGTTGACTCTACAATCGTTACCTGATGCTCGTTCATGTTTCCTACAACGTTGTAGGTGTATTCCTGTTCAGGAATGTCGCCGAGATACTCATTGGTATCCCAACAGTTTATTCGCCGTTTGCTTCCTGGCAGATGTTTTCCTGCGTTTCGGTGGTAAAGAAAGCCATAGAGTCCGTAGCTGTCGGCATTGTACGACACAATAACCGAGCCGTCGACAGATGCTTTCTTTCCAACTATCAGACTGGTACATGCATGCATCGGAATCATGAAAAGTAACAGTCCTACCAGTATTGTGAATCTTTTCCCCATCTATAACAATATCTTTCTTGTTTTTGTGCTAATATACAAATTCCTGCACATCGACCGTCTTGTTGCCACAGTTGTCGGTAGCCACAAATTCGAGCCGGTGCTTTACGTTTCGCTGAATCTCAACATCTTCGAGATGACACGACAGCACTCCACGGTTGTTGGTGAAAAGTGCGAATTTGCCGTCAATCCTGCACTTGTAGTGCTGAAGTCCGCTCTCCTTGTCGGAGATGACGTACTTAACCACGCCAAGCCTGCTCCAGTTCTTCTTCGCTATCGGGTTGAACCGAGGGCCAATCGTATCGACCTGCACCGTGTAGGTTGCTCCCAAATCGCGAACTCTACCGCTCACCCATCCATTGTCGCTGTTGTATTTTCCGCCCATGTATCGCCAGCCTGTTGCAGTCTTCATTGCCACATAATAGCAGCGAGTCTCTACCGGCAGCGGATTGCGCACGGCAATCATTATTGTTGCCCAAGTGTTCAGCGGAAACACATCGTCGTGCAGACGGTATGTGTTCGATATGCCTTTTGGCGACACTATGGTCTGAACATTCAGCGGTGCATCATCATAGAGCAGTCCGCGAGGAATTGCCAGTTCCATTCCCGGCTCCTGAACAACGTTCGTACGGTTCCAGTGCAAGAAATGCCTTACGTTGGGAACCTGATATTCAGGAATGTGGCTTTTCTTTCCAACCACATTGAATTCAACCGTTCCGCGATTGCCGTAATGGTCTTCGAGAACATACTTAAACTTGTAGGTCCTTTCTTCGTTAATGTCGATAATGCCTCTGTTCTTGTCGAGATTAAGCATCTGCAACGAATTTCCCGGCGCAGCAAAAGATTTAAGAAACCAAATACGGCTTTTCCTGAAAACGTCGTAGTCTCCCCATGAGTTGACCATTCTGTGCTCTATCGGGAAGAATTTGTCGAGGCGACTTTCAAACCTCTGTATGCCGTCGACATATAGCTTTATCGAGTATATTCCGTAGCGATTGTACGTCTTGTTCATCATATCGTCGCCGTAGATGCCAACGCCAATCTTTCCCCACGCATTTATGGTATCGCAAACAACGCCTTTCGTTCCTCCCCTTATCTTGTATCGCTGATTTGCCGTCAATCCGTTTATCACGCCTTCGCCTCTCTGCGGATAGAACATAATCTCGTTTCCGTGCGGCGGAATAGTATCCTGCAAAAGATGCTTGAAATAAGGCAGAGGGTCAACAAGTTCGTCGGTTGCCGTGTTGTGAAGTTCGAAATGCAAGTGAGGTCCGTGCGATGCGCCCGTGTTTCCGCTGTATGCGATTAGCTCTCCCTGCTTAACCCTTATTTCGCGAGGGCCGAGTTTTATGTCGACCATGTCCAGCTCGTGCTGGATGCAGTATCGTTTTACAAACTTTGCTATCTCAGGAGTAAACTTCTGCAAATGGCAATAGACCGATGTGTATCCGTTAGGATGAGTTACATACAACGCATTGCCAAACCCAAACAAGCCTATGGTGATACGCGAAATGTATCCGTCAGCCACACAATACAACTCCTTACCTTCAACTCCCTGAGTCTTGAAGTCAAGACCCGCATGCATGTGATTCGGTCTTGGTTCTCCGAAATTTCCCGCTATCAGGAGCGGAAACTTAAATGGTGCTTCAAACTGTATCTTGCTTTGTATATCCTGAGCAGTAGCAAAGACACTCGCCACAAGAGCGAGTGTGCTACATACTAATCTTTTCATTATTTATTCAGAATCGCTTTTAACAAGCCTTAAAGCTCATGTCAAGACCCTTTACCGAATGTGTGAGCGCACCTACCGAGATAAAATCTACTCCGCACTCAGCATAGTCGCGCAATGTGTCGAATGTTATTCCGCCTGACGACTCCGTCTCGAATCTTCCTCCAATAAGTTCAACAGCCTTCTTTGTGTCGGCAGGAGTGAAGTTGTCGAGCATGATTCTGTTAACGCCGCCAATCTCCAGAACCTGGTTCAGCTCGTCGAAGTTACGGACTTCAATCTCAATCTTCAAGTCCTTGTTCTTAGCCTTCAGATAAGCGTGGCATCTGTCGATGGCGTTCTTTATTCCGCCTGCGAAGTCAACGTGGTTATCCTTCAGAAGAATCATGTCGAACAAGCCGATGCGGTGGTTTACTCCGCCGCCAATCTTAACAGCCTCCTTCTCGAGCATACGCATACCCGGAGTTGTCTTGCGTGTGTCAAGAACGCGAGTCTTTGTGCCCTCAAGTTTCTTGACGTACTTGTTTGTCATTGTCGCAATACCGCTCATTCGCTGCATGATGTTAAGCATCAGACGCTCGGTTTGCAAAAGGCTCTGCACCTTTCCAGTAACCACCATTGCGATATCGCCCTTCTTTACGGCAGCACCATCGTTAATGAACACCTCTACCTGCATTGTAGGGTCGAAACGGTGGAACACCTGCTTTGCTATCTCAATTCCGGCAAGAATGCCGTCTTCCTTAATCAAAAGCTTACTCTTACCCATTGCATCCTCAGGAATGCAGCAAAGGGTTGTATGATCGCCATCACCTATATCCTCGGCAAAAGCCAAGTCAATCAATCTATCGTTTAATTCGTCTACTGACAACATATTTTTTCTTTTTAAATTTTATTGAAATGCAAACATACATATTTTTTGCTAATTGTGCAACCCTAAACGCCAAGAAAATGATGTGGCGTCTTTTTTCGGCACTATAATCATTCTCGCTTCGGATAGGCTTTTGGAAGTCGCAACTTATCATTATCTTTGCAGAAATTTATCATTCTGATGAATCTAAATGATTATATCGGGAAAAAATGAATTAGGATTACATGAAAGCAATATTTTTAGTCGTAGGAAAGACGGTAGACAAGCACTTCATTGCTTCGACCGATGAATACATCAGCCGGATAAAGCACTATATGGGCTTTGAGATGGCGGTCATCCCCGAGCTGAAGAACACGAAAAATCTTTCCGAAGAACAGCAGAAAGAAAAGGAAGGCGAACAGATTCTGAAGAACATCCAGCCTGGCGACTATGTTATCCTTCTCGACGAAGCCGGTGCAGAACGCCGAAGCATAGAGTTTGCACAATGGCTAGAAAAGAAGATGAATGCGGGCAGCAAGAGGCTCATCTTCATTGTCGGAGGACCTTACGGCTTTTCTCCTGCCGTCTACGCAGCCGCCAACGAGAAGATTTCGCTAAGCAAGATGACATTCTCGCACCAGATGATAAGAATGATCTTTACAGAACAGTTCTATCGCGCAATGACTATTCTAAACAACGAACCTTATCACCACGAATAAGACAAAAGTTCCTCCGGATTATTTCTGGAGGAACTTTTTGTTTGAGGCTTGTAGATACAAACAAAAAAGTCCTCCGCAAGCGTTTGCCAGCGGAGGACTTCCTGAAAAAAACGGCGGCTACCTACTCTCCCACATTGTATCGCAGTACCATCGGCGTGAGTGAGCTTAACTTCTCTGTTCGGAATGGGAAGAGGTGGAACCTCACTGCTATAACCACCTGAATATCGTTA
>JAFZWM010000046.1 GCA_017617315.1 Bacteroidaceae bacterium
CGCTGTATTTCCTTTTGCAAAGATACTAATTTGAAAGCAAATCACAACAGATGCGCCAAACAGACTCGAGCAGGGCAAGCTGTATTTCCTTTTGCAAAGATACTAATTTGAAAGCAAATCACAACCTTTCCAACAACTCAAGTTACAGGAAAAACGCTGTATTTCCTTTTGCAAAGATACTAATTTGAAAGCAAATCACAACTGATACAGCCTACGATGAAAAAAAGAAATCGCTGTATTTCCTTTTGCAAAGATACTAATTTGAAAGCAAATCACAACCTTTATTTATCTTTGATGCTACGCTCTTAAGCTGTATTTCCTTTTGCAAAGATACTAATTTGAAAGCAAATCACAACATGTTACTCCTCTTATTAAATGCCGTGAACGCTGTATTTCCTTTTGCAAAGATACTAATTTGAAAGCAAATCACAACCTGGTCCTTATGGTGCTGTTATTGGTGCTGGCTGTATTTCCTTTTGCAAAGATACTAATTTGAAAGCAAATCACAACACCTATTTCCTGTTCCATAGAAATTATTAAGCTGTATTTCCTTTTGCAAAGATACTAATTTGAAAGCAAATCACAACGCTATGCTTCTCAGTATTCTAGCTGGAAATGCTGTATTTCCTTTTGCAAAGATACTAATTTGAAAGCAAATCACAACACAACCTTATATAGCGATTGAGGAATAAAAAAAGCGCCACCTCAAACCGAAGGTAATAGGTGGTGGCGCAGACAGAAAGCGGTAAAGACCAACAATCCATCTTTTGGGCAAATATAGCCACAAAACACTCAAAAGTCAAATTATTAACATAAAATTTTGAGTTATTCAATAAAAATGACTCATTTTTTACAAAAGAAAGGAGATTTCAACAAATAAAGAGCAAAAAAACACCACCCGAGCTGTATTTCCTTTTGCAGGGATACTAATTTGAAAGTAAATCACAACATCTATCATGTTTTTAATTGTTAATAAGAAACTGTATTCCCTTTCCCAAAGATACAAAATAGATAGTAAATCACAACTGCGCCCAGCAGAATACTGCTATCACTTCAATAAAAATAAAAAAGCCACGTCGGACCCGAAGGCTCCCCGACCTAGCAGATTGGATGCCACACATATACGAAAATATTTTGATTATCAATTATAAAGTTGTATTTTTTTTCGCAAATAGAGTGCCACCATCCGCGAGGATCGTGCAACTCTCTTATTTTTAATCACTGTTTACATTTTCAGCCCCTTCTTTTCTCTTACTGCATCTCCGATAATGAGTTCCAAATTTTCCTTTTACCAAATTTGCTTATTTGCAAATTGTTGCGTACTTTTGCGGCATGGGAGATATGACCATTGAAACCAGCCCGCGAAGCTGGTGCTCCTTAGCCTTGCGATGAGCAGGGCTATTGTATGAAAGCCGGTGACAAAATCGCTGGCTTTTGTATTTCCTTGAAAATTTTTGTTGTATTTCCTTTTGCAAGAATTGATTTCTATTTAGAATAAATTCGATGCTGCCTGTGCGGATAAAATCGTAAATAGTGCTCCATCCGCCGTCGGGAATTATGAAGTGGCGTTCCTGATGCGTCTCGTCGCCGTTTAATATGCGCGCCCTCATAAACGGATTTCTTGTGCTTATTCAGTGCCTTCAGCAGTTTACTGCCTTCAGTCTTGCTCTTTGGCAGAAATACCCTCCCCGGGCGGCAAGGCTTAGAAAATACAAACGAAACCTCGATACATATTAGCCCCTTTCTACTCCTTTGTTACTCCTTTTCTACTTCCTTTCTACTCACTTGTTTGCCCCTTACTTCCGGCTTATTTCCGGCTTACTTGCCCGAACCTTGAACGTACCCTGAACGTACCCTGAACGTACCCTGAACGAACCTTGAACGTATCTTGAACGTACCTTGCCCGTAGCTACCCCGTTCCTTCCCCGTATCTTCCCACTTGATAGGGCGATGCCAATTGCTACCCAAAGTGGGGGTAGATAAAAACTTGCCGATTCTCTGTTCAAAATCGTTGGAAAAGCAATCTTTTTCTGAATATAAAGTGGTTGCTATTTCGAACTAAATACTTATCTTTGCAATAAATATATTTTTTTAAATCCAAACAGATGAAACCTAAATTTATTCTAGCAAAACTGATTTTTTGCCTGCTGCCTCTGGCTGCGATTGATGCCGAAGCGCAAAACGTGAAGACCAAAATCAAGGATATCACCGTTTACCGCAACGGCGCGATGGTTACGCGAAAAGGCAGTCTGAACCTACAGAAAGGCAACAACACCTTGTATCTGAACGGCCTGAGCACCGAACTCGACCCAAACACCTTGCGAATAGGCTTGTCTAACAAGAACGTTAAGATACTGTCGGTAAAGCACGAGGAGACGGTTATCGACAACGAAAAGGCGCAGAAGTTCAGCGCAAACAGCAACAATCGACTTGCCGCACTCAAAGACTCGCTTACCTATTACAAGGCTCAGATTGATATCATATCGAAAGAAGAGGCGCTTATAAAGGCCAACAAGAATATCGGCGGAGAGAACAACGGCGTTACTACTGCCGAACTGAAGGCAATGACCGACTTCTACAAGAAGGAACTTGCAGCAAACGCTTCGAAGAAAATCTCTGTAAACAGAAAGATGAAGAAGTACCGCGACGAGATTCTGCGTCTTACTCAGGAGAAGGAGAACCATCACAAGAGCATACAGAAGAAGGACAGCCGCGTGAAACTGGTGCTCTCGTCGCCGTCGGCACTTACAGATGTGGCTGTAACTCTTAACTACATCGTCTTCAGCGCAAGTTGGGAACCTTTCTACGAACTCAGGGCTGATGCCGCCAACGAGCCTATCAAACTGGTCTACGGCGCACACATCAAGCAGTCTACCACCGAAGATTGGAATGGAGTTAAGCTGACAATCTCGACGGGCGACCCTTCGTTGGGAAACTCTGCGCCCGACTTTAAGCCTATGTATCTGCCGGGCTCAAAAGAAAGCAAGGAGGAGAAGAAGTGGACTCCGCCAGTGTCTAAACTTATCTACGGAACGGTTGTTGACAAGAATCAAGAGCCTATTGCCGGAGCAAGTGTTGTGGAGACTGATGCGGATAACAAGACTACAACCGACAGCAAAGGTCGCTTCGTTATCGAGCTGGAGAAACTGGAGCATAGCCTTAGCTTTGCACACGCTGGTTTCTATTCTGACGAGAAGCGAGCTTATGAGAATATGCACGTCATTCTGCAAGAAAACAAAGATGCCCTGAATGAAAATTATGTTGATTATGGAGTGAGTAGAAAAGCATCATGTACAGGCGCTGTCGTTAAAGCAATGGAAGGCTCTGTGGCGGGCGTAAATGTTTCAAAGTCAAAAGGTCCGAAAGAGATTAAATACAACGAGAATATTCCTTTGAAGTTGTCCGATACCCAGACAACAACGGAGTTCGATATAAAAGTTCCGTACACTATTCCGGGCGACGGCAAGGTGTATGACGTGTCTATGCTCACTTACGACATCGATGTGGACTATCACTACAGCACCATGCCGAGAGCATCGAAAAACGTGTATCTGCTTGCCGACCTGAAGAATTTCTCGCAATATCCTCTGCTGCGTGGCAACGCCTATGTCTATCTCGACAACATTTATCAGGGCGAGTGCGTGATTGCGCCTGATTTCTCTGCCGACACATTCTCTGTTCCTGTAGGAAAGGACAAGGATATAGCTGTAAGCCGTCAGGAGGTTAAGGACTTGACATCGAAGAAGATTCTCGGCTCATCGATAAAGGTAGTGAAGTGCGTTGAGATAACCGTAAAGAACAACAAGAACGCCGAAGTAGAGGTTGAGGTGTGCGACCAGTATCCGCTGCCTAAATACTCAGACATAAAGTCGGAGGTTACCGACAAGGGCGGTGCCGAGATTGACGCAGAGAAGGGCAAGCTAACATGGAAACTGAAACTTGCTCCGCAGGAGAAGAAGGTCCTGAGATTCAGTTACGAGGTTAAATATCCAAAGACCTACGGATTTACAGTTGAATAAAAATCATCACAGAAAGATTATGAAACTAAGATATATCATTTCGGCACAGATTTTCTGTCTCTTACTGTTCTTTGCCATCGCTGCCGATGCGCAGAATGTGAAGACTCAGATAAAGAATGTAACCGTTTACTGCAACGGCGCAATGGTAACCCGACAGGGCAGCCTTAATCTGAAGAAAGGCGACAATACTCTGTATCTTAACGGCTTGAGCACCGAACTCGACCCTAATACGTTGCGAGTAGGAATTGCCAACAAGAACGTCAAGATTCTGTCGGTAAAGCACGACGAGACGGTTATCGACAACGAGAAGCTTCAGAAGCAGAACGAGAACGATGATAACCGTCTGGAGATTGTAAGAGACTCGCTTGCCTTTTACACCGCCGAGTTGGAAATACTTAACGATGAGGAGGAACTGATAACGGCTAACCAAGCAATAGGCGGCAAGAAGAATGGCGTTACAACAGCCGAACTGAAGTCGATGACCGACTTCTACAAGAAGGAATTCGGAGCAAACGCATCGAAGAGAATTGCCATAAACAAGAAGATTAAGAAGCTGAAGGACGAAATCTTCGACTTGGTTCAGAAGAAGGAAAACCGCCAGAAGGAAATCCTAAAGAAGGACAGCCGCGTGAAACTTGTGGTGTCGGCAAACTCGGCACTCAACAACGTGCCTGTCACTCTTAGCTATCTGGTGTTCAGCGCAAGCTGGGAGCCTTTCTACGAGGTTAGGGCAGATGCCGTGAACCAGCCTCTCAAACTGGTCTACGGCGCACACATCAAGCAGTCTACCACCGAGGACTGGAATGGTGTGAAGCTTACAATCTCGACAGGCGACCCTTCAGAAGGCAATACTGCTCCCGAGTTTACTCCAATGTATCTGCCGGCAGGTAAAAGGGTATTCGAGAAAGGTAGTTGGGCACCGGCAAGGTCTAATCTTATCTACGGAATTGTTGTTGATGAGACAAAAGAGCCGATTATAGGTGCAAATGTCACAGAAGAAGGTACGAAAAATGGTACTATAACAGATTTAGACGGAAAGTTCAAACTGGAGGTCTCAAACCTCAGTCATAACTTGAAATTTAATTATATTGGTTATAAGGAGAAAAAAGTAAAACCTTACGAAAACATGCATGTCGTTTTGGAGGAAGATGTTGCATGTTTAGAAGAAGTGGTTGTTGTTGGTTATGGAACAACAAGAGGTTCCGACAGTTTCTGGTCTCCGCCAGCTGTTCCAAAAGCTCCGAAGGAGATTAAATATCACGAGAATGTTCCGCTCGAACTGACAAACACTCAGACTACAACCGAGTTTGACATTGCCGTTCCGTATTCTGTTCCAAGCGACGGCAAGATGTACGATGTTTCTATGATTACTTATAACATTGATGCCGACTATCATTTCAGCACAATGCCAAGGTCGTCGAAAAACGTGTATCTGCTTGCCGACCTCAAGGACTTCTCGCAATATCCTTTGCTGCGAGGCAACGCCTATGTCTATCTCGACAATGTATATCAAGGCGAGTGCGAGATTGCGCCCGACTTCGCTGCCGAGACTTATTCAATTCCTGTAGGCAAGGACAAGGACATTGCAATAAGCCGCCGCGAGGTTAAGGATTTGACATCTAAGAAGGTTCTCGCTTCGTCGGTAAAGGTTGTGAAGTGCGTAGAGATTACGGTAAAGAACAACAAGAATGCCGAAGTAGAGGTAGAGGTGTGCGACCAGTATCCTTTGCCAAAGTTCTCCGACATCAAGTCTGAAGTAACCGACAAGGGCGGTGCCGAGATTGATGCCGAGAAGGGCAAGCTTACATGGAAGCTGAAGCTCGCTCCGCAGGAGAAGAAGGTCTTGAGATTCACTTACGAGGTTAAGTATCCAAACAGTTACAGCTTTACGGTTGAGTAAGCCATAACACATAAGAAAAAGGGAGAGTCCGCAGATGGTGGATTCTCCCTTTTTGCCTTGTAAAATCAGAAGTCTATGATGATTTTCTTGCCGCCGTAATCTACCGTGCGGCTGTCTTTTCCGACAACAGAAATCTTGAATTTCCGTGCTTCGTCTGTGCCGAAAGAGCCTTCGCGCTTCGAGATTGTCAGCCTCTTGGCGTTTTCGTTCCAAGCGAAGGTGATTTTCGAAAATCCGCCTTTCTGATAGTCGAGCGATGTGCCGTCGTCCTCGTAGAGCGTAAATTCGGCATCTGCTCCCGGAAAGACGATTATTTCGAGCGGCTCGGCAGATTTCTGTGCGGCAAACTGCTTTGGCTCGCCATACGGAACAATGCTTCCGCCCTTGGCAAAAACAGGAATCGCGGCTTCCGAAATCTTAACGCTCGTTTTCTGTCCGCCGCGTAGTTTGGCTTTCGTCTTGAAATCGAACCAGCCGCCTTCGCTCTCTGGCAGATAGACGTCCATCTGCTCTACATTCGGTTCGGTTACGGGGCAGACGAGCAGCGATTTGCCGCACATAAATTCGTGCTTTTCCTTCATCGCCTCGCTGTCGTTGCCGAAGTCGAAAACCAGCGGACGCATCATCACAGAACCTGAAAAACTGACTTCGGCGGCATTCGAATAAATGTAAGGCAGAAGTCTGTAACGCTCTGTCAGACTGATGTCTATTAAGTCCTGAATATTTTTGCCATAATGCCAAGGTTCGGTGTCGGACATATATCCGTGAACGCGCATAAGCGGCAGATATACAGAAAGTTGAATCCAACGCATCATGCGCTGCTTGTAATCCTCGTCGGAATATTGGTTGGCAGGGCGGAAGAATCCGCCGGCATCGTAGGTCCACCACGGCATTCCGGCAGCCTGAATGCCAAGTCCGGCAGTAATCTGGCGTTTCAGCGTCTCCCAGTTGTTGCCCACATCGCCCGACCACATCGCCGAACTGTATCGCTGAATGCCCGGAAATCCGCATCGCGTAAGAATCATGGCGCGCTGGTTAGGCGCATCTTCCGACAATCCTTCGAAAACGGTTTTGTTTACCAAGAGAGGGTAGAGGTTTCGGTATTCGTCGCCGTGAATCTTGCCGTTGCCCACCATTCTGCCTCTCAGGTCGTCGTTCTCGGGCTCGGTTGCATCTTGCCACCAAGCGTCGATGCCAAGCGGAAGCAGTCGCGACGAGAAATTCTTCCAGTATTCGGCGGCAGCCTCGGGATTGAAGAAGTCAATCCAGTCGGTTTGCGGAATGTAGAAGCCTTTCTGCGACATCTCTTTGCCAACAAGCGAGTTCTTGTCAATCTTTGACCATACCGAGAGCATCAGCCTGAAATTCATGCGGTGAAGCGAGTCGGTGAGGAGTTTAGGGTCGGGATAGTTGGCAGAGTCGAATGTCATCGAGTTCCATCCGTTGCTGCCCCAGTATTGCCAGTCCTGCACAATCACGTCGGCTGGCAGTTTTTCGCTGCGGAATCGGTTTGCGTTCTCAAGAATCTCGTTCTGCGAGTGGAAGCGTTCGCGGCAGTGGATGTAGCCGAATGCCCACAGCGGAAGCATCGGCGTGTTGCCCGAAACCTTTCGGAAGGTGCTCACAACTTTCTCTGGACTGCCAACGAAAACGGTGTAGTCTGCGCCTTGCGAAACTGGTGATGAAAAGACTGTCTTGTCTGAGACTTTGGCGAAGAAGACTTCGGGCTTGTCGCCGTCCGACAGTTCGGCTGTGAGTCTGTGTCTGCCTTTCTTCAGGCTGACTATTGCCGAAGCGGTTGGCGGAAGCCACAGGTTGCGCATCTCTATCACTTCCGCGCCGTCGATGCAAAGATTGTGACGGCGTGCCATGCTCTGCCCAACATCGAGCAGAAAAGCGTAGTCGCCGTCGCTCTCAACTTCAATCTCGCCGCCGAAAAGATTGTTCCTTCTCTTTTCGGTCTTTCCGCCCTCGGTTGTCGTTATGTTTACGGTTTCCTCGCTGCCTTCGCCCGATTGCTTCTCGAGTCTGACTGATTTTTCGGGTTTGTTGAAGTCCGTCAATCCGTAGTTGTTCCACAAAAGTCCGTAGCCTTTGTTCGATACAATCATCGGAATGCTTATTTGCGTGTTCACTTGCGTGAGGCGTCTTGGCATACCGCGCAGGTTAAGGTATCCGTCCTGAAATTGTCCGAGTCCGAAGATACATTCGTCCTCTTTGTTCTTGATTTCGGCTTTCGAGGTGTAAGTTTCGAAGTCGAAGTTGCTGTTTCTCTCGATGCTGTGATTGTCGGCGCCGAAAACCGTATTGCCCGATGCGTCCTTTATCTCGACCGCTTTCTTCTGCTGGTTTACAAAGACTTGCATCTCTTTTGTCTTGTAAACTTCCGTTCCGTCTTTTGCCGATTTCTTGAACTTTACTTCGCCTGAATTCGGCAGATAGATGTAGTCCTTTGCCGAATCGGTTTCGCTGAACGCATAGCGGATGCGTACCGCGTTGTCATTCAGAAACTTGACGTGTAATTTCTGTGCCGTTGCCGCCTGACTGCAAAATACAGTTGCGGCGAGTAATATCAGATATTTCATCAGAATGTAAAAATGCTGTTTGTATATTAAAATTGTCGCAAAGATACAAAAGTCGAAGCCTTTGCAAAAGAAAAAAGGCAGAAACTTTTTCGTCTCTGCCTTCTGGTTTTATGGGTGGAAAATGCTTATGCTATAGATTATGACGCTTCCCGTAGGCTTCAGCGTAACATCGCCGTCGCTGCCCACCGTAAAGGTGCTCATGGCGTTCGATGTCGTTTCGGTAGAACTTCCCTCGAGAGTGTTAGTGGCCGAGAATCCGCATGCCTTTCCAACAGATGACGTAATGTGCTTTATGCTGATTATGTCGCCCTTGTCGCACAGCGGAATCGTTAGGGCGCATTGACTGCTTGCCAGTACAATGGCATTCTTCTTCTGGTCTAAGCGTATCTTGTTGGCTGGCGACGAGATGTGAAGACCCTTTGTCTCCTCAAACGGAACGCCGTTTATGCAGAGTTCACCGTTTATAGCCTTCGTGTTCTCGTAGTAGCTCTTTCCTTCGGGTACAGTCCAGTTTGCCTTGTCCATAGCTGCCGCCACGAATACATTGGCATTGAATGTAGAAGTCTGCCATGTCTTCTGAATCGTTGCGTAGGATGGGTGAGTGATGTCGATGGCGTAGTATGCAATATCGCCGTTGAACGCCGTTACCTTGAAGCTGGCTATTCCCGGAATGCGCGATGGCACAACGTAGTCCGAAATCTTGGCGCGTGTGTCGAGCACCTCGGCCGACAGGCTGCTTGCCTTGTAGTCGAACGGCACTTTTACCAGATAGCCGAATTTGCCTCTGTTCACCGGAATCTTGTTGCCGTCGAGAACTATTTCTTTCAGATAAGTGTTGTGGCTTCCGGCATTGGTTATAACGCCTTTGCCTTCTGCTACCTTCAGCGTTGCTCCTGCGCCGCATTGCGCGTCTTTTATCGCATTCTCGGCGGCGAGAACATCAACAGCCTTCAGCTCGTAGAAATTTTCAGGCGTAAAGGCTGCGCCTGTTCCTGAAGTGTTGCCCGAGGTGTTTCTGAACGAGCAGTTCTCGAAATCACATTCCTCCATCTCGCCCGCAGGCGCAAAAGGGCCTTTCTTTGAGTTTATGTTTACAAAAGAAGTGCTTTCTACAAATACGCTCGACTTGTATCCTGCACCTATGCAATAGTTGGCAACCGTGCTGTTGTACAGACAGTTGATAATGTGTATCTTGCCGAATCTTACTCGTGGCATACGTTCGCGGCAACCTTCGTCCCACCAGCAGAACTGGAATGTAACGTTCAGCTTGTCGGTGTCGGCAACATTCTTGTCGCTGCTTCCTATGAGCGACGAGAAACGATGGTCGTCAGAACCTCCGCTGCCGCCCTTGTAAGGCGCTTTCAGATAGCGGAAGCGGCACCATGTAACCGATATGTTGTCCGATGCGTTCGAGATGTCCAGATTGCCGTCCACGCCGTCCTGAAAGTCGCAATGGTCAATCCAGCAGTTTGTCGTTCCGTTTAGCCACAGATTGTCGCGTCCGTCAATGTCGTATGCTCCCGAAGCCTTGAATGTAAGGTTTCGCAGAATGATGTTCTTGCACGATTTCAGCGCAAGGATTCCGGTGTCGTCTTTCGAGTCGCTGTGCCTTAGGTTTGTCAGAGCCGCGCCGGGAAGTCCTATCACGGTCTTGTTCGAAGCGTTGTTTATGCTTATCTGTTCGTGCGTGTCTATTTCGCCCTTGACGTATATTATAGTCGGATTGCTGCCTTTCATCGCCTTTTTCAGTTCATCTGCCGATGTTACTGTTATGCTGCTTCCGCCTTCGCCTCCAGTCGTTCCGCCTCCAACGGTGGCAAATCCAACCGGCTTGTTGGCATCGAACACCGACATCTGAGCATGAGCCGTCAGCGATGCTGCAAGAAAAAACATCAGATATATCCTTTGCATCTGTCTGCTAAACATGATATTTTCGTTTTGGTTTGTTAAATAATGTGTGCAATATTAGTGAAAAGTTTTGAAATAACACAAAAAAGTTGTTTCTTTGCTGAGTTTTTTTAGTAATACGCATTTTATAATGAACAAAATAGTTGTAAAAGACAAAGATTTGGCGAAGGCTGCCGAAGAGGGCATGGACGCTTTCTTGCAGTGTTTCATAGATGCCTATCTCAATGCCATTGGCGGCGAACTGAATGCCGAGACGATGCCTCTGCTCAACGGAAACCAGATAACTCTTCTGGCTTATCACTTCTTCCGCGAGGAGGTGATGGACGGCGGCTTCGTGCAGCTGATTCACAACGGATGGGGACCGTTCATCTTCGACAATCCGTTTGCAAAGGCTATGCGACTGTTCGGCGCTCACGACTTCTCCAAGCTTGTGTACAAGGGCAAGAAACTCTACGATTTGCACAAGAACGAGCTTACGAAGGAATGTTCGGACGAGGAGTTTATGGCTCTGTTCGAGCAGTTCGAGGAGTTCGACGACCTTGACGACAAGTTCATCGAGATGGAAGAGGAGGTTACGGCCACCATCGCATATTATGTAGACGAACACATGGATGATTTTATAACAATAGAAAAATAAAAAACCTGACAAATGAAAAAATTAAAGTTGATGCTGCTCGTGGTTGCAGCTTTGATAACCACAACGATGACTTCATGTCTTGGTGATGGCAATGCCGATGAGGTTGTGTACTTCGGTGCAATGACAATCAAGCAGTCTGGCAACGCCACAGAGCCAATCTATTTCTACACGGCAAACGGTTCAATCTTTGTTCCGCAGAATCTTTCGTCAGAGACTCTTGCATATCTTCTGACTGGCCGCCGAGGTTACATTAAGGTTTCAATGAAAGAAGAAGTAACTATGTTTGAGGCAGGTAAGAAATATTACTGCGATTTCATCGAGTGTACTCCGATGTACGATGCAAAGAACATCGAGAGCCTTGATACGCTCATTAGCGTGGTCGAGAAGAACGACTCAATCACTCAGCTTACTCAGATGTGGGTTGATCCGGGCTTCGTGAATATCGACATCGCTGCGCCTTACAAGTATGGCGTCAATCCGAAGATGAATCTTGCATTCGACCCAAATCTTGATGTTGTAGACGATACTCTGAAACTTCATCTGCTTTACGACTACGACATTGCCGATAACGACAAGACAAACATGTCTGCCAACATGACTCTCAGCTTCGGAATCTTCAACGAGCAGAATCTGAAGGCAAAGTTCGCCGACCGCGATTCATTCGTCGTAAGCGTCGATGCGAGAGTAAGCTCTTCGGCTGGTACAAAGGTTGACAATACGTTTGCCACAACCAAGAAACTCACATACAAGGCACCAACTTCGTGCTTTAACCTTCCTTATTGATTTATGGCTAAACAGCAATTAAAGAATAAAAGCGAAGTAAACATAAAAAACAGACGGGCTTCGTTCGATTTCGAGTTCGTCGACACATACACTGCCGGAATCGTTCTTACTGGCACGGAAATTAAATCTATCAGACTTGGAAAGGCAAGTCTGGTAGATACTTTCTGTTATTTCAACAACGGCGAGCTGTGGGTAAAGAACATGAATATCTCTGAATATTTCTACGGTTCTTACAACAATCACAATGCGCGCCGCGAGCGCAAGCTTCTTCTTAACAAGAAGGAACTGCGCAACCTTCAGGAAGAGTGTAAGAATCCGGGTTTCACCATCGTGCCAACCCGAATGTTCATCAACGACAAAGGCTTGTGTAAGGTCGTTGTGGCTCTGGCACGCGGTAAGAAGGAATTCGACAAGCGTCAGAGCATTAAGGAACGCGAGGACAAGCGCGCAATGGCGGCGATGTTCAAGCACTGATAATCTCTTAACTGGAAAAAATGATGAAAAGACCTTTTAAGTTGAGCAACTATCACTTCGGACTCATTGCCGGATGCGTGGCATTCTTGTCTTTCGGCTCGTTCGACTGTTCAAACAATATCGACCGTAACGCCAAGATTCTGAACGAGGAATTGCGCGAGAAAATGGCAGAAAACAGTCCTTCGCCGAGCGTAATCGAGCAGAAAACCGCAAGCAAGCCGGCTTCTGAAAAGAAATCTCAGGCAGACAACGCTTCTAAGCAGACTGCCGATGCCTTTGCTGGCGTGCAGAAAGGTTTGGAACTGCCGGCAAAGGCCGATAAAGCCGAAAAGCGAACCGAACGCATTGGCTACACTTTCGTCTACGATGCCGAGAAACGAGTTCCGAAATGGGTGGCTTGGGTAACGACAAAGCAGCGCGTAAAAGGCAAGAACGAACGCACAAACGATTTCTTGCCCGACCCTGATTTGAATGTTACCGAGGCGGTTACAAAGCATGTCTATTCGGGCAGCGGATACGACCGAGGACACATGTGCCCGGCAGCCGACAACAAGTGGAATGCCACCGCAATGATGGAGTCGTTCTACATGACAAACATCTGTCCTCAGACTCCCGAACTGAATCGTGGCGACTGGAACGACCTCGAAAATTCGGTGCGCGACTGGGCTAAGAAGTACGGTCCGATTTATCAGTGCTGCGGTCCGATATTCGACAAGACTCCGGTCAAGACAATACGCAACAAACGTTCGGCAAGCAAGATGCGCGTTGCCGTTCCCGACAGATTCTTCAAGGTTCTGCTTTGCATGGGCGATAATCCTTGCGCCATCGGCTTCGTCTTCATTAACGACGGACGAAATATGTCGAATGTAGAATCGTATGCAATGCCAGTTGATGAAGTCGAAAAGATTACAGGACTGAATTTCTTTGCCTCTCTGCCAAAGAAGGTTGAAACAAAGGTAGAGGCAATGGACTATTCGCAGTGGAAAAAGATAATTAAATAAAATCCTTTACAGCATGAAAACACGATATTTTGTAGCCGTTGCCGCAATGCTGTTTTCTGCCGCAGCCAATGCGCAGGAACTTATGGCTGTTAAGTGCGCCAACGGAAAATACGGATACCGAGACGAACTGACACTAAAATGGTATCTTCAGCCGCAGTACGACGGTGCTGCCGATTTTGTAAACGGCGTGGGCATCGTAGCCGTATCTGGCAAAAGCGGCTTGATTGATGCCGAAGGAAAATATGTCGTATCGCCGAAATACGATACGATGGAATATTTCGACAAGACATTCTACGGCAACCGAAAGGTTCTGGGCTACATCGTTTCGCAGGACGGTCGCTTCGGCGTCATCGACCTTTGCGGAACCGAAGTCATTCCGTGTGTCTATGACGAGATAAACAAGTTCCTCGAATCGCTTCTGATTGTGGTTAAGAAGAACGGCAAGTACGGCGCGATAGACTTGAGCAATGTCGAACTCATTCCATGTGTCGAAAACTCTGCCTCTGATGTGCTTAACGGCAAGAAGTGGGGAAAGGCTGTGCTTCAGGCCGATGCCTATCGCGAGAGCATGAGATACGAGGCGGCTCTCCAGTGCTTCGAAGATTCATACAAAAAGATTTCATCGAAAACTGTTTCGACCGAAATTCCTTCAAAGAATACAAGCCTGAAGCAGGAGGGAAGCAAGTACGGCGTGTTCGACGAGGATGCCGCCAAGTGGATTGTTGCGCCTTCTTACGAGATGGCATACGATGCCTACAACTGCTATATCGTTCAGCAGAACGGCAAGTTTGGAGTTGTAGACAAGCAAGGCGTAAAGACCGTGGCTTGCGAGTACGACGAAATCAGCATCAACGGCGATGAGGCTCTCGTGGCACGGAAGAACGGCAAGTTCCAGCTTATCGACCTTACCGGTCGCATGGCCAATTTCACGATGTTCGACATGATTGGCGAGTTCACCGGCGACGGCGTTGCACCTGTAAAACTTGGCGGAAAATATGCCGTTATCTCCGACAAAGGCAAGCTGCTCACAGGCATCAGATACGACAAGATTGAGGAGTACAAAGGCGGCGTTGCAAAGTTCTTGTGGAAGGGATACGAAGGTACGCTCAATACCGAAGGAAAGGAGTTCCCCGACATCTTGAAGAAACTTTATGCCGAGGCATTCCGCGCCGGAACAGTCGAGGCTTACAAGAACTTCATGCAACTTGATGACGAGGGCAGATTCAAGGGCGACTGCTACCGCGAAATGGGTACTATACATTATAATAATCGCAACGACAAGCAGGCTCTCGAAAACTGGGAACTTGCGCTTAAATACGGCGTGGAAAATGCTGCTGATGTTGAGAATAACATCAGACGATTGCGTAAAGAGATGATGGATAAGAGGTAACAATCTTGACAATTTTAGTTTTTTTTAACAGTTTGTAGTTGTAGTTAGGAAATTTTTTATATATTTGCCACGTGAATTTGGTCACATGTAAAATTATAGGTAAAATGAAGAAATATTTGATAATATTGTTGGCTCTTTTTATGTCGTTGAGTTCATTTGCACAAACAGAAGATGGAATACCGACAAATCATATTGGTAGGAGTTTATCTGATGTAAAAAAAATGTTCCCGAGCCTCAAATTATGGCAGGGCGACCCAAATGGTAATGACGAAGTTTATTACAAGAATGGCGACATGATGATTGTCACAATGAAAGGTGGAGTTATGGTTAGCGAGACTATGTCGATGACAGGTGATATTGCTGCAGAGTGGTATGCCGACAAGTTGACAAAGTTGAATCGTAGTGCTTATTCAGATAAGCAGGAACAAGGCAAACTGGTGACTTTCGAATATGACAAGCTAAAGATTAGCGTCAATTACATTACCGATTCACAAGGAAGCATCGCACAGATGGTATTTACGGCAAAGTGATTTTTAAATTTGAAATATGTTTATGGTATAAGTCGGTTCTAATTCGTTAGAGCCGATTTTTTTATTGATAAAACTCTGTCTTTTGTTTGCCGATTATCGCAAAATGATTTATTTTTGTAAGCGTATAACTTTAATAACAAAAATAACTGTTAATCTAATGACACGAAAATTAGTCCTATCGTTGGCTGTGCTGTGTGGCATGGTTTGCGCAAAGGCGCAGAACAGCGAGAAGTATCTCGGAGCTGATATCTCAATGCTAACTGCTTACGAAACAATTTCCGATCCCGGACATCAGGTTACTTACAAAGATATCGACGGAACGCAGAGCGATGTCCTGTCGCTTCTGAAAAAGTATGGAATGAACTCGATGCGCGTGCGCCTGTTTGTCAATCCTACAATGGAAAAGGCTGTGATTCAGGATATCGACTATGTTAAGAAACTTGGTAAGAGGATAAAAGATGCCGGCTTCTCTTTCGTCCTCGACTTTCATTATTCCGACACTTGGGCCGACCCGGTTGCGCAGACTGTTCCGGCAGCGTGGAGCGGTCTTTCGGTTGATGAATACACCGAGAAACTGTATTCTTACACCAAGGAAGTTCTCACGGAGTTTGTAAACGACGGCGTTGTTCCCGATATGATTCAGACCGGAAATGAGATTTCTTACGGAATGATGTATTCAAAATCGTCAACTCTGTTTGTTGATTATTCGTCGGACAAGAATTGGGACAAGTTCGCAGCCATGCTAAAAAGCGCGGGAAAGGCTTGTCGCGAGGTCTGTCCCGATGCAAAGATAATTCTTCATACCGAGCGAGTTCCACAGCCTTTAAACTGTGCCAAGTTTGCCAATTACATGAATCAGTACGAGGTTGATTACGATGTCTTCGGACTGAGCTATTATCCAATGTATCACGGTAATCTGTCGTATCTTGAAACGGCTCTCAAACAGGTCGAATCAGCCACCGACAAGCCGATAATGATAATGGAAACTGGCTACAACAGTGCCTATTATCCAACGGATGCCAAGTTCGATTGTCAGACAATCTGGCCAGCAACAGAAAGCGGACAGAGCCTTTTCATTGAGCAACTTGTGGCAAAATTGAATACGCACGACCGCGTGAAGGGTTTGTATTATTGGTTTCCAGAGGAGAACGAATCGGCGGAACTTGGCTGGACGGCTTTGCTCGATGGATGGACAAACCGCGGCTTGTTTAACAACATGACAGGCAATGCTGTGGATGCAATAACCAAATTTGCCGCATTCAATCCGTCGGCAACGGCGGTGCAGAACGTTCTGGAGTCTTCAGAAATCAGCGAAACGGAGCGTTACGATATTCTGGGTAGAAAGATAAAAAATCCTACGAAGGGAATAAATATAATTAAGATGAGTGATAATTCTTACAAGAAGATTTTGGTGAAATGATGTACAGAAGATGCTTATTTGCGTTGGCTCTCGCCTCGTCGGTGACAGCCTTTTCGCAACGGACAGAGACGCTAATCCGCAACTGGAAGTTTATAAACGAAGATGTTGAGGGCGCACAAAATGCGACATTCAACGATGTAAAGTGGAAAAATGTCGTCGTTCCTCACGATTGGGCTATAAACGGTCCGTTTAGTAAAGAAATTGATATTCAGAAAGTTGCCATAGAACAGAACGGCGAAAATGAATCGACCGAAAAGACTGGAAGAACTGGCGCGCTTCCTTATATCGGAACTGGCTGGTACAGAACAACTTTCAAGGTCGATAACGCTTATCAGCGCACGTTGCTTGTGTTCGACGGTGTGATGAGTTGCCCAGAAGTCTATCTTAACGGCAAAAAGGTTGGCGAGTGGAAGTACGGCTACACTCCATTTGTGTTGGATGTTACATCGGCAGTAGACCGAAGCGGTTCGAATACCTTGGCTGTAAGAGCCGAGAATGTTGCAATGAGTTCGCGTTGGTATCCCGGCGCAGGAATCTATCGCCCTGTTCGCCTTATTCAGACGCAGGATTTGGCAGTAAAGCCATGGGGCGTAACCGTTACTTCGCAGATTCTTTCTACAAACAATGCCATCGTTTCGGTAAAAACTGAATTGAACAAGGCCGAGGCCGGCGTGGTTGTTGAGAACAGAATTATTGGCGGCGATGCTGATTATCTGGTATCATCGAAGAGTTTTAGCGACGGTAGCGCATCGGCTCAGATTGAGGTGAAAAATCCAAAGCTATGGTCGCCCGAAACTCCGAATATGTACAAACTTCTCACCGTCGTGAAGAAAGACGGCAAGGAGATTGACCGCGTTGTAACGCCTTTCGGCATCCGAAGCATCAGTTTCTCGGCAGAGAAAGGCTTTCAGCTAAACGGAGTGTCGCGCAAGTTCAAGGGCGTTTGCCTTCATCACGATTTGGGTCCAATCGGCGCGGCAATAAACAAGTCGGCTCTCATCCGTCAGATAAAATTGCTGAAGGAGATGGGCTGCGATGCTATCCGAACATCGCACAACATTCCGTCGCCTTGGCAGATGGAAATCTGCGATTCGCTTGGAATGATGGTCATGGCAGAGAGCTTCGACGAGTGGATTTATCCGAAGTGCAAGAACGGCTATCATCTGTATTTCGACAATTGGGTTGAGAAAGATTTGACAAACCTCGTTCTCTGCCACAAAAATCACCCTTCAATCGTGATGTGGAGCATCGGAAACGAGATTCCGGAGCAGGGAAGCGCGAAGGGCAGCAAGATTGCCAAGAGACTTGTCGATTTGATGCATGTTCTCGACCCTTCGCGCCCGGTAACAGCCGGTTGCGACCGCGTTGATGCTGCCGTTAAGAACGGTTTCATTCAGACTCTTGATGTGCCGGGACTTAACTATCGCACGCACAAATATCAGTTAGCGTATGATGCTTGTCCTCACGGATTTATCCTCGGAAGCGAGACGGCTTCGACCGTTAGTTCGAGAGGCGTTTACAAATTCCCTGTTAAGTATGGCGAAAACGTAACTTATCCCGACGGACAGTGCTCAAGTTACGACCTTGAGGCCTGCAGTTGGAGCAACATTCCAGAGAAGGATTACGAACTTCAGGATGACAAAAATTGGGTTGTAGGCGAGTTTGTTTGGACAGGTTTCGACTATCTGGGCGAGCCTACTCCATACGACGAATATTGGCCAAGCCGAAGCAGCTATTTTGGCATTCTCGACCTTGCCGGTCTGCCGAAAGACCGCTATTATCTGTATCGCAGCCGTTGGAACACCGAGAAGCCGACGCTTCATCTGCTTCCGCATTGGACATGGAACGGCAAGGAGAACGATACAATTCCGGTGTATTGCTACACGTCTTATCCCGAGGCCGAACTTTTCGTAAACGGAAAGAGCATGGGACGAAAGAAGAAAGACGCATTGGTCTTGATGAACAGATATAGATTGCATTGGGATGACGTAGTATACAAGCCGGGAAGCATAAAGGTGGTAGCCTACGATGCTGATGGCAAGGCGGTTGCAACCGAAGAGGTGAAGACGGCAGGCAAGCCGCATCACATAAAACTCGATGCTGATACAAAGATTTTGAAAGCCGATGGCGAAGAACTCGCATTCGTAACTGCGAGCGTTGTTGACAAGGACGGAAACCTCTGTCCGGCGGCAACAAACCAGCTACAGTTCAGCGTGAAAGGAAGCGGACGATTCAAGGCGGCATGTAATGGTGATGCAACCTCTACCGAGGTGTTCACCCAACCGCGCATGAAAGCCTTTGGCGGACAGCTCGTTGTCGTTGTACAGTCGTCGGAAAAAGCTGGAAAAATGAGCCTTACGGTTAAAGGTGCAGGTCTGAAACC
This sequence comes from Bacteroidaceae bacterium, assembly GCA_017617315.1. Lineage (GTDB taxonomy): Bacteria > Bacteroidota > Bacteroidia > Bacteroidales > Bacteroidaceae > Ga6A1. Next base: position 19,031 of record JAFZWM010000046.1, read on the forward strand.
GGCATCAGAAACCATCGAGGTAAAGTGATATTATTTTAGTCACTTTCTTTTGTTTTTCATGTTTTTTATTTTATCTTTGCTATCGGTCTATGCTAAAATAGACAAATTATTAACAATTTAACCTTTTATATAATGAAGAGATATTTAGCAGAAATGGTTGGTACGGCAGTGCTCGTGCTCATGGGTTGCGGAACTGCGGCTGCATTGAATTGTAGCATTTCAGATACCGCATCGGTAGTGGGAACAGCTATGGCTTTCGGCTTGGCTGTAGTTGCTATGGCTTATACAATTGGCGGCATTTCAGGTTGCCATATCAATCCGGCAATCACTCTCGGATGCCTTCTGACAAAGCGTATCGGTGTCAAGGATGCATGCATGTATATGATATTCCAAGTTATTGGAGCGTTTATCGGTTCTGCTATTCTTGCTATTCTTGTCAGCCAGATTTCATATGCCGGAACGGAAACAGGTGCTAACACTTTGCAGTCTAATGTTTCAGTAATGGGCGGACTCGTTGCCGAAATTGTATTTACTTGCGTGTTTGTGCTTGTTGTCCTCGGTACAACCGACAGCAAGAAAGGTGCTGGCAATTTGGCTGGTCTTGCAATCGGTTTGTCGCTGATTCTTGTTCACCTTGCATGTATCAGAATTACTGGTACATCAGTAAATCCAGCTCGTTCTATTGCTCCTGCTGTATTTGCAGGCGGTGAAGCTCTTTCTCAGGTTTGGATATTTATTTTAGGACCGTTTGTCGGTGCTGCTATTGCTGCCGGAATCTGGAAGGTTATCGGCTGCGATTGCGGTGAGAAAAAATAATTAGAATATAGAAATCGGGAGTCAGAAATATGGCTTCCGATTTTTTTTTAGTAATTAGGTGTGATAAAAATTGAATTATGAATGATTTGATAGAAAAGTACAAACAGCAGATTGAAGACGCGAAAAACTATTCTTCTGAAAAAAAAGAGAGTTCTTTTTTTAAACGTCTGTTCTCTAAGAAAAGCAATTCTGGTGATTGGCAAACTCCATATCATAAATTGATAAAAGAGGTCTATAATCAAGATGTGTTGTTTTTTGCTTTGTCAAAAGTGAAATTCAATCCCGAAACAAAGACAAGTGTGCCATACGCATCGACGAAAGATTTTGGCGGTCTTCCTTCACTTTATGTTTTTACAGATCTTGATATTGCAACCGGGTGGATGAACTATTACAAACATTTTTCTGATGACATGGAGTTTGGATTGATCGGGGCTGTAAAAAAGAAACTCTATCCGAATGCTCATTCCCATTTCAGCTCTATATTTCAGATTTCGAGGATGATGGGTGTACAGATGATTATGCTTGATGAAGGGGGACATACTGTTGGAATAGATATGGATACATTCTTTGGCGTTAATGAAATTGACCCTGCGGATGTGGAAGTTCAGCTTTCAAAGGAGGAATATGAGAGGATGCTTGCTAATGAAGAAGGTCCAAGCGTTAGATATGCGCCTATTCCTGCAATACCATTAAAAAAGAAATAATATTGGAATATTAAAAAGATGATTTTTAACTAACATTAGTGTTAAATCATCTTTTTTTATGCTGTAATTATTTATAAAAGATTGCTGAAAAGGCGCAAATAGGTGTATTTTTTTGTATCTTTGCGAGGTTTTTGTGTATAACATTCGTATGGCGAGAATCTTGATAATTTTATCGTTTTTATTTTGTGCGATGTCGTCTTCGGCTCAGGAGATGACATGCGATTCTGTTGTTGTGCAGACGAGCGATTCAATTATCGTTGAGAAGATGCGTCAGGCGGGTGTTAAGTTCTACAAGCACAATCAGGTAAAGCTTCTGAAGAGCGGTTCTGCCAAGTTTCACGACATGCTTAAGGCAATAAGTCTGGCGCAGAGCAGCGTTCACCTCGATTACTTCAATTTCCGAAACGATTCTATTGCCAAGCGACTTTTCAAACATCTGGCAGAGCGTAGTGCTAACGGAGTTGAGGTGCGCGCTATCTACGACTCGTTCGGGAACATGAGCAACAGCCGTCCGCTGAAGAAGAAGCATCTGAAAACCATCGAGGGATGGGGAATTGAAATCCGTGAGTTTGACAAAATTAAGTTTCCGTGGGTGAATCATGTATGGCGTCACGACCATCGCAAGATTGTGGTTATCGACGGCAAGGTGGCTTATTCTGGCGGAATGAATGTTGCCGACTATTATGTTGACGGATTGCCAAAGATTGGTCCGTGGCGTGATATGCACTTCCGTGTTCAAGGCCCGGTTATCAACGAGTATCAGAAGACATTCTTTGGAAACTGGAACACGCTTACAAGACAGAACATTCATGGCGCAAAGTATTATTGCGGACTCGACAGCGTTGAAAAGTCTTTCTTGCCTGATGAGTTCAACGACAGCCTTCATATCGACGTGATGGTTGGCGTGGTTTCGCGACTTCCTGTGATTCAGCCTAAGATTATGCGCCAGATGTATATCGAGGCAATCAATGCGGCGCAGTATAAAATACAGATTATCAGTCCGTACTTCGTTCCTTGTCCTTCGATAAAGAAGGCGATAAAGCGTGCGCTGAAGAGAGGAGTCGATGTTCAGATTATGCTTTCGGCAAAGAGCGATATTCCGCTTACTCCCGATGCCGGATTCTATGTGGCAAACAAACTCCGAAAGAAGGGTGCGCAGTATTATCTGTATCAGAACGGCTTCCATCATTCAAAAATAATGATGGTCGACGATCTTTTCTGCACAATCGGCTCGGCAAATCTCGATTCGCGAAGTCTGAAGTTCGATTATGAGATAAACGCGCTTTTCATCGACAAGGGCGTTACGAAGGAACTTTCTGATATGTACGAGATTGACAAGCTGCACAGCGTTAGGCAGACTTCAAAGCACTGGAAGAAAAAGCCTTTCCTGAAGAAGTTCGTCGCATGGTTCGGCTATCTGCTCGGACCGTTTATTTAAGGGCTTTTTCAATCTCGCTCACCGAGTTTCCAGAGGTGATAATCTTTCCTTTCTCATCAATCACGACCAATGTCGGAACGGCTCGCACGGCATATTGCAGGGCAATTGGCGACATCCATTCTTTCTTGTCGCAAACTTGCTGCCATTCAATCTCATTCTTATTTATGAAGTCTCTGAGTTCAGGAATGTTAGAATTTATGCTTATTCCAATGATTTTCAGCTTGTTCTTGTCACTGTTTTTGTAGAGATTTCGCATTGCCGATAGTTCTTGGCGGCAGTCAGAGCACCAGCTTGCCCAGAAATGAAGAACAACTTTCTTTCCTCGCAGAGCCGACAGGCTTACGGCATTTCCGTCGATGTCTTTCGTGTTGAAATCCTTTGCTTCTGTCCCCGGACGCAGATTCTGCATGTTCTCAATCAAGCTTTCTATTTTCTTTACATAAACACATTCATCGAGGTCTGACGACAGTTTGCTTCTGTATTCCGAAAGTTTGTCGGCATCAAGCCGGCTACTCAGTTCTCTCGACAGAAAATAGGCCGTTACTGGCGATTCGGGATGCTCGTTTACGAAACTGTCAATGTTGAAACTGTAGTCGTAGACCAAAAGCTTGTTTCGCAGATAGATATCGTTTATTTCTGAATGTTGAACGGTAATGTCGTTGCAACTTTCCCAAACCTTTATGCACATCGTGTCATCCTCAACGAAGAACGAAGCTGGTCTTCGCGTGTTGCGAATAACGCTGATGCCGTAAAGCTCTGGCGCTGGAGCATCGCCCTCGAACTTGAAAGAGCCGTCGTGATGCACCATCGTACTGTCTACAACCTTAAAATTGTGTGCCGTGTAGTGTGTAAGATATACCAAGCCCGTGTCGATGTCGCTATATTGTCCGAGAATGACGAAATGCAGGCTTTTGTTATTGTTGCACGATGTGATTAAGATTGCGATGATGAGCGTAAAAAGTGTTTTGTACATAATTTGTCGTAATAATATTTCCAAGCAAGCGGAATGCACACGCCTGCTATTGAGTATAAAATCCAAAGATAACTGCTGGTTTCGGCATTGTGTATAACCATGTGGCAACCAATCTGTTTCCATTCCAGATCCCAGATGGCAATCTGCAACAGGGCAACGACTTTGTAGGCAAAGATGTGCCAAATCATAATCTGCAACGAGTGGTCTCCGCAGTACACAAGAAATCTTTTTGCCAAGCCCGAAGTCTTGTCTATATAGCTTGACAGAATATAGACGAAAGTAAATCCGAATGTCGCAGCAAAAGGAAGTCGGTAAACGTGCTTCAGTTTGCTGTTAAGACTCATGCTTGTGCCAAACCAGAAGGTGAAAATCAGCGTAGCTACGAGGCTGACGATACCGATGGCGATAGGGTTGCGCTTAATGTATTCTTTGTGTTTTCTGAACAAAAATCCTACTCCCATGAAGAAGATGCCCATCAAATCGCGGTATCCGCCCTGGTTGATGCATCTGTATTTTATTCCGAATCCGAATTTGAAGAGTACGAAAGCATAAACGGTTAGACAGATGGCGCAAACTATGCACGTTTCGTTAAGTCTGATATACGGAACTTTCTTGAACAGTTTGAACAGAACGAGATAACCGATGCTCGCCACCAGCAGAGCCCTGAAAAACCAGAATGCTGACAGAAGAAAAACATCATATCCGCCCATCGTGAATATTATGTCGACAAAGCTCTGTAACATCTGCTTGGCGTTTAGAGGATGCGTTGTTCCGCCACCTGCGTTGCCAAAACTCTCATTCAGAAAACCTGTCTCAAAGAACAGCGGATTTAGCAGAAGGACAATCACGCTCCACTTTACAAAAGGAATGTAAAGGCTTTTCACGCGCTTTTTGATGAACGTGATTTCATCGTTCAGATACTTTGTACTGAAGAAATACCCGGCGGTTATGAAGAATAGCGGCATGTGCCACAGATAGATGAAATTCATCAGATAGTGCGGACTGTCGGCATGCCCTATAACCATGCAGATAATGGCGAGAGCCTTGCATATCGAAATTGTGGTATTTCTCATTCTTCCAGAGAGTTATTCAACAAACTTGTCGTTTGTGAGTTGTGGAGCCGATGCCGTTTTGTTAATCAGTTTCTTGCCTTTCATCCATTCGAGAGGCGCATCTATGTCTTTTTGCTGCATCTTTACAGCCTCGTGCCCCTTAATCGAAAGCGTATCAGCAACATTCTGTTCCAAACCAAAGTGCTTTGCCGCATATTTCGACCATTCGTTGTACGGATGGCTGTTCATGTATTTTACGGCCAGATTGTAGCCCTTAATCAAAATTCTGATTTGGTCTTCCTTCTTACTGATGCTTTCCTTGCTGAAAATCATTCCGTCTGTGCATATCGAAAGATCGCTGCTGCTGATAATGGCTCTGTCGCCGGCAACCAAAGGAGGCAACTGCGCGTATGGTTCGGGCAGAAGGGCGGCATCAACCTGCGAATTCTGAAGCATCTGCAATCTTATAACCAGGTTGTTAATCTGAACCTTGTTGGCATCTTCTGAACCGTATTTTGCTGTTGCGAGCGACTTGTCTACGATATAGTCGACAGCCGAATGGCGTGTCATGGCAATCAGACGCTCCTTTATGTCCTTTACGCTTTTCAGGCGTAAATCATGCGGAGTAATGAGCGTATATTTGTTCTCGAGTGCCATCACGAAGTAAAGCTCTCGCTTGTTGTTAAGCAGAATGGCTCTCACGACATCTGTGCTCATACCGTCTACGGTTGCGTTTGCAAAGGCGGTATCAGCATCGATGGCAGCTCCGTATCTTATGAGCTTGATGTCTGCTTTCAGCGAATCGTAAATGCCCAGTTGCTGAGCCACATAAAATGGAAGTGTGGCTGAGATAGGCACGAGGGCAACTTTCAGGCTTGCCGAATCTTCGGCTTTTGCTGCTTTTACTTCGGTTTTCTTTGTTTCCTTGCTGCAAGCCGCAGCCAAAATTGCTATGATGAGAAAAAAATATGGCAGTCTCTTCATATAGTTTCTAATACGAACTAAAGGGCAACCCGCTTTTTGCGGGTCACCCTTATTTGTTATTTTATCTGTTTGTAGAAGAATGAGTTTTTATTACTCACCCTTGATTGCTGCTACACCTGGAAGAACCTTACCCTCGATAGCCTCAAGAAGAGCACCACCACCAGTTGAGATGTAAGATACCTTGTCAGCCAAGCCGAACTTGTTTACACAAGCAACAGAGTCGCCACCACCGATGAGTGAGAATGCACCCTCAGCTGTTGCCTGAGCGATAGCGTCGCCGATTGCACGGCTACCAGCTGTGAATGAGTCGCACTCAAATACGCCGGCAGGACCATTCCAAAGGATTGTCTTAGCACCCTTGATAGCCTCAGCGAATGCCTTCTGGCTCTCAGGACCAGCATCAACACCCTCGAAACCTGCAGGAACCTTGTTTGATGGGCAGTTGATGATCTCAGCACCTGCCTTAACGCTCATTGTACCGAAGTCAAGGCCGTTTGTTGCAGTACAGTCAGTACCAAGAACAAGCTCAACGCCGTTCTTCTTAGCCAACTCCTCAACGCCAAGAGCTACATCAAGTTTGTCGAGCTCTACGATTGAATCGCCGATCTCACCGTTGTGAGCCTTAGAGAATGTGTATGTCATACCACCGCAAAGGATGAGCTTGTCAACCTTGCCAAGAAGGTTCTCGATGATACCAATCTTAGATGATACCTTAGAACCACCCATGATAGCAACGAATGGACGCTTGATGTTAGAAAGTACGTTGTCAACAGCCTGAACCTCCTTCTCCATAAGGTAGCCAAGCATCTTGTTGTCAGCGTCGAAATAGTCTGCGATAACTGCTGTTGAAGCGTGCTTGCGGTGTGCAGTACCGAATGCATCCATAACGTAGCAGTCAGCATAAGAAGCAAGAGTCTTAGCGAATTCCTTCTGCTTAGCCTTCATCTCCTTCTTTGCAGCCTCGTATGCAGGATCTTCCTTGTCGATACCTACTGGCTTGCCCTCTTCCTCAGCGTAGAAACGAAGGTTTTCGAGAAGAAGAACCTCGCCAGCCTTAAGAGCAGCTGCCTCAGCCTGAGCCTTAGCGCAGTCAGCAACGAACTTAACTGGAGCGTTAAGAGCAGCAGCAACAGCGTCAGAAATCTGACCAAGAGACATCTTAGGGTTTACCTTACCTTTTGGTTTACCCATGTGAGACATGATGATTAGAGCGCCGCCGTCGTTAAGAATCTTCTTAAGTGTAGGAAGGGCACCCTTGATACGAGTATCGTCAGTAATCTTACCATTCTCATCCAATGGCACGTTGAAGTCAACACGTACGATTGCCTTCTTGCCAGCAAATTTGTAATTGTCAATAGTCATAATTTCTATTATTTAAATTTAAAATTAATTCTTTGTTTTTTGTTGCCACAAAAGTAAAAATTAACTATGAATGTGTGTATTAAAAAATGTATAAAAAGTGCTGTTCGGCTTGAAAAATGAAATTTTTTATTCCGTTTTTCTTACTTTAAATTCTGTTTTGTAATGCTTGCATAGCATTTTTAAACAGCACTTGTCGCACAACGGCTTCCGAGCCATGCAGGTATATCTGCCGTGCAAAATAAGCCAGTGGTGTGCCTTTGGGATAATATCGTCGGGTATGTTTTTGGTCAGTTCCATTTCTACGCTGTAGGGCGTGGTGCACTTGTCCGAAACGAGTCCGATTCGGTGGCTAACCCTGAACACATGCGTATCTACCGCCATTGTTGCCTTGCTGAATATTACGGCTTGGATAACATTGGCTGTCTTTCGCCCAACGCCCGGAAGTTTCATCAGCTTGTCGATGTCCGACGGCACTTCGCCGTCAAATTCGCTGACGAGCATATTTGCCATTCCGTGCAGGTGCTTTGCCTTGTTGTTGGGGTATGAAATGCTTTTAATGTATTCGTATATGGCATCGGGCGTAGCCTCTGCCATTATCTGCGGCGTTGGCATGGCTTCGAACAGAGCCGGAGTAACCATGTTAACGCGTTTGTCGGTACATTGTGCCGACAGAATTACGGCAGTAAGTAGTTCGAAAGGATTGCCGTAGTGGAGTTCGGTCTCCACCACGGGCATCGTCTTTTCGAAGTATGCAATAAACTCTTTGTAGAGTTCTTTCTTTGTCATTGCTTAAAACCGTACCGTTTTCTGTATTCCATTGGCGACAAGCCCGTTTCCTTCTTTACATAGCGGCTCATATAAGAAAGGTCGGGGAAGTGGTACAACTCTACCAGGTCGGCGAGCTTGTATTGTGTTTCGCGAAGTTCTGCCTTCAGGTGACTCAGAAGTTTGTATTCTATCAGCTTCTTAGGAGCCATGCCAATGTGTTCGTTGCACAGAACGAACAGGCGGTTCGACGTAATCATCAGTCTTTCCGAGTAGAAACTCAACTGATGCTCTTCTCTGAAGTTCTTGTTTACCAAGCGGATAAACTGTTCTATAATCTTCTGTCCCTTTCGGTTCTGTCCCGGGGTGCTGGCGTTAGACAGAGAGTAGAGTAGTGAGGTACTGCAAAGGCAGTTGCCCATAACGCGCTCCTTGTCTTCGTAGGCATCAAGACGGTTTATTATCGCCTTGTAATAGTTGATGAACGACAGCAGGTGTCTGAACTGGTCTTTCGACATGCGCACAAATCGCTTGCTCTCGTCGTCGAGGAAGAATTGGTTGAGTTCCAGTCCGTCAGTTGTGCTTAGATATAGTTTGTAATTCAGGGTCAGGTCGAACATCTGAACATCGGGGCTGAACGATATCACGTTGATGACATCGTACGGACGAATCCAGAACCAACTGTATTTGTTGAGTGTATATACTGTATCGTCATCGTTGTTCAGTTTGAACTTGATTTCGCCTCTGGTGCACAGCGTATAACTTAGGTGTGCCGGGCTTGTGTTGCCCAACTTGAGGTTGTGCCTGTTGAATTGCCTGATGTGGAAACTCTCACCTTCGCCTAGCGGGTCGTATATAAAGTTTTGCATTTTCTTTAGTTGACTGAAGTTCTGAATGTATTTGGAGTACAGCCTGCGTTGCGCTTGAAGAAGCGTCCCATGTACGAAACGTCAGGGAATCGGTACAGCTGGGCAAGCTCTTGCAGCGAATAGTCAGAATGCAAGAGGTCGTTTTTCAGCGAGCTCAGAATCTTTGACTCGATGATGCTCTTTGGCGATTCTCCTGTATAGTCGGAACACAGATTGGTGAGATAGTTAGGCGTAATCTTGAGCTTCTTTGCATAGAATTGCACCTTATGCTCCTCTCTGAAGTGTATGTCGACAAGATACATGAATTTCTCGATGATAGACGAACCCTTGACCTTGGTCTCTTCGCGGCGGAAGTTTTCCAACTGCTCATGGTTGTTCTTTCTGATGTCGTTGGCTATGGCGATGATAGCCGTGTTTACGAGGTTGCCAATAAACATCGTGCGTCTCTTCTTAATAGGCATAATCATGGCACACTTTTTGTAGAGGAATACCATCTTTAGCAGACGCTTGAGGTTTACAGTCTCGTTTTTGTAAACTCTGTTGCTTCTCAAAATATGCTTAGCCTGGATGCTTGCTCCCCTGAAGGCAATATCCGAGAATCCCTTGGTGATGAAGAAGCCGAAGGCAACCGCATCTTTGCTGTTATAGATTCGGATAGTGTCTTTTGGAAACAAAATCAACATATCGTTCTTTTTCAAATGATAAGTAACATTGTTTACGTCAATGTCAAATTCGGCAGAAAGACACAGGTGAAATGACATGTTCTGGGTATTGAATGGTTTGTCATCGAAATCCTGCGCTCTGATTTTTCTTAGAAGAAATGAATCTGACGATTTAATTAATCCTGTAGTTGTAATAGCCATATTGTTTTTCTAATATCTATTAAGTTCTACTAGTACTTTCTGCAAATATAAATATTTTTCGTTATAAAAAATAACAAAAAGGCAAAAAAATAATGTTTTTTTTTATTTTTACCGTTTTTAGCCACGATTTTTCATTTTTCATTGTGTTTTTCAGGCTGTTTAGTCCGCTTTTTTATTCACAATTCAAAATTACAATTCTGAATTCATAATCCTCGAGGACTTATAAAGGATAATTATGGTATGTAATATTCTTTTGGTATATACAAAATAGTGGCAAGGTATATGCAAGGTATATGCAGGCTATATGTAAGATATATGCAGGCTATATGTAAGATATATGCAAGGTATATGTAGGCTATATGTTGTGTATATGTAGGCTATATGTTGTGTATATGTAAGATATATGCAAGGTATAGCCAGATTAGGTGGAATTGAAGTAGGTCGATAGTAAGGGGATAGTAAGGGGATAGCAAGGGGGTAGTAAGGGGATAGTAAGGGGATAGTAAGGGGATTGGTGATGGGTAGGTTATGGTGAAGTTGAAGATGGGAAAGTTGAAATTTTTAAGCCAAGATAAAATCCTTGTCTCTAAGTCCCTTCAGTGGCAAGCGTCCATAGATTGAGCGCGGAAATTCGGCAGAACGGTGGGAGCATATTCCTTCGGGTTTCGTTCGGGTTGAGATGGTTGTTTGGGGACACTCTTTTGTAATGCCCTAAGTCGTAAATGCAGCTGGCTCGATATCTATGATTGTGTCATACAAAAGTTTTTGTCAGATTCCTTGCAAAAAATGTCTATAACAAAGAAATATTCCATATTTTTGCAATCGATAATCTTTTGCAAGCATTATCATTCAATATCAACAGGTTAAACACAACAGAAAAACTTGGTCTAATGACAAAAATAAACTCTCGCCTGAGAAGTACAATAAAATGCTTTATCAGCCAGTATATAGTGTTCGCGCTCGTGCTGGCATTCATCATGCCAGTCCGCACGTCGGCGCAAGACTATTATCCTGTACATGCCACCGTTCAGGTTCTGCCGCCTTACAGCCTCTACCTGTCGGACTACAGCAACGGCTTTCGCGACCGCCTTGTCATCACGCTTTACAACCGCGACCTCCAGCAGCAGACGCTCGACTGCCGCCTGAGGCTGAGAATCTCGAACACGTCGGGATTCTGCATCGAGTCGCGCGATGAAGTGCCGCAGCGCAGCATCACCGTAGAGCCTAACGTGCCTCTGCGCCTTACCTCGCAGGACATCGCTCCCTATCTCCAGACGGGCAACGTAAAGCAGACTGGAACGCTCAGAAACGGAAGGCTTCCCGAGGGAATGATGACCTTCTCCGTTCAGGTTGTTGAGCAGCACACGGGCAGAATCCTCTCGCCGTGGGCATCGGGCAGGGCATGGCTCGAGACCAAGAAACCGCCGATGCTCGTCATGCCCGAGAAGGACGAGACCATAGCCTTTGTCGACCCTCAGCACATCCTCTTCAGATGGTATCCGCAGCATCAGGGACTTTCGGGCGTGGAGTACGAACTCCACATCCGCGAACTGCCCGACTACTGCCAGAATCCGGCAGCGCAGTACGACAGCGGAAAAGAGGTGTTCACAACCAAGACACGCCAGACACTATACAACTACAGCAACATAGATCCCGAG
>JAFZWM010000047.1 GCA_017617315.1 Bacteroidaceae bacterium
AAAAGAATTGGTCAATAGTTGTATGGACTAACACTCTAACGAGGCTCTATGCCGATAACTTTCTATCTTGTCTTTGCAACTATGTCGGGGAGGTCCTAAACAATTTATAGACTCCGTTCTGGACAGTTGACTGGTTTACCTCTTCGACAGACCGATTCTTCCTTACAACGACAAAGGTAAGAAACTGTCTTGAATTGCTATTGTTTTTCTCGACCAATTTGCTTTCTTGTGCGGCTGCGCCGCAATCATCTGCAAACTTAGAGACAGTTGACAATTCACAGTTTTAATTCACAATTGACAATTCACAATTGAAACTTTGCAATTCCAACATCTTAATAATAAAGCATTTGCAGATAAAAGCGTTACAACAGACAAGATGAGATTAAAGTGGAATTAGCAAAAAAACGCCATAAATTATAACGGCAATTTAAACAGAATTTAAGGTATATAAACAAAAAAAGGCCAGGGCTATCCCCCGACCTTTTTTTAAACATATCATAAAATATTACTTCTCGAATCCGTCAAGACCAGAGTTTGCAGTTGCGCCGTAGCCATTGTCACCATACTCTTCCTTGTTCTCAATCTGGTTAAGGAATGTAAGTGAGATTGGACGCCACTTCATGTACTCCTTGTAGCTCTTTGCTGCACGCTGGTTGTACTTTGCAAGGCGTGATGCCAAAGCATCGTGACGCTGCAACAATGCCCAACGGTTAAACTCACCACAAAGTTCACGAGCGTACTCGTCGAAAATCATATCCTCTGTGATTTCTGAAGATGTAAGAGTGTATACGCTTGCATCAACAGTCTCACGAGCAGCACGCTTACGAAGAACATTCAGATACTCGGCAGCCTTTGCCCTCTCGCCCAGACGCTCGCAAGCCTCGGCAGCGATAAGGTAGACCTCAGCCATACGCATAACCATGATGTCGCCGTTCTTAACCTGAAGGTTGCTACCCATAAATACCTTGTCGTAGCTCCAGTTGAACTTAGTCAAGCAAGGACATGCCTTATAGATTGAAGACTGTACGCCAAGAGCTGTATATTCAGCCTCTGTATAGTATGCCTTATTGTTATTGAACAAATCGTCGATATTGAACAGAGCATAGTGGAAGCCCTTCTTATCCATGAATCTTGCATGATCTGCCGGATGATACAAGTAGAGATAGAAACGGTTGTCGAGTGAATCCATTGGATAAGCCACATTGTAAACCTTCTTTGGAGTCTCAAGCTTAGTGATGTCTGCTGCACCATACTCGCCAGTCTCCTCGTTTACACGACCTGTTCCGTATGGCCAAACGTATGCAGTGTACTGGTTACCACCCTGTGCATAGTTCTTGATAGCGTCTGTACCTACGTTTGCATAAGGACGGACATACTGACACTTGTAAATTACTTTCTTTGGATAGTCGTCTGGATCAACTGCATATCCATAGCCCTTATCTGCAAGGCCTTTTGAATAAGACTTCCACTTGTACTCAGGCTTACCTTCCTGTTCTGTCTTCTTCAGACGATCCTCATCTAACTGGAATGCATCATCACCGTTTATACCAGCTTCCACACCGAAGGCCAGAGTAAAGTCAATCTTCTCAAGCATTGTCTCCTTGTCAAGACCATACTTATTTACAAGTTCAGGAGTCCACAATACAGAATACTTGTTGTAAGCCATACCCCATGCCTCACATGAATATGAACCGAAGGCAGTCTGGAATGAGTTCTCCCAACGCTTGTCCCATGATGGGTTGAAGCAATGAACAAGATAGTATGAAGGTGCAAGCAAGTTGTTGTTTACACGACCATACAAATAATTACTCTTATCGTTTGAAACCTTGTTAAGGTCAGAGAAACTCTGCAAACCGAAGTAGCAGTAAGTAAACAACTTATTGTTAGATGGACTTGCATACCAATATGTGTTAGAGTCGTCCTGAGCATCGATACCGGCAGCAACAAAGAGAGCCTCCTTGTTGTTACGGTTGTTGGCATCAGCCCATACATCCTCTACATTGTCATAAAGATAAGCGCCGTACTCGCTTGGGTTCTTAATCATAGCCTCAGCCTCAGCCTTGGCACGCTCCCAGTAAGAAACGCCGTTCTCTGTCAAGCCCTGACCTGCACCCTGTGCGTATGCACGGCAAAGCATACCCTGAGCAGCCTTCTTTGTTGCACGTGCTCTGTTACCCTCAAGTGGGTTTACAGGCAAATTTGCAACGGCATACTTCAAGTCGCTGACGATGAGAGAGTAAATCTCGCTCAATGTGTTACGCTGCGCTGTAAGTTTTGGATTCTCGTCTGCAACAGTTGTAACAAGTGTGATAGGACCGTAGTATGTTGTAAGCAACAGATGATAGTAAGCACGCAAGAAATGTGCCTCTGCAACAAGAGTCTTCACGCTCTCTTTCTGCATATCCTCTGTCTCTACATTCTCAGCCTTTGCAATAACCGTGTTACAATTACCCAAAGCACTGTACATCTGAGTGAAAGCCTTATCCCAGCCCTTGTTCTCAAAAGGAGCCAAGCCTTCGTAGTAGAACATCTGCTCGGTGTTTGTCTTGTTATTCTGTGCCCACCAAGTATCTGTACCGCACTCAGCCATACTCATAAAGTCGAATACGGTGTAAAGCTGTCCGTAGATTGGCTCGTAGCACTTAGCCTCCAATCCGTAGAAGCCCTCGTATGTAGCAAGAACATCATCACCAGTCAATGCTGTTGGATTATATTCATCCAAATCACACGAAGCAAGCGATGCCATTGCGCATAGAGCCAAAGCTGCACTATATAATTTATTCTTCATTTCTTTTACCTTTTAAAGATTAGAATGTTACGTTAAGACCGAATACCAACTGCTTTGTCAGTGGGTAGTTACGGCTACCATCCATTTCAGGATCGTAATCCTGAATCATATCGCTCTTAGCAAGAACAAGTGGGTTTGTAATTGTACCGTAAATACGGAACTTTTGAATACCAACCTTCTTCAAAGCATCCTTTGGAAGAGTGTAACCCAAAGTAATGTTCTTAACCTTGAAGAACGAGCCGTCTACATACTTCAATGCATCGAAACCGTTGTACTGCGACATCTTGTTAGTGATTGTTGCATCAAGTGCAGGAAGAGTTGTTCCAATCTTGTCGAGCAAATATGTTGGGAAGTTTCCAACACCTGTTGGGTCGTAATCGGTAATTGTCTCATACTTAATCATCTGTCCCCAACGCATAAACAAATAAAGTGTAAGGTCGAAGTTCTTGTAGATGAATGAGTTCTGGAAACTAAGAGTCCAGTCTGGTGAGTTATGACCGATTGCCTGATAGTCGTTAGATGACAAAGAGTACTTGTTTGTTGCATCGTATGTAACAGTTTCGCCATCAACAACCTTTGTATAAACACCTGAACTTACATGCTTCAATCCTGGAACAGCAATCTTCAAATGACCCGGCTTCTGACCGAATACTGCTGCATCTTCTGCCTCAGCCTCGCTCCAAACGCCGTCCAACTTATAGTGACGATAAGAATTTACAGGCTCGCCAACTGCAAGCATGAAATCTCCATTTGAAACAAAGTCAGACTTTGATGCCAACAGTTTTGTTACTTCCTCTTTGTAATAAGAGAATGATACAGAAGAATTCCACTTGAAGTTTGGAGTATCTATATTACGTGTGTTTACCGAAAGCTCAAGACCCTTATTACTTGTCTTTGCCATATTCATATTTGCCTGATAAAGTTGATTATATGAATATGCACCATTTGTAACAGGAATGTTTATCTTCCAAATAACATCCTCAGAATTTGTAATATAATAATCTGCAACTACATTGATTCTATCGTTCAAGAAACTTGCATCCAAACCAATATTCCATGTCTTAGAACGTTCCCATGTAAGAGCCTTATTAGCTATCATCTGAGATGTTGTATATGTAGGCTGAATAAGCTGACCTCCAATTGTTATCATTCCCTGAGTAACATTTGAAACTGATGTATATGGTTTTACAGCACCAGAAAGACCAGCAGAACCATAACCAACACGAAGCTTCAAGTTATTCATCACGTCTCGAGTACTCTCCATAAACTCTTCGTCTGAAATACGCCAACCAACAGAAGCTCCTGGGTAAGTATCCCACTTATAACCTTTTGCAAGAACAGAGTTTCCATCATGACGAGCAGATACTGAAGCTAAATATTTACCCTTGTACTGGTAATTAACACGACCAACAAAACCCAATCTCTTAGTCATGGAATAATCTGTATCGGTTGTTGTAGAAGCACAGTTTGATGACATGCTATACCATGTAAGTTTGTTATTTTTTACACCTGTGCCACTTTGAGATTCACTCTCGCTTTGATTATGATACCAAGAAGATACAGCTGTAACTGTAAATTCGTGTGCCTCATTAAGAGTAAAATTATATGTAAGAATATTCTCCCACTTATAATTGTAAGCATTAGAATGATTTACTGCTACAGATGTTGCGGACGCATCTTCCTGCTTTGTATAGTATGCTACAGAATTCAATCCTTGGAATGTATTTGTCTTACTATAAGAAAGAGTTGCATTCACACGAGATTCCCAAGTAAAGCCCTTGAATGGAGAAATCTTAATATATGGGTTGATAGAAAGATTCAAGCCATTGCTACGTCTACGATATACGTCCTCGTTGTTGTTTATCAACAAGTTGATATAGTTAGAGTCGCCGCCATCAGCAGATGTGCCTACAGGATAAGGATTAATTGTTCCATCCTCATTGTACAAAGTTCCAAAAGGAAATGCAGAAATAGCGTCAGCCTGCTTAGCATATGGACTTGTTCTCCACGTGTATGAACCCTGCAAGTTTACACCGGCAGAAACATACTTGTTAAGATTGTGGTCAATACGAATATTAGTAGAATATACGCTATTCTTATCGTTTGCATACTGACCCTTTTCGTCTGAGAAGTTCAAAGACAAATAAGCCTTTGTTCTTTCAGTACCGCCAGTAAGAGACAAACTGTAATTCTGTACATATCCCGCATTCAAAAATTCATCAATCCAATCGATAGTCTTGCCAGCCTTGTATGCATTGTAGTAAGCAACATTAAGGTTACCACCGTTTGTGCTCAACATAGACTCATCGCCATTGTATGTGCCTGCATTTCTGTAAGCCTGACGGATAGTCTCCATATAAGCCTCGCCAGAACGGAGTTCTGGGTTCATAGACCAACCATTATAACCGATATATGAGTTGAGGTTTACTGTAAGCTTACCCTCAGAACCATGCTTTGTTGTAACGATTATAACACCATTCGCACCATCAGAACCATAAATTGCAGTAGAAGAGGCATCCTTCAAGATATCGATAGACTCAATATCGTTAGGGTTGATATTACCTATATTTCCAGGCATTCCATCAATAATGAACAACGGATCAGTACCTCCACTAATAGAACGAGTACCACGTAACTTTATTGACACGCCTGCACCAGCCTGACCTGACGCACGAGTGATATCCAAACCGGCAACCTTACCCTGCAAAGCCTGCATTGGGTTGTTAGTTGGAGCAAGAGTAATTTCGTCGCTCTTTACCTGAGCAACCGCACCGGTAAGGTCGCGCTTCTTAGCAGTACCATAACCGATAACAACAACATCTTCGAGAGTCTTGGTATCAACAGTAAGAATAATACGCATATTCTTTCCCGGAGTTACCTTTACGCGCTGTGTTTCATAACCGATGTAAGACACATCAATAAACGAAGCAGCAGGTACTTTAATAAGGAAGTTACCGTCGAAGTCGGTAATTGTACCATTACCGGCACTACCCACCTGAACAATATTAGCACCGATAATAGGGTCGCCCATTGGGTCGATAACAACACCCTTAATAGTAATCAAGTCGGCTGCTGCCGCTGCTGGACTTTGACTTCCTGCCGCAAAGGATTGCAAAGGAATTGCGAACAGACAAGAGCAAAGGATTGCAGCTGCACACATAGGCTTCACAAAGCTTACATGTTCCAAAACTTTACCTTTTTCTTTATCAAGACACATAGATCAATTATTATGTAATTATTTATTACGTATTAACACAAATGTAGATAATCGCCCCAAATATAACATTTTCCTGGCTCAAATCCTAAAAATTGTTAAAATTATTGGCGACATCAATTGAAAAACATCACTTTAACGAATAAAAGTGCAATGTATGTCATTAAGATTTACCTCCAGACATAGTCCCGACAATGCGAAATAAGCCCTGTCGTTGTGTTGTATTTTCTTTTTTCCTTCATAAATTTTACCTATAAAAAACATTTCGCAAATAGTAAATTAAAAAATCCGGTGCAAATATAATGAATTATATTATAATATAAAACAAAAAAGGGAATTTCTTGACAAAATGCAAAAAAAGAACGCTGAAAAAGAGTTATTCAGCGTTCTTTGTGGTGCCACCAGGAATCGAACCGGGGACACAAGGATTTTCAGTCCTTTGCTCTACCAACTGAGCTATGGCACCTTATTGGCTTGTTTGCGGGTGCAAAGATACACATAATTTTCGTACCCGCAAACTTTTTGCCAATTATTTTTAATCTTTCTTGCGATATTGTACAAAAATACCGCCGCAAACCATCAGGGCAATAAGCGCCATGGCTGCATAAGCCACGGTTTCGGTAGTGTCTATTGAGGATGGTTCGAATGTCATTTCAATCTTGTGCTTTCCGGCTGGCACTTGCAGAGCACGCAGGATGTAGTTTGCACGGGCAATCTCTACCTCCTTGCCGTCAATCTTGGCTGTCCAGCCCGGATAGTAGTTCTCCGAGAAGACTACAACGCCGCCCTTCTCTGAGTTTGTCTCGTACTCAAGGGCATTAGGCTCGTAGCTTATCATCTTAACCGTTCCGATAGAGGTGTTGGTCAGAGGCGCAGCCGAATATGTCTTGAGCGAGTCTGGCACAGGGTTTGCCTCGGCAGCGGCGGTCTTCAGCGTTACCTCGGCAGCCGATGCCTGAGCAAGTGGCAACTCGAAGGTGCTTCCGCCTTCTTTCAGGAGCGATGCAAACTCTTTGTTTACAACCGCCGTTGTGGCTGGACTTACCTTGCCAAGCGCGCCAATCTCATCGTCGGCAGTATCAACATAAACGAGCTTGTTTACAAACCACGCGTTTCCGTTGGCATACTCGTTCTTAACCGGCACTGTTCCGCCCTGGATTGGGAAGATGAAGTAGCGTGTGTTAAGCATGTTGATGACAGGGAACTGCGAGCCGTCAATCTTAGTCATATCGCCGTTGGCATTGGCAACGAGCTTGTAAAGCTTGCCCATCTCGCTCTGGATGTGATAGTCTATCATATCCTGATATCTGCGCATCTTGGCTGCATGATATCCGCCTATGCTCTTGTGGAAGTATGATGTCGTATTCTCGTTGAACGTGCTTCCGGCAAAGTTCAGAACTCGATAGTCGAGTGTCTTGTCGGCAAGAATCTGCTTGTCGGTCTCGGTAATCTGGTAAGCCTCGGTTCTCTCGTACTCAGGCTTGAACATCTCGTCGTAGAGATAACGTTTGTTTACCGCCCACATATCAAACAGGGTGATGACAAGGATAATGCCGACCATCCATTTTGCGCTGAGATTCATCACCTTATATATATAGCCGACCAAAAGAATGGTACAAACGGCTATAATCCAGAAGCTGCGCCAGCAATCGGCCGTGAGCATTGCGGTGCGCATCTCGATGAGGTTAGATGTAACTGCACCTGCCATCTCGCCCAGTCCGTTGTTGATGGCCGTAGCCTCCTGCGATGCTATCGGGGTTGACATGATGCCCGGAGCGATGGCAAACAGCAGACAGAAGCCGCCTGTGAGCGCAAAGCTTATGGCTATGTTTCTGAGGAGTTTCTTCTTCAAATCGGCGGCGTTTGCTCCGCCTTCGTTAATCTCGCCGCAGATTTCAACAACACGCTTCAGAGCGAACATGGCAAGCAACGGAATGGTGAATTCTGCCACCACAAGGATAGACGACACGGTGCGGAACTTGGCATACATCGGCATGTAGTCGATAAACAAGTCGGTGAAGTCCATAAAGTTGCGTCCCCACGAAAGAAGGACAGAAAGGACTGTTGCAGCCAGCAAAGCCCACTTCATAGGGCCTTTAACGATAATAAGGCCGAGAATGAAGAGCATGCACACAAACGCGCCCACATAGACAGGGCCCGACGTCATCGGCTGCTCGCCCCAATACTGTGTAACCTGCTGATAGATAGAATAGAACTCGTTATCAGCCTTTGTCATGGCTGTCTTGTTCTGTACCAGCGGAACGCTCGCGCCTCCCTTTGCATTAGGAATCATCAGCGTCCATGTCTCCTCTATCCCGTAGCTCCACTGTGTTATGTAGTCGCGGCCGAGTCCGGTACTGGTCTGGTCGCCGGGATTGTTGTGCGTCTTCTGCGTAAGCTCGCTTGCTCCGCGCATCGTCTCCTTGCTGTACTCGTAGGTGTGGTACAGATTAGAGAGGTTTACAGACACGGCAAGCAGCGCGCCCAATGCAAGTGCGCCTGTTCCCTTGGCAAAATCTGCCATCTTCTTGTTCTTTACTGCCTGAACCAGATAGGCAATCCACATAAATGCCATCGGGAACAGGAAGTAATATGTCATCTGAACATGGTTAGACGAAATCTGGAATGCAGCGAAGACTGCCGTAACGATACATCCCCACAGATATTTTCCTCTGTAGCAGAGCACCATTCCGGCGATTGTCGGCGGAATATATGCCAAGGTGAGCACCTTCCAGATGTGTCCGGCTGCTATGATAATGAAGAAATAGGATGAGAATGCCCACATTATCGCTCCGAGAGCCGACATCCACGCCTTGAAGTCGAAGGCGCGCATAAGAATGTAGAATCCAAGCAGATAGATGAATACAAACTGGACGTAGTTCATCAGAAAGAGATGATACACATCTTTCGCAACACGAACCACGGCGCTGCTGTTGTACGAAGGGCTAATCTGGTAAGTCGGCATTCCGCCAAAGAGCGCGTTTGTCCAGCGCGTCTCCTTACCTGTTCGTTCATGGTATTCGGCTACCTCCTGCCCTGCTCCGATGCCAGCCCCGGCATCGTGCTGATTAAGGATTCTACCCTCAATATCGGCAGGAAAGAAATACACCAACGATATCAACACAAATGCCGCAACGGCAATTATGTCTGGCAAAAATGATTTTAATTTATTCATTGTTTTCAAATAGTTTCGCTTAAGGTGGCAAAGTTATATAATTTTGTGTAAGTTTGCAACATTAAAAATAATATTAGTTTTATGAAATTAGGAATTATTACGGCTATGTCGTCGGAAAGAAACCTTACGGCGCAGCTTCTCGAAAACAAGCACGAATACAAAGGACGCCTTTTCAGCTATACCGAAGGCACTATCGGAGACAACGACATAATTCTGGCACAAAGCGGAATAGGCAAGGTGAACTCGGCACTCGGAGCAATGGAGATGATTAACGAACATCACCCGGATGCCATAATAAACACCGGAGTGGCCGGAGGAATAGACACTTCGCTAAACGTGATGGACGTGGTTGTGGGCGAAAGAACGGTATATCACGACATGTGGTGCGGCGAGGGCAACGACTGGGGACAGGTTCAGGACTTGCCTACATACTTTGAGGGCGACAAGAAACTTCGCGACATCGCCCTGCAAGTGAAGGCCGACAGCAAGGTGGTAAGCGGACTTATCTGCACAGGCGACCAGTTTATTAGCGATGCCGACCAGCTTCACAAGATAAAGGCTAACTTTCCGCAGGGTCTTGCCGTGGATATGGAGTCGAACTCTATCGCACAGACTTGCTATCTGCTGAAAACGCCTTTCCTGAGTTTCCGCATCATAAGCGACATTCCGGGAGTGGAAAACAGATATGCACAGTATCAGGATTTCTTCGGAATGATGGCAACACGCTCTTTCGAGGTCGTAAAGAACTTCCTTAGCCTGATTTAACTATTTCAAGATCTCAGACAAGTAAAGTTTTTTCACAATACAAGAAAACAAAAAAGCCGCATATAATCGGGCATTCCGAAATATGCGGCTTTTATATTTCATGCTACAAAGGCATTAATCCTCGCGGTTGTAGCGTTTTCTCTCAAGATGGTTAAGGATAACCTTACGCAGACGCATGCTCTTTGGAGTTACCTCAACGTACTCATCCTCCTTCATGTACTCAAGAGCTTCCTCGAGCGACATGATTACCGGCGGAATGATTCTTGCCTTGTCATCAGAACCAGATGCACGAGTGTTGGTAAGCTGCTTTGCCTTTGTTACGTTTACGACAAGATCCTTGTCGTGAACATGCTCACCTACTACCTGACCGGCATAAACCTCGTCCTGCGGACTGATGAAGAATTTTCCTCTATCCTGAAGCTTGTCGATAGAGTATGCAAACGCTGTACCAGTCTCCATTGCAATCATAGAACCGTTGGTACGGCGTGAAATCTCACCCTTGAATGGCTGATACTCTTTGAAACGGTGAGCCATGATAGCCTCACCCTGAGAAGCCGTAAGCACGTTTGTACGCAAACCGATGATACCACGAGAAGGGATGTCGAACTCGATGTTTACGCGGTCGCCCTGACTCTCCATAGAAACCATATCGCCCTTACGACGTGTAACCATATCAATCATCTTGCTTGAGAACTCCTCAGGCACGTTGATTGTAAGTTCCTCGATAGGCTCGCACTTAACACCGTCAATCTCTTTGTAGATAACCTGTGGCTGACCAACCTGAAGCTCGTAGCCCTCGCGACGCATTGTCTCGATAAGAACTGACAGATGAAGCACACCACGACCCGAAACAATCCACTTATCGTTGCCCTCAGCCTTCTTTACTCTCAAAGCGAGGTTCTTCTCCAACTCCTTCTCCAAACGGTCGTTGATATGACGGCTTGTGCAGAACTTACCTTCCTTACCGAAGAATGGCGAATCGTTGATAGTGAAGAGCATACTCATTGTAGGCTCGTCGATTGCGATTGGCGGAAGTGGCTCCGGATTCTCGAAGTCGCAGATTGTATCACCAATCTCGAAATTCTCAAGACCTACAACTGCACAGATGTCGCCTGAAGAAACGGCCTCTGTCTTCTTGCGTCCCATACCCTCGAAAGTGTGGAGTTCCTTAATCTTCACCTTCTCAGTCTCGCCGTTGCGGTGAGAGATTGTTACATTCATGCCCTCCTTCAGAGTGCCGCGATGAACACGACCTACGGCAATACGGCCTGTGTAGGCTGAATAGTCGAGCGATGTGATAAGCATCTGCGGAGTACCCTCAAGCTGCTTTGGAGCAGGGATGTACTTCAGAATTGCATCGAGCAAAGGAATGATATTGTCGGTTGGAGTCTTCCAATCCTCAGCCATCCAGTTGTTCTTGGCAGAGCCGTAGAGAACTGGGAAGTCGAGCTGCTCCTCTGTTGCGCCGAGCGAGAACATAAGGTCGAACACCATCTCGTAAACCTCCTCTGGACGGCAGTTTGGCTTATCTACCTTGTTTACAACAACCAATGGCTTCAGACCAATCTCAAGCGCCTTCTGGAGCACGAAACGAGTCTGTGGCATAGGACCTTCAAAAGCATCAACAAGCAGAATACATCCATCAGCCATGTTCAAAACTCGCTCAACCTCACCGCCAAAGTCGGAGTGTCCCGGAGTATCAATGATATTTATCTTTGTATCCTTGTAGTTTATAGACACATTCTTAGAAAGAATGGTTATACCTCTTTCACGCTCAAGGTCGTTGTTATCCAACATTAGTTCTCCCTTAGCCTGATCGTTACGGAACAGATGTCCGGCAAGCATCATCTTGTCGACCAATGTAGTTTTACCGTGGTCAACGTGTGCGATAATAGCAATATTTCTAATATTCTGCATATTTTACCTTTAATTTCGGTGCAAAGATACTGCAAAGTGCGCTAACTGCAAAACAAAGTTTATCTTTTTTAAGAAAAATGCTTGATATTAAGAAAATTATCCTTATCTTTGCAACCGCTTAGACTGAAAGGTTTAGGCATAAACAACTTAAATTATTTATAATAATGTATTTAGATCAAGCTAAAAAGCAGGAAATCTTTGGACAGTACGGAAAGTCTAACACTGATACTGGTTCTGCAGAGAGCCAGATTGCATTGTTCTCATACCGTATTTCCCACTTGACGGAGCACATGAAGGCTAACCGTAAAGATTATAGCACTGAAAGAGCTTTGACTATGTTGGTAGGTAAGCGTCGTGCGCTTCTTTCTTACTTGAAGAACCGCGATATCAACCGCTACCGTGCTATCATCAAGGCTTTGGGTCTTCGTAAGTAATTCTTACAAAGAGCTTAAAAGATTTAACCCGTTTCTTTCGAGAAACGGGTTTTTATTTTGTCCATTATGCGCATTTTTTGAATCACGGATTACATCCATCCATGCACTCCTATTTGCTATCGTATTGCTACTATCCTTGCTTGAATTCTGCTCTGCATTGGCAATTGCCAATTAAAAAGTTTCAACTTTAAAGAATTGTCAACTGTCAATTAGCTTTCAACTTTCAAAAAACATTGTCAACTGTCAACTGTCCATTGTCAATTGATTATCAGATTTCCCGATACTTCGCGGCATATTCCTTCAAAGTCATACCATACCTCTTCTTGAAGCACTTGCCAAAATAGCCAAGGTCGTTGAAGCCGACAATCTGTGCTATCTCGGTAAACGATGAAGTCGTTGTCTTTATCAGCTCGCACGATTTTGCAAGCCTAATCTGCCTTACAAGCTCAACAGGCGCAAGTCCGGTTATTGCCTTCAGTTTCTTGAAGAAGACACTACGGCTCACGGCAAGTTGCACGGCAATCAGTTCTATATTGAAATCTGGGTCTGCCATATTCTCCTCTATCACCTTCTTTATCTTCTCCAGAAGAGCCCTGTCGGGGTTGCTCAGCGTGTTTTCGTACTCGTTTACAAACTGAAGCTTGCCCTCAATATCCTTTACAAGAAGCTTTTCGTCCTTCGGCTTGACCTCCGTATCTTCCTCATGCTCAACGTCCTGCTGCGCTTCGGTCAGAACAGAACCAGACTTTTTCTGAAGTTCCTGAATAAGCCGCTCCCTGAACGCCCTTCGCTCGGCAAGCAACTGCGCAATCTGTGCCTCAAGATGTTCCTTGCTGAATGGTTTAGTAATGAAAGCGTTAGCGCCGAGAGTAATAGCTTTCGTTCGGGTTGCATCATCGTTCTTGGCGGTAAGCATGATGACCGGGATATGACTTATCTGGAAATCTTTTCTGATTTCCTGAAGCATCTCCATTCCTGTCATTTCGGGCATCATCTGGTCGGTAACGATAAGGTCGGGACTATACTGGCGGACTTTCTTCAAACCCTCAACACCGTTCACAGCGCGATAAACGTTGTACTTGCTGCTCAACTGCATCTGAAGCATGTCGCTCAAGTCCTTGTTATCCTCTACGAGCAGAAGCGACGATAGTTGTTCGTTCAGCTCAGGCGCGCTTTCATCATAATGCTCCTGAACCTTTAGCGTCTCGGCATTGCTCAGCGTTGGCGTCTGCTCGTCGATGTAGAAATCGACTTCGTTGGCATCATAATGCTCCTTGCCCATCTGCAACTCGATGGTGAAGAGCGCGCCGTGAGGCTCTACGTTGCGGGCATAGACCTTGCCATTATGCAGTCCGATAATTTCGTGTACGAGCGCAAGACCGATTCCCGTACCCGGATTGCTGTTCAGTCTGGCATTATCGGCCTGAGTAAAGCGTTCGAAAATCTCTTCGAGCTTGTCTTCTGGTATTCCGTCGCCGGTATCCTGGAACTCGATGTAGCATT
The DNA here is from genome assembly GCA_017617315.1 of Bacteroidaceae bacterium. Lineage (GTDB taxonomy): Bacteria > Bacteroidota > Bacteroidia > Bacteroidales > Bacteroidaceae > Ga6A1. Next base: position 13,797 of record JAFZWM010000047.1, read on the forward strand.
TTTTCGCATCGTCGGACAAGCGTGTGCTCACATGAACCTCGCCGCCGGCTGGCGTATATTTGAACGCATTAGACAGAATGTTTCGGACAACAATCTGAATTCGCTCCTTGTCAGCCCAAATCTTTATCGGATAATCCGAAAGATTGAAGTCGAACAGGATGTTGCCTTCTTCGCCAATCACGCCGAATTCATTCTGGAAACTGCCCACCAAGTCGTTGAGTTCGAACTCACAGACATGAAGTCGCATTTTTCCATTCTGTATCTTTCTGAAATCGAGAATCTGATTTACGAGAGACAGCATCTGGTCGGCATTCTTCTCCATCAAGCCCATATATTTCATGCCCTTCGCCGACAGTTTCTCGGTCTGCATAACTTCTCTAATCGGACCTTTTATCAGCGTGAGCGGTGTGCGGAGTTCGTGCGAAATATTGGTGAAAAACTTCAGCTTCATCTCTGCCACTCGCTGCTCGATATAGATATCGCGACGCATTCGGGCATTCTCTCTGATGCTTCGGTAAATAAGATATGCAACGATTGCCAAGACGAGAGCATAGATGGCCTTAGACCACCAGCACCACCACCATGGCGGCAGAATGGTTATGGCAAATGTACGCTCAAAGACCTTTCCGACATTCGACTCGTCGAACGCCTGAACCCTGAACAGATATTCGCCCGGAGGCATGCTGCTATAAGAGGCGATGCGTCCCTTGCCGTTGTTGTGCCATTCTTCTTCGAAGCCTTCGAGAATGTAACGGTAGCTTATACGTGACGGATTGACATAGCACAACGCCGAGAAGACGATAGAAAACATTCCTTGGTCGTGCTTTAGCGTGATGCCGTCGAGATATTTTATCGAAATACCCTTAGATGGGTCGTTAGGCAATGATTTCAGGTCTTTGTTTGAAATCTTTAAATCTGTAAGGTACAGCGGGAAGACATCGCCCTCGGGCTTCATCTTCTCGGGCTTGCACACAAGAATGCCGTTCTTCGAGCCAAACCAGACCTCGCCGTTGGCAGTAGCCATCGCACTATTTTCGGTCATTCGGGTGGTTGGCATTCCGTCGTACTTGTCGAAATTGCTGAAAATCTCGTCCTTCACGTTGAATCGGACAAGACCGCCTTCGGTTGAACACCACAGATTGCCGAGTTTGTCCTCGGTTATCGCCATAATAGCATCGGTTATCAATCCGTGCGCCTGACCGTATGACACAAATCGCGGATAATGGTTCTTTGCATCGTACTCAACCATCTTGCTGAGTCCGCCGCCAAACACGCTCATCCACAACTGCTTTTTATGGTCGATGAAAAGGGCATAGACATCGTTATCTGTAATGAACGACTCGCCGTTTCGGGTTGGATAGACCTCGAAGTTTATCTGGTCGGGGCGGTTGAACGAAGAGCGGAACGACATCAGACCATCGGTCGTGGCTGCCCAGATTCGTCCGTCCTTATCTTCAACGATGTCTCTTACTTCGAGATAAAGTCCGTATGTAGGATAGTTCTTCAAGCCATTCAGCCTGCTTATGAAGTAAACCGAGCCGTCGCTGTGCTCTTGCAGAAGGTTTATTCCACCGCCAAACAAGCCAACCCAGATATGTCCGTGGCTGTCTTGAAAAACGCTGTACACATCATTGCTCGATATGCTGTTGCGGTTCTTCTGATCGTTCAAGAAACGCGTAAAATCATAGCCAAGCGCGCTCTTCTCATTCGGAACGGCACGGACCAATCCGTTTCCCTTCGTGGCAAACCAGAATGTTCCGCTCTTGTCCTCAAAGACATCGTATACATTGCCGACTTCGTAGTTTCGCGAGTCAAACACGCGCTTCACGTTTCCGCCTTTATCAAAAAGATACAGCTTTTTCTGATTTGAGCCGACCCACATCTCGCCATTTCGGCACATGTGCATTGCGCGCACGCCCATTTCCTCTTCCAAAGAAATCATGCGGAATTGCTCGCGAGGGAAGTTTATTGCAAACACGCCATCTGCGCTGCTCGTAATCCACAGAACATTAGAATTGTCGAGCAAAAGCGACTGGACACTCGATGGAATAAGCGCGTTTGCCTGCATCGTGCTGCGGTCGATATGCCACAAGCAAGCCGATGACGACAGCAGAAACATTCCGTACACGCCCGAGTCTATGATTTTCGTATCGGTAATGTCGGCCGTGTGCGGAATGTTTATGAAAGTTGTCTTTCCGCTTCTTACATCGACAGAATAAACGCCCTTGTTGTTCTTCAGCAGCCACAGAAAGCCTTTATTATCCTTCATCACATACTTCACGTCGTTTCCGTCTAAAGCAGAAACCAGACTGAAGGTCTTTCCTTTCAAGGCATAAATGCCAGTAGATGTTACGACGTAAAGCTGCCTATCGGCCGAATAATAAATCTGCTGCACCGCTCCGTTCACGTTGGCAAACAGATATCTATTGCACGCATTCTTCTTGCCATCGTAAGTCAGCAGTTCCTTGTCCGAAGCAAGACACAGAAGTCCGTTGCTGAAGTTGGCGCATCTGTCATATCCCGATGCAATCTTGGCCTTTCCGCCCTTCTTCTCGACATAGATAATCTTGAAGTCCGTTCCGAGCCAGCAGATGTAATCGGCAGTTTCGTAAAGAATATTATGCGTGATCTTCTGCGTAAGATTGTCTACGTGCCCCTTCGAATTGAGCACGAGCTCCATGCTCACCTCTCCTTTTTTGTTGGTAGAGGCAAGAATGATGTTCTTGTCCTTTGTCAGAAGAATAATTTTTCCGTCGTTTGTACGCTGAAGTTTGATAATCTGCACGTTTTTCGACAGTCGCTTCATCTTGTCGTACACCGTAGAGAAGACCTCGCGGCGTTTGTCGAAAATATACAGTTTGTGGTCGATAGTCTTAATCCATAGGTAGCCATTCCGGTCTTCCTCCATCATCTGAATCTTGCGCGGAGGAATTTCAGACTCATAATTGTCCCTGATATTGTATTTGTGGAATTCAGAACCGTCGAAGCTCGTCAGTCCGAACCACGTTCCGAACCACATGAATCCGTCGCTTCCTTTCAGAGAACAGTACACCGTATTGTTGGGCAATCCCTGCGTCTGCGTGTAGTGATCGATGAGCATGGAAGGATAGGCCTTGGCATTTACGCCAAATCCTATTACCAACAATATTATGTAAAGCAGTCTTGTCACTTCTTTTCCGAAAGATATTTGGCTCTTACCCTACTCAGGGTTTCGGGTGTCATTTGCAAAAACGAAGCGATAAAAACAAGAGGTGTTCTTCTTAGAATCTCCGGCTGAGTGTTTACCAGTCGCTTGTATCTGTCCGAAGCCGTCTCGAAACGCATGATATCAGCCTTCTCCTGAGAATCGAGCAAAGAACGCTCAAGAACCTTTCGGTACAGGACTTCAACCTGCGGACGCTGTGCTGCCAGCTCGTGCAGTTCCTTGTAAGGAATTCCGCAGAGCAGCGAATTTTCGAGCGTCTCGACCATAAGGTAAGTTGGTTTCTGCTGAAGGAAACTCTCAAGACAAATAACCATCTTGCCCTCGTAAGATATATGCTCGGTCAAATCCTTATCGTTCTTGAAATAGTACTGCCTAACCAGCCCTCTCACAACAAAATACATGTACTGGCATACCTCGCCCTCTCTCAACACCTGTTCGCCTTTGTTGAATTTCATAGGAACAAGAATCTCGGCCAAGGCTTCCAAATCCTCGGACGACAGGGTGTGGTACACACGGGCCAGTTCTCTGGCAAAGTCTTTGCAAATATCAGTCATAGTTATCTTTTTTAAAAGCTACAGCCTCTTTATTGAAGGCAAAGATAAAAAAAATAATTTAAAACGAAAAAAAAGCGGTCGCCTTTGTAAAGCGACCGCCATTTATTATCGTAATATTATTTTTATTACTTCTGGAATGTCTCGAATGTAGCAACACGGTTCCAGTCGTTCTCAGAGAACAACTCGTCTGTTACACCCATACCCTTAGCCTCAAGGCGAGACTCCTTAATCTTGTACTTCTTAACAAGGATAGTCTTAACAGCCTCTGCACGAGCCTGAGCGATCTTCTCGTTGATCTCAGCAGAACCCTCTGGAGAAGCATAACCCTTGATACGAACGTTAGCATTCTTGTGAGACTTCATGTAAGTAGCGATCATAGATACAGATGGCATCTGAGCGTTGTTTACAGTAGTCTTACCCTGGTCGAAGATTACAACTGGAGCAAGCTTAGTAGAGTCAACAGTTACCTGCTTAACCTCAACCTTGCGGTTCTTGCACTCGTTCAACTCATCCTCAAGATCCTTGATAGTCTTCTTGCCATTCTTGATAGCCTTGTCCTGATCAGCGATCTTAGCCTTCTGCTCGTTCAACTTAGCGTTAAGGTTGTCGATCTCTGCCTGATCGTAAAGCTTAGCATATGTGAAGTTGTGAGAACCGTTTGAGTTCTTGAACTTGTAAGTGATACCAGCGTTCAAACCAAGAAGAGCGTTGTTCAAGTTGAAGTAAGGCTGAGCCTGACCTACATAGAACTTCTGAGTTGAAGCAGTACCGTAAGAGTTCAAAGTTGGGCAAGTAGCCTGTGCTGAAGTCAAAGCCCAAGTAATCTCTGGATTGATGTTAATCTGCAAAGCAGAAGTAACATTGATATTGAATGAAAGACCAGCCTTAGCGATGATCTGGTTAGCATCGAAACCACCGTTCATGAAAGTGTGGCCCCAACCTGCACCGGCACGTGCAACGATCTCGAACTTACGTGGCTCGCCCTTGTAACCAGCGAACAAGTTGTTAAGGTTAACGTTGTTCATCAAAGTAACGTTGATCTGATCAACAACAGTCTTGCTGTTTGTAAGACCAAAGATAGTGTTACCCTCAACGCTCAAACCATAAACTGGAGTGATGTAACGACCGATAGTAAGACCAGCCTGAGCATCAAGATTGTCAAGCACCTTGTAGTGATGTGCAGGAGCAACAACGCCACCGTTTACACCGATAAACCAATTGTCTGACAGCTTGCTCTGTGAAAGAGCCTGTGTCTGTGCATTAGCAGCGAATGCTGATGCACATGCAACCATCATTAGAAAAACTTTTTTCATTTTTGATTAAAAATATTAAATTAATTGTACTATCCTAACTATTAAAGTCGGATGCAAATATAACAATAAAATCAATAAGAGAATACAAAAACGACTAAAAAATATATTTTTTAACATAAAATAGCAGATAAAACACCTAAAAGTCGAAAAATACATAAATATTCAGCGAAAATCCATAAAGAAACAGACAATATAGATGAATTTCGTAAATAACAGATAAATAAGACGTTCTTACAATATGGCCAATTAACAATATTTAAGAATGCAAGACTATCATAACATATATATACTTCAAAAATAATACTTATCAATAATTTTGTTGTTATTACAGACATATACAACAAAATTAGAACGACATACATTTTTCATAATTTAAGATTCGTATATATAGTGGTTAGCTTTAATTTGGAAGTTCTGTTCAAACTGTAAAAATTTTAAACAGGTGTAATGAGGATTATCACCACGAATAAGACAAAAGTTCCTCCGGATTATTTCTGGAGGAACTTTTTTTGAGGCTTGTGCATATACAAACAAAAAAGTCCTCCGCAAGCGTTTGCCTGCGGAGGACTTCCTGAAAAAAAACGGCGGCTACCTACTCTCCCACATTGTATCGCAGTACCATCGGCGTGAGTGAGCTTAACTTCTCTGTTCGGAATGGGAAGAGGTGGAACCTCACTGCTATAACCACCTGAATATCGTTATTTTCTTCTCTTTTTTTACATTTTCTGTATTTCAACATATTGAAGCAATACGGCAGTACCCTCACAGAATACAACTCAAAGCACATATCCATGCAAGAAAGCTGACGGGCAATTAGTAGTGCTCGGCTTTGGTGTCGCCACCT
>JAFZWM010000048.1 GCA_017617315.1 Bacteroidaceae bacterium
GGTTCCACCTCTTCCCATTCCGAACAGAGAAGTTAAGCTCACTCACGCCGATGGTACTGCGATACAATGTGGGAGAGTAGGTAGCCGCCGTTTTTTTCAGGAAGTCCTCCGCAGGCAAACGCTTGCGGAGGACTTTTTTGTATATGTATCTGTCTGAAACGAAACAAATTCCAGAAAATATGTTGTTCGGCAATAATCTACCGTGTTTTGTCTTCCTGAAATGTTAAAATTTTGAGCGCGACGAAAAAATATTAACATTTTTTATGAATTATTACATTTAATTTTTATATTTGCGAAAAGCAAAATATTTTAAATAAGTGTTATTATGCGGAAGATTGTTTATATGTTAGCTATGCTATTGGTGGCTCCAACGCTGATGTGGGCCGCTTCAATAGGAGACGGCGAGATAGCTATGGCTCGCAAGAAATTTGAACCGCTTATAAAAGAGGTCAAAATTGACAAGGACAAGGAAGACGTGTATTACATTGTAAATTCGGAACTTGCTGAAAAATACCTTGAAAGGAATCTGCAAAATAACATGTCTTCTACAGAAAAAGAACTTTTGCCGTTGATGTACATGTGTACCGAGGACTTGAATAAGCTTATTCTGAACAATCAGGATATAAATGATGAAGCTGCAATTGCTGAGGTGTCTAAGGCCATGGGATTACGCGACAAGTTCCAGACTAAGATAGATGAATATAATGCGTGGGTTGAAGCCAAGCGTGAGATTGCAATGACTGCAAAGGCGAAGCGCGAGGCCGAATTAGCCAAGAAAAACGCCGATTATCTTGCTACCCTTACTCCTGAACAGAGAGCCAAGTATTCGGAGGCAGAAAACATGTTTGTGGAGTTCACAAGGGCAAAGGCGCTGGTCGATGGTATAGGCTTGCAGACAAAAGACGATATTACAGACCAGATTGGCGACTATTTCGATGCCGACAGAGACGGCGGTATTGCCTATCGTTTCGGATCGAAGAGTATTAATATTATTTATGCAAACAACATATTCTGCAAGATTACCTTCCGTCTGTATGGCGAGGAAGCTGCAAGATATGAATATACCATAACCGACGGAGATTCGGGCTTGAAATATGAAAGAAGCTATGCCGTGCACAATTTCAAGGTGAAGAGCAGTCCTGACGAAGGAACTGACGACAACTGCGAGGTGCGCGTATTCAAAAACAAGAAGAAGACAACCTGTGAGGTCTTCCACGGAGTAGATTTTACAGAGTTCTCATTCTATAACTTTAATGTTGCAAAGTAAAAATAACATTATAAACAATCGAAAGAACTTCAGGGGGGGCGAGCATGTGAATGTTTGTCTCCTTTTAATGCTGTTCTGGCTGATGCCTTTCGCTGGCATGGCGCAGGACAGCGTTGCGCTCAAGCCTAACAAGATTGTCGAGAGCGTATTCTCGGCAGGCATAGGCTCGTCTAACGTGCTTGACACTTACCTTTCTCCACTGAATTATAAAGGAACGGAACTGCGCCTTCAGTACGACCGCTTCAGACTAACAAAGATGATGGGCGGAAAAGTCGGCGTACAATATCAGTATTCCTTGTTTGCCTCGAATCTGAAAAACGGTGCTAAGACAGCCGAAGAATGGGCTGGACTGGCATACGCATCCCTTGGATATTTCTACAACGCAAACAGCCAGAACGTTTTCGGAATCAAGAATCTCTCTGTTATGTTCGGTCCGCAGGCTGAATTTGGAGTTGGCGGCGTGTATAACGACAGAAACTCTAATAATCCGGCAAATGCCAAGGCATATCTCGACCTGAAGGCTTCGGCCATTGCAAAATACAAGCTGAGCATAAAGAATTATCCGCTCTGCCTTTCCAATCAGATTTCCGTTCCGCTGGTGGGACTGGCTTTCTCGCCCGAATATCAGCAGTCATATTACGAAATATTTGGACTCGGATATTATGGTGGTATAGTGAATCCTACGACATTCGTGTCGCGGCCATCGCTCAGAAACCAGTTTTCTGCCGATTTCCCTTTGAAGAACAGTCTGATTAGAGTCTCTTATCTTTTCGAGGCCGACCAACTGAAGGTAAACAACCTGAAATTCCATTCATATTCGAATATTTTTATGGTTGGTTATGTTAAACACCTCTTCCGCCTGCGCGGAAAGTACAAGAATTAGGATATGAAGTTGAAAGCCATTCTCACTTTTTTTGTCTGTACCATGCTTTTCTCCTGCGTGGAGGAAGAACAGTACAACAACTCAGCAAAAGGCAATTTTGAGGCGTTGTGGAAGGTTCTGGACGAGCATTATTGCTTCTTCGACTACAAGAAAGAGGTGATTGGGCTTGACTGGAACGAGGTTCACGACAAATATGCCGTGCGAATAAACAATAATATGACCAACGCGCAGCTTTTCGAGGTGCTTTGCGATATGCTGTCTGAACTTCAGGACGGGCATGTGAACCTTTACGCGGCGCACGATGTGGGCAGAAACTGGAGCTGGTACGAGAGCTATCCGTCAAATTTCAGCGCGGATGTGCAGAAAAAATACCTCGGAAGGGATTATATGATTGCTTCGGGCATAAAATACAAGGTTCTTGACGATAACATCGGCTATATCTTCATAGAGAGCTTTTCTGACGGCATCGGAGACGGCAACCTGTCGCAGGTGCTCAATGACTTGGCTATCTGTAACGGAATTATCGTCGATGTGCGCGATAATGGCGGAGGAAATATAACAACCTCGCAGAAGGTCGCAAACCGCTTCTGCAACGAGAAGAAGCTTGTAGGCTATATCTGTCATAAAACAGGCAAGGGACACTCTGATTTCTCCGAACTGAAACCTATGTATCTTGAGCCGAGCGACGGCGTGAGATGGCAGAAAAAGGCCGTTGTGCTTACAAACAGACAGTGTTATAGCGCAACAAACTCTTTTGTGAACGAAATGCGCTATTGCCCGAATGTTACAATCGTGGGCGACAAGACTGGCGGCGGTTCTGGCCTGCCGTTCTCTTCGGAATTGCCGAAGGGCTGGAGCGTAAGATTCTCGGCTTGTCCTATGTTTGATGCAGAGAAAAAACAGATAGAATTCGGCATAGAGCCTGACATCTATGTCGATATGGACAGCAGTGATGCCCTGAAGGGCTACGACACGCTAATAGAGTATGCACGAAAGCTGCTGGGCGGTAAGTTGTAGACTTTCAAAACGTGCAAAACCGGGGAAAATAAGGACGAATCCGAAATATTTCGACAAAAATATTTGCTGAATTGAAAATATGTTGTATCTTTGCATCCGTTAAAACAAAACGTCTATCGCGCGTGTGGTGAAATTGGTAGACACGCCAGACTTAGGATCTGGTGCCGCGAGGCTTGTAGGTTCGAGTCCTATCACGCGCACTACCAAGATAAGGAGCTGAATGCTAATTCATTCGGCTCTTTTTTTGTTTCTATGCCCCCAGCTATTTGCCAGTTTTGCATATAGAACAGAGCAAATGTGGTTTGCAGATGTTTTGTAAAACTCGAAAAAGCCCTTGTTTTAGCACCTCGATTTTGCCGGATGTGAAGAATGACCTCTGCTTTTTTATGCCAGAAGCCGAGAATAACGAACACGTTTGCGTAATTTAATGCTTTATCTTGCCATTTTTGCGTTGAAAAAGTCCATACTGATATAAAGACATGGTGGACTTTCAGTTGAATTGTTGTCGTAATAGTGCTAAATGTTCGATTCTGTTTTGTGAATAAGTGTTACAAAAGTCCAAAATATATAGCAAAGGTGATAAAAACCGAAAAAGGCAGAGTTTTGAGAAGTAGCAGCTTTATAATTGCACCCCTTGCATACTTATTGTAAAAACGACAAAAAGAAACAGGGTAATAAACATATAAGTCCGTTGACTTGAAAACAACAATTCGCGCTTCATCTTGAATTGTGAAAATACAGTCATTCGTTTTAGTGAAATATCCGTACTAATTAAGAGATGTATCTTTTAGATAGCCTTTAAAGACAGAGGAAAAGAACCTAAACATCAGATTGGTAAAAATGGCTCATTAGTTGAGAAATCTTTATTTTTATCCGAATTACGACATTGTGATTATGTGCTTCCTAATTGTATAGATTAACTGAAAAATGGTGTTTGTTTCAGATGTACGGTAGTGTTACAAATGCGTCGATGTAACAAATTAGTACCTTTTATGTAACGATGAAACGCTCATGTTAATATCTAAAAATGCTACATTTGCCCGAAATATCATGTATAACACTTTTTTAATTATGAATCTAATTTCAAGAAAGCAAGCACTTGTTGCTGGTGCATGTATTGCATTCCTGATTGGCGGGCAAGTTGCTCCGGTATTTGCTGCCGACATTGTGAATGCAGCAGCTGCTACCCCCTCAGTTAGGTCGGTAACGGGAACGGTCGTTGACCAGAATGGTGATCCAATCATCGGTGCAAACGTCTTAGTAAAAGGTACTCAAAACGGTACAATCACTGATTTTGACGGTAACTTTAAGCTCGAAGTACCTCAGGGCGCAGTTCTCGAGGTTTCTTACATCGGTTACATTACAAAAGAGGTAAAGGCCGACAACTCATCTGGCAGATTGAAAATCCAGCTTGAGGAAGATACCAAAATCATTGACGAGGTTGTAGTCGTTGGCTATGGTACACAGCGTAAAGAGGCCGTTACCGGATCTGTTGCTTCTGTAAAGGGTGACATTATGCGCGAAGTTCCAGGTGCTGATATCACTCAGGCTATGCAGGGACGTGTTGCCGGTGTACAGATGATGCAGACTTCATCTAAGCCAGGTGCAAGTATGCAGATTCGTATCCGTGGTACTCGCTCACTTAACGCAAGTAACGACCCATTGATCGTATTGGACGGTATACCATTTGCCGGTAGCATTAACGATATCGATCCAAACAACATCAAGTCTATGGATATCTTGAAGGATGCATCTGCAACTGCTATTTACGGTAGCCGTGGTGCAAACGGTGTAATCCTCATTACTACTAACAACGGTTCAAAGGGCATGGCTCCTGTTGTTAAGTATAATATGTACGTTGGTGCAAAGACAAACTTTGCCAAGTACCCAATGATGAACGGTCAGCAGTTGGCTAAACTCCGTCAGCTTGCAGGTAAGTATCAGAATAGCCTTGACGAGAGTGATACAACAGATACAGACTGGCAGGATTTGCTGTTCAAGACAGCGTTCACAACAAACCAGGACTTTTCTGTAACTGGCGGTTCAAGTGCTAACAACTATAATATTGGTGCTTCTTACTATCGCGACGAGGCAACAATCCCAACACAGAACTTCAACCGTTATGCTTTGCATGCAAGTCTCGACCAGGAAATCGGCAAGTATGTAAAGGCTGGTTTGAGCATCAATACAAACTACAGTATTACTCACAACGGTAACCTTGGTATCTACAACACTCTTAGTGCATCTCCACTTATCAATCCATATAATGAAGACGGAACTTTGAAGGATGTTGTTGCAATGCCTGTGGATAAGCAGTGGACTTACACCCGCGACCGTATTGAGAGCCTTGGCGATAAGTACAAAGACCAGACTAACGCATTTGGTACATACAATACATTCTATGGCGAAGTTAAGTTCCCATTTGTTGAAGGCTTGAAATATCGCATCAACTTAGGTTTGAACTACCGTCACAATAAGTATGGAACATATACTGCTCAGGGCGTATTCAGCGATTCACCTTCTGCAAACTCATCAGGTGCTAACCGCAATGAGACAACTTGGAACTGGGCTGTTGAGCACATCCTTTCTTACGACAAGACATTCGGCAAGCACTCATTCAATGCCGTTGCTTTGTATTCTGCTGAAAAGACTCACTACGACAAGCAGGAAATGAGCGGTACTGAGTTCCCTGTTGACCAGCACTTGTGGTACAACATCGGTAATGCAAAGAACATTACTGTAAGTCCAGGAAACCAGGGTTTCTACGAGTCAGGACTTGTTTCTTACATGGGTCGTATCATGTACAACTACGATGAGAAGTACATGGCAAGCGTTACTCTCCGTCGTGATGAATCTTCACGTTTGGCTAAGGGACACAGAGGACACACCTATCCTGCTATCAGCTTGGGTTGGAACATGGCAAAGGAGAGTTTCCTTTCAGATGTTGAGACAATCGAGAACTTGAAGCTTCGTGTTGGTTATGGTGAGACATCTAACCAGGCTATCGACCCTTACAAGACTCTTGGTACATTGGCAACACGCGCATACAACTTCGGTCCTACCGGATATGCAACAGGTTACTATGTAAGCGAGCTTCCAAACTCAGAACTTGGTTGGGAGTATTCTAAGACATGGAACTTCGGTGTTGACTTCTCTTTGTTTAACGGCAGATTGAGCGGTACTGCTGAGTACTATATCCAGAACACTGAGAACATCCTTCTCCCTGTAAGCCTTCCAAGCACATCAGGTGTAGGCAGCTATATGGCAAACATCGGTAAGTCACGCAACAAGGGTTTCGAGTTGTCTCTTAACGGTGTTATCTTCGAGGACAAGGACGGATGGAGTTGGGAAGCTGGTCTTAACTTCTATTGCAACCGCAATGAGTTGACTGAACTTACTAAGACATACGATGAGAACGGCAACTTGAAGAACGTAACAGAAGATGAGAGTAACGGCTGGTTCGTTGGACACCCAATCAATGTAGTTTACGATTACGAGAAGATTGGTATCTGGCAGAAGGGCGAGGAAGAACTTCTTAACATTCAGGAGCCTGGTGGTAATGTTGGTATGATTAAGGTTAAGGGTGGCTATTATACACAGAAGGAAGCTGATAACGGTCTGATTCCAGAGGGTAAGAGCGTAGGCGACCCACGTGCGGTAAATGCTAGTGACCGTCAGATTATCGAGCTTGACCCATCTTGGGAAGGTGGTTTCAATACTCGCGTATCTTACAAGAACTGGGATTTGTCAGTTGTAGCTTCATTCCGTCATGGCGGTAAGCTTATCAGTACATTGTACGGTAGCTCTGGTTACCTGAACATGTTGACTGGTCGTAGAAACAACATCGACGTTAACTACTGGACAGAGGATAATCCAACTAACGACTATCCATTCCCAGGTGGTATCCTTAGCGGTGATAACCCTAAGTATGGTCAGACACTTGCATTCTTCTCAGGCTCATATCTTAAGTTCCGTACCATCACTCTTGGCTACAATTTCAAGGGCGACTGGATGAAGAAGGCTGGCTTGAAGGCTTTGAGAGCATACGCAACTGTAACAAACCCATTCGTTTTGTTCTCTCCATATCATAGCGAGAGCGGCATGGACCCTGAGACAAACTCTCGTGGTAACGAGAACCAGGCTTCAGCAGCATATAGCAGCAAGGTGCTTGTTGTTGGTTACAACACTCCAACCACTCGCAACTACTTGTTCGGACTTAATGTTACATTCTAATAATAGGTGTACAACTTAAACTAAATTAAAGAAACAATATGAAACACTATATTTATGCTCTTGGAGTAGCGGTGGCTCTGGCTACAGGTTTCAGCAGCTGTTCTGACGTGTTGGATGAGACTCCGCGCGGCAAATTTACTCCAGAATATTTTAAGACAGAAGACGGTGTTAAGGGAGGTATTACAGCATTGTATGCAAACCTTCGTAACACTTGGGGACAGGGTTATTTCTTCAATGCCTTGGAAACAGGTACTGACGAGTACACATACGGACAGAGTGCCGATGAGAACTTCAAGTGTCTGGATATGACACCAGAGGTTTCTAACATCAAGGCTGATAACTGCCGTGCAGATGCTCTTTGGGGTGCATCTTTCACAGATATCAACACAGCAAGCGGTGTAATTGAGAATGGCGAGGCTGCCGGCATCGATGCTGCATTGCTTGCCGAAGCTCGTTTCTTCCGTGGATTCGACTACTTCGAACTTGTTCAGACATTCGGTGGTGTGCCATTGGATCTTGGTGCTGGCGAGTTGAAGTTCAACACAAGTACAAACCGTACAAGTACCCGTAACACTGTAGCCGAGGTTTACGAGAAGGCTATCTTCCCTGATTTGGAAAAGGCTGTTGCCGACCTTCCTGAGGTTGGACGTGTAACAGGCGGTGTAACTAAGACTGCAGCACGCTTGTTCCTTGCAAAGGCATACCTTACTTATGCATGGTGGCTTGCAAATCCAAACAACGTGCCTACTTATCCAGAGTGTACTCGCGACAAGAGTAAGGCTGGCTCTTACTTCCAGAAGGCATACGATACAGCTGTAACCGCTATCGAGAATCCTGGTAATTTTGCTTTGCAGGAGTCTTTCTACAATGTATTCCTTGGTCAGAACGACCGAAACTCAGAGATTCTGCTTTATGCCGACCATACAGCTCAGGATGAGTACTTTAATGGTGGCGTAGGTTATTCATACGGTAGTGGTGCTGCACCAGATAACTTCTCACATTGGATGAACCGTTGGAACTATCCAACCGTTCGTTCTAATGGCGGAACAACAGAGACTGTTAAGCGTGAGGCTGCTCAGTGGGCTGACCGTCCTTGGACTCGTATGGCTACTCCACAGGAGGTTGTGCCTATGTTTACCGACAAGGATAAGGACTCTCGTTGGGACGGTACATTCGTAACTACATTCCGTGGTAACTGGAAGAAGGGTGGCGACAATACTGAATCTTATACAAATGCAAACGGTCTTCCTGTAAGAAACGGCAGTGCAATCCTTACATTCCTTGGCGAGAATGACGAGCGTGTTCACTACGATGCTACATATACAAGCAACGTGGGTGCAGGAACACTTCCAGGTCGTGCAGATTGGATTATCACTCCTGATCACTTAAGCCGTCTTGTATATCTGAATGTTTGGAAGAATGGTTACTACAGCGAGACAACAGATACTACAACATTGGGTACTCCTAACGGTGCTTGTCCTCGTCCTGTAAACATTGCACGTTTCGCAGAGCTTTACCTTATCGCTGCCGAGGCTGCCGTTGCTCCAGCAGAGTTGGATCTTGGTACAACAACTATTAAGAGCGGTTACTCAGCTCGCGAGTTGGTTAACGTATTGCGTGCCCGTGCTGGTAAGTGGACATTCAACAATGCCGGTAACTGTGCTTATACTGCTGATTACAGCCAGGATTTGACGGAGGCTACTCCTGAGATTATCACTGTTGACTACATCCTTGACGAGCGTTTCCGCGAGTTCTTCGGTGAGGGTCTTCGCTGGTGGGATTTGGTTCGTACTCAGAAGTGGGAAGAGCGTGCTTCTACCTACACAATCGGTGGAAACAACAATAACGACTTCAACAACAACTGGACGAACATGAAACATACTCGTACTATCAAGAAGAGCTACTATCTCCGTCCAATTCCACAGGGACAGCTTGATGCTATGCTTATGACTCCAGCAGAGAAGGCTGCATACCAGAACCCTGGTTATTAATTAAAATATTGACTAATCAATCAGTACAGATATATTGTTAGTTAAATTTTAGTAGGATTTTTCATTGGAAGCCCAGACCGTGTTGGTCTGGGCTTTTTTGTATGCCGTGGCGGTTTTGTTAATTTTTGTTATATTTTAGATTTTTTAACGAAAATGTTTTTCTGAATATTTTCATATTACATACTTTTGCACTCGCAAAAAAGCCAAAAATTACTTTTAGGTATAATAACAACATAAAATTAACAAACAGAGATGAAAAGATTATTACTGATTCTTGCAGTCATGGCATTTGCCGTTTCTTCGGCCGTGGCAAAGGGTGAGGAGAAGGAGAAAGCACCGAAGTGTACAATTACTTTGGCAGATGGCAAAACCGTTTCGGGATATTGGATTGACTACAAAACGAAAAAACGTTCAGTCGGAGAATTTAACATTGTGCCTACAATTATCGCAATGACGATTGCCGACACTCCAGATGCAAAGAAAGGAACAGACTACAGTGCCGATAATGCCGTTAGATTTGTTGCGTGGGAAGGCAAGGATTCGGTTGAATATCTGTCTTTGTATGGACAAAAGCCTATGACTAGACCGATAAATCTGAAGGCAAGCAAGGATAAAAGTTTTTGGCTTGTGGTATATAAGAAAAATGGCATAATAGGCTTTAAGGGAACTGAAATACAGGTATTCCCGGGCCGGGATGCATTAACAGGTAATTTGGTTTTCGATCATTCATCACAGTCGGCATGTTTCTATTGCCTTGAGGGTGAAAATGTGGTTGTGCCTTATTGGTCATCGACAGATGCTATTTCCATAGGAGCGAAAAACACATTGCGTTACTCTTTCGAGCGTTTCCCAAAAGTAGTGGAATACGTGAACAAGAAGGAGTTCAAGATGAAGATGATAAATGATAATCCTCTCGGCTTCTTGGACAAAGTAGTAGAACTAAAATAAACTAAGATAATAACTGGTTGAAAAGGGGAAAGATTGGTTGGGCGTAGAATAGCGATATTCGCGCCCTTTTTCGGCTCTTATACGCCTTGTTTGGGGGCAAAACATATGTTGTAATATTTTTGCGAATAACAGTTGAAAGGCTCAAAAATCTGGTTTGCCGTTTTTTCAACCAATTATAGCATCTTTGAAGATAATACAATTGAGTAATTAGAAATATTCTTGTGTAAAGAGGGCAGTAGTCAGTTTTTATTTTTAATTTTGCCATGATAATCGTTTGTTTTTATCAGAAGAACCTGCGGTTTGTGAAATGGCATTATTGGTGTTCTGTTATGATTGAACTTTAATGATGCAATGGTAGATTAAAGATGAAATAAGAATATGTTAGCAAAAGACGAACTCCTTCAGACGTATCAGTCGGAAACAATAAATCTGTTGCGCTTTCCAATGGCTGTACTTGTAATATTAATTCATACAGACTGGTATTATGCATCTTGGCAGACTGACATAAACCTTATGTCTGGCGAGGGATTGTGTTTCCTGTTGGGATATATATTTAGGGTTTTGGCTGAAATATCAGTCCCTACATTTTTTATATTTTCTGGTTTCCTATTTTTTTATAATTTTAGAGAGTTTACTTGGAATGGTTATAAGAAAAAATTAGAAAGCCGCTTTAATACTCTTGTCATCCCATATATAATGTGGAATGTTTTAGTGTATGTCTTTGGGATTATAGGAAAAGTGTGGGATGTGGCTTCTAATGGTGCATCATGGGATGTGGTAACCAGTTTTCTTATAAAAAACAATATACGCTTCCTTTGGGATATAAACCATTGGGGTGATACTAATCGCTTGTGGATGTGGTGGACTGCGTATTCGACAGGCCCGATTGATTCTCCGCTATGGTTTCTTCGTGATTTGATAGTAGTAACAATACTCTCTCCACTAATTTATTGGCTTGTAAAAAGAACAAAAGGCTTTGTGGTGCTGATACTGTTGCTATCGTATGTTTCTGGCTTTTGGGTTGTATGGCATGGTTTTGGCATTGAAGCCTTTTTCTTCTTTACTTTAGGCGCGTATTTTGCTATAAATAAGATTAACTTGGTGGAATTTTGTCAAAAAAATTACGGACTATTTATTATATTGTTGACAGTATGTCTGGGAATAGAAATATTCTCATGGATACCTGCGGATTATATGTGTATAGTCAGGAAATTGCTTTATGTTTCGATTATATTTTCTGTAATATCCATAGCTTCATATCTTGTAACAAAGAAACGATTCCGTGCAAATCAGCATTTAGTGGCAAGTTGTTTTTTTATCTATGCGTGTCATTTGGCAAATTTGATAATTACTCCTGTTAGTGCAGTTTATATATTAGTTAGTGTCGTTATTTCAGGAGACGGTTATTTAGAGCAGTTTGTCAGATTTATAACTGTACCTATCGTTACTGCGGCAGTCTTGTTTTTCGCGTATGTGATGTTGATGCGTTTTATGCCAAAGGTTGGACGCTTTTTTTGTGGTGGAAGGTAGATTGCTGCTATATTTTAATGATTGTAACCTAATTTATCCTAAAGAGACGGACTGGAAGTCCTTAAGCCAACAACTCAACGGCAACGCCTTGGGATAACGAAAAAAGAACGCTTCGAATGTGCAAAAGGAATGATCTGCTATGTTTTTTTGCACTTTCGGAGCGAAGAAATCAACACAAATTCATAGGGCGATGCCCTACGTTATAAGTGAGTCATGCCATTTCAGGGCGTAATTCAATAAACATCAGTTCGGCTTAAATTCGAAGACATTCTATTGCTTTTACAATGGGGCTGTTATTATGGATTATGTCGAGCGTAAAGAATGAAAAAAGCAGAGGCGTACAACCTTTTTTGTAAGGAAGTGCGCCTCTGCTTGCTTTATGGCTTGTTGATGATAGTGCTACTCGTCGTTGCTGTCGGAGTCGTCAGACTTGGCATCGCCGCCAAAGAGACGCATCTGCCCCGTCAGCTCGTCGAAAATCTCGTCCTGCGACTTCTCTGCATCCGAGTCGTTTGTGTCATCTGCGTCGCCATCTTCAGCCTCTGAATCGGCATCTGCCTCGTCCGGCTCTGGGAAGCGTAGCGGCTCAAGCTCTACGACTGTCTCAACCTTCAGCGTTGAAACTCTCTTGCCCTTGGCCTTGAAACCCTTGCAGGCGATGAAATCGTCAACGTCAATCTCCTCGTCGTTGTGGAAGCTGTCTGCGCCGCCAAACTTGACAAGGAAGCGCGGATAAACCTGCGATGACAGAAGAATGAGGTAACTGTTTGGATTCTCGTTGAGGAACGACTGCTTGCGCGCCAGAGCCTCCATCTTGAAACGCTTGATGTAAACAAACTTCTGGTCGGCATCATATACGGCAGCACTCCACACCTTGTCGGCATCGAACTTCTCGATATACAGAATGTTGTCGGGATAGTGGTTGTTGATGTCGAAGTTGGTGATGAAGAATTCGGCATTCTTCTGCACCACAAGGATAGAGTCGTCGCTCTGGAACTCGCCCAGATACTCGCCGCGTCCGTCGTAGTTGAGGCGCAGCACATCGCGGTCGAACCATACCTTTCGTCCGCCGAGCGTTGAAACGCCGTGCGACTTGAGTCCGATGCGCAGAACCTCGTTCTTTGTGAGGATGTTGCCCAGACTCTGCTTGCCCTTGATGGCTATGTCCTTGAAATCCTTGTCGAAAATCAGTTTCTTGATGCGCGGAGTAGGGCGCAGCGTTACCTTGATGACCTCAGCCTCGCCGTTCATATTGGCCGTGAAGTACAGAATCTTGCTGCCTTCCTTGCCAGTGGTTACGTCGTACTCCTTATCGCGTGTTATTGAGTTTACGAAGAAACGCTTCATGTAGCTGTAGCCTTCCTTTCCGTCGCGATATACTACGTTGTATATTGTTCGTCTGTCATTACGCTTGAACACGTTCACATACAGCACGTTAGTACCTATGAAGACCTTGTCGGCAACCTTTATCACCTTGTATTTTCCGTCTTTGTAGAAGATGATGATATCGTCGATGTCGGAGCAGTTGCAAACGAACTCGTCCTTCTTCAGGCCCGTGCCGATGAAACCCTCGGAGCGGTTGATGTAGAGCTTCTGGTTTGCCTCTGCCACCTTTGTAGCCTCGATGGTGTCGAAGCTTCGGATCTCGGTGAGGCGTGGATGCTCTGCCCCGAACTTCTCCTTTATGTGCTTGAACCAGTTGATGGTTACGTTTACCATGTGCGCGAGGTCGTCGTTTATCTCGTCAATCTCCTCCTGAGTGCGCTTGATGTAGTCGTTAGCCTTGTCCTTGTTGAACTTGAGGATGCGCTGCATCTTTATCTCCATCAGTCGCAGAATGTCGTCGCGTGTGATGGCGCGGAAGAAGTCCTTCACGAACGGTTCGAGACGCTTGCCAACGTGTGCGATGGCCGAATCCATGTCGGGAGCCTGCTCAAATTCCTTGTCCTTGTAGATGCGCTCCTCGATGAAGATTTTCTCGAGCGATGCGAACAAAAGGGCTTCCATCAGCTCGCTCTTGCGAATCTCGAGCTCGGTTTGCAGCAGATGAAGGGTGTTGTCTACGCTCTTCTTCAGCACGGTACTGATGTTAAGGAACTTAGGCTTCTGATCCTCGATTACGCAGCAGTTTGGCGATATGCTCACCTCGCAGTCGGTAAATGCGTAGAGCGCGTCGAGCGTCTTGTCCGACGATACGCCCGGAGCCAAGTGAATAAGAATCTCGGCCTGAGCAGCTGTGATGTCCTCAACCTTGCGTACCTTTATCTTGCCCTTCTCTATGGCCTTCAGGATGCTCTCGATGAGCGAGCCTGTTGTCTTGCTGAACGGAATCTCGCGGATTACCAGCGTCTTGTTGTCAAGCTTCTCAATCTTGGCTCTCACCTTAACCGAGCCGCCTCGCTCGCCGTCGTTGTACTTGCTCACGTCTATGCTGCCTCCGGTAAGGAAGTCGGGATAGAGGTGGAACTCCTCGTCGTTGAGGTACGAGATGGCAGCGTCGCAAATCTCGTTGAGGTTGTGCGGAAGTATTTTTGAAGACAGACCTACGGCAATGCCTTCAACGCCCTGAGCCAGCAGCAGAGGGAACTTGACAGGCAGAGTGATAGGCTCTTTGTTTCGTCCGTCGTACGACAGTTTCCAGTCTGTTGTCTTAGGGTTGAAAACCGTCTCGAGTGCGAACTTAGACAGACGAGCCTCGATGTATCGCGGAGCAGCGGCATCGTCGCCAGTAAGAATGTTACCCCAGTTGCCCTGACAGTCGATGAGCAGCTCTTTCTGTCCCAGCTGCACCAGCGCATCGCCGATAGAGGCATCGCCGTGAGGGTGGAACTGCATGGTGTGTCCCACAATGTTGGCAACCTTGTTGTAACGTCCGTCGTCGAGGCGCTTCATTGAGTGCAGAATACGTCGCTGCACGGGTTTCAGACCGTCGCCGATGTGCGGCACGGCTCTTTCGAGGATAACGTATGAGGCATAGTCCAAAAACCAATTCTGATACATGCCCGTAAGCTGGTGCGAACCTTCAGCTGTTGCTATATCTTTTGTCTCGTCGCTCATATTTTTTATTAAATCTTCAAAAATAAATGCACTTTTACAAACAATGCTTGCAAAAATACGAATAAAATTGAAAAAAAATCGCTTTCTTTGCAGAATAATTGGACATAGTGCCCGCACGGTAAGGGGCTAATGCTAAAAAAAGACAAATTAGAAACAAAACAAAATATAAATGGCACAGGAAGATGTATTCAAGAAAATCGTGTCTCACTGCAAGGAGTACGGTTTCGTTTTCCCATCAAGTGAAATCTATGATGGTTTGGGCGCTGTTTACGACTATGGTCAGAACGGTGTTGAGTTGAAGAACAATATTAAGCAGTACTGGTGGCAGAGCATGGTGCTACTTCACGAGAATATCGTGGGCATCGACGCAGCCATCTTCATGCACCCTACAACATGGAAGGCTTCGGGACATGTTGACGCCTTCAACGACCCTCTGATTGACAACCGCGACTCAAAGAAACGCTATCGTGCCGATGTGCTCATCGAGGAGCAGATTGCAAAGTACGAGGAGAAGATTGAGAAGGAAGTAGCCAAGGCTAAGAAGAAGTTTGGCGATGCCTTTGATGAGGCTCAGTTCCGTGCCACAAACGCACGCGTGCTTGAGAACCAGAAGAAGCGCGACGAACTGCACGAGCGTTACAGCGTGGCTATGAACGCCAACGACCTCGACGGCCTGAAGCAGATTATCCTCGACGAGGAGATTGTATGCCCTATCTCAGGCACTCGCAACTGGACAGACGTTCGCCAGTTCAACCTTATGTTCTCTACCGAGATGGGTTCTACTGCCGACGGTGCAAGCAAAATCTACCTCCGTCCGGAGACTGCACAGGGTATCTTTGTAAACTACCTCAACGTGCAGAAGACTGGCCGAATGAAGATTCCTTTCGGTATCGCACAGATTGGTAAGGCTTTCCGTAACGAGATTGTAGCACGCCAGTTTGTATTCCGTATGCGCGAGTTCGAGCAGATGGAGATGCAGTACTTCGTAAAGCCGGGCACAGAGCTCGACTGGTTTGCAAAGTGGAAGGAGACTCGTATGAAGTGGCACCAGAATCTGGGCTTCGGCGCAGAGAACTACCGCTTCCACGACCACGAGAAGCTGGCTCACTATGCCAACGCCGCTACCGACATCGAGTTCAGAATGCCATTCGGATTCAAGGAGGTTGAGGGCTGCCACTCTCGTACCAACTTCGACCTTAGCCAGCACGCTAAGTACTCTGGCAAGAAGATTGAGTACTTCGACCCAGAGACAAACGAGAGCTACACTCCATACGTTATCGAGACATCTATCGGTGTTGACCGTATGTTCCTCAGCATCATGTGCCACGCTTACACAGAGGAGACTCTTGAGAACGGCGAGACTCGCGTTGTGTTGAAGCTTCCGGCTGCCCTTGCTCCTACAAAGCTCGCTGTAATGCCGCTTACAAAGAAGGACGGTCTGCCAGAGAAGGCTCAGGAGATTATCAAGCAGTTGCGCTTCCACTTCAACTGCAAGTACGACGAGAAGGACTCTATCGGAAAGCGCTACCGCCGTCAGGACGCAGTAGGTACTCCTTACTGTATCACTGTTGACCACGACACTCTGACCGATGGCACAGTTACATTGCGTAACCGCGACACAATGGCTCAGGAGCGCGTTAAGATTGACGATCTTGTAGGCATCATCGAAGACAAGGTTAGCATCACAAGCCTTTTGAAGAAGCTTGTAGACTAAGAATATCAACAACAAAGGGGAAGGCTTTTCTCGCGAGAGCCTCCCCCTTTTATAAACTAAACTTGAATTATGAAGAAATTCTTTCTGTTTCTTTCTGTAGTTATCAGCGCAATGTTCGTTGTATCGTGCAAGGAGAGCACCGAGGATGACGACTATACCAACTGGACGGAGCGCAACAAGGATTATATCGATTCTGTCCGCCTCGTGGCAACAAAGAGCGTATCGGCCAACGACGGCGAGTGGAAGATAATCAAGAACTGGAAGCTTGTGCCCGACGGACTTGCCTCAACAGCCATTGGAAACACTCAGGACTATGTGTACTGTAAGGTGCTGTCTAACGGTAATCAGGAGACCGAGACTCCGCTCTTTACCGACTCGGTAAAGGTTCACTACTTGGGCAGACTTATCCCAACAAAGACTTATCCCGAAGGACAGGTCTTCGACCAGTCGTTCTACGGCCAGTTGAACGATAATGTAGATGTTCCTACAAAGTTCTTGGTAAACGGCGTTATAACGGGCTGGACATCGGCTCTGCAATACATGCATCCAGGCGACGTGTGGCGCATTTACATTCCTTACAGCCTTGCTTACGGCGAGAGCGGCAATTCATCAGGTTCGGTTACTATTCCGGGCTATTCTACGCTAATCTTCGACGTAGAACTGTATGCCTTCAAGCACTTAGGCAGCAAGGAGTGGGTTAAGAAATAATTCATTTCTCCGAAAGAAATAAAAAAGTCCGAAATGCCCCGGTTTGGTGGCACTTCGGACTTTTTTTGTGATGCTTTCTAAAATTGCGGGTAAAGATTGGTTTATTCGGGATAAAAATGAAATGCGCAGCCGATAATTATGCTGATTATCGCTCTTTGTTGAGGCTGAATGTGGAAAAGATTCAGAAGAAATCCATATATTTGTATTCTAATCCTTATAAAATTACTAATTATGAGCATTGCAATCTATACACTTACATCTGAACTGCATGATGAGAGGGCAGTTTGGCAGATGACCGAAGAATTTCTGAACAGCCTGAATATCGACTTTGAATTCAGAGGAAGCGACTATTCTGACTATGGCCGCCACTCGCTCAGTCTTATATATGTGCGCACGGGCGGAACCGAGGGCATCTTCAGAAAGCTGCTGCCTACATTGCAGGCGTGTTCCGACAGTCCGTTCTATCTTCTGACATCGGGCAAGAGCAACTCTCTTGCTGCCTCGATGGAGATATTGTCGTACCTCCGCCAAAACGGCATCAGAGGAGAGATAATACACGGAAAGGCCGACTATATGAGCCGTCGTATCAAGCTGCTCGAAAAGGTGGGAAAGGCTGTGAAGCAGCTAAAGGACTGCCGCCTCGGAATAATTGGCGAGCCGTCGGATTGGCTCATATCCAGCAATGCCGACAAGGAGAGGGTGAAGAAAGTGCTTGGGGCGGAACTCGTAAGCATCCCGATGCGCGAGCTGCTCGATGTGATAGAGGCTACTCCGTTGCAGACGGCCGAGGCGGTGGAGAATCTGCCCGAATCGGTTAGAGAGGCCATGCCGGGCGCCGAACAGATATACACGGCATTGAAGACCGTGGCCGGACGCCACAAACTGAACGGACTTACCATTCGATGCTTCGATTTGCTTACGGCAGTGCACAATACCGGATGCCTTGCCCTTGCCAAACTGAATTCGGAGGGAATGGTGGCTGGCTGCGAGGGCGATGTTCCGGCCATGCTCTCAATGATGATAGCCCGCGCGCTTACGGGCGTGAGCGGCTTTCAGGCCAATCCGGCAAATATTGATACCCAGACGGGAGAGATGCTTTTTGCCCATTGCACCATACCGTTCGGCATGGTAGAGCGGTATGAGTTCGACACGCATTTCGAGTCGGGCATAGGCGTGGGCATCAGAGGATACATGAAAGAAGGTCCTGTTACGATATTCAAGATGTCGGGCGACCTGTCGCGCTGCTTTGCCGAAGAAGGCCGGCTGAAAAGGAATCAGGCAAAGCCGGATCTCTGTCGCACACAGCAGGTAATACAGTTGGCCGACCCAGAAAAGGCTTCATATTTCCTTAAGAATCCGATAGGCAACCACCACATCATAATCCCCGGACACCACAAGGAACTGCTGGATGAAATCTTTGAACAGTATTCATAAGTGTTGAAAGACTGCATCCGATGAAATAAAAAAGTGCCCCGACCGTTTCTTTGAATTGGTCGGGGCACTGAGTTTTTAGTTGCTGCGTCTAAGAACAAACACGTTGTTGTTCTTTGTGTAATTAAAGTGAGCTGCGCTCGAAAGGATTGATATTATCTCGTCTATGTTCTCGTCGGGCGAGAAGGTTGCCGTAACCTTGTATTCGGCAAGATTGTTGTCCTTGATTACGATTTTCACGTTGTATTCCTTAGACAGCCTTTGGGCAATGACCTTCATAGGCTGGTTCTTGAATACGATATTTGGACGTTTAGCCTCTGCCGGAGCGGTCGTTTCGGTCTTGCTTACCTTAGCCGGAGCAAACCACTTGTCGTAGTTCGATATGCACGCAATGCCTATGCCCACCACCAGAGCCAGACTTGCTGCTACGGCTGTGCGCATATACAGTTTTCGGCTGCTACGGTCTGCGTCGTTGGCAGACATAGCCCTTATGCCAATTCGGCGGCACAGTTCGCCGTAGGCATTCTTTGTGGCAAAGCGGTTCTTTGGCGAGTGAACCGATGCAGCCAATCGGGTTATAGTTTTCTCAATGTTCTTTACCATATCTTGTCGCCTATTTCTAATTTCTTTCCTCTTGATATTGTAGTCTCGGCCATTGCCGAAACGCTGAATATTCCTGTGCCGCCCTTAACGTTGCTTGGGACTATCGGGGCAGGAGTAAGCATCACGCCTTCCTCGTAGTTCTGGAACACAGATACGGCTTGCAGATAGTAGTATTCGCTTTCGGGAATAGACCTTATCTTGAAGTGGATGTCTTCGGCATCTCCTTTAACATCGTGTCCCCACCATTCCTTTAGGTCGATGTTGAGCGTGTATTCGCCGTTGCTGAAGTAAGAGCTGCGGAACAGTCCGAAGACGTTCTTTACTTCTTCAACAAGTTCGATGGCATCCATATTTTCGTAATCCTTGCTCTTCTTGCTCATGCCTTCGCTCAGGGCAATATCTGAATAGTATGAATATTTGTTGTCAATGTCTGTAGAGTATGAGACATAATAGAGTTCATTGTCGTGATAATATGCACCATTAACTTTGTGTTGTTCTCTGACAACCGACAGACGGTAATATTTTGTTTCCTTCAGACTGCTAGGGTCTTTAATCTTGATGAAATATCGGGTATAGTTTTCATTGCCGAACCTCACGTCGGCCGAATCAACCGACACAACCGTAACCGTTTCGGGCACGGTCGTTTCAGCCGATGCGCTGTGCTGTCCGTCGCTCGCCTCAATTCGCACCTTGTCGCCGCTTGCAAACAGACTTTTTATCTTGTATATGCAAGTGTCCGATGTGGCTTCTTCGGCAAGAGAGCCGTTTATGAAAATCTTAACCTGTGCGTTGCGGACAAGCGTGGTTTTTGTTGTGCCGGTAAGGTGCAGTTCAACATAGTTGTCTTGGCCTTGTGCCGTCATCAGCGCATTGATGATTAGCTGGTGCTTGCTGCTTTCGTCCACCTCGCCAATCTCGTATTCGCATGATGCGGCAACGAATGCGGCAAATGTAAATGCCAGAATATGTAATAGATGTTTCATTCTTTTTTAGAATTTGTATGTGTATGATACCGATGGTAGGATGGTGAGCAGGGTCATGCCATTAATTCTGCATATGTTCTCATCGTTTGTGTTCTTTACAAGTTCGGTGTATATAACGTCCTGATTCTTGTTGTTGTAGGCATTCATCAGGCTTATGTTCCAGATGCGCTCGCCACGCTTTCGCTTGAAGTGGAAGTTCACGCTAAGGTCGAGACGGTGCGACGGCTTCATCTTGTAGTTGTTGCGTTTGCCGAAGTAGTAATATGTGTCGCTTGTATATTCCTGATTCTTTGAGCTTGCGCGAGAATAATAATCAGGAAAATATGAATCGAACTCATAGTTGAAAATTGTAGAACTGTCGTCATTTAGCTGTGGTAGGATGTACCTTGTCTGCTGTGTGGCGATGGTTGTGTATCCGCCGGTGGCAAAGTACCACGAAGCGTTGAGGTCAATCTTCTTGCTCAGTTTGAACATTCCGAGGATGTTGATTGTGTGAGTGTGGTCGAGTTCGAAAGGATATCGCTCGCCGTTGTTCACATTTCCGTCTGAATGCTTGCGTGTAGACTTCGACAGCGTGTAGCTGAACGAGCCAGTGACGCGTCCGATGTTCTTTCGTGCCATGAACTCGATGCCGTAGCTTCGTCCGCTGCCCGCGCTCACCTTGTCGGCCCATCCTATCGAACTGCCGTAATATCCTGCTCCGTCGCGATATTCTATCAGGTTGTTCATCTCCTTCCAATAAGCCTCAAGCTGTAGCTCGATGCCCTTCCAGCGGTCGTAGGTTACGCCAGCCGCCCACAAGTTTGAGCTGATAGGCTTAATCTTGTCGTTGATAGGCACCCAAAGGTCTGACGGCATGGCAAAGGGCGAGTTGCTTAGCATGTGCGCATACTGGTGCATGAGCGAGTATGATGCCTTTGCCCTGAATCCGCCGCCAATAGGACGGCAGACCGACAGACGCGGCTCTATCGTCGGGTAGACTTTGCTTGGCACTGCAAACATCGTGGCTCTGATGCCGGCATTTAGCTGCCACTGATGGCCGAGGTTCATGTCGTCGTCAATGTATATGCAGAATTCGTGCCCGTCCGATTTCTCGGCGGCAGTTACCTGTTTGTCGGCCAAAGACTTTTTCCCGTCGGTGGCTACATATACGTTGGTCTGCGACTCCGGCTTGAACTTGTGCAGAGTGTAGTTTCCGCCGAATTTGATGTGGTGATTGCTGAAACTGTGATGGTCGAGGTCAATCTGTGCGGTGAGGTCTTTCACTCCCGAGTTGTAATCTGTGCCGAAGTGTGTCGAGCCTAAGCTCAAAGATTTGTCGTAACACTCGGATTCCAGTTTCATTCTGTAACTGTTGTAGCCAACCATTATGTTGCCGAAGACACTTGGCGAGAAGATGTGGTTCCAGCGTGCATTGAGCAGGGTGTTGCCAAACTTCAGCGACGATTCCGTGCATGAACTGCTATTGTAGTACGATTCTTCCCACTCATATTTTTGGTAAACGCCGTCGCGTCCCTGATAGAAGCCGATATATACGCGGTCGTTGTTGCCGAACTTGTGCGTAAGTTTGGCATTTATGTCGTAGAAGTAGAGGTCTAACGATTTCAGTTCTTCGTCGTTCTGCTTTGCCATTATGTTCATCAGCCATCCGGCATACGAACGGCGGGCAGAGACGAAGAACGAAGTGCGGTCCTTCTTTATCGGCCCCTCGAAGGCCATGTGTGCCGAAAGCAGTCCGATGGAGAACAGGCCATGGTAGTTCTGCATGTCGCCGTCCTTGGTTCGCACATCGACAACAGACGACAGTCTGCCGCCGTATTTTGCTGGAAACGACGCACTGTAGAAGTCGATATGCTTTACCGCCTCGGGAATGAAGGTCGATGCCAGTCCGAGAAAGTGGTTCACGTTGTAGAGCATCACGCCGTCGAGCAGATAGAGATTCTGGTCGGTGCTTCCGCCTCTCACGCTCATGCTGTTCGTGCCGCTCATGCCCTGCTGCACTCCTGGAAGCAGATGCAGCGATTTCAGCACATCGGCCTCGCCAAGTACGGCTGGCGTTGCCATAATCTGCTGGGGCGAGATGGTGCTCGCGCTCATTCGGGTGCTGCGGCTGCCCGTGTCGGGGCGGTCGGACTCAACAATCACCTCGGGCAGTTTCAGAGATTCGTTCAGCATCACGTTCTTGAAAGTGTTGCTGCTCAGCTTTATCTTTGCATGCTCAGGCTCGTAGCCCATGTACGAGATTGTAACGTCGTATTCGCCCTCGGGCAGAGGAAGACTGAAATATCCGTATGCGTTTGTTGTGCAGCCAGTTGACAGCTGGGGGCAGTACACGTTTGCGCCGATGAGGCTCTCGTGCGACTTGCTGTCCATAACGTAACCGTGAAACTGATAGTTGGTCTTGATTGTAGCAGGCGTAGGCTTTTTCTTGAAAAGCAGAATGTGTTTCGCGGTGATTTTATAGCCAATGTCGGTATTCTTCAGTTGCTCGTCGAGGATTACTTTTATCGGACGCTTGTCCGAAGGGTCGATTACGATTGGCTTCTTCAGCTCAACCTCCTCGCCATAGACGAGCGTGTACTTTGGGTCTTGCGCCATCGACAGAGTGTGGCTAAGCAAGAACATCAACATTGTCAGAGTAATTTTTTTCATCTGTAAGATTGTTGTTTTTTGATACCTGTTTTTATTGTTCTGCCTATAAGACAGCCGCGAAAGAAAAAATCCCTACGCCTATGATGAAAAAAATTAAAGAAAAATAGAGATGAAGCGTTTTGCCTGCTCGTCGCCGTGCTTCATGTACGCCTCAATCGCGCTGCGGATGTGCTTCAGGGCCTTCTGCATCTGTGCGTCTACGGTCTTTGCCGAAATGTTAAGCAGTTGTGCCGTTTCGTCGTACGACATTCCGTCTTCCTTTACCCGCATGAACACTTCGCGGCATCTCTCGGGCAGTTCGCCGAGGGCTCGCTCGTATATCTCGAAGAGTTCAGACTGCTCAAGCCTTTCGCCCGGGTTCAGCGCGCCGTTGTCCGACTCGGGCAGTTCGTCGTGGCTGAATCGCTGTTCTTTCTCCAGCATGTTAATGGCGGCATTCTTCACCATCGTAAAACTGAAGTTTCTGAAATTTCGCGGCACAATCATCGTCTTGCGCTTGTTCCAGATGTCGGCAAACACGTCGAGCGTTACGTCCTTTGCCATCTCGTCGTCTTGCAGATAGAAGAAGGCCACTCTGAAAAGCCTCTCGTAGTTCTGGTGGAAAAGCGTGGCAAAGTCTTGCTCCGAGTCGTTTTTCTGAATGTTGGTCAATAGCCTCTCAGTATCCATGAGTATCTTTGTTGAAGAATAAGCCTTGGATTGGGTTGTATCATAAAAAGAAGCCGTTGGCGGATTAGTGCAAACCAATCCTGCCAACGGCAGTTGTTATTCTTAATTCTATTTACTTGTTCTTCAGTAAATCGCGAATTTCGGTAAGCAACTTGATGTCTTCCGAAGGCTCTGCCGGAGCAGCTGCTTTCTCTTCTTCCTTCTTCTTCTTTGTCAAGGCTGTGATGCCCTTAACGAGCAGGAAGATACAGAATGCAATAATCAGAAAGTCGAGGACATTCTGAAGGAATGCACCATAGCCGATGCTTACAGGCTCTGCTCCCTTTGGTGCGAGAGGATTTTCAGGAAGAATTATCTTCAAATCCTTGAAATCAACGCCACCGATTAGCCAGCCGATAGGAGGCATGATGACATCAGACACCAGAGATGAAACAATCTTGCCGAACGCACCACCGATGATTACACCGACAGCCATGTCGACAACGTTGCCACGCATGGCAAATTGCTTGAATTCGTCGAGAAACTTCATGGTAAATTTTATTTTATTGATTAGTTATTTTGAGTCTGGCCTGTTACTTTACGTTGCCAACCTTTATCAGGTATTCGGCAATCTGTACTGCATTCAAAGCCGCACCCTTCTTAATCTGGTCGCCTGAGAGCCAGAATGTAAGACCGTTGTCGTTAGCCAAATCCTTGCGAACGCGGCCAACATAGACATCGTCCTTGCCGCCAGTGTAGAGTGGCATTGGGTAAGGAAGGTCCTTCAGAGTCTCCTTTGCAGCATCTGGGTTAGCCTTTGTGCCTACAGCCTTAGGATTGTCAACCAAAGTTACGCCGTTTGCGGCAGCAAGTGCAGCCTGAGCCTCCTCTACGCTGATAGGCTTCTCTGTCTCAATCCAAACAGCCTCAGAGTGTGCACGGAGCGAAGAGATGCGCACGCACATTGCAGAGCATCGTGCATCGGTGTGCATAATCTTCTTTGTCTCGTTAAACATCTTCATCTCCTCCTTTGTGTAGCCGTTGTCCTGGAACACGTCAATCTGAGGGATTACGTTGTATGCAAGCTGATAAGCGAACTTGTTTACCGTAGGCTGCTTGCCCTCGGCAAGTTCCTTGTACTGCTGCTGAAGTTCGGCCATGGCTGCTGCACCAGCGCCTGATGCGCTCTGGTATGAAGCGATATGTATTGTCTTGATGTGCGAAATCTTCTCGAGTGGCTGCAAGCATACAACCATCATGATTGTCGTACAGTTTGGGTTTGCGATAATGCCGCGTGGACGGTTAAGCGCATCCTCTGCGTTGCACTCAGGCACAACCAATGGCACGTCGTTGTCCATGCGGAATGCGCTTGAGTTGTCGATCATTACAGCACCGTACTTGGTGATATCCTCTGCAAATTCCTTTGAAACACCTGCACCTGCTGAAGTGAACGCGATATCCACGCCCTTAAAGTCATCGTTGTGCTGAAGAAGTTTGACCTCATACTCCTTGCCTTTGAATGTGTACTTCTTACCGGCAGAACGCTCTGAACCGAATAAAACCAACTCATCCATAGGGAAGTTTCTCTCTTCGAGTACACGCAGGAACTCTTGTCCTACTGCACCACTAGCGCCAACAATTGCTACTTTCATTTTCTTGTCTTGTTTTATGAATTATAAATGTTATAATTTGTCGGCAAAATTATGAATTTATTTTTATTTACCCAATTTTTTTACTTACTTTGCAACAATTTTATACTTATTCGTGAACTTATGAGCACTCTGATACCCAAATTTCCAATAACAGATCCTACATGGGTCTTCTTTATCGTGCTGTGCATCATTTTGTTTGCGCCGATAATCTTCAACCGCCTGCGCATTCCGCACCTTATCGGAATGATTATTGCGGGCACTCTGATAGGCCCTTACGGATTCGATGTGTTGCTCTACGACAGCAGTTTCGAACTGTTCGGAAGAGTGGGCATTTTCTACATAATGTTTCTTGCCGGACTGGAGATGGATATGGTGGGGCTGAGGCAGAACTCTACAAAGGGAACGGTGTTCGGACTGCTTACGTTTGCCGTGCCGTTCGTAATTGGATATCTGCTGGGTGTTTATGTGCTTCACTATTCGTGCATGGCATCGCTCTTGCTGGCGTGTATCTTTGCATCGCATACGCTGGTAACGTACCCGATAGTTAGCCGCTACGGATTGAGCCGTCATCCGGCGGTAACGATTTCCATCGGGGCAACGGTGGTGGCTTTGTTTCTTGCGCTGCTTATTCTGGCAGCTATATCAGGAACGTACAACAGCGATATGGACGGCTGGCTCTTCTGGCTCGTGTTCACGCTGAAGTGTGCGGCCTACATCGCTTTCGTGTTCCTTGTGTTCCCGAAGGTTATCAGATGGTTCTTCTGTAATTACGGCGATTCTGTTTCGCAGTTTACCTTCTCGCTCGCGCTGGTCTTCTTCAGCGGTGCGATGGCGGCTCTTGCCGGACTGGAGGGCATCATGGGCGCGTTCCTTGCCGGAATAATCCTTAACAGATACATTCCGCATGTATCTCCGTTGATGAACAGGCTCGAGTTTGTGGGCAACGCGCTCTTCATTCCGTATTTCCTGATTGGCGTCGGAATGATTATCAACGTCCGTCTGCTTGCCGATACCGATACGCTCCTCGTGGTGGCAATAATGCTGCTTGTGGCAACCGTGTCGAAGGCTATTCCGGCGTGGGGCATAACCCGTATATTCAAGATGAGCCGTGCCGAGGGCGTTATGATGTTCGGTCTGACCGATGCCCATGCTGCCGGCGCGCTGGCAATGGTTATGGTGGGCACTAAGCTCGAGATTGCGCCGGGCGAGTATCTGATGAACCATTCGGTGCTTAACGGCGTGGTTATGATAATTCTGTTCTCGTGCATCATCAGTTCGATTGCAACCGAGCGGGGAGCGGCAAAGCTGGCTCACGAGGTTCAGGAGAGTCCTGTTAAACACGAGGGCGACGACGAGAAGATTCTTGTTCCGCTCTATAATCCCTACACCATGCAGGACCTCGTGTCGGTGGCTATGCTCATGCGCAACGCCAAGCTCGGCCGCGGACTTATAGGACTGAACGTGGTTATAGACGACGAGCATGCCGATGCGCGCAAGCAGTTCGGCGAGCAGATGCTCGACAAGGCGGTTAAGATTGCCGCCGCATCGGATGTGCGTATGCAGACGCAGAATCGTCTGGGTACGAACGTGGCATCGGCCATTCTTCATGCCATGAAAGAGCTTGATGCTTCGGAGATTGTGATGGGTATGCACCATCAGAAGAGCAATATGCTCGACTCGTTCTACGGCTCGATAACCCAGAATCTCCTTACGGGAATGTCGCGCCAGCTTACGATAGCCAAGCTCATAATTCCGTCGAATACGCTGAGGCGAATTATCGTGGCCGTTCCGCCAAAGGCAGAGTTCGAGAAGGGCTTCCACAGATGGATGTCGCGCATTGCCCGGATGGGTGCGCAGCTTGGATGCCGTGTAAATTTCCATGCCACAAAGGAGACGCTTCCTTTCATCGAAGGATACATAAAGAAAAATCATAAGGATGTGCGTGCGGAGTTCATTCTGCTCGACAGTTGGGACAATCTTATCCTGCTAACAGGCGAGGTAAACTATGACCATCTGCTTGTCATCGTTTCGTCGCGCCGCGGCTCGATAAGCTACCGCCAGTCGTTCGAGGAACTTCCGACGCTGATAAACAAATATTTTGCAAATAACAGTTTGCTGTTGTTATTCCCCGACCAGACGGGCGAGGACGAAGACCTCATCTCGTTCATCGAGCCGGTAAAGTCGGACAAAGCGGCAACATGGTCGCCAACAGGCTGGATTTCAAGAGCAATGAAAATGCATTTGAATAATGATTGAAGTTAAAGGATTGACAAAGAGCTTCGGCTCGTTGCAGGTGCTTAAAGGCATTGATTTGAAAGTAGAGAAGGGCGAGGTGGTTAGCATCGTAGGCCCGAGCGGCGCAGGAAAGACCACGCTGCTCCAGATTATGGGAACACTCGACAACCCCGATAGTGGCAGCATCGTTATAAACGGAACGGACATAAGAGCGTTGAACCAGAAGAAATTGGCGGCTTTCCGCAATCAGCATATCGGATTCGTGTTTCAGTTTCATCAGCTTCTGCCCGAGTTTACGGCTCTCGAGAACGTGATGATTCCGGCATTCATAGCCGGCAAGCATGGCAAGGACACAAAGGCTCGCGCCGAGGAACTGCTCGGCTTCATGGGCTTGAGCGAGCGAATGAACCACAAGCCGAACGAACTCTCGGGCGGAGAGAAACAACGCGTGGCGGTGGCTCGCGCATTGATGAATAATCCGGCGGTGGTGTTTGCCGACGAGCCTTCGGGCAGCCTCGACAGCAAGAACAAGCAGGAACTGCATCAGCTCTTCTTCGACCTTCGCGACAAGTTTGGGCAGACCTTCGTAATTGTTACTCACGACGAGGAACTGGCCCGCCTTACCGACCGCACCATCCAGATGAGAGACGGACTGATAATTCAGCCTGCGCAAACCGAGGCAGTCAGCCCCGAGGCTGAAAATAACGATAAAAATGAACAAGTAAACGATTAAAGATTATGGCACACGTTAAAATAGGAAACTACAATCAGCTTGAGGTTGTCAAGACGGTCGATTTCGGTGTTTATCTCGACGGACACGACGATGGCGAAATCCTCTTGCCAACCCGATACGTTCCCGAAGGCTGTCAGGTGGGCGACATGCTCAACGTCTTCATCTATCTCGACCAAGAGGAGCGACTGATTGCCACAACGCTCGAACCGCTGGTCAAGGTGGGCGAGTTTGCTTATCTCGAAGTGGCGTGGGTAAACCAGTTTGGCGCGTTCCTCGACTGGGGCTTGATGAAAGACCTCTTCGTGCCTTTCCGCGAGCAGAAGCAGAAGATGTTGAAGGGACGCAAGTACGTCATACATTGTCATATCGACGAGGACAGCTACCGCATAATGGCATCGGCTAAGATTGAGAAATTCCTGTCCGACGAGATGCCCGACTACAATCCCGGCGATGAGGTTGAGGTGCTTGTCTATCAGAAGACAGACCTCGGCTTTAAGGTCATCGTGGAGAACAAATTCAGCGGAATGTTGTACCAGAACGAACTGTTCCAGTACGTTCACAGCGGCGACCGTCTTACGGCATTCGTAAAGCAGGTGCGTCCCGACGGCAAGATTGACCTGAAGCTACAGAACAGCGGCCGTGCGCAGATAAGCGAGTTCTCGAGTACTCTGCTCGAATACATCAAGGCACACGACGGTCATTGCCGTTTCCACGACAAAAGTTCGACCGACGAGATTTACAACGAATTCGAGGTCAGCAAGAAGGTTTTCAAGAAGGCCGTGGGCGATTTGTACAAGCAGCATCTCATCGTCCTTAAGGGCGACGACGGAATCTATCTGGCATAAACAAAAAAGCCGCATGAACGTTTCCTGTTCATGCGGCTTTTTCTTTTTATATCTTATTTAGCAGAAGAGAGGCTCGCCCTAAGTTTTATGCAAGTGTGGGCATAAAATCCGATGATAAACGAAAGTATCGCCATTATGACCAGAGGGCGCATGCTTATCATCTTGGCCGAGCAGATGGTTATGTACAGAATTACAAACATCGCCAGAGGGGCTGTAACTTGGATGTACTTAACCAAGGCCTTCGTGTTGTTCTCAGTCTCTTTTATGTGCGACAGATTGTTTATCTTGTAGGGATTCTTCTCGAAGTACGCAAAGATAGCCAGCAGCAAGACAGAAGCCATAGGTAGCAGGATGATTAAGTTTTCGGTTCCCTGAGTCGTTACGTTGCCGCTGATGTCCCAGTGCAGAATTAGCTTCTTCGAACTGTTTGCCATCTTTGCGAGCGCAACGCCGAATGTTACGATGATGATTAGAAATGATACAATTTTGCTTTTCATTATGGTAATAATTTTTATTGTTCAACCTGTTTCCTGAAAAACATCATAATCCGTGTCTATGTAATGATTTCGCGCCATAATGCTTTGATTTTCGATAGCCGTTCTGTATTTTCTTATGAACCGAGCCGTCTTTAAAGCTTCAGGCTTTGCTTACATGTTTATTTACTGTCAGTTGCAGTTTATTTACACGTAAAATTCAGTTTCCGTAAATATTTTATAGTGCAAAGAAAGTCAAAAAACGCCAAGAAATGAAAAATTACTGTCATAAAACATGTTTCATGACACATATCTTGACATAAATCAATAAAGGGCGATTTCATTCTGTGGCAGATGTAAAAACGAAAAAAGCGGTATTCAGAATACCGCTTTCAAGTGCTTTTATTTGAATTTGAAAAATCAGAAAATCATACGCGCTCCAGTTCGAAAAGGCATGCCAAGTCGTCTTTTTCGCCCTCGCCGTCGTTATATTTGAATGAAATGTAAGTGTCGTTGTAATCGTAGGCTGCGTTTTTCTCGGCGCGGGCGATAGTGTCGTTGAATTGTTCCTTTGACGTGTTTATTACAACTGTCTCGCCGGTCGACAGTCTTTGAACTTTGTCGCCTTTCTCGAAAGGATTTGGCAGCGGCACAAAGGCATTCTCAAACCGCGAAGAATCGAGGTTGTCTACTTTTCTTATATATTCATTGTCGGATGTGATGGTCCAAAAACGATGAATTAGTTTTTCCTCGTTAAAATATATTGCGCCGAGAGTCTCGGGGGCGCTGTCGAAATCCCAGAAATCAGTCTGATTCTCCGCGTCCATATTGCGAAGCGGAAACGAATGGCCCTGCACAGACGGCTCGGCACCTTCTGAAAGCACCTGCGTTTTTTCGATAGAAAATTCATCGTTAAAATCCTTTACGCTTTCCATTGCTGAATCGTAATCGTCGAAAGTCCCCATTTCTGACAAGTCGAACGATTTTACGGTGAAGACCGTGTTTTTCATGCTCTGCTTTAGCCACTCAAGCTTGAGGTCGTCAACCTCGAAACGCTGTTCGAGCTGTTTTTTCAGCGTCTCGTCCTCGGTGTTGTCGTGGATTGCCTCCAGAAG
Source organism: Bacteroidaceae bacterium (assembly GCA_017617315.1). Taxonomy (GTDB): domain Bacteria; phylum Bacteroidota; class Bacteroidia; order Bacteroidales; family Bacteroidaceae; genus Ga6A1. The sequence continues at coordinate 30,719 of JAFZWM010000048.1, forward strand.
TTCCCTTGTTACAAAGTACGGGAAAGGAAAGTTGTATAGCAGCGTTGCTATGTGCGAGTCGGTAAACTGCCAGCCCGTATGCCGTATGTAATTTTTCATTGTCTCTGAAATTGGCATGGACATGAACATCTTTTGAATCTCTTTCGAACTCTGTTTCATAATGTGTTTCTTGATTGTTTGGTTATACTTTTCAAGGCTGTTTTTCATGTTAGTGTTAGTGAATAAGCCTCGCTATCGATGCAAATATAGCAGAATTTCTTTCATCTGGGAAAAAAAGTCGGGATTCTTGTCAGAACCCCGACCATATTATCATAAACCAGCGTTAATTGCAAGAAAGATGATGTTAAAAGCCAAGAAAATGCTGATTCTGATGCTGAGGCTTTTGTTCTTGGCATTCTTCTTGTTCAGAATGAAAATGAGTTCGAGAATGCACAGTGCAACGAAACCCAATATCAGAATTGGTCTTATTCCATTAAATCTGAAGTGTGCCGAAACTATTGCTATAAAGAACATCACGGCATTTATGAATGACAGATTGTTGTAGCTCATAATAATATTGTTTGCTCCGCTGTTAAACCAGCGTTATTTTCTGAACATTTAGTTTGTCGGCATTCAGAAAAACTGATGCGCTTTTCTTGAATTTCTCCTCGCTCTCGGTGGTGAAGAACTGGCAAGTACCGCCCTTCGTCAGCTTGGCATCCATCTCGGCATGGCGGTGCAGATAGTCCTTCAGACTTGCAGCAACATAGTCGCCCTGCGGAATCACGCGCACGCCCTCGGGAATGTACTTGTTTATCTTTCCAAGCAGAAGAGGGTAGTGCGTGCAGCCCAGAATGATGGCGTCGATTTTCGGGTCGCGGCTCATCAGACTGTCAATGCGCGCCTTTACGAAATAGTCTGCGCCGTCGCTGTTGTATTCGTTGTTCTCGACAAGCGGAACCCACATAGGGCAAGGCTCTCCGGTTACGCAGATGTCGGGATGAAGTTTCTCAATCTCCAGTTGATAGGAGTGCGACAGAACCGTTCCCTCGGTGGCAAAGAAGCCGACATGACGGCTTTTGGTAAGCGCGCCTATGCACTCGGCCGTGGGGCGGATGATGCCAAGCACTCGGCGGTCGGCATCGAGCAGCGGAAGGTCTTTCTGCTGAATTGTTCTGAGAGCCTTTGCCGATGCCGTGTTGCACGCAAGTATTACGAGCTGGCATCCCAGTTCGAACAGTTTCTTTACCGATTGCAGCGTAAACTCGTAGACAACGTCGAACGAGCGTGAGCCGTAAGGCGAGCGCGCATTGTCGCCCAGATACATGTAGTCGTATTCGGGCATAAGGCTCTGAATCTGCTTAAGAATGGTAAGGCCTCCGTAGCCTGAATCGAACAGACCTATCGGTCCGGGATTTTTTGAGAATGATGGTTGTGCCATAATCTACAAGAAAAGAGAAAGGGCGACCCCATAACAGTGTCGCCCTTATAGGGATTGTTGTTCAGTTCTGTTTTACTTTATTCCAAGACTCTGCTTCAGCTGCTCCGTGAGGTCAACGCCAGTGTTTGGGTTTACATACGGATAGTTGTTTCCGGCAGTGTTGATGACATAGTCGAGAGCCTTCTCCTGAGCCACGGCAGCAACAGCCTCGTCGAGCTTCTGCTTAACCGGAGCCATCAGGTTCTTCTCTGCCTTAGAGAGCATCTCCTTAACATCCTTCTTGAACTCCAGAGTCTGGTCCATAAGGTTCTGCAGCTCTTTCTGTCGCTTCAGCAGGATGCTCTTCGGAAACTCCTTCTGTCCGTCAAGGAATTCAGTGTACTTCTTGTCGAACTCATCTTCCGAACGCTTGAGCTCAGACTCATAGTTGTCCTTAAGCATGTTAAGGTTGTTCTGTGCTTCTGTGTACTCAGGCATTGCCTTAAGCATGTCGTCGTAGTTAAAGTAGCCGAATTTACTCTGTGCGCTTGTTGCGAGCGGCAGCATGCACAATGCCATTATGATTATTTTCTTGAACATACTTTTTAAAAGAATTTGGTGTTTGACAAGATTGTTGTCTGTTAGTCAGAATTATTTCTTAGCAGGAGTAGTCTTTGCGCCTGTTGCGCCGAGCTTGCTCTTTACCTGGCTTGTAAGGTCGGTGCTCTGAGTCTCGCTGATGTAAGGAATACCGGCTGTGATATCCATGATGTAGATGTAGCCGCCTGCCTTGCCGATTTCAGCGATAACCTTTGTTACCTTCTCCTGAATAGCCTGCATTTTATCGTTTGAAAGCTTCTGAACGTTAGCCTGGCTCTCCTGAGCGAACTGCTGCATGCGAGTGTACATGTCCTGAAGTTCCTGCTGGCGGCGCTGCTTGATGTTCTCTGGCAGTGTAGCCATCTCCTTCTCGAACTCTGCGCCCTTAGCCTGAAGCTCGTCCTGCATCTTCTTCAACTCTGTCTCGTATGTCTTCTGCTGAGCCTGAATCTCGTTCTGTGCTGCGGTAAACTCTGGCATATTCTGGATGATATCAGCAGAATTGATATGACCAAACTTCTGTGCGAATGCACATGCTGGCGCAAGGATTAGCGCCAATAGAATCAATTTTTTCATTTGTTATTTTTCTCGTTTTTATATTATCAAATTTGTTTTCGGCGGCAAAGGTACTGTATTTTTTTGTTAAATAGACGACTATATTTCTTAAAAATGCTGAAAATTAGTTAGAATAGCCCAACTTTGTCAGTACCTCGTTGCTGATGTCTACTTTTGGCGAGGCAAATATCACGCCCGAGTCGGCTGCCCTGTCAAGAACAAGGCTGTAGCCTTTCGATTCTGAAATCTCCTTTACGGCGTTGTAAATCTCCTCCTGTATCGGAGCAATGAGCGATGCCCTCTTCTTGAACAGTTCGCCTTCGGGACCGAAGTATTTCTTCTTCAGCTCGCTTGCCTCTTTCTCTTTCTCTATTATGCTTTCTTCTTTCTTAGCCTTCTGCTCCTCGCTCAGAAACACCGATTCATTCTGATAGTTCTTGTACATCGTCTGTGCCTCGGTGCTCAGTGCCTCTACCTCTGCCTGCCATTTTTTGCTAACCTGGTTAAGCTGCTCGCTGGCGCGCTCGTATGCCGGAATGTTCTTCAGGATGTACTGCATGTCTACCACGGCATATTTCTGAGCAAAGGCATTGTCTGCCACAAGCAGGTTGTAGCAGACAATGGCTGATATTGCAAGGATTCGTAATGCTTTCATTAAACCGTTTTGTTAGAATTCCTGACCGATGATGAAGTGGAACTGGCTTCCGCCCTTTGTTCCGTACACCTTGTCGAATCCGTAAGCCCAGTCGATACCCATCATACCAATCATTGGCAGGAAGATGCGCACACCTACGCCGGCAGAACGCTTCATGTCGAATGGGTTGAACTTGTTTATTGTTGTCCAAGCGTTACCGCCCTCGGCAAATGCAAGGCAGTAGATGCTTGTTGATGTCTCGAGCATGAGAGGGTAGCGGAGTTCAAGACCGAGGCGTGAGTAAGCGTAGCCCTCGCTTCCGGTTGGAGTGAGGCTTCCGTTCTCGTAACCTCTCAAGCCGATTGTTTCGGTTGCATAGCTGCTCGAATATCCTGTCATACCGTCGCCACCAACATAGAATGTCTCGAACGGAGACTTCTTGTACTTGTTGTAGTGGCCCAGCAGACCGAACTCTACGCGTGTCATCAGTACAGGGCACTTAGCTCCGTTGGCAAGAGCCGTGAACGAGCGCAGTTTGAACTTCCACTTGTGATACTCAATCCAGCTGAACTTCTCCTGCATGTTTGCCAAGTACAGCTCTTTGTTCTCTGTACTCTTTACAGACGACAGTTTCTCGTAGTCCTTTCCGTCCCACAGAGAGAATGGAGGTGTGAGGGCAAGCGAGAGTGAGAATTCAGAGCCTCTACGAGGATAAATCTGGTTATCTGTTGAGTTACGGTTGAGAGCAAGCTCAAGGTTGATGTTGTTACAGTTTCCGTCGGAAATCAGGAAGTAAGCCCAGTTCTTCAGCATGTAGCGCTGGTATGAGAGAGCCGCGCTGAATGTGAAGTAGTCGTCAGGCCAGCGCAGACGCTTTCCGAAGCCGAGAGTAACACCAAACAACTGAACGTACTTGTCGGGGTCGTAGTAATTCTCCATGCTGTTGTATGCAGAATTATACGAATTGTATCCGCCGTAATAATAGTTGTAATAGTTTGAATAGTTGCTGTAATAGTTGCTGCTCACGTCGGTCTGCTTTGAGTAGAATGCAGTTACCGAGAATGAGGTTGGACGTTTGCCGCCAAACCAAGGGTCGAGGAACGAAACGCTGTACGACTGGTAGTAAGTACCGTTTGTCTGTCCGCTCAGCGTAAGTGTCTGACCTTCGCCCTGCGGAACGATTCCGCGGCGGTTCTTGGTTTTGCTGAACAACTCCTGAATGGCGAAGTTTGTGAGTTTCAGACTCACCTTACCAATCACACCTGTCTGTCCCCATCCGGCAGAAAGCTCAATCTGGTCGTTAGCCTTAGACTCAAGGATGTAGTTGATGTCAACAGTTCCGTTTGTTGGGTCTGGCTTAACGTCAGGGTTGATGTTTTCTGGATTGAAGTGTCCCATCTGCGCAATTTCTCGGTACGAACGCTCAAGAGCCTCCTTGCTAAAGAGGTCGCCCGGCTTTGTACGGAGTTCGCGGCGTACAACGTGCTCGTAAAGACGGTCGTTTCCTGTAATCTTAACGCGGTTTATCGTAGCCTGCGGACCTTCGGTGATGCGCATCTCAAGGTCGATAGAGTCGTTGTCTACGTTAATCTCGACAGGGTCGAGACTGTAGAACACATATCCGTTGTTGTAGTAGTCGTTACCGATAGCGTCCTCGTCCTTAGACAGACGCTCGTTCAGCAGCTTCTGGTTGTAAACGTCGCCGCGCTTCATGCGCAGTTTCTGGTTCAGATAATTTGTAGGGTACACGGTGTTTCCAACCCAGTCGATGTCGCGCACAAAGTATTTCTGACCCTCGTCAATCTTAATAAAAATATCAACCGAGCGGTCGTCGTACTGCTTTACGCTGTCGGTTACAATCTGCGCGTCGCGGTATCCGTACTCGTTGTACTTGTCGATGATGAAGCCCTTGTCCTCTTCATACTTCTCCTGAATGAACTTCTTGGCTTTGAAGGTGTTCAGAATCTTGTTCTTCTCGTTGGTCTTCTTCATCGCGTTCTTCAGCTTTCTGTCGCTGAATACGGTGTTTCCGACGATGTTTATCTGGTGAACCTTGATTTTCTCCTTCTTGTCGATGTTGATGTCGACGATAACCTGCTCCGGATTGTCGGGGTCGTCAACCTGAACGATGTTTACTTCCGCCTCCTTGTAGCCCTTCTCGTCGAAGTACTTCTTTATAATGTGCTTAGAGCGGTCGCGCATGTTAGGCGTAATCTGGTTACCCTTAATAAGACCGAGTTTTGCCTCAAGGTCTTCGCGCTCCGACTTTTTAACGCCGTTGTAGTTGATTTCCTTCACGCGCGGACGTGTTGCGAGCGCAATGTGAAGGTAGATTTTCTCATCGGCAATGCTGTCGGCCTCGATTTTTACCTGCGAGAACAAACCGTGCTTCCAGTATCGCTTTACGGCTGTTGTAATCTCATCGCCCGGCACGTCGATGGTCTGTCCCACAGACAAGCCCGATAATCCTATGAGTACATAGTCCTCATAGTTCTTTACGCCGCTCACTCTTATTCCTCCGATTTCGAGCTTTCGGGGAGAGCCGGAGTAGATGATGTTGGGTTTCCCGTTGTCGTCATTATCGTCTTGCGCCCATGTTGGCGACGCTGCCGCGAGGGCAGTACACAGACATAATGCAAATTTCAGATTCTTCATTCTTTTTAGCTAAAAACTATAGTAGTTAAGGTTTATTCTGTTGCAACCTGCTCGCTTGTTTTTCCAAAGCGGCGTTCGCGGTTCTGATAGTCGTAGATGGCTTTGTAGAAGTCGTCTTCGCTGAAGTCTGGCCAATAGGTGTCGCAGAAGTACAGCTCAGAGTATGCAGCCTGCCACAGCAGATAGTTGCTCAGGCGCACTTCGCCTCCGGTGCGGATAAGCAGCTCAGGGTCTGGCATGAGGCTGGTATACAGATGCTTGCTTATCACATCTTCGGTAATGTCTTCGGCATTCAGCTTGCCTTGCTTCACTTCCTCGGCTATGTGCTTCACGGCGTTCTGAATCTCAGACTTTGAAGAGTAACTGATTGCGAGGACGAGGCACATGCTGTTGTTCTTTGATGTGCGCTCTATCATTTCCTGAATCTTCTTCTGGACAGCCTCCGGAAGTCGCTTCAGATCGCCTATTACCTGAAAACTGACGTTGTTCTTGATGAAGATTTCGTCTTCAAGATTTTTCAGCAGAAGCCCCATTAGAGCCTCAATCTCTTCGGCCGGACGGTTCCAGTTCTCGGTCGAGAATGTATATAGAGTAAGGAACTTAACTCCAGCCCTTACTGCCGTTTCGGTTATTCGGCGCACTGTCTCAACGCCTGCGATGTGTCCCATCGTGCGTTTTTCGCCTCTTGCTTTAGCCCAGCGTCCGTTGCCGTCCATGATGATGGCAATGTGCTTTGGTACTCTGGTCTTATCTATTTGGTCGATATATGCCATAATTAAAAGTTGTTACATTTTCGGTATTTAGGGAAGAGGTCGTACGTTATATATAATAATGTGTACGAATATCCGTCCCTGTTCTTAAAGATGCTGCCGTTCTCCAGTCCGTAAGGCTGGTTTAGTTGCAGGCCTTCCTTGTTCGTTACGTCGAGTTTGTCGGTCCATGTAAGCCTCATGCTCCATTCCAAGCCCACGTTTATTCGTTCGCGCCATTTGTATTTCACGCCTATTCCAAGCGGAAAGTTGAGCGTGAACACATCCTCGGCCGGTGCCGGTGCGTAGGTGAATCCCATGCCGCCCATGATGTATGGCGTGATGGTGCGTGTGCCTTTGTAGCCTTTTCCTGTGCCGTAGGCAAAGAAGTTGTAGGCAAACTGTGCGCCGAGATCTACAACCGTGCGGCTGAACCGTGCCGTGCCCGGAGTGCCCTTTGTTCCCGAAGGATAGACGGTGTCTACATCGTCGGTGCTGCCCGAAATCTTGCCGAGAAACAGATTGCCGTTGAGGCTCATCCGTGGGTTGAAGATGTAGGCGGCTTTTGCTCCGCCTGCCAACCCCATGTTGTTAAACAGGGCTGCGTTGGCATCGCCTATGTAGAAGGTTCCTCCCAACGCACCGCCCAGCTCCATCTTGTATTCAAGTTCCTGTGCTGTGGCTGTTTGTGCAACTGCCCATGCGAGCAGTGCTGTCACAACATTCTTCAGCATTCTATTTTATGTAGATTTCAGGAATGAATCCACGCCAGATGTTGCCGTTCTTGAAGATTATGAGAATGGCGTTATGCTTCTGGTCAACCACCGCCGTGAAGTCTTGTGTTACTCCTTCGATTTCCTCAGGCAATGTGGTTTTCTTTGTCTGCTTTTTCCATGTTATGCCCTCGTCGCCCGAGATGTAAAGACCTGAAAGGGCGTCGATGCTTGTGCTTCTCATCTTGCCTGCGCCGCCGAAAGCGTATAGTTCGCCGTTGTATGACAAGACGCTAAGGTTTGCGAGGCGTGGAAGCGCGTAGACGTTGATATATTCGACAGGAAGGTAAGACCAGTCTTGGCGGGCGTATGCCTGCTCTGCGCTTACTTTGTTCCATACAACGCCGCAACTGTCGTTGCTCTCGTTGATGCCTGTTAGCACAACTTTCTCCATTGTGGCATTGTGCTTCATCTTCTTGCTGCTGAATGCAACGCAAGTCTCCGGCAGATTCTCGATGTCGGTGTTGCCACTTACAACCCATTCGCCGTTTGAGTAGCTTGCAAAGTTGCCATCTATGACACCGAACATCTCGTATGACGATGTTGCGAGCAGTCTGCTTACGTTGTTGCTGCCCTCAACGGCTGTCCAGTCCTTGCCGTTTTCCGAAGCGTACATCTGCTTTCCGGCAACGATGTAAATCTTTCCGCCGAATGTAACGATGTTGTTGATGTCGGCTGTTCCGCTTATGCCGTTTGCTGTGGCGAGCGCGCTCCACGAATCGGTGTTGTCAGAGCTTGCCTCGGTCATCACCAGTGCGCCGTTCTTTATTCCGAGCACGATGATTTTGCCGTTGTTGTAAACGCTCTTCATGCTCTCGAGCTGCGATGCAGGGAAGTTGCTGACAGTGCTCTTGCTCCACATCAGCGAGTCGGTGTATGTCTGATGAACGTTCAGCTTGACTGTGTATGTCTTTGATGCCAGACCGTCGTTTGCATGTACGGTAAACTGTAGCTGTTTTGTATAGTCGAGCGAGTCGGTGCTGCTGAATGTAAGGATAGAGTCGTTGCGTGTGAATGTAACCGCATATCCGGTTGCGCTGATTTTGGCAACTACCTTCGAGATGTCTGTTCCCACAGGGAGCGAGTCGGTGTTGTAGATTGTCAGGTTGCGCTGGTCGATGGTAAACTTGTAGTTTGAACCGGTTACGGTATCCTTTACGATGCTGTCCGAACCGTCAGACGCTGTGACTGTTCTGTATTTGTTAAGGGTTCCCAAAGAGTACGATGTTATAACGCACTCGCTGGAATAGGTTGTTTCTTCATCATCGTTTTTCAAGCATGATGTAAAAATTAAGCTGATGCTTAGTAATGAAAAGACGATAGATATTAACTTTCTCATCTAAAAGTGTTCAAATTTATTATATATATAATTTCAAGGTGCAAAAATACTCACATTTTTCGCTTCTACGAAATAAAAACGAACGGTTTTAAATAAAATTATGGAATTTACTTGCTATTTTTTGCATAATTAAGAGGTTTAGATGCTCTTTTGAGCGGTTTTTGTTAAAAATGGAACTATTCTGCGTTGCGGAACGAGGTTATTGTGTGTCCGAACTGAACTTTGCGTTCTGCCTTTGAGCCCGATGGGATTGTTGGCGATTCTATGCCTCCGCCCAGAACGATGTCCGATTCTTCGACCCTTATTTCGTCCCACAGATTATTGTCTATGAAAAGTTGGTGAAGCTCGCGTCCGCCTTCGACGAGCAGCGACTGAATCTGTCTTTCGTGAAGCTCTGCAAGCATCTGATTCAGAAAGCCTTCCGGCTTCAGCGTTACAAACTCAACGTTGTCGGTTTTCTCGTCGGTCTCTGATGTCGTGAAGACTATCGTCCGAACGCTTCCGTCGAAGAGGTTGAGGCTTCGGCTCAGTCTGTTTTGGCGGTCGATGACGATTCGCGTTGGATTCTTGCCGTGCCACAGCCTAACGTCGAGGCGGGGATTGTCGGTCTCTGCCGTGCGGCTTCCAACCAGAATGGCCTGATTTTCGGCTCTCATCTTGTGAACGAGCATCAGAGTGCGCGGGTTTGACAGGTATCTGTCGGCATCCTTGTTGTAGATGAATCCGTCGGCCGACTGTGCCCATTTTAGCGTGATGTAAGGCCGCTTTTTCTGATGGAAGGTGAAGAAGCGGCGGTTAAGAGCCTTACATTCTTCTTCCAGAACTCCCACGGTTACTTCGGCTCCGGCATCGCGCAGCATCTTAATGCCTTTTCCCTGCACTTTGGCAAAGGGGTCTACGCAGCCAACCACCACGCGCTTCAGCTTGTGGTCTATGAGCAGTTGGGCGCACGGCGGAGTCTTTCCGTAGTGGGCGCACGGCTCAAGGCTGACGTAGATTGTGGCATCTTTCAGCAGCGACTTGTCTTTGACAGACGCTACCGCATTCACCTCGGCATGACCTTCGCCGCAGCGGATGTGGTATCCTTCGCCAATAATCTTGCCGTCGAGCACTATAACCGCTCCAACCATCGGATTGGGCACGGCGTTCTGTCGTCCGTTTTTGGCAAGTTGAATGGCGCGTGCCATATATTTCTCGTCAATCGTCATTTCTAATTCGCTTTTTTGTCTATCTTTGCATTAAATACTAACAATGCGTCAGATTCTTACACATATCCGTCGGCAGCTTTCGGCTGTCTATCCCGATTCCGAAGCCAATGCCATAGCGCGTATGGTTCTCGAATGCAGGTTCGGCATCTCGCTGCTCGATATTTGCATGGGCAAAGATATACAATTATTGCCAAAACAACGTCAAGATTTGGAGAATATTGTGGCTCGTCTGTCAAAAGGTGAGCCTGTTCAGTATGTTCTTGGCAAGGCCGAATTTTGCGGTTTCGACTTTTCGGTTGCTCCCGGAGTGCTCATTCCGCGCCCCGAGACCGAGGATTTGGTAGACTGGATCGTGGCTGACAACGAGGCAAGGCGCGACTGTTCCATCCTCGACATCGGAACGGGCAGCGGATGTATTGCCGTCTCTCTGAAAAAGCTGATGCTCGATGCCATTGTTACGGCATGGGATTTGTCCGATGAGGCATTGCGTCAGGCAAGCGAGAATGCCCGTCGGCTCGATGCTGATGTCAGATTCGAACAGGTTGATGTGCTTAATGTTATGCCATACGGGAAGTTCGATGTGATTGTCAGCAATCCGCCGTACATCTGTAACCGCGAGAAGGCCGAGATGAGCGACAATGTGCTCAGCCACGAGCCGCATCTGGCTCTCTTCGTCCCCGACGACGACCCTCTGATGTTTTACCGCGCCATCGCCCGTCTTGGTTGCAAGATGCTAAACGAAGACGGTGCTCTCTTCTTCGAGATAAACCGCGCCTTTGGCAGTGAAACCACCGAGATGCTCGCGTCGCTCGGCTACAAGAATATCGAACTGCGGAAAGACCGCTTTGATAACGACAGAATGATAAAGGCTGTATTATGAAAAAACAGATATCCGAAGAAACGGCTCTCGGCAGGGTGGCGGCATTGTGCTCTGGTTCAGAACATTGCGAGGCCGAAGTGAGGGCAAAGCTCGATGCTTGGGAGATTGATGCCGAGGCGCAGAATCGCATCGTGTCCTATCTCTACAAAGAGCGTTTTCTCGATGAAAACCGATATGCCAGTTTCTTCGCCCACGACAAACTTCGCTACAACCAGTGGGGAAGAACGAAAATCCGTCTTGCCCTGCGACAGAAGCAGATTTCTTCAGATGCCATAGACGAGGCTCTTGAGAATCTCGACGAGGCCGAATATCTCGGCATCCTTCAGCAGCTTATCAAGGCTAAGAAGAAGTCCGTGAAGGGCAGAAACGACTACGAATGTCGTTGCAAACTGATAAAGTTTGCCATGAGCCGGGGCTTCGAATATGCTTATATCCAACGATTTATAGAGGGAGGCGATGAAGAAGATGTTTTCGCAGACGATTTCTGATGCAAGAAGTTTCCTTGCCGATTTGCTCGACTTTGTCTTTCCGCGCCATTGCACCGTTTGCGGCGAGAGGTTGCAGAAAGACGAGCAGTTTTTGTGTGCCGACTGCCTTCTGCATCTGCCCCGTACCGCCTTGGCAAGTGCCGAGGGCAACGAGATTGAACAGCTTTTCTGGGGAAGGGTTGATATTCAGCGCGCGATGTCTTTTTTCAAATATCACAGCGCAAGCAACTACCATCGTATACTGATGGACTTGAAGTTTCACGGCAAGCCGGAGATTGGCGTTTTCATGGGCAGACTGATGGCGAGGGAACTTGCCGCCACGAAAATCTTCGACGGCGTTGATGTCATCGTGCCCGTTCCGCTGGCAAAGAGCCGATTCAAGAAGCGCGGCTACAACCAAAGCGAGATGATTGCGCGCGGAATATCTGAAATAACAGGATTGCAGATAGATACGCACTCGGTTGTGCGAACAAAGGCCAACGTGTCGCAGATTGGAAAAGGTCGCCAGCAGCGACAGGAAAATGTAAAGGGCATTTTTTCGGTAGCCGATTCTGATGCTTTGAAGGGCAAGCACGTTCTTGTTGTGGACGATGTGCTTACAACGGGTGCGACGACTATCTCGCTCATCTCCGAGATTCAGAAAGCGTGCGATGCCAAGTGCAGCGTGCTCACAATGGCGGTTGCATCTAACTGATTTTCTTTGTAATGCCTCGCACCGCAAAAAGCAGATGATGCCAAACGGTTGAGCACAGTCCGTAGTGGTCAGTCATCACCTTGAAACGCTCAATCAGCGATTCGGTGTGATGCTGTGTCGTTGCTCCGCCGGTGTAGAACTGCGAGATTGTGGTTTTCGTGCCTTTTATTTCAAGTCCTTGTTTTTCAGCTTCTTTCATTATTCTGATGCACCAATCCACATCCGCCGAATATTTATATTTCAGATTATATTTGCAGAAGAGCCTTTGGTTCACGATGAAAGCCTGATGGCACACCAACATTCCGTTTTTGAACGATTTCCAGTTCAGATTCTCCGGAATGTTTTTTCTTCTCATTCCAAGATAGTTGCCTTTCTCGTCCAAAACCTCCGTGTAGCCGTAAATCACGCCCGGCTCGCTGTCGGCCGAGACGAGTTCGGCAATCTGGCTCAGCGTGTCGCTGCCTTTCAGCGTGTCGCCGGCATTCAGAAACATTATGTATCTGCCGTGTACTCTGCCGTCGAAAGCCTTGTTCATGGCATCGTATATGCCCCTGTCTTTCTCCGACGCGAACGTTACGGTGTGCCGTGCTCTTTCGGCATACTGCCTGATGATGCTGAGCGTATCGTCTTTCGAAGCTCCGTCGATGAAGATGTGTTCAAGACTGTCAAAATCCTGCGAATCAACGCTTTCGATGGTCCGCATAATCTCCGACGATGCGTTGTAGCACACCGTTACGATGCTGAAAAGAGGCTGTGTGTCAGGCATGCTTTCCAGTTATTTTGTTGTATAGATTTATGTATTGCATAGCCACGTTACTCTCTGAGTATGACGCTGATGCCTTGCGATATGCCATCTCGCTCAATCCGCTGTATTCCTCGTCGTCAAGACACCAGCAGATGCCGTTGGCAAAGTCGGCCGCGTTCTTGTATTCTGCCACATATCCGTTGTGCAGATGGTCTATCATCTGCGGAATGCCGCCAACGTTGAAGCCTACGCACGGCGTTCCGCACGACATGGCCTCGACAATCGTGTTTGGCAGATTATCCTGAAGCGACGGCGTAACGTAGAGGTCTACGGCGTTATACACGTTTACTAGAGTGCGCTCGTCGCTGACGTAATCCATATTGTAGACAGGGAACGGCAGAAGGCTCTGCATCTCCGAAGCCTTGTTGCCCATCATCACAACGCCAAGATTCTCGGCAAGTTCGGGATGGCTTTGCTTTATAATCTGGCATGCCTCGATAAGATATTTTGCGCCCTTGCGCTCGTCTGTAACTTTCAGCGAGCCGAAGAGAAGCAGTTTCTTGTCCTGCGGAAGATTGCACTTCTGGCGCGCATCTTTCTTGTCGCGTGGCTTGAAGAGGTTGTTGTTTATGGCATTCGGAATACTCTGAATGCTGTGTCCGGCAATCAGCGAGCTCTGCTTTGCCAAGTCCTCGAGCCAGTGGCTGCATGCCACAAAATGAAGGTGCGAGCCGCTGTAAACCTTCTTCTTCTTTAGATATGTTCTGTGCGAGAGGTCGTTCTTGCTTCCACCGCCGTAGATTAGCGGACAGTTGCGGCATTCGGTCTTGTACTTGTCGCACTCGCTGGCATAGTGGCAGATGCCGGTGAAAGGCCACATGTCGTGCAGAGTCCACACAACGGGCTTGCCCGATGCTATAATCTTCTCTATGTCTTTCAGCGACAGGAATCCTTGGTTTATCCAATGCAGGTGAATAACGTCTGCCTGCTTGAATTCGGGCAGTTCGGTAATGTCGGTGCCGGTGTTGGCAATGTCAACCTGAAAGAGATTGTTCTTCTTGAACTTGTTGGCCATCCATATTACCGCGCGCTCCCATACAAACTGTATCTGGTGGCGGATAGAAGGGTCGAGTGCCACGACAGTAATCTGGTTAGTCTGTTTATCCCTTACAAGCATTTTTGCCTTTATGCCGTTGTTTTTCAGAGCCTCCATAAGTCGGTTGGCTGCGATGGCCGCTCCGCCTATGCGTTCTGAAGTGTTGACAAGAAGAACTCTCATATATATATAATAGTGTTAGAAACTGTTTTGCAAAAGTAGAGAAAAAAAATGAAATAAGTAATATGAGAACCATGCTTAGTATGAACAATATTGTACTTTTTAGAAAACCACAAATTTTAGAATAATAGGCTTGAAATATTATATTGAATGAATGTGTTAAATATCATTGTTTATAAAGATAATAGAGATGTTGAATTCATTCGCGATGATATATTGTTCTCTGCCATGAACGACTTTGATAGTCTTGTTCATCATTTATGTTGTTAAATGCGCTCCTTGCTATTCCAGAAGTTGTAGAAATATTCCTACCAAAGAACTTATTTTTCAGATTTTATGTTTACCTTTGACAAGCCATTGATGATTTTTGCTTGTTTTTAATAGTGATATTAAGTTAAGAGGTATATCGGATATGGCGTAAATTGGGGAAACTTTTTGTTACTCAAAGACTTATATGAGATTTTAGTTAAGGTGTTGCAAAATTTAGATATAATAAAATATGGCGTTTATTTTCAGTAAATTATTCAACTTCGGCAAGACTAAGAAGTCGGCAGTTATTATGACTGCCGAGTTGGAACGTTTGTGCCAATTTGAGAATGCGCTTAATAATTTGCTGGAAAAAGATATATACATTGCTAGAAGCGATTATATGTATTTTCGTGATGAGAATGCGGACATATTCTCTCACTTTAAGGTTCTGCGTGATAGCAAAACGCTTTACTATTATTGCCAAGAGCATGGCGTTGAAGAAGAGCGTATTATTTGTTTCCTCTCTAATTACGAAGATTTACTTAATGATGACAAGGCACAACTTATTGTAAAACATAACAATAACTACATATCTCGTCATCTTGAATCTGAGAAACAATATCTTGATACAGTTCTAGCAGAAGTAGATCCAGATATAAAACTTGATGAAGAACAGCGAAAGGTTGTTTTATCTGATGAGGATTATACACTTGTTATAGCTGGTGCTGGTGCAGGCAAGACGACTACTGTAGCAGCAAAAGTAAAATATCTAGTAGAAAAAAAGGGAGTCCGCCCAGATCAAATTCTCGTCATATCATTTACAAACAAGGCTGTGGGCGAACTACAGGACAAAATCAACAAAGCACTGAAGATTGATTGCCCTGTAACTACATTCCACAAAACAGGTTACGCAATTCGCCGAAGACAAGAAAAAGAGGAAGGTGTAAGAATTGTCACAGAGGGTTACATGTATAATGTTGTCAATGACTATCTTAAACACAACATATTGGAGTACCCTGAACTTGTTGATAAACTTATCCTTTTCTTTGGTAGTTACTTTGATGCGCCATACGAAGGAGAGGACCTTAATTTGTTTTTTAACTATATTACCAAAGCCGATTTTACGACTTTGCGAGGTAATATGGAAGAATATACAGAGAAGGTGATTGACCAACGTTTTGGTCGTTATGTTACTATTGCGCACGAACGTCTTCGTTCATTTCAAGAAGTGATAATAGCCAACTTCTTGTATATGAATAGCATTGAATACACTTACGAGAAAATATATCCATACAACATTCTTCGTTCTCATAAACCTTATACTCCGGATTTTACTATAACGCAAGGAGATAAGGTAGCTTATATAGAACATTTTGGAATAACGGAAGATGGAAGAAATGACCGTTATACCCAAGAGCAACTTAATATTTATAAAAAGCAGATCAACGATAAGGTCTTACTTCACCGCGAGCATGACACAGACCTTATTTGCACTTTTTCTGCTTATAATGATGGTCGGGATTTACTTGTTCACTTGCAAGACGAACTTATAGCGCATGGTTTTGAGTTGAAAAAACGTTCTTCAAAAGAAATTTTTGAGAAAATTGTCAGTACAGAGGAAAACAAGTATATAGCGCGACTCGTGAAGCTGGTATGCACTTTTATACAGAATTTTAAAACTAATGATTTTACAACAGAAGACTTTTCTCGATTCCGCTCAATTTCTTCTAACGAACGAACAAAACTGTTCCTGACTATATGTGAACAATGCTATCTGGAATACAGCAAACGACTTAAGGAATATCATGCTATTGACTTCGAGGATATGATAAATGATTCTGCCCGAATTCTTAGAGAGGAAGAAGTTCAGGGTAAGAAACTCGATTTTAAGTATATCATTGTTGATGAATACCAAGATATTTCTCGGCAACGTTTTAATCTAACCAAGGAATTGTGCAAGTTGTGCAATGCAAAAGTAATAGCTGTCGGAGATGACTGGCAGTCGATATACGCTTATGCGGGTTCTGATATTACTTTGTTTACAGACTTCAAAAAAACTTTCGGATATGGTCTGGAATTGTGTATTACCAAGACTTATCGCAATGCCCAAGAAGTTATTGACATTGCAGGGGGCTTCGTACAAAAGAATTTAAGCCAAATACGAAAGGCTCTTGTTTCCCCGAAGCATATTGACCATCCTATAGTAATCAAGACTTATACAGAAGAAGTTGATAGAAAGGAATACGAAGGTAAGGGTGGAAAGTATTTCTTGATTGGTAAATGTGTAGAAGAAATTATGGATGGATTGATAGAAAAGTATAAGCATCCCAAGATCCTACTTCTCGGCAGATATGGCTTTGATGGGTATAATCTAACAAAATCCGCAGATTTCATCTATGACGAGAAAACTGGCTCTGTTAGATCCAAGAAATACAATGCAGACTATTTCGATTTTATGACAGTTCACCGAGCAAAGGGGTTAGGTTACGATCATGTAATAATTATCAACGCAAGGAATGAAACGTATGGTTTTCCTTCTCAAGTACAGGAAGATCCAGTACTAAAATATGTTGTTAAGGATGACCATACCTATGATTATGCGGAGGAGCGTAGGTTATTCTATGTGGCTTTGACAAGAACGAAAAATAGAGTTTATATTGTTACTCCCCAACAGCATCCATCTGGATTCGTACTAGAATTGATTCGAGACTATCCTCAAATAAAGGTGTGCGGAGATATAAATAAAGAAAGCCAAGAGACTATTCCAGACAAGAAATGCCCCATTTGTGGATATCCTTTACAATTTCGATATAAAAAAGCCTATGGTCTTCGTCTTTGGCTATGTACAAATGAACCCGAAATATGTGATTTTATGACAAATAATCTTGTCGGTGGAAACATGGCTATTATGAAATGTGACAAATGTCAAGATGGCTATCTCATCGTTAAAGACGGTAAAGGTAGCGGACCTTTTCTTGGTTGTACCAATTATAAACAAGATAAGACCGGCTGCAACAACTATATTACCAAAGAATATTATTTAAGAAAATATTTTCCGAATAAAAATAGTTTAAATTATGGTAGACCTTAATAAGTTAAAAACCGCAAAAGACTGGATGGAGAAACTAGCCAATGGCATTAATCCATTAACATCAGAGCCGGTAAAAGAGGATGATATTGTCAACAATGTTCATATCTCACGTTGTCTTTTCTTTGTCCGGGAAATGCTGGAAAAAATCGAACCGTCAGAAACTGTTCCTACAAGAATAAGGCGGAAGCCTTTTTGGATGACTGTTTCTGAAGCAGAAAAGATTGTCATTTCTGATTCATGTGGAATCGTACAATTCACAAGGATTGTCAATGAGGCAATTCCTGCTGGCATGAGACCGCTATCTGTTGCTACAGTAATCAAATGGTTGCGCAATAATGGATATTTATATGAGGCTGAAAAAGATGATAAGCATATAACTAATCTTCCAACAGAGAAGGGGATTAAATTGGGAATTACCGTAAAGACTCAGCTAAATTTTGAAGGTAAAGAGTTCCAAAAAGTGTTTTATGATGTCTCTGCTCAAAGAGTTATGCTTAGTAATATAGAATCCATTGCTTTGTCTAAGTGAATGAATTTAAGAATTAAGGAATTATTTTGAAGATGTTTATTTCCCAAAAATTATAGAATATTCTACTCTTTTCGCACCCCATTTTATTGTTCATTCGATACTCTATTGTGGTATCTTATAATATCAAAAAATGCGGTGGAGTCTCACCACGAGAGTCCACCGCAATAAAGTTATTCCTTTTTGAGAGATTTGATATTATAAAAATGTCATTTTATACAATGCCTTGTGCCATCATTGCGCGAGCCACCTTCATGAAGCCGGCAATGTTCGCGCCCTTGACATAGTTGATGTAGCCGTCGGGCTGAGTACCGTACTTAACGCATTGGCTGTGAATGCTGTGCATGATGGTGTGCAGCTGCTTGTCAACCTCTGCGCTCGTCCAGCTAAGGTGCATGGCGTTCTGCGTCATTTCGAGACCCGATGTAGCCACGCCGCCGGCGTTCACCGCCTTGCCCGGAGCGTAGAGCATCTTGTGTGCAATAAATGTGTCGATAGCCTCTGGCGTGCAGCCCATGTTCGAAATCTCGCCCACGCACAGACAGCCGTTGTCTATCAGCATCTTGGCATCGTTGCCGTCCAACTCGTTCTGTGTTGCGCATGGCAGGGCTATGTCGCACTTAACCTCCCACGGCTTCTTGCCCTCGAAGAATTTTGCTTCTGGAAACTCCTCGGCATACGGACGGCAGATGTCGTTTCCGCTTGCTCTCAAGAGCAGCATGTATTCAATTTTCTTCTCGTCCAGTCCATTCTCGTCGAGGATGTAACCGTCTGGTCCGGAAATCGTTATCACCTTTGCTCCAAGCTCTGTGGCTTTCTTTGCTGCTCCCCAAGCCACGTTTCCGAAGCCCGAGATGGCAATCTTCTTTCCCTTTATGTCGATGCCCTTTGTTGCGAGCATTTCGTTTACGAAGTAAAGTCCGCCGTAGCCTGTTGCCTCTGGACGGATTAGCGAGCCGCCGAAGTCGATGCCCTTGCCCGTAATCACTCCGCTCCAGTCGCGTGTCAGCTTCTTGTACTGCCCGAAGAGGTAGCCCACTTCTCTTGCTCCCACGCCTATGTCTCCGGCAGGGATGTCAACCTCCGGGCCTATGTATCTGTAAAGCTCGTTCATGAATGCCTGGCAGAACCGCATAATCTCGGCATCGCTCTTGCCTCTTGGCGAGAAGTCCGAACCGCCTTTGCCGCCGCCCATCGGAAGGGTGGTGAGGGCATTCTTGAAAGTCTGTTCAAATCCTAAGAACTTCAGGATGGAGAGGTTTACCGAGCGGTGGAATCTCAGTCCGCCTTTGTAAGGACCTATCGCGCTGTTAAACTGAACGCGATAGCCTATGTTTACTTGCACTTCGCCCTTGTCATCAACCCACGGAACTCTGAAGGTGATGATTCGCTCAGGTTCGACAAGTCGTTCAATTATTTTGGCTTTTTCAAATTCGGGGTGTTGGTTATAAACATCCTCAATAGAGAGCAGAACCTCTTCTACTGCCTGTAGATATTCTTTTTCGCCCTGATGCTTGGCTTCAAGCTCGGCCATTATCTTTTTGATATTCATAACTACAATTTTTATATAAGGTTTTGTATTTGCAATGATAATATGTAAAGCACTTGGTTGCACTTTGTTATATATCGTCAATGCAAATATATGTTAAAAAATGTTATACGCCAAAATAAAACGTAAGTAATTTTTATGTTTTACAACCGTTTATGCAGGATGGTGGTTGCAAAATGTAAGCAAAAGTAGGGACGAACGCTTATTTTTGATTGCCTTTTAAGATTCCACGGTAGTAATATCCGCAATAAATTGGATAATACAACGCTCTTGCTATTGCAACAAAATGTCTTTTTTCTTCGGTGTGAAACAGGTTGTTTCGGTGTTTTACACAGAAGAATGAGAATTTTATCATGTTAAACAGACCTTTTTTCTGCTGGTAATGAGCCATCTCGATGGCTGTCTTTTTGTCAGCCGTATCGAACGGAAGAGCCGAAAGCATCTCCTCGATGGCAGCAAAACGCTCGATGATGTGGCGTTTCAGGGCGCGTCGGTTTATGATGAGCATAAGCATCGTGCCCAGTTCCTTCTTTAGTCCGAACTTGCTGCTTGTGGGCTTGGTGGCGGTAGATGCGT
Source organism: Bacteroidaceae bacterium (assembly GCA_017617315.1). Lineage (GTDB taxonomy): Bacteria > Bacteroidota > Bacteroidia > Bacteroidales > Bacteroidaceae > Ga6A1. The sequence continues at coordinate 50,705 of JAFZWM010000048.1, forward strand.
CGGCATGTCGGCGGAAATTTACCAGCACCTTATCAATATATACAATATCGTTGTTGGCTGCCGCAATCATTTGCAGTTGCCAGTCGTACATGTATTTGTATTTAGGTGTTGTGCCCAGATAGTCGAGAATCTTTCGGTTTATGAGCATCGTATGTCCGGCAAGCTCGCCCAGATAGCAGAGACGCAGGATGTGATAGTTAGGCTTTCGGCTGTCCCAGATTACCGGAAATCCGTCGGAAGAGAAAGGCTTGCTCTGTCCCGAGCAAAGAAGGTGAGTGTCTATCGCCTGCATCTGCCACTCAATTTTCTGTGGCTCCCAGATGTCGTCTTGGTCGGCAATGGCAATAAATTCGCCCTCGGCCTTGTGCAGGGCAGAGAAGAAGTTGTTGTTTATGCCGTGCGCTCCGTCGTTGTGTATAAGTCTGATTATCGGATTCTGTGCGGCATATTCGCTCACGATGTCGCAAGTGCCGTCGGTAGAGCCGTCGTCCTGAACGATAATCTCGTGCAGCGGATAAGTCTGCTTCAGCAGCGACTCAATCTGCTCTCTTATGTAGCGCGCTCCGTTGTAGGTGCACATCACGACCGATACTTTCTTCATTTCTTTCTTATTTTTTGCATTGCGAATTCTATGCCTTCGTTCAGTTCGGGTATTCTGAAAATCCACAGAAGTGCGGTGTAGGCCGATGCTCCGACGATTATCTTAACGCCCAGCATGATGTAAATGTTGCCGATGGCCATGCCCGAATAGTAGGCAGCCGTCATGGCGATGGCTGCAAGCGCGAAGAATCGGCACACGTCGGCAATCGTTCCCCAAAGCGGAAGTCCTATCTCGCGGTTAACAAAATGATGCCACACAAAAATCCACGCTATGTTTATGCAGATAAAGGCATAGAGCATCGTCTTCAGTCCCATAGGGTAGGTTATGAGCGCGATGCTCAGCTGCGTAACGCTTATGGCGATGGTGTTGTATAGGAAGATGTCCGACTTTCCCTTTGCCACGATGAGGTTTGAATAAAGCGTGGTTATAGGGATGAACACTCCGCCGATGCACAGAATCTGCATCATCTTTGCACTTTCTGCCCACGCGCTTCCGATGGCAATCTCAATCAGTTCGGGCGCGATGATAGACAGGCCGAGCATTGCCGGACAGGCAACGAAGGCGGCAAACCTCAGCATCTTTCTGAATACGCGCGCCTGACGCTCGTTGTCGCCCTCTACGTTGGCAAGTACAGGCTGCGCCACTTGGTTCATCATTCCTGTTATGAACGAGTGCCCCATGGTGTTCCACTTGTTTGCCTGAGTGTAGTTTCCCACCTCCTTTTCGGAATAGAATTTTCCGAGGATGACCGTGAAGATGTTGTTGTTTATGTGGTTGAAGATGTTGGTAAACAGAATCTTACAGCTGAATCCAATCATCTTTTTCAGCGGACTGAAATCAATCCTGAACGATGGCATGAACTTGGCAAAATGCCATGCAAAAGCCGTGGTTATGCTGATGTATATGATGTTCTGCGTAACGATTCCCCAATACGAAAATCCGCAGAAAGCCATCGTAACGCCCGAAATGCCCGAGACGACCATGGCGAAGAACGTGGCTATGGTGCGCTGCTTTACCATCAGATTCTTGAAAAGATAGGCATAGTGCGCGGTGCTGAGGCTGGCAATAACGAAGCTGATGAACGAATATCTTGCCAGAGCCGTAAGCTCGGGAGTGTGAAAGAAATCGGCTATCAGCGGAGCGGCGGCAAACAGTATGGAATAGATTACGATGCTCGTGAGGCAGCTGAACCAGAACACGGCGTTGTAATCCTCGTGCCTTACTTCCTTCTTGTTTACAATGGCGGCAATGAATCCGCTTTCCTGAATGCTTCCGGCTATGAGCGAGAATATGGTTAGCATTCCCACCATTCCGTATTCCGATGGTGAGAGCAGTCGGCCGAGGAATATTCCGAACACCAGATTGAGCAGCTGCTGTATTCCGTTGCTCAGTCCGCCCCAAAACAGACCTTTTGCTGTCTTTTCCTTTAGAGATTCCAATTATCTATATGTTTTCTGTATATTTATTATAGTAGGTGGCAAAACTACAATTTTTTATTCTAAAAAGCATAAAAAACGGCTGTTTTTCGTACGATTCTCGCTTACAAAGCATATCTTTGCACGGAAAAACAAAAAACGATATTATGGAGCTGATATACCAACGCCCCGAACTGATGAAGGGCAAGACAATACTTTACGTTCACGGTTTTGCATCGTCGGGAGCATCGGGCACAGTAAAGAATCTGCGCAACATGCTGCCAAACACGCGTGTCGTTGCGCCCGACCTGCCTCTCAACGCGCACGAGGCGATGGACTTGCTGCATAATATCTGCGAGACAGAAAAGCCCGACCTCATCATCGGAACATCGATGGGCGGAATGTATGCCGAGCAGCTCTACGGATTCGACCGCATCCTTGTAAACCCGGCGTTCCAGATAGGCGAGACGCTGAAGACCCTGCACGGCATGGGCAAGCAGAAATGGCTCAATCCGCGCGAGGACGGAGCAACCGAGTTCTTCGTAACTCAGGATGAGGCCGATGCCTTTAAGGAGGTGGCATCGCATTGCTTCGAGAAGGTTGATGAGGATGAGCGCAGAACGCGCGTCTACGGACTGTTCGGCGACAAAGACCCCGTGGTTCACACGTTCGATATGTTCGCGTCGCACTATATAAACGGTATCGTGTTCGATGGCGAGCATCGCCTGAACGACAGCGTGCTGATAAACTCGGTATTCCCGATAATCAACTGGATTGACGACCGTCAGGAAGGGCGCAGCAAGCCGGTTCTGTATATCGACATGGACGGCGTTCTTGCCGACTTCGACAACGGCTGGCGCAAGATTAAGGACGAGGCTCTGCTCGAACAGTACAAAGGCAGAGTATATGACATTCCGGGATTCTTTGCCAATCTCGACCCAATGCCGAGCGCAGTAAAGGCTTTCCGCTATCTGTCCGAGCATTACGATACTTACATTCTTACAAGTCCGCCTTTCAGCAATCCTTCGGCATGGTCGGACAAGCTGACGTGGGTGCAGAAGCATCTGGGAGTGGGCTCTTTCCGACGCCTTATCGTTAGCCACCACAAGGAACTGAACTTCGGCGATTACCTTATCGACGACCGCGACGTGAACGGAGCCGACAAATTTATGGGTACGTTCATCAAGTTTGGCGAAGATCCTTTCAAGACGTGGGACGATATCATCGTCTTCTTTGAACGGCTCGGCGGACAGTAGAGACTTTTTTTGAAAACATAATCAACACAAAACGACTTATGATAGTAGAACGACTAATTATTGCAGACAATCAGCCTCTTACGGCATACGCTGTCGAGGCTCTGTGCCGAAGTGTGGCGCAGGAAATCCATATCGACGACTTGGAGATTGCCTATGCCCAGAATAAAACGCAGCTGAACAATCTGCTTCGCGACGGCAAGAAAACGGCGGTTGTGGTAGACTATACGATGTTCGACTTTACCAATCAGGAGAACTTTACGATTGTGTGCGACCTTTATCAGAACACATCGTGCTGGCTGCTTCTGTCTGATGAACTTACGCCTAACTTCCTTCGCTATGTCGTTTATCAGACAACGAATGTGGGAGTTGCCTATAAGGATGCTACGCTCGACAGTATGCGCGAGGCTCTTCACTATGTGATGACGGGCGTGCGCTTCATCTCGCAGCAGGCAACGCAGATTCTGCTACAAAAGGCTGCCGAGGCCGAGAACCGTCGCGACGAGCTTACCCATACCGAACGCGAGATTCTGAAAGCCATAGCTCTTGGCAAGACGACAAAGGAGATTGCTGCCGACAGATTCTCGAGCGTTCACACTATCAACTCGCACCGCAAGAATATCTTCCGCAAGCTGGGTGTAAACTGCGTTCACGATGCAATCAAATATGCGCTTCGTGCCGGTCTGGTAGACGAAAGTGAGTTCTTTATCTAATACGCCATCCGTCTTGCATCAATATATTACAAGAGCGGAAAAACGAAAGATCTGATTCTTCGTTTTTCCGCTCTGTTGTTTGTTTCATGAAAAAATAAGGCAATTGGGGCTAAAGTCAGAATAATTGGAATAGTCAAGTCCTCTTCACCATAATCATCATAGAATTTTTTATGTAGATATTACAAACGACAATATCTGTAAAAGACAAAATCAAAAACGTATCTTATTTTTTTGATATTTTCATACTTGTAAATTTTTAATATTTCTGTTTTCGTTGATGTGTAGCCCGGTCGGTTTGTGGGGATTTGCAATCACCACACATTCTGCCGATGCTATTAGCTACAACTTTGATTTTAAATTGAAGTATTTCAAATGTCCTATGGCTAAGACACTCGGAGTCGGAAATCCGAGCGAGCAAGGAATTAACAATTGCAGTTGACAATGGACAACTGCAATTGCTAATTAAGGCTTTTTAAATTCTCAACTTTCAAGTTCACATTGTCAACTGTCAATTCAAAAGATTTTCAACTTTCAAGTTTCAACTCAAATAATTGTCAACTGTCTCTAAGTTTGCAGATGATTGCGGCGCAGCCGCATAAGAAAGCAAATTGGTCGAGAAAAACAATAGCAATTCAAGACAGTTTCTTACCTTTGTCGTTGTAAGGAAGAATCGGTCTGTCGAAGAGGTAA
>JAFZWM010000049.1 GCA_017617315.1 Bacteroidaceae bacterium
AACCGAAAATGTTACAAGTTTATCGTACATGTTCAATGATTGTAAATCTCTGACAAGTCTCGATTTAAGTCATTTCAACACTTCAAATGTCAAGTATATGGACAATATGTTCGATGGTTGCATAAACTTGACAAATCTCAACATAAGCAGTTTTAAAACCGACAGCGTTACTAATATGGGCAGTATGTTTTCAGAATGTTGTGCTCTGTCAAACCTTGATTTGAGTCATTTTAATATCTCAAATGTTACAGAAATGTACTGGATGTTCAGTGGTTGCGTCAATTTAGCGAATCTCGATATCAGTAGCTTTAAGACGGGAAATGTTGTAGACATGCACGGGATGTTTTCAAAATGTCGTTCTCTAACAAGTCTTGATTTAAGTCATTTCGATACTTCCAAAGTAACAGATATTAGGTATATGTTTAGTGGTTGTGTCAATTTAAAAGCTCTTGACATCCGAAGTTTCAATATCGAAAATGTAACAATGGTTGATGAAATGTTTAAGGATTGTAAATCTCTGGTTGGGCTTAATTTGAGTAGTTTTAAGACGGATAAAGTATATGACATGTCGGAGATGTTTTCAGGATGTAGCAGTCTGACAGCCCTTGACATTAGAGGCTTCAATACCGAGAAAGTTACAAGGATGAATAATATCTTCAAGGGTTGCAGCAACCTAAAATTCGTCACGGTCGGAATGAAATGGATGATTCAAGACGAAGATGTTGTAGTAGATTTGTTTCCCGACAGTCCGAACGTGAACCTGATACAAGTTTTAAGATGAATTTAAGGCGTAATAATCGGGCGTTAAGTATAAACAGTAATTTCAGAAAGCATGAAAAATATTAGCGACATTACAAAACTAATACTTGCCATATTTGTGGCGATAATCTCGCAAAGCGCGGTGGCACAAAAGCCGTATGGCATCTTCGACAAGGCAAAAGGAACGCTTACGCTGGGCTATGCAGCCCGATTGCCGAAGGGTGCGGTGGCAATAGACGAGAAGGCTCTGATGAGCAAGTTCGGCGAGCCGGAAACGCTTGAAAGGGTGGTGATAGACAAGTCGTTCGCCGGCTTCAGACCCAAGACGTGCGCCGAGTGGTTTATGAACTGCGAAAGTCTGACGGCAATCGAAGGACTGAGATTTCTCAACACCTCGGCAGTAACGAGCATGAGAGCCATGTTCTACCGTTGCCTCAAGCTCGAAAGCATAGACGTGAGCCACTTCGACACGCGCAACGTAACGGACATGAGCCAGATGTTTTTCTGCTGTGCAAACGTGCTGAGGCTCGAAGTGGCTGGCTTCAACACACAGAAGACAACCGACATGAGCGAGATGTTCTACGGCTGCGAGAATGTTAAGGCTCTCAATGTGAGCCGTTTCAGTACCGAAAAGGTGAAAAACATGACAGGGATGTTTAACGGTTGCACGAGTCTTGCGAGTCTTGATGTGCGCAGTTTCCGCACCGCGATGGTTGAGGATATGAGCAAGATGTTCTGCAACTGCGAAAGTCTTGCGAGCCTTGACGTAAGCAGTTTTAGCACGACAAACGTCAAGAATATGCGAATGATGTTTTGCGGTTGTAAGATGCTCAAAACACTCGACGTGAGCCATTTCGATACATCTAACGTTGAGAATATGAGCGGCTTGTTTGCTGGCTGCGTGGGCTTTGCGAGCATCAACCTAAGCAATTTCAAAACCGGGAACGTGACCGATATGAGCGGAATGTTCGACAACTGCAAGAATGTGAAGATTCTCGACTTGTCGAAATTCAATACCGAAAAGGTGGAGAATATGCACGACATGTTCGAAGGATGCAGCAGTCTTTCGAGCCTCGACATCAGCCATTTCGACACGCGTAGCGTAACAAGTATGCAGACTATGTTTGCCGTATGCCGCAGTCTGAAGGAACTCGATTTGAGCCACTTCCGTACCGAAAAGTCCGAAGATATGAGTGGTATGTTTAAGGGTTGCGACGCTCTTGAACGCATCAATCTGAACAGATTCAGCACGGCAAATGTATCGACAATGCAAGCCATGTTCTATGGCTGTAAGAATCTGACAAATATCGACTTGGGCAGTTTCGACACCCGTAAGACTGGCAGTATGGCAATGATGTTTGGAGAGTGCTCAAAACTAACCACAATCTATGTTGGCAAAAACTGGAAATACGCCAATAAAAAGGCCGAAATGACCGCAGGCTGTCCAAAGATTAAATGGGTTCAGAGAAAATGAAAAGTCGTGTTTTGGTGACAGTCGTTTGTGTGTTTCTTGCCTCGTGCTGGAATGAAAAATGCGGTCCGCCCGAAGGCAAATGGGTTCCCAATGCGCATTGGATAGGTGGACCTGATGGTGGATATTGGTATGAACTGAAGGAAGTGCGAGGCGATACAATGCATTTTTGCATATACAACGAATGGACGTTAGACAAAGAGGTTGATGCCGATTTTGTTGACGAAAACGGACTTGGCATCTCGCAAGATGAGTTCTGGTTTAATTATATCAGTTGTTACGATGGGTATGTTATTCACCTTACACTAGTCTCGGCAGACAGGAATTACACGTTGCGCAATGTAAAAACGTACTGATTTTTCCGTTTTGCGACAATGGGAGTTACAAACTCCCGACAGTAAATGCTGCCGAATTGCAAATTCGGCAGAACGGGGGAGCCAAAATTTATTATTTTTCAATGTCCACTTAGAACTGTTCAAGAATGCGGATGCGTTCTTTGATATCAGGGTGAGTGCTGAATAGATAGCTAAAACGACCGAGGAAATTCTGTGACAGTTTCTCGGGGTGAATGATGAAGAGTTGAGCCACATCTTCACGGTCAATGTTACCAAGAGCAGGGTCTTCGCTTATCTTGCGAAGGGCACTTGCAAGTGCAAGAGGATTGCCACAAAGTTCCGCACCTCCTGCATCAGCCATGAACTCACGCTTGCGACTGATGGCAAAGCGAGTAAGGAGAGCGAAAAAATAAGCTATAGCACAGCATATGATAGCTACAACAAACACAATCAACATACCACCATTCTTATTGTTGCGTGAACGGCCACTATGTGACACTATGTCAGCGAGAAAGTTGAGTAGGGTGAAAATGATGCCCACAAAGACGATACTTATAATAAGAAGCTTAGTGTCATTATTGCGGATATGGGTAAGTTCATGTGCAATGACACTAGCAAGTTCCTCGTCGTTGAGGCGGTCGCAGATACCAGTTGTAACAGTTACAGTGTAGGTGTTCTTGTTTATTCCGCTTGCGAAGGCATTGAGCTGAGGGTCGTTGATGACGTTTATCTTAGGCATGTCCATTCCACCTGCAATGCAGAGGTTCTCCACAATGTTGTAGATACGTGGATTCCTCTTGCGTGTGATAGAACGAGCACCTGTTGCTTTCCGAATAATCGACGTGTTAGCGAAATAGGCAATGATAAACCATATACCAACACTTCCGACCACCCAAGGCATGTACTCCAGCCACAATGCATTAGCCTTCATTGAGCCGAACGTTGCCTGTCCATACTCATCATATCCCGAATTGTGTGAAAATCCAGTGATGAGTGCAAAGAACACCCACAGCATTCCGAGCATGATACAAGGGAATGACAAGAGCAGCAATATGCTTTTACGATTGTTTGTATCTATCTGTGATTGTAAACCGACGTACTTCATCTTTGTTTTCACTCCCTTTAAAATTCAATCTTTGGTGCCGTCTCGACTGCTGCACGTTCGCTTGCGGAAATCTCGTACATTGGTTCCTTCTGGAATCCGAATATACCAGCAAGAAGGTTGTTAGGGAATGTCTGTACGGAGTTGTTAAGTTCACGGGTAGTTGAGTTGAAGAAACGACGAGTAGCGGCAAGCTTGTTCTCAATATCTGAGAGTTCGCTCTGAAGCTGGAGGAAGTTCTGGTTTGCCTTCAAGTCTGGATAAGCCTCTACTGAAACCTTGAGACCTGCAAGTGCATTGGTGAGCTGCTGGTCGGCAGCCATCTTGTCGTTGATGTTTGTTGCACTCATTGCTGCTGAACGAGCGGCTGTAACCTTCTCAAGAAGCTCCTTCTCATGTGAAGCGTAACCTTTGACTGTGCTTACGAGCTGCGGTACGAGGTCATAACGCTGTTTGAGCTGAACGTCGATATTAGCGAATGCATTCTCACGATTGTTACGAAGGCGTACAAGTCCGTTGTAGATTGATATTGCCCAAAGTGCCAAAAGCACTATTACTCCAAGAATAATTAAAAGTGTCATAATGTTATTTATTTGGTTAGATGTCAAGTATTGAATTCCAAATGTCAAAATTTATTATTTCGTAGGCAAAGATAAACGTATTATTTATGTTTTGGTTGTTCTTTGCAATGTTTTTGAAAGTTAAATTTTGAATTCTCGAAATTTCTCCCAACCCATAGATGCCCTTCATAAGATTTTAGGCGAACCACCATAGAACCTTTTGGCTATCCTTTGAATAGCTTCCATGTACCTTTCAGCTTGCTTGGATGTACCTTGGACGTATCTTGGACGTACCTTGCCGCTATTTTGTATTTACCAAAAGAACAATTCATGTCATAATTATTCTTTATAAATCCTCAACGATTACGAAGACAATTATGAATTGTTAATTGTCAACTGTGAGTTGTCAATTATCTCAGTTTTTTCAATTGTCAACTTTCTCTAAGTCCATTGTCAATTGTGAATTGTCAATTCTCAATTCTCAAGTGTATATAATCGTCGAAATCTTGTCGTCGGCAAAGACTTCTTGTGCTACCGCCTGAAGCGTTTCGGCGGTTAGGTTGTCTATGCGCTTGAAGAGTTTTGTCTGACTCTCGAACTTGCCATAGTGAAGGAAACATTTTGCTGCGCTCAGAATGGTGTTCTCAAAGTTGTCGGCAGCAACGCCTATCTCGCCCTTTATCTGCCTCTTTGCCGATGCCAGAACGGCGGCAGACAGAGGCTTGTTGCACAGTTTCTGCAACTCGTTCTTAACCAGGCGGATGCACTTTTTGTAGTCATGCTCGTCGCAGCCGAAATAAATGCAGAATGCGCCCGTGTCGGTGTAGCTTGTAATGTTGCTCTCAACGCTGTAAACAAGTCCGCGCTTCTCTCTAAGGCTGATGTTAAGGCGCGAGTTCATGCCCGGGCCTCCTAAAATGTCGTTGAGCAGATACAGAGCCGTGCGCTTCTCGTCGTAGGCATCGAATCCGCGTCCGCCAATCATCACATGAGCCTGGTGCGTGTCCTTGTCAATCATCGTGTTTTCGGCGCGGTAGGGCAGAGGTTTGTTGCGCCTTTGGGCAGAGCGCGCCTTCAGATAGTCGCTCTGCTGTTCAAGAGTCATGCCGTACATAGCATGGTTCTCAGTCTGGTTGCCATATCCTCCCATGTACTTCTGCGCCAGCTTAACCACCTTGTCGAAATCAACATCGCCGCGCACAAAGAAAACCATGTTGTCGGGTGTGTAGAAACGCTTTGTCCATCGCATCGCGTCGACCGTGTTGTACTGCTTCAGCAGAGCCTCGTCGCCAAGGATGTTGCGCCCCAGCGGATGGTTCTGGAATATAAGGTTCTCGAAATCGTCGAAAATCAGTTCCGAGGGCGAGTCCTTGTAGCTGTCAATCTCGTCGAGAATCACCTCAACCTCTTTGTCAATCTCGCTCTGCGGAAACACACTGTTGAACACAATGTCGGCAATAAGCTCGGTGGCGCGTGCCAGATGCTCCTTCAGGATGGCGGCATACACCACCGTCTCTTCCTTGTTTGTATAGGCGTTGAGGTCGCCGCCCACCGTCTCCAAACGGTTTATTATGTGCCATGATTTGCGGTGCGTAGTGCCCTTGAACACCATGTGCTCGCAGAAGTGAGCAATTCCGCTCTCCTCGGGCATCTCGTCGCGCGTTCCGGCATCTATTGCCAGTCCGCAGTAAACCACGTTTGTCGATGATGGAGTGTGTATTATACGCAGTCCGTTCGGAAGCGTGTAAGTACTGTATGTTGTATCCATTAAATGTGCTCAAAAAAACTTTGCAAAGGTACTAAGATATTTGATATTTTTTTATTGAAATACCGAAAAAAATATTTATGTTTGCGGAATGGAAAGAATAGGAGTTTACTGTTCATCTTCGGTAAAGATTGACAAGAAATACTTTGATGCCGCGCAGCAGTTGGGCGAGTGGATAGGCCGTAACGGCAAGTGGCTTGTGTACGGCGGAAGCGACAGAGGTACGATGGGAACGCTGGCAACGGCGGCCAAACAAAGCGGCGGCAGGGTGATGGGCGTAGTGCCTACGGCTCTTGAAGACATGGGCATCGTGAGCGATATGCTCGACGTTAATTTCCGCTGCGAGAATCTGAGCGACCGCAAGGACATCATGATTCAGGAGAGCGACATTCTGGTGGCGCTGCCCGGAGGAATAGGCACCATCGACGAGGTGTTCACAACCGTGGTGGCCCGTTCGCTCAACTATCACACCAAGATGACGGTGCTCTACAATCTCGACGGCTTCTGGGACTCGCTCATACGCCTTCTCGACGATGTTCGCGACAGAGGCTTTGCCAACTGCCAGTACGACAGTCTTTTCGTGGTGGCAAACAACTTTGAAGAACTGACAGACATTCTGTCAAGATAAACAGAATATTATTAACTTGTTAAACTGACAAAAAAAGAAGTATTGGAATGAAAAAAATGATTTTAACAGCCGCTACTCTGGCTATACTTTGCTCTTGTGGTGGACAGAAGACCGAGGCTGGCGATGCACAGGACTCACTCGTAGAGGTTACTCCGGAAAATCCGGACGAACTGCTTGACACAGCTAAGGTTGAGACCCTCACACCAGAGGAGACAAAGGTGGAGATGGAAAAGATTCAGGCTAAGGTTGAAAGCGGCGAGGCTACTGAACAGGAAAAGACCTTGTGGGAGAAGCTGAAGGCACGCTACAACGATGCCAAGGCTGCAAGCGGCAAGAACGACGCGGCTGGCGTAACAGGCGCAGCATCGGGCGCAGTAAACGATGTGTCTAAGGCTGTTGGCAAGGACGGCGCAGTAAACAAGAAGGCCGAAGAGGTTAACACCAAGGTTCAGGAAACCCAGCAAAAGGTGAACGAGACTAAGGAGGCTGCCAAGACAACCGTAAACAACGTGAAGGAAGCAGCCAATGCCTTCAAGAACTTGGGCAAGAAAGAATAATCCTTAATTATAACAGAAAATAAACCAGTGGGGCAATTTTTTGCCTCACTGGTTTTTGTTTTCGGGGGGGGAAAATATAGTCAATTTAACTCGTTGAAAATAAGACATTGCTTATTTTGTGTTTTCTGAAATAGTGGAAATAACGAACTATTGTTTGATACAAAACCGAAGGTGAGGTGAGAGGCGGTGTTGCAGATGTATTCATTGCAACGGAGGGCGGAGGCTTTGGTAATCCGCTGTTGGTTGGATATGGACACAATGAGTAGGCGGTTGGTGTCGAGTGCGTTTTTCAGTTTGTCGGGGATGTCCTTGTATATGCGTCTGCCAAGTACAAGGATTATGGGACATGTGCCTCGGAGCAGTATGTCCAGCACGGCATTCTCCATCTCACTATGAAAGGTGCTCATGACAGGTGTGCTGCCATGAGCCATACTTGATGCCCAGTCAAGGCATGGTAGTATCGCACTACTCTTTGTACATCTGGAGCAGAGGAATCCATGCGTTGACTGGGATAATAGAGATGTGTTGCCTAATGTGTCCATTCTATTCGTCACCTCCAAGTTCATCACCCATACGATATTTGATATCGTAGTTTATGATAAAGTCAAGTTCTTCATCCGTAAAGCCATAATGCTTGGCAAGAACCTTGTCTATCTCGTCCATAATAGATTTTGAACGTGATTTATCATAAGTTACTGTTGTATTTTTTCCACGAGTTTGACTGTTTATCTCATAATAAATAGCATTCTTTCGAAGACTCTTTTCTAATTTCTGACTTAACTCTCGGATTTCTTCTGTATTTTCATTTGGATAAGTTAATTGAAAGCCAAAAATCATATAATCCTTAAAATTGAAAAGGTCATAATTTATTGAATAATACCACCAAAACAAATTACTATTAATTGCCGCACAAAATATGTCAGACTTTACATCTGAGATGAAAGATGCATGTTTGTTGCTTACAGATACGCAATCAAATTCTTCATTGAGTATTGTTACCCAATATCCACCTCCAGCCGTTCTATAGTAAATATTATTTTTAACAGAAGGAGATATTGCAAGATATTCTTTTATTTTTTTATCTTTACAATATTTATTAAAAATTGAAACTTCTATTTCTGTTCCCACCTTTATAAAATGTTGTTGTTTATCTTGAGACACCTTAACAAATGACAAATTATGGAACAAATTGCTACGTGTATCTGAATACCAACGATTTATACCTGTGGTGTAAATTATTGGAACAGAAGAACTCTTTGAAGCGATAAAGATGGAAAGACGTTGCAAAACTCCTTCAAATAATTGTGCTGGTCGTTGATGGAATGTGGATATATGTATGTCAAAAGTATCCCTGAACAATTGCTGTAACTCTTTCATGCTATCGTTAGCAAATGCAGAAATAGGAATTATCATTCCCATTTCTCCATAACGAGATATAATATTACTCGTTCTTTCTATTGTGAACGAATATAAATTAGATGTAGGTAAAGTTTTTAGTCCATTCACTTTATACACTTCACAAACTGCCTTTTGACTTGTTTTATTCTTTCTTGTATAACCCACATACGGTGGGTTACCAATAATCACATCGAATCCTCCATTACCTTGTATAATCTGGTAGAATTCTGCAAGCCAATGGAATGGTTGGTGTGAAGCAAGCCAAGTGTTATAGTTCGTACCAGCAGCAATGGACTTGTACATATATTTATTAAGCAAGTCATTAAGTGCTGCAAGACGCTTTTTCAATTCATCCTTTGTTTCCTTGATGCTTGAGTTATCATCGAATGCTTTGAGTTGCTCTGAACGGAAAAGGTTGTATGCTGTTGCAACAAGATGCATTTCGCTATCAATTTTTGTTTTGAACTCCTTGTTTGCAAACATATCTCCGTACGCAAGTGCCTTGTTCAGTTCATCCTCAGTAGCATAGCCAACGAGAGTGTTGCCACACTTGATGTTAAAATCAATATCTGGCAATGGGTCAAGTCCAAGGTTTCCCTTACTTTTGTCCACTTCAACCACGGCAACCATCTTGAGGAATAGACGAAGCTTTGCTATCTCGGTAGCCTCAACCATAATATCTACGCCATAGAGATTACGGAGAATGATACTCTTGTAGATGAAATACTGACGATTGCTACTATACTTCACATTCATCTCGTTGAGTTGATTCACAAACAGGTTGTTGTTCTGCTTGTTCCACTCCTCCATCCTATCAAGGCAAGCCTCGTATAATGGTTCAAGTATATTGAGTGCAGCAAAGAGGAATGCACCCGAACCGCATGTAGGGTCGAGTATGCTCACGTGCTGTAAAGCCTCGTAGAAATGCTCCACGAAAAGATGGTCGTCCGTGGTACGGACAACATCCTCGACAAACTGACGAATATCGAGATTGTATGTGATGAAGTCATTGATGCTTGTTATCTCACCACCCCCTATCTTGCTGATGAGCGTGTCACATCTTTGCAGACGTTCCACCGTCTCACGCCATATCTCCGTAGGGAGGGCAAATGCGTCGAACGTCTTTTCGTTCCAATGGTTGCGACGCTCAAGGAGATTACCCCCACGTGTATCTATACCTTGACGGATATAATCCGGAATCCTGTCCTGCCAGTCAGATGTGTGTCCTTTCTTCACGGCATCATATATGTACTTGTCCCCACTCTCCTTCAGCATAGCCCATACGAATCCCGTAGGCTTAAAAGCATTTGGCGACTTCTCTGCCGTCTTGTCCATGAGGAACGGAATGATACAGTTCTTGCCTATGTACTCCGTGATGTCCTCCTTGGTATAGTATGCTCCCATCATCGCACGGTTGTTGATGTACTGCTCAAAGATGTAGCCAAGCACGTCTGGGTTGATATCCTTGCCCGATGCCGAAAGACGTGTGTCAAGATGCCAGTTCCACTTGTCAAAGAAAGCGAACAACTTCTCAAAAGCCTCATCCGCTATGTCTATGCCTGCATTCTCACGCTCCAACTGGTGGTCGTCAAACATACCTCCATTAAGATATGGGATGCAACCGTACTTGTCACGGAACTCCTGCGTGTCGTGACGTGGATTGTTGAGTCCGTCATGGAACAAGGCACAAAGGAATCCCTTGTAGAATGTCTCAAAGAATTCGCCTGCCCCCTGCTTCTCACGCACCCACTTCAGTTTGTCCGTGAGGTAGTTCTTGTTGTTGTCAAGGAATCCCTTCTTCTGTATGAAGTAGCAGAACATAAGACGATTGAGCATGATGCTTGCATACCATTCCTTGTTCTTGTTGTCCTTGTCAGGTATGTCGTCATCTATGCCCCTGATATGCTTCATGAATGCAAGGTGTTCCTTGTTGAACTGGGCATAGAACTCCTTGGTCACCTTCTCGCTGTTAAGCTTGAATGATGACTGCACCCTTTGCTTTACGTCCATGATAAGCACTTCTTCGGTGAGGTCGAATGACAGGTCGTCTATCTTGGAGAAGAGGAAGGCTGCCTTAGCACCGCTGATGTATTCAGTCTTGACGAGTTCACGCTTCTCGTTGGTCTTTACTGGTGTGAGCCATAGGTGGTGGCTTGTTCCTGCCTCAATGAAGACACATATATAATCCACACCATAAGGGCGTAGTTTGTTGTCTATCTTCTTGCATAATGATGCTACAGGAATGGACGGAAGTGTACAACTGTACACTTGGAATCCGCTCTTGTCGGCAACAGGGACGAAGTCATAGTCCTGTTCGTCTATGGTGATGTATATAGGCTGTTTTCTTGAAGGGGTGTTCCATCCCATCTCCGTGATGAACAACTCTTCAAGGTTATTGCTGTCTATTAGCCTTTCAAAGTCTTTTCGTTTCATATATATAGTTAGATGCCTTAAGCGTTGTTTTTGAGTCCTAAAGAGCATATTACCCTTGCTTCTTTCTGTTCGCCGTCGTCAGCTACAATGCAAAGTTGATTTGCTTTGTATGTTTCTGTGAGATAATCTATAAAATCGTTAATGTTGTCATTTCGCTTTAACATTTGTCCAAGAGTGAATTTTGTTTGTTCGCGCATTGGATAGTTATAAAGTTGGTCGATAGCTTCTTTTAGTTCTATTGTTGCGAATAAAGGATTTCTACCTATATACTCTTCCATCATTGTGACAACTCTGTATTTTGTGCTGAAACGAGAACCAAGAATGCCACTTATCTTTGTGTTGGTTGAACTGACAGAGTTCAGGGCTTTTTTTACGAGTTCGTGGTGGTTTTCTAACGGACTGACTGTTTGTTCGTTTGCGTTGCATTCCATTGCTTTGAGAATTGTTAGCTGTGACTGGGTAACAACATGTCCTTTTGTATCAATCCATGCAAGCATATCGCTGTCGCTTGGTGTTTTGGCGTATGTTATTACACCTTCGTCAAGAGAGTTCTCACCGTTTTTCTTTGTTGTATATGACATCTCTGGAATTGCTGGTATGATGTGCTTGAGTTCTGGTTTTGCATCCGTGGCGTTCTTCCATATCTGATATGCGTATGAAGCCATATCTACATCGCCGTCATCTTCGTCGTCAAGAGAACCAGCCTTTTCGTTGAATAAATCCTGAAGGTTTTGTGCGTTACCCTCAAAGAAAACTTCGTCGCTTCCCACTACGTTTGCATTTTCGTTGATACGTTCATTCAGTCGCTGACGTAGGCGAATGATTTTATCAACGCCTTCGGCAGGGAAGAATGAGTAGCAATAAATCTTGTCTGCCTCCTGCCCGATACGGTCTACACGACCAGCACGTTGGATAAGGCGGATTATAGCCCAAGGCATGTCGTAGTTGACTATGATGTGTGAGTCTTGAAGGTTCTGACCTTCAGAGAGCACGTCTGTGGCAACGATAATGCGGAGTTCTTTGTCTTGACTAACGCTTGCGCCATTACTATTTGGCGAGAACTTTTCGACGATAGCGGTAGGGTTAGGACAACCACCTGTTACACAGTCAATCTGCTTTACACCTCGTTCTTTCAACTGACGTGTAATATATTTGGCGGTATCGCTGTACTGGGTGAATACCAACACTTTCTCTTTGCTGTGTTTTTTTGTTAGTAGTGTCTCCAGTTCATTGAGTTTCTGGTCTTCGGATGTTTTCCATGTTCCGCACATCTCAATCATCCTGATTAGTGTTTCACTGTCTTTCTTCAATTGTGTCTTTAGTGACTTTTTGAAGAATTTTGAATCGAGTCGTTTGACGCTTGCACCTGTCTTTTGAATTATAATATTGTAGTATTCCTTAGCTTTCTTCTCATATATTGCAAGGTCTGTCGGAATGTTTAGTTTTTCGTTTTCGTTAGCAGATGATTCGCCATCAAAACTAAGTCCCAATGCGTTGAGATCGTCATCATCGAGATAATCATCTGGAATGGCATTCTCGTCGCTTATTGGTAGTCTTAATTTATTGTCAATGGCATAGATAAATACCATATTGCGCACAATGTGGCGATAGAGTGTGAGCAGGAAGGAAAAACCGCATGAGTCGATACGCTTGAAGAACGTACTTATGCAGAAGCCCATCATACGCTGACCTGCGCGAGACAGATTCTCCAGTAGTTGCTTGTCTACCGCAGAAGCCTCTTTCTTTTTCTCCTCGTCAATGTATTTATTCAGACCGTATCGTGGTAGCTTCAGTTCCTTCATCATGTCAATCATGTCGTCGGAATAGAGACGTGAATACTGGTCATTTGGAATAGTCTTAAACTTTATGCCTTTTGGAATACGGTCGGGAAAATAACTTTTGTGTCCATTGCTGAATTGCAAATATTTACGTCCGTTTGTTGGGTCGGTAAGGGCATAGTTGTCCTTGATAAACGTTCTGGTGCGACGCACAAGGAATAGTTTCATCAAGTCGCGCCAGTCCTCTGCATTTGTACTTTGTTCGAATGCTCGGATGCTCCTTATGAATACCTCATTATGCTTCATGGCGAAATTTCGTTCACCACCAATGCTCTTGATATATTGTTCAGGACGAATACCGAGGTCGAGGTCTGGGTCGAGGAACAGTTTCAACTGGTTGCTTATGTCTGTAAAATCCTTGTTGTAAGGAGTTGCTGTGAGAAGCAGAACTTTACAGTCCATTTTTGTTATAAGGTCACGGATATTGTGATAACGTGCGCCATCAGAGTTGCGAAGGTTGTGACTTTCGTCTATGATGACAAGACGATAATATTTCATGTTGTCCACGTCCATCTTCTTCTGCATACTCGTAACATCTGCTTTGAGGTCGTATGTCTTGATGTACTTATGCCACATTTCCTGAAGATTGGCTGGACAGATAATAAGAGTGCTTGCATAGTATTGCTGTTCAAACACTTTTGCAATGGCACATGCCGTTATTGTCTTACCGAGACCTACTACGTCGCCAATCATTGCTCCACCACGCTTTTCGTTGCTCAGGTGCTTGGCTGTAATTTTGACGGCTGTTTCCTGAAATTCAAAAAGGTCTTTCTTGAACATCGGAGGTAATGTGTATTCTGCAATACCGCTACGTGCATCTTGTGAGAGCATGTAGGCTGTTTTCAGATATATGTAATAAGGCGGAATCTCATTGTCTGAAGCCCAACTGTTTTGTATGACCTCGATAAGTTCATCCGTGATGTCAATGGAAAATTTGTCTTCCCATCGGTTGTTGAACCATTGAGACAGATACTCGGCATTGCCTGTGTCGTCCATCTCAGCATTCAGTTCCCCCTGTCCTGTAAGACCGCTATATGTGAGGTTGCTGCTTCCCATGAAAGCATAAACCTTGCGGATGTTGCTATTTGGATTGTGTGCAATGTAAAGTTTTGCGTGAAGCGGATTGCGTAAAAAAAGTTTTACGCAGACTTTCTTATCAATAAGTTGTTGGAGCAGAAGACGAAGGGTATATTCGTCCTGTGCATTTGTTTCTCCAATAAGTAATTGACGACGAAAATCCTCTGCGATTTTTCTTTTACACTTCTGGACGTAGTCAGCATCAGGCATGAATGGATGGTGGGCATATTTCATTCTGATGATCTCTTCTGGTGCACGTTGCATCCCCACGAGAATACGTGCAGTTCGGAAAATACGCTCGTCTTCCTCGTAGATATAATCTCCTTCCAACTCGTTTATCTCGTCGGCAATGAAATCCCATCCCCTAAGATTGAAATAGCCCACGCAGAAATCCATACGTTTGATTCCTGGCTCGGTTATTACATTTTCAAGAATCTCCTTGAACTTTTTTCCGTCACCTATGTTGTCGTAAATTTTGGACATTGGCGTATTGCTTCAATACTGAAGCATTCCAACGCTCCCAGTTGGTATTAGAATTGTGAAACCTTTTCTGGCATATAAACAAAAAAGCGGGGAGCCTTATCTGCTCGTCCCAATTCGTGGTCCTAGGAAAACCTTTAGCAGAGAACAAGCAGAGTCCAAACTCCCACGCTGATGACAGTATATAATACACCCATAAAGTGCGCCGAGAGGGCATAGTTTGCCCTCGGCACACTTACGGGTATGTATATAATCATCCCGTGGCATCAACTCGTGCAATGTTTTTGTACTGCTAATTCAGAAATTTCCTAGGTTTCGAATTGTCAAAAACAAAGCGAAGTAACGCCTTTTTATCAATATGTCACAATACCGCTCATATAGCGTGAAAACAACAATGGCAATATCGCAACGCAAAATTAGACAAAACAATCTGAAAAAACAAGTGTAGAAATGTTTTTTTGATTGGAATAAATGAACAAAAAACTCGCAACCGTGCAAGATAGACATCGGTTGCGAGTTGTATTCTGTCCCTATAATCTGCATGCGCTGCAAAGGGGGAAATCAATAATCTTACTCAAAGAACTTCTTCCAGTCGTCCTTGGTCTTTTTAGGACCGCGCATTTCGGTGTATCCGCGCTCCTCGCGGCTCGGCTTCTTTTTCTTTGGCTTTTCATCGGCCGACTTCTTGCCGCGTGTGCCCTTGTCGCCCTTGCGTGAGCCGCCTCTTGCTGCGCCCTTGTCGTCGCCGGCATCGGCAACCTCAACGCTTATGCGTCTGTCCTTGTATTTTGCCTTGGCAGATGAGAATCCGCGAAGCACATCCTTCGTAGCCTTCTCTTCAACCTCGAAGAACGAGAAGTTCTTCATCAGGTCGATGCGCCCAATCTCGATGCGACCCTTTACGTTCTTGTTTATGAGGTCGATGATGGTTGCAGGGTTTATGTTATCGGTCTTTCCGATGTTTATGAACATTCGTGTGAAGCCCTCTTCGGCCTTGCGCGAGCGTGGAGCTTTGCCGTCGCGCTTGCCGCCCTTGCTCTTAGACGATGAGTCTCTGTCGGCGCCTCGCTTTTCAGAAGGCTCTTCAATCTCGGGAGCGTTCTTGTAGTATTCGAGGAATCGGTTGAACTCAAGCGAAACCATGCGCTTGATGATGTCCTCCTTCTCGAGCCAGTCGAACTTGCGGTAGATTTCGGGCAGGAACGAAGCAATCTCTTCCTCGTTTACCTTAACCTTCTCAATCTGGTTTACCAAGTTGTAGAGCTGCTTTTCGCAGATGTCCTTTCCTGTTGGGATTGTGCCCTTCTCGAAAGTCTTCTTTATAATCTTCTCGATGTCGCGCAGATGGCGGCGTTCCTTAACGTGGATGATGGCGATGCTGATGCCCTTCTTGCCGGCACGACCGGTACGGCCGCTTCGGTGGGTATAGTTCTCTACATCGTCTGGCAGACCGTAGTTGATGACGTGCGTAAGGTCGTCAACGTCCAGACCACGCGCAGCCACGTCGGTAGCCACCAAGAGTTGAGTGCGGTGCTGGCGGAACTTCTGCATTGTAAGGTCGCGCTGCTGCTGCGAAAGGTCGCCGTGCAGACAGTCGGCATTGTAGCCGTCCTGAATAAGCTTGTCGGCAATTTCCTGAGTCTCTACGCGGGTGCGGCAGAAGATGATTCCGTAAATGTCGGGATAGAAGTCGGCAATGCGCTTCAGCACAAGATACTTGTCCTTTGCGTGAACAAGGAAGTACTGGTGCGACACGTTGGCAGAGCCTTCGTTCTTTGTACCGATAGTAATCTCCTTGGCGTTGTGCAGATAGTTCTTGCTTATGCGCGAAATCTCGGCATTCATTGTGGCAGAGAACAGCAGGCACAGACGCTCGTCGGGCACTTGCTCGAAGATGGCGTTGATGCTGTCGGTAAAGCCCATGTTGAGCATCTCGTCGGCCTCGTCGAGGATAACGCGCCTAACGTTGTCGAGATGCACTACGCCGCGTTCGATGAGGTCGATGAGTCGTCCCGGAGTAGCAACGATAATCTGTACTCCGCGCTTTAGTGCCCGTATCTGGCTTTCGATAGACGAGCCGCCATATACAGGCAGAACCTTCAGGTCTTCTATGTATTTGGAATAATCGTTCAGATCGTCTGCTATTTGCAGACACAGTTCGCGTGTAGGGCTCAGGATAAGAGCTTGCGGAACACGCTCTTTAGGGTTGACCAACTGGATGACAGGCAGACCGTAGGCTGCTGTTTTGCCCGTTCCTGTCTGTGCCAGAGCAACAAGGTCATTTTCATTACTTAGTAGATAAGGAATCACTTCCTCCTGTACGGGCATCGGATTTTCGTAGCCCTTTTCTTTAATAGCCTTGAGAATCTCCTCCGAGATTCCAAGTTCTTCAAATGTCTTCAATATTTTATACAAATTAAATAATTGGGTGCAAAGATAATTCTAATTTATGAATAAACGGTTATAACTTATTGATTATTTTTGTAATAGAGACAAAAAAACATAGCCGGCCTTCACAGGTCGGCTAAGCCCAAAACAAGCATGATCATAAAATTACTTATAAATTTCAAATACTGTTGGTTAAGGTTTAGAGATTATATTTTTGAAAAACATTTTACAGATTCTATATATCGTTTTTTTTACCTTGAGAAGAAGTCGAAGTTGATGTTAAAGAACGGAAAGTCGGGCTGAGGCTGCGGTTGTCTGTTCTGCTCCTTTGGCTGACTCTCGGTGTTGTTCTTGTTTATGAGGATAAGCTCGATGGTGCTGCCCTGGCTGTTCATCTGTATGAACTTGCGGCTCTTCTTTCCGTAGAACACAAGCGTGTTGCTGGTTGTGTTGAACGAGTTGCTGCTGTACACCTCGTTGGCATTCTCGCTCTCCTTGCGGAAGGCGTTGTAGAGCTTCGTGAAGGTTGTGTTGTCGGCGTGGACAATGGTTAGCTTCTTCACGGTCTTTACGATGTTGTGCGTGCGAGGATCGCGCTTCACGATGTTTTGCAGATGGCAGATGTCATCCTTCTTTTCGAGACTGTTAACCAGTTTCTCGATGCTCTGCTGCGCCTTGCACTCCAAGCCGAATGTGGTGAACATGCAGACTGTAAGTGACAGTATTTTAGAACTTATACTCATATTCTTTTCTTTTAGTCTTCGTTAAGGAATTCGTTAACTCTGGCCTGAGCCTCGCTGTTGTTGATGCAGCTTGCCATAACGCTCTGTATGTTGTCGTCTTTGTCGCTGATTTCGGAAAGCTGTGCAACCTGCATTTCAATGTTGTCAGCCTCTTTCATCGTGTTGTCAATCATCAGTCTCAGCGTCTCTTTGTCGGTTATGCGCTTTCCGTTCTGCATAACGTAGCTGCCCTCGTAGCTGTAAAGCTCGTCGGCATCGTTTTTGAGCAGTCCGAACGATATGCCGGATATGAGCACGATGCTTGCCGCTATGCTTGCCGCGAACATAAAGATGCGTCGTTTCGGCTTCTTTGTCTCTGCCGCCGGCATCAGCTGCACAGTCTTGGCTGTGCTCTGCTCTGCCTCGGCGAGTGCTTGTGCCGAGAGGCTTTCATCGAGTCCGCTTTCGAAGTATGCAAACATTTCCCTATACTGGGCTATGTGCTGCGGAAGGTTTTTCTCGGTGGCGAAGAAGCGGTAGAGTTCCCTTTCTTCGGCGTTCGAGGTTTCGGCCTCCATGAAGCGGTCAATGTAGAGTTCCACATTGTTGATGTCAATATGTATAGTATCACCCATAGGCATATTATTGGTTATATCTTCCGGTTTAGGAATTGTTCTCTGATTTTTTTTCGTGCTCTACTAAGATTTTGTCTTACGGCCTCGGGTTTGCTTCCTATCATCTGGGCTATTTCATCAATTTCCAAGCCTTCAACGTGTTTCATTCTCAGCACCGTTTGCTGCATGTCGGGCAGCTGACCGATGAGGCGCATCACCTCGGTGGTCTCCTCGGCATCCATCATCTCGTTCTCGAACGACGATGTGTCGGCAATCTGCGCCATTGCGTCTTCGTCGATGTCGGCCTTGTGGTCGTCGCGGATGGTGTTCAGGCTCAGGTTTCGGATTATGGTTGTAGCCAATGCGTCAACCGAGCGATACTGTTCCAGGCTGTCGTGAATGTTCCACAATTTTAACAGTGTGTCCTGAACCAGATCTTCAGCCTTATCCTCGTCGTGCACCATCCTGATGGCATATCTGACGAGCATAGGTCGGAGGCGCGTTGCTTCCTTTTCGAATCCCTGTCGTTCCATCTTACATAGTGATGACACATGCGTGATGCTTTTGTGACATCATTTTTTATTTTTTTTCTGATTATTTTGTTTCGCTGCTGATTTTCAGCTCGTTAATGAGGCGAGGAGAGTTGCCCCACTTCTCGATTAGGTACAGAATATAGCGCACGTCAACGCCGATGCAACGCTGGAGATTAGGTTCGAAGGTGATGTCGCTGCTCATTGCTTCCCAGTTGCCGTCGAAGGCAAGACCGAGCAGTTCGCCCTTGCCGTTGAACATCGGCGAGCCGGAGTTTCCGCCTGTGATGTCGTTGTTTGTAAGGAAGCATAGCTGCATGGTGCCGCTCTTTTTGTCGGCATACCGTCCGAAGTTGTTTGACTTGTACAGTTTCATCAGTTCTGGCTCTACGAAATATTCCATGTCGCCGCTGCCGTCCTTCTTAGGACCGAGGTTCTCGAACTTCTCGATAATTCCGCGTGGAGTGGAGTAGTAGCCGAACACCATGGCATCTTTAGGTTCGTAGCCGCCCACCACGCCGTAGCTCATGCGCATGGTTGAGTTTGCGTCGGAATAGAACAGTCTGTCGCTCTGCATCAGTCGCATAGAACGGTTCAGAAGTCGCTCGTTCTTGTCTATGATGTCGGTTGCGATAGCCATTTTCTGCTGAAGCTCGAACAGCTTGACCATTATGTCTATACATATTTCAGATGCGGCATCCTTGCTCATATCGCATTTTAGCGTGCCTGTGAATAGTCTTCTCAGACCGTCTATCGTGCTGAAGTTTGATGCGGCGTAGATGCTGTTGGTAAAGGCGTTGTAATCGCCCTTGAAATCTTTTTTTATGCGCTTGTAGCACTCGGGCAGATAATCCTCGTTGTAGTTTACCTGCTCGGCATATTCCTTCAGCATGGCGGCAAAAATCTCCTTATCGGTGTCGATGTCCATGTTGTTGTATCGGTCGGCAATCGACTTTATCTGCTGCTGAAGATTCTCGTTGTCGTTGCTGAAATCGGTATTCAATAATGTGAAGACGATGCCCAGAAGGTCGGACCCCTCGTAGAAAGCCTCGTTTATGAGGAATAGCGTGCGATAGTCGTTTTTCCTCTTCTTGTAAGCCTTTCCGAGTATTGGCAGAAGGTTACGATAGTATTCCGAATGGGTTGAGTCGCTCAGAATCCACTCGTGCAGTTCCTTCTCAAGAGCCTGCTTCTTCTCGATGATGTGCAGTTCCTTGATGCTGTTGTTCATGCCAATGCTGTTCTTCCAGTAGTTTGAGCTGATGTCGTACTTTGAGTCGTACTTTATGCGCACGACGGGATTGGCATCCATGTGCTTGCGCCATATCTGCTGCTTTACGCTTCGCATGTCGATAAGCACTTGGTTAAGACATTCCATGCGCTCCTTTATGCCATAAGACGACAGATAGCGGCACGTCTCGCCCGGATAGCCGATGGTCATGCAGAACGAGCCTTCGTTGTATCCGTCGAGCGACACGGGCGCGTATGCCTTGGCCTTCAGCGGCACGTTGTCCTTGCTGTAGGCGGCAGGATTGTTGTCCTTGTCGGCATAGATTCTGAAGATGGAGAAGTCGCCCGTCTGTCGCGGCCACATCCAGTTGTCGCTCTCGCCTCCGAATTTTCCGACCGATGCCGGCGGAGCGAAGACAAGACGGATGTCGGTATAGTCGCGATATACATTTATATAGAACTCGTTTCCCTGATAGTACGAGCTTATCTCGGCGCGAAGGGTAGGGTCGTGCTCCACCTCTTTCTGCTGAATTATTACGGAAATGGAGTCGATGATGTGCTGGCGCATGAACTCGTTCTTGCAGTTGCCTATAGCCTCGTTCATCTCGGCAGTTATGTTGCGCGTTGAGACAAGGAAACTGACGAACAGATTCTCGATTGGCAGTTCCTCGTCGAACGACTGCGACACGAATCCGTTCTTTATATAGTCGTGCTCCGCGCTACTCTGCTGCTGTATGCTCTCGAATCCGCAATGGTGGTTGGTAAACACCAATCCCTCGGGCGAAACGACAACGCCCGTGCAGAATCCGCCAAAGCTGACCACGGCATCCTTCAGAGAGCCGCTATTGGTGCTGTAAAGCTGCTGCGGAGTCAGTTTCAGTCCCAGACTCTGCATTCGCTTTACGGTCTGAGCCGGCAGGTTGTTGAGCATCCACATGCCTTCGTCGGCCTTGGCAAATGCAGATACGAATATAATCAGCAGAAACAATAATTTCCTCATGATGTTTTTATGGTATAAGTATTTGTATGTCTTTTGTTTATTACTTAAAGAACTTGCCAATCACAGGCAACGCCTTAAGCGGAAAGTCTTTCTTTGCAAGATATGCTATGAAGACCATCAGAAGCAACGTGTTGCATGCCAGTCGTGCCGCGATGTGCCAATTGGAAGGAACGGCATAAACCGATGCGGCATATATTGCTGCCGTAAGCGCAACGTAGCAGAAAATATCCTTTAACGGATAGTTGATAGGATATTTCTTCTGACCGACGAAGTACGACAGAGCCATTGACGTGCCGTAGCCTGCAACGCCAGCCCATGCACAAGCCATGTAGCCGTATTTAGGAATGAAGATGATGTTGATGGCTATGAGCACTATGCAGCCGATGCCCGAGAAGTATGCTCCCCAGATAGTCTTGTCTATCAGCTTGTACCAGAACGACAGGTTGAAATAGATGCCCATCATAATCTCGGCAACCATTACTATCGGAACAACCTTCAGACCTTCCCAATAGCCCTCGTCGATAATGTGCTTTATCACATCGAGATAGAGCATTACGCAAAGGAATGCCAGAAGCGTGAAGATAAGGAAGTACTTCATCGCCTTGGCGTAAGTGTCGCGGCTGTCCTTGTCCTTCTCCTTGCTCTTGCCAAACACGAAAGGCTCGTAGGCATAGCGGAATGCCTGCGTAATCATTGCCATAATCATGGCTATCTTTACGGCTGCTCCGTAGATGCCAAGCTCAACCTTGCCCTGACTTCCGGGGCACGCAATCGGATAAATAAGCTTGTCGGCAGTCTGGTTCAGAATTCCGGCGATGCCGAGAACGAGGATTGGCCATGAATATGAAAGCATTTTCTTGAAAAGCTGCGCATCGAACACCCACTTGAAGCCTATCAGCTCAGGCCAGAACCATACTGTTATGCTTGCCGTACACAGAAGGTTTATGGCAAAGGCATATCCAACGCTCACGGCTGGATTGTATATGTGTCCCACGATGTCGGGATGAGTCTTGTACAACTCTGGCAACCATGCAAAGTAGAGCAGGTTGAGCAGGATGTTCATGATGACGAACAGAAGCTTGAGAGATGCAAACTTTATCGGCCTTTTCTGATATCTCAGAAACGCGAACGGAATACATTGGAAGGCATCTATCGCCACGCAGATGAACATTATTGCAACGTAGTGGCGATGAGCCGAATAGCCCATGAAGTCGGCTATAGGGTCGAGAAAGGCGAGTACGCACGCCACAAACATGAGCGATGTTGCGCCCACGCTTATAAGCGTTGTAGAGTAAACCCTCATAGGGTCTACGCCCTCCTTGTTTGCAAAGCGGAAGAATGTCGTCTCCATTCCGTAGGTAAGGATTACGAGCAGAAGCGCCGTATATGCGTATATGTTGGTAATT
The DNA here is from genome assembly GCA_017617315.1 of Bacteroidaceae bacterium. Lineage (GTDB taxonomy): Bacteria > Bacteroidota > Bacteroidia > Bacteroidales > Bacteroidaceae > Ga6A1. The sequence continues at coordinate 22,294 of JAFZWM010000049.1, forward strand.
ACGCCGTATCCGCCCGACTCTACTGCGATTTTTGCCGTGTAGAGCGGTACGAGAAGATAGTTGAGAAATCGTCCGACAATGCTGCTTAGTCCATATATTGCTGTATCTTTAGCAAGTGATTTTAAGTTTGCCATTTTGTTCTTTTAAACTAATTTTTTATCATCCAAAAAATGCGTATGCTATGAATATTGCCGCTATTATTCCGGCAAGGTCGGCAAGCAGTCCGCATGTAACGGCGTGGCGGGTATTCTTCACGCTCACGCTTCCGAAATAAACTGCAAGAATGTAGAATGTGGTATCGGTAGAGCCCTGGAAAATGCAGCTAAGTCTGCCCACGAACGAGTCTACGCCGTGAGTCTGCATGGCATCAATCATCATTCCTCGTGCTCCGCTGCCGCTAAGAGGCTTCATTATTGCCGTTGGAAGAGCCTCTACAAAGTCGGTATTCATGCCGCAGAAGGCTATGGTGTTGCTTATGCCCTTTATAAGCATGTCCATCGCTCCCGATGCCCTGAAAACGCCGATGCCTACAAGAATTGCCACGAGATACGGAATTATTCGGATGGCAGTATTGAAGCCATCCTTCGCACCCTCGATAAACGTCTCGTAAACGTTTATCTTCTTTATCAGTCCGGCAACGATAAAGCTGATTATTATGCTGAACAGCAAGATGTTGGCAATAAGTGTGCTCATTACCTGCATCTTCTCCTTCTCCATTCCGCTGAAGCCCCATATTATCAGACCCACCGCGGCGCATAGACCGCCAAGGGTGAGCATGAGCGTGCGGTTAAATAGATTTATCTTCTGAAACAGACAGGTTATCACTATTCCGGTGATGGTCGAGAAGAATGTAGCAAGCAGAATAGGGATGAAGATGTCGGTTGGCTGTGCCGCTCCCATCTGCGCGCGATACACGAGGATGCTTATAGGGATAAGCGTCAGCCCCGATGTGTTTAGCACAAGGAACATAATCATCGAGTTGCTTGCCGTGTCCTTCTTTTGGTTGAGTTCCTGCATTCCCTCCATTGCCTTAAGACCGAGTGGAGTGGCGGCGTTGTCGAGGCCGAGCATGTTGGCTGCAAGGTTCATGAAGATGCTTCCGGTTACGGGATGCCCCTTCGGAATATCGGGAAACAGCTTGCAGAAGACAGGGCTGAGCAGACGCGACAGAACATTTATCACGCCTCCCTTCTCGCCAATCTTCATTATGCCCAGCCAGAGCGAGAGCGTTCCCGTCAGTCCGAGCGAAATCTCGAATGCCGTCTTGCTCGACTCGAAGGTCGATGTCATCATGGCAGGAAACACTTCGGTATTGCCCATGAAGCACAGCTGTATCAAGCCCATGACAAAGGCAATTATGAAGAATGCAACCCATATATAGTTTAGTACCATAAACTCGTGTTTTTAGTTGTTAAAAGTCGCTGTCGTCAAACAGACCCTTCTGAAGCTTCTGTTTCAGAATACTCTTGCCCAGATGACTGTATGCCAGCTCTGTAACCTCGCGTCCGCGCGGCGTGCGCTTTATGAATCCCTCCTTTATCAGGAAAGGCTCGTACACTTCCTCTATCGTGCCCGGGTCTTCACCTATGGCGGTAGAGATTGTGCTTATGCCCACAGGACCTCCGCCAAACTTGTCGATGATGGTGCAGAGAATCTTGTTGTCAATCTCGTCCAGACCGTATTTGTCGATGTTAAGCGCTTCCAGAGCGTAGTTTGCCACCTCGGTTGTAATCTTGCCGTTGCCCTTAACCTGGGCAAAGTCGCGTACTCTTCTCAGCAGCGAGTTGGCAATACGCGGCGTGCCTCGGCTTCGGCTTGCAATCTCGCCGGCCGCCTCAATATCACATTCAACGTTGAGCAGCCTTGCCGAGCGGCTTATGATTTTGGTAATCACGTCGTTGTCGTAATACTCAAGATGCAGGTTTATGCCGAATCGGGCGCGAAGAGGGGCGGTAAGTGCTCCGCTGCGTGTTGTTGCGCCCACAAGCGTGAACGGGTTCAGGTCTATCTGAATGCTTCTGGCCGACGGACCTTTGTCTATCATTATGTCTATCCGATAGTCTTCCATAGCCGAGTACAGATATTCCTCAACTACGGGGCTGAGGCGGTGAATCTCGTCGATGAACAGCACGTCGTTAGGCTCCAATGATGTCAGTATTCCGGCAAGGTCGCCCGGCTTGTCGAGCACGGGGCCCGATGTTATCTTCATGTTTACGCCAAGCTCGTTGGCTATGATGTTGCTCAGGGTAGTCTTTCCAAGTCCCGGAGGGCCGTGCAGCAGCGTGTGGTCGAGAGGCTCGCCTCGCATCTTTGCCGCCTGCACGAAGATGTCCAGATTCTCCACTACTTTCTGCTGTCCGTTAAAGTCGCTGAACTGTAGTGGTCGGAGGGCTTTTTCAAACTCCTTTTCCTTGGGTGTTAAAGACTCATTTCTGATGTCAAAATTATCTTCCATGCTGCAAAGTTAGTGCTTTTTATTTGTAAGTGGCTTTAAATCCTGCGAAATTTTTTAATATCATGGTTATCAGTTTGTATAATGGTAACGTGTGCGTAGATTTTTTAGCTAACTTATCATTTTTTTTAACTTTTTTTTGGATATTCCAAAAGTAATACATACTTTTGTAGAGCAAAACAGATTATTATCAAAATTAAGATATTTCTTTTAGGTTAAAAGAAAGGATAGCTAAAATGATCAATGCTGTTAGGTATTAAGAATGATGTGGAAGCGCTTGCAAGTGATTGTAGGTGCTTTCTTTTGTTTTGTGCTCGTACCTTATTGTCTATATTGGGTTATTTTGTGTGTCTTTTTTGAATTAACAATTCGGGAGTTGAAATTTGAGAGTTGAAAGTTGAAAAATTCAGACAATTGAAAATTAACAATTCAGAATTCATAATTCAAAATTGCTTTCATAATTAGAGAAAGTTGAAAATTCTGAGGCAATTCACGATTGACAACTTAGGAGTCGTAACGAACAATTTCGTCAGAAATTGTTCGAACGTCGTAGGAACGTCGTAGGAAGATAGAAGGAAGATATACGCAAGGTATACGATGGGTAGCCCAAATTGTAGAAAAAGAGCACTAATTTGTCTTTTGGTAAATACAAAATGGTGTCAAGGTATAGGAAAACTATATGCAAGCTATATGCAAGCTATATGTAAGCTATATGTAAGGTATATGTAAGCTATATGTTGGCTATATGTAGGGTATATGTTGGGTATATGTAGAGTATATGTTCGGTATATGTAGGATGTACGCAGGATAGATGATGGGAAAGCTGAGGGGAGTGTTGAAAATTCTGAATTCGATTGACAGGAGGAATTGAAGTAAGCCGATAGCAAGGGGGTAGCAAGAGGATAGCAAGATGGTAGCAAGGGGGAAAGTTCGACGAAGCGTATATTGATGTAATTCTGAAACTTGAAATTTGAAAATTGAAAGTTTTGAATTTGTAATAATTTGTGTGAAAAATATTCTTTTGGTAAATACAAAATTGTGGGAAGGAAGAAGGAAGGAAGAAGGTAGCAAGATGGAAGCAAGACGGAAGGTAGATTTAAGGTACATCCAAGTAAGCCGGAAGATACTGGGAAGTGTTTATAAGGGTAGACTAATGGTAGAGAATTGGAATAGGTTAACTCTTAATAGGTAATTGCCAATGTAGCAATTTGGTTTAATATGAAACTCTGTTGGGAAACCGTTGCTCCTCCCTCCCAAATAAAGTGCCAGTCGTTTATAAAATGCTGAATGTACGTAGAATAGTACAAAGTTGCTGTAAATAAAGAACAGAAATATTGCGTTTTGAGAAACTTTTCTTATTTTTGCAACCGCAATAGAAAGTAAACCTAAAAATTTCTTTCTCATACTTATGGATTAAAATTAGCGTTAGCTATTTTCGGAATTGTCGTGAAACGTAGGAAACTTCATTGACATAGAAATCCCGAGATAATAGTTACGCCTGCGCTATAGCGCGGGTGGAACTTATCTGGGATTTCAGGCATTTCCTACGGCCTCACGACAAAGATAAGCGTTCACTTGCGCTTTTTCTTTGCCGTGATGCCCGTGCTGATTGCCTGAAACACTCCGATAAGAAGCTGCCGCCTTAAACACTATAGATTAAAGAAAAATGATTATGACAATTGGAGTTTCTCATGCTTTTATGGGAAACACATAAGGCGTATAGCCTGTATTGTCAGCCGTGTTCAGTAATGCGGCGAGTCTTTTCAATCTTACATTTGCAAAATCACTATTTTTAAATATTTATGAATAAACAAAAACTACAACTGAGGCTTGCATGTAGTGCGTTGCTTTGCAGCCTCGTCTGTGCGCATCATACGAGTGCGCAGACCATTACCAAGCCGCTGAACAGCTACCGTGGCGGCGACGAGATTACGCGGCTTCGCGTGCCTTATGTCGACCCTGGAAGCAAGGGAGAGAACTGTATCTGGGAGTACGACGGCTGCGTATCGAACGGAAAAGAGTGCAAACTAACGGTAAGCGCTGAGAATGGGGCAATAACCTGCCTCGAAAATCACAACCTTTATCACTACAGCATGAAGGGCGACAGCCTTATGAACAACGGCTTCGAGAACCGTACGACAAGGCTCGATTACCTAAACGGTCAACCAGTCTTGAAATATCCGTTCGTCTACGGCGATAGCATCGGCGGATATTATTGTGGTAAGGGCGTTTATTCCGACCGCCTCGCACTTTTCGTATGGGGCAAGAGCTACACCGTTGCCGATGCCAAGGGTGTTCTGGTAAACGGAAACGACACGCTCCGCAACATCGTCCGCACCCATCAGCACGTCGAGTTCAGACGCAAGACACCAGTCGTTTCGCAGAGCGGTGGAATCAGATTGTACGACAGCGAAGACTCGATAAAGGCTGCTATCGACAGTATTTCAGCAGGCATGACCGAGGACAGATACCGCTGGTACATGGCAGGCTACCGCTATCCTGTAATGGAGAGTGTCAGTTACAGCCGCATCACGGCAGACGGTACAGAGCCGTACAGCAGCATGACTTACATGTTCCTTCCCGACGAGCAGAAGGCAACGCTTCAGCCCGACAAGGATAACGAGCGCGTGCGCGAACAGCTTGCAGAAAACGCAGACGGAAATCCGAGCGGCGATGCGGCGGACAAATTCCCTGTTGAACTATCTGACATTGAGAGCGGAGCGGACGGCAAGTCAATAAGTTTCAGCTACACCTTGAGCGAGAGTGGAAGCGTGTTGTTCTGTGTCTACGATTCCAACAGCCGACTGATATCTTCGGTAAGCCACGGCTCGCAGCCCGAGGGAACATACACAGAGCACCTGACGCTAAAATGTGCCCCTAACGGCAGCGTGATGCTGCACACCATTGTGAACGGACAAAGCAAGATTGTTAAAGTTAAGATGTAAAAACAGATGAAAAGATTCATATCGACTTTTGTATTGTTTTGTGTTGTATCTTTCTTGTCTGCACAAACAATATATAATCAAAATACCGCGGTAGAGAAAATAGTACCGCAATCACCACAAACAGCCTCGCTGTTTAAGTATACCGAATACCCTGTAAGTCCTGCTACAGGTATTCCTGAAATTCAAGTGCCAATATATACGATTGAGTGTGACGGCATTCAAGTCCCAATCTCTATATCGTATCATGCTTCAGGAATAAAGGTTGACGACATTGCAACCCCAGTAGGTCTTGGCTGGACTCTGAACGCAGGTGGCGCAATAGGATTTTCAGTATTGGGAATAGATGATACCGATGCGGAATATTACCTAAAGTCGGAAGACGAAGTTTATGATAAATTGTGGAATGATAATGGTGGTGCATTTTATAATGAGATGAGCGACCTCATATCTGGAAACGGAAGAATAGACACACAGTCGGACAAGTATGTGTATAATTTTGCAGGAAAGACAGGAAGTTTCAGACTGAACTATGAAAACATGCAGTTTACTCCAATTCCTTATACACCCTTAAAAATGGAGGAACTGTCTCCAAAACCAACATATATTGGACATTCAAATTCTGGTTATAAAATTACTGATTCTGATGGAACTGAATACTATTTTCAAGAGCCAGAAACGGAATATATCAGACCAAGTGTAGGAGTTGGAAAATACCACACGTCGTCATTGTATTTGACTAAGATTGTAACTCCATCAAAAAGAGATACAATAATTTTTGAATATGCAAAAACTTCTAATTATCAGGTACTATTATTGTCTGAATATCAACATGTCGGAAAGAAATTAGAGCCATGGGGAAATAGAATTTTGGATGATTACGGACAGGATTTGATTAAAACAACAATAGATTATACTGTTCCATTATTAACGTCGATAAAATGGCAAAACAATGTAGCCACGTTTAATTATCTGTCAAATCGTTTAGATCGACAGGAAGAACGTCTTAATTCAATAAATATAAGAAATTCAATTGGTGACGTTGTTAAAAATGTAGATTTTTGCAACAATGGCTATTTGGGTGATTCCAAGAAAAACTATAGAATGCTTTTGGATTCTGTAAAAGTTTATGGAACAGATTTGGCGCAGGCTGAAGTATATAGATTCAATTATGATTTGAATCCACTGCCTGCATTAAAGAACGTGCAGGACCTTGAAACTTGGTATTGTACGGAAGACTATTGGGGATACTATAATGGTACGAAATCACGGACATTTATTCCTAAAGATTATACGGTAGCAAAATATAAAGAACAAGGTACAAAACGTGAGCCAGACTACAGGTTTATCCAGAATGGCATATTAAAAGAAATCACTTATCCGACAGGCGGGACAAGTTGTTTTGAATATGAACAAAATAAGGCAAGTGAACTATGCGGAGGTATTAGAGTAAAGAGTATAACGCATAAAGACAACAATACCACATTAAACAAGGAAGACTTTACTTATTCCAATGGACAGGTTTCAATGTCTATTGATGAAGACTTGTTTAATTATATAGATGATTATCTTTATTATTACTGGGGAGGAAGTAACCTTGGACATTTTACCAATAGTTGGAGTGAATATCATAAGGTTTGCCAAACAAATCCAATGCTTAGTTTGGTTGGATGGAATAACTTTCCTGTCTTTTATGAGACAGTAAAAAGGACCTATTATGATGATAAAGGCAAATATACAGGATGCAAAGAAAGTCATTATATAAACGACAGGGATAACACCGGATGTGATTACGAAAACGGAGAATACCCCCGTTTCTATTCTGGTTTATACAACTGTGATGAGGGACCTGTTTCTCCATTATTGGTAAGCGAGAAGACTGATATTGCTGGAACTAAAACGTCTGTTACCTACGCATACAAAGAAGTATACATGAACAAAATCAGGACAGGTGTTCGAGTTTCAAAGGAGGATGTGGAAGTTGTTATATGCCAAGGTGCGAAAGATTATTTGCCATATGCAGATAGAGACAGTTATAACATGTCCTACAAGTATTACAACACATACGCATTTCCATCTTTCCGTGTACTGACAAACATCACGAAGAGAAACAGCGAAGATAAGGTCTACGAAAAGCAAACCTTTGTCTACGATTCTCAGTATAGAACATTAAAGCCTGTTGAGGTGCTAACAGAGTGCAGCGACGGAAGTATATTGAAGAAAAAATACACATATCCGTTTAACCTTCCTTCCGATATTACAGCCTCAAATCTGTATCAGAACAACTATTGTGACTTGGTGATGAAAGAGGAAACGAGTAAGAACGATACGCTTATTTCAACATTTGTGAATGAGTATAATTTCGATTTGAATACCAAGAGATTACAATTGGCTTCTGTTTCAAGTTCCATAGGAGAAAGCGAGCTAAGAAAACAACTGGATTTGAGATATGATGAATCAGGAAATATTTGCGAAACAACAAGTCTGGACGGACAAAAGACTGTATATCTGTGGGGTTACAATAATCAGTTGCCTATCGCTGTTGTAAATGGAACATCGTATGACGATGTGAAAAGTGCTGTCGGCATCGGCACTCTTCAAAGTGTGGCAAAAGCGAACAGCATTTCTTACATGGAACTTCTCAACCTAAAAGGGAAAATAGTAAATGCAAGTCCGTTTGTTTCACTATATAATTATGTTCCGTTGGTTGGAAAGAAAAACGAAATATCACCTTCTGGAGTAAAAATTCTGTATTTATACGACCGAAGCAATCGCCTGTCAGAAATTCGAGACAGCGACGGAAAAACACTTCAGAGATACACATACTACAATAACAATGCAAAGGCAACGCTCTGTCACAGTTATGTAAAAAATGAAACATTCTTGTCTGAGGATAAGAGCAAGTCTGTATTAAACTATAGATTTGTTGACGGACTTGGACGTGATATTTCTGTTGCATCAACAGGAAACAACGGACAGATGCTCCAGAACTTCATGGAATATGATGCTTGTAATAATCCAGTAAAAGAATGGCTTCCTTTCACAACAGATGCTCCAGTATTGAATTTGATGCAACGTGATGTTGAAAGCATGGCGTCTCAAACTTATACCGACGGAAAGCCTTATAGAGATTACGAATATACAAAAGATTGCGTAACGGTAAATGGCGAAGGACAAGACTGGAAAGACCATCCTGTTCAGAACAAGGTGAGAATGAACTCGGCAAAAGAAGTGAAATACTATTATGCCAACAGCAAGTCTTTAAAGCAAAATGGATATTATCCGGCAGACAAACTGCTTGTGTCTGAGTCTATAGACGAAGATGGAAAATCGCTTGTTGTGTTTACCAATTTCCAAGGTCAAAAGATATTGGAACGCCGCAACGGCAACAACGATACATACTTTGTCTACAATAACCTTGGTCAGCTGCGCTACGTTCTCTCACCCGAATATCAGTATGCCAACCACAAGGAACAGGCAGAGTACGACAAAAACCACGGCAGCAAGGACAATGTAAACTACAAGGCTAAGTATGCCTACGAGTACCGCTACGACGAGCGCGGACGTGTGGTGAAGAAAATTCTGCCTGGCAGCGATTACATACAGTACTGGTACGACAAGGCAGACCGCCTAACCTATATGCGCGATGCTAACTTGCGCGAGAAAGGATTGTACCGCTTCATGTTCTACGACCGCCTCGGACGCCTTGCCGTGCAGGGTGTATGCGAGTCGTGCGACTATGGAAATGGCTGTCAGTACGCACTGCCTATAGCTGAGTTCGGTAAAACCGGTACAAAGTACCAGATTGGCGGCTACGGAATAAGTGGAGCAACTATGAATAAATTTGCAGCCGAAGTTGTTAATTATTACGATAATTATGACTATCTTGCAACCGAAATGTTCAAGAAGTCAAACTGGCAGCAGAAGATGGCGAGTGCCAGCGGCGCATGTGCCGTGGGCTTGCCGACAGGCAGCATAGTACGCACATCCAATGGGGAGTATCTTTACGGCTCGGTGTACTATGATGCTAAGGGTCGTGCCGTCCGCACGTTCGGCACGCATCTCGATGGCGGAATGCAGGAGGCAAGTATGTCGTATACATTTACAAACAACCCTAAGGTTGTAAGCACTACCGAATACAACGCCAACGGCGATATTGAAGGTTCTGCCGAATACACCTACGCATACAACCAGTACAACGACAAACTCCAGAGCATCGACCTCAGAATGAACGGCGAAGAAAGCGCGCACCGCATAGCCGAGAATACCTACGACGACCTTGGGCGCCTGCTTAAGGTAAGGCGCAGCGGAAGTGCTGGTGATGTTGATTACGCCTATAACATACGCAACTGGGTAACCTCTATATCTTCAAGGGAGTTTAGCGAGACGCTGCACTATACCGACGGCATAGGCACGCCATGCTACAACGGCAACATAAGCAGCATGCAGTGGCAGAACGGCGCGTCGGCTGCAAAAAGCGGATATAAGTTCAGCTACGACGGACTGAACCGCCTTACTTCTGCCATCTACGGCGAGGGCGACGACATGAGCCAGAATGCCGACCGTTTCAGCGAGAAGGGCATAACCTATAACGCCAACGGCTCTATCTACCGCATGAAGCGTTACGGAATGCTGAACGACGGCAGCTACGGCTTGGTTGACGACCTGAAGATAAAGCTCGACGGAAACGCCCTCTACGGCATTACCGACTATGCTGCCGAGACCAACTACAAAGGCTCTGCCAACTTTGTCGATGTCGACGGCTCGGGACAGGAGTATTGGTTTAACGGTAACGGTTCGCTCTCTGCCGATGCCAACAAGGGCATTGCGCGCATAGACTACGACAACTACGGCTGTCCGCGCAAGATTGTGTTTACCAACGGAAACACAACTGAGTACGTCTATTCGAGCACGGGCGAGAAACTGCGCACCACGCACAAGACTGCTATTGACGGCATAACCGTAGCCCTTAACAGCAATGATAATCTGAAGGATGACGACTTCCTCTCTGAGGACAAGACCGACTATCACGGCAGCTTTATCTACGAGAACGGCAAGCTTGATAAGGTGCTTTATCCGGGTGGATTTGCCATAATGACAGAAAAGGCAGCCGAGGCAAATGCCAAGAGCCGAATGATGCTGTTCTCAATGTCATCAGGCAGAAACGGAAACCTTGATACACCTGTAGTGCCTATAGATACTGATCCAGACCCAGTCTGGCCGTTAGATCCAATAACTCCAGGCGACCCAGTATTGCCTCTGTTTCCAGAGCCTGACGATGATACAGCACCTGTTGGCGAGAGCATTTATGAACCAGTAAATCCGTTCTCCCCTATACGTCCTATAGAACCTGTTCAGGAAACAGCGGAGGCATCTGCCCTTTACAAAGTGTTGTCTTATAACTATTACACGCAAGACCATCTTGGTAACAACCGCGCTGTGATAGACGAAGGCGGAAATGTAAAGCAGGTAACGAACTACTACCCATTTGGCGGAGTGTTTAGCACCACGGTATACAACAGCGGCGACGACTTGCAGCCCTACAAGTATAACGGCAAGGAACTCGACCGCACCCATGGCCTCGATTGGTACGACTATGGCGCACGAAACTACGATGCCTTTTTGCCTATGTTTACATCGCTCGACCCTCATTGTGAAAGTTATTACAATATAAGTCCGTATGCGTATTGTGGCAATAATCCAGTAAATGCTATTGATCCGAACGGTATGGATATGTGGCATACAGAAGACCCTGCTACGATTCGTGATATATTGCAAACTTTAGGGTATACTGGAGAATTGAAAACAAGTGATTGTGAAGTACATATTGATGATGAGTATTTTCTTAGCCATATTCGCAGAAATGGCAACAAATACAGTATCGACTATAATGTATTCTCGGTCTCAGAAAACGATCCTACGGAAATAATAGGAAGCTGTAGAGCCATTTCGTTTTATGCAGCACCAGAATCTTCGAAAGAATTAAATAAGGCTTTATCACGCATAAATGCATTCAATGGTAGCGTAATTGGTATAAATTGTGGTATGCAGGAACAAGGAATGGCCTATTGTGCTTATTCTAAATATGGTCTGACATGGCGGCAGTTTAATAAACTTGGAAAAAATAGTCCAAAACAACAGGCTTTCATGTTGACCAAGAGCGGTGGCTGTGGAACTACAGGGCTGTATAAAACTTTGAAAGTTGCAGGAAAAGCAGGCTTTGCATTAACGATGGTAACGTCCGGCCTTTATGCTTATGATGCATACAAAAATGACAGACCTGATAGAAACAGACGTTATATAAAAGCTGGAGCCGATTTTATTGTAGGTGTTGGATGTCTGTATGGTGGACCAATTGGTTGGGCTGTTGGGGGAGCTTATTACCTTGCTGATGTTTGTGGTTTCTGGAATTATTGTTTAGATATAAAGGAAGATTAAATATGTTGCCATTATGTAAATTTTATAGATATTTGATATATAGGTTGTATCATTTTAGTGATGATACACCTATATTCAATGTCATAATGACCTTGATGTTAGTTCATTTTTATCAGTTACTAACAATAATAATGTTGATAGAATCTTCTAAATTATATGATTTTAAATTAAATGTGGTGGGTGGTTACAGACCTTTTATTATTTTTATTACTTTTTCAATACTTCATTTCTTATTGTTTTATAACAAAAAGAAATGGAAGGCTATTGAGGATGAATTCAAAAATGAATCGCCAAGGCATAAAAAGATTGGAACAATTATAGTTATTTCCTATGTAATAGGTTCGGCTGGCTTGTTTTTTACATCTCTTTTTATGTTACCATCGCCTAATTTATAATTGACATATTAATTACATCTCATGCAATAAACAGTAGTAATGTTGTACTGTCTTGCATAATAAGCAACAGAGCGGAAAAACAAAGGATAGCACCTTTCGTTTTTCCGCTCTTGTTTTTTTAATTGCAGACAAAACAGAATTTCGAGGCGATTACGAAATCCCAAAATATTAGCGCAGATAAAATTGCTGTTTGTTTACAAAATTATTAACTTTGCGGTATCTTAAAACTTTACAAAATGGTTAAGACTTTTTTTCTAATATCTTTTCTGGCATTGTCATCGTTCTGTAGCGCGCAGCCACAGACTATAAGCGCAGAAATAGCGCAAGATACGCGAACCGTATTCTTCTGCCTTGTATCTTCTGCCGAGAATTCATCGCTCGACTTTAATGCGCAATATGCTTATATCGAGGATATTGGCGATGGACGCGGATATACGGCAGGCGTCATTGGCTTTACTTCGGGAACAGGCGATATGATTGAGGTGGTGAAGCGTTATGTTGCATTAAAGCCCAAAAACAATCCGCTGAAAAAATACATTCCCGCCCTCGAAAAAGTAAACGGCTCGGACTCGCACGAAGGTCTTGGCGATGCTTATGTAAGGGATTGGAAAACAGCATCAAAGGATGCCGAGATGATAGCGGCTCAAGATTCCGTTCTTAATGCCATGTATTACAATCCAGCTATGTATTATGCCGAAAAAGATGATCTTAGCATACTAGGCGCATTTATTTACTACGATGCGCTGGTTGTTCACGGTCCGGGCGAAAGTGAGGACAGCTTCGGCGGCATCCGTCGGGCAGCGTTGGCAAAGTCGAATCCGCCGTCAAAGAAGGGTGATGAAACGGAATGGCTCAACACCTTTCTGGCAGCTCGCACAATAGTAATGAAGAAGGAGGCCGCCCATTCCGACCTCTCGCGCATCACTACTCAGCAGAAGTTCATCGCCGAGAAAAACTTCAACCTAACCCTGCCCCTTTCGTGGAATATGTACGGCGACAAGTTTATACTTACGAAGAAAAAATAAAAAAGCATAATGATGAAGACTTTTCAAATATTGTTTTGCATGACAGCTTTTCTGTTGTCGGCTTGTCATGCGAAGGTAGACAACACTTTTAATGAATCATCGTTAAACCACGAACTGGACTCAATTACGCAGGTAATACTAAGCGAGAACATGCAGGCACAGTTCGCCAAGGCTGATTATACGCCCAAAGACAAGGATGTAGACCGTTGCGTTGAAATATGCGACACTCTTATTGCTCATGGTGTTGTGCCAAACCCCATAATGACAAAACTTCGCATCCTTTCGGTGGCAAAGCGATATAAAGAATGTATCGAGTTTGGCAACAGCGAAATTTGCTCTTCAAACGAGGTCTATCCTGTTCCGGGACTTTTAAAGTGTAAGTTAAATGCCATGCAATGCCGTCTTGATGGAGATAAAGAGGGTGAGGTAAAATGTGTAAAACTGGCATTTGAACGTATAAACCAGTACATCAGAAAAAACAAAACGGTATTTGATGACCTTTTGAAAATGAATAAAGAGTCGTTTGAATCCGCAGTCATTACCAATTACAAATCTAATCAGCCTTATGTAAAAGCCATGATGACAATAATGTTGTACGAAATGTACTACGCTTGTACCTTTGGTAACGACGCTTGGAACAAGGAATATGAAAGGCTCTGCAAGGAATATCCCGACGCATTTGTACTTACGACGATGAAGTCCTCTGTGCCAAGTACAGATATAATGAGTTTCTGAGCAAGGCGATACGTTGTTATAATTTAGCCGGAGATACTGTAGACTATTTGTTAAATGAATTATAGAAATAAGGACATGCAAAAAAATAAAGTTGAACGATATTACTATATCTATTTATTTGTGTTATATCAGCAAATAAATAAGTTTGAAATACATAAAGCAAAAATTAAATATGGCTTTTTGTATAAGGTTGCATCTTTGTTTTATAATAATAAAGCGCTTTTAAAAAGCAAATTGGATTATTATTCCAGACAAAATAGAACAGGTAGTTTTTATGATGTAAATGCAAATGTGAAAACACTAAACTATTTTGTTGTATTGATTTGTGTTATCGATATTGATTTTGTATTGTATCATGTGCTAAATTTAAGCCGGATGAGTTTTGCAAATATATTAATGTTGGGTAATGTGTTCTCATTAATTGAATATTTTAGATTGGGGTATAAATCCGATACAATACGCCAGTATAACAAAGTTTATTCACGGTTGCCAAAATATCATAAGAAATGGAATCGCTTGTGTATGTGGATTATAATACCACCTTTTGTTCTTCTCGTAATGTTTATAATTCTTGCGATTTGTAAATGAAGATAAGTTTCCCCAGTTCAGCCGAATTTGCAATTCGACTGAGAAAAAAACGGGAATTTGCCGCTCGACCATAGGTAGAGCACAGAATTTCAGGCAGGGCTGGTAAGAAAATCAAAACCCGAACGCATCCCGAACGAAACCCGAACAAATCTGTAATTTGCAGAGCTTCGGCTAAGCCAACAAAAAAACGACCTTTTAATTAAAGGTCGTTATAGTTTGGTGAGAATGTGTCGCCGAGCGTGAAGTCGCCGGTCGTGAGCCCCTTCTTCAGCCATTTGTATCGCTGGTCGGCGCGACCGTGGTTGAAACTCTCGGGAACCGTGTAGCCCTGGTGCTTCTTTTGCAGATAGTCGTCGCCAATCTTGGATGCCGTATTGAGAGCCTCCTCGATGTCGCCGTCTTCGAGCGACTTGAATCGCTTGTTCTCAAGATGTCCCCACACTCCGGCATAGAAATCGGCCTGAAGCTCGAGGCGCACGCTTATTTTGTTTGCCTCTTTCTCGCTGACGCGGCTCATCTGCTGGTGCGCCTTCTGTAAGTCGCCGAGAAGATACTGAACGTGATGTCCCACCTCGTGCGCTATGACGTAGGCATAGGCAAAGTCGCCGTCGGCTCCGAGCGTCTTCTTCATGGTTGAGAAGAACGACAAGTCGATATATACAGTCTGGTCGGCCGAGCAGTAGAACGGACCTGTTGACGAGGTTGCGTTTCCGCATCCGCTCTCGACGGCGTTGGTGAAGAGCACCATCTTTGGAGCCTGATAAGTCTTGCCCATCTTCTTGAACTCCTCGGTCCAGATGTCCTCGGTAGAAGCCAGAATCTGCTTTGAGAACTTGGCAAGTTCTTCTTCCTCGGCCGTAGGCTGATAAGTCTGCTCGGTTGCCTCTCCTCCGCTCAGCGCTCCGCTTTGCGAAAGATTCTGAAATACAGTCGAAAGGTCTCCGCCCGAGAGCAGGGTTATTACAACGATGGCAATAATTCCGCCAATTCCGGCTAATCCAGCCTTTCCGCCACCCTTGCCGCGACGGTCGTCAACGTTGTTGCTTTCGCGTCTTCCGTTTAGTCTCATAGATATATGCTTTTATCAGTTTAAATTTATTGTTGAATTTGCTGACAAAGATAGTCAAAAATAATTTTGTCTTTACTCTCTTATGTCGTATATTTGTCGAAAATTCAGAAAACTCGTATGGTATGGAACAGCTGAAGACATTGCCAATTGGTTTGCAGGACTTTGAAAGTCTTCGTAAAAGTGGATATCTTTATGTTGATAAGACAGAATTTATATACAATTTGATAGCGGGCGGAAAATATTATTTTCTGTCTCGTCCGCGTCGCTTTGGCAAGTCGTTGCTGATGTCTACCATTCATGCGGTTTTTGACGGAAAGCGCGAGTTGTTCGAAGGGCTTGCCATTGCCGACAAGCCCGATATTGACTGGGCAAAGCATCCTGTGCTGCATCTGGATTTGAATACAAACAGATACGATTCAAAGGAAGTGCTTGACAAGAAACTTGACAATTCCCTCTCGGAGTGGGAGCAAGAGTTTGATTGTGCAAGAAAAGACCTTCCTCTTGGAATGAGATTTGAGAACGTCATTCAACGTGCATACGACAAGACCGGCCGTGGTGTTGTGATCCTTGTAGACGAATATGACAAGCCGATGCTTCAGGCCATAGGCAACGAAGAACTGCAAGATGAGTTCCGCAGCACTCTCAAAGGATTCTATGGCGCTTTGAAGAGCAAGGATGGCTGCATCCGTTTCGCGCTTCTGACAGGCGTAACGAAGTTTGGCAAGGTGAGCGTTTTCAGCGACCTCAACAATCTGAAAGACATATCGATGGACAGACGATATGTTGAGATGTGCGGTCTGACGGAAACCGAGATAAAGACAACGCTTGCCAAGCATGTCGAGCGTCTTGCCGACACCTGCGGAATGACATACGACGAGGCTTTTGCAAATATGAAACGGATGTACGACGGATATCATTTTCGCGAGAATTCTACCGGAATGTATAATCCGTTTAGCGTGCTTAATGCGCTTGATTCTATGGATTTCGGCAGCTACTGGTTCGAGACAGGCACGCCGACTTATCTCGTTGAACTCCTCCAGCGCGACGACTATAATCTTGAGGCGATGGCAAACGCCAAGGCCGATGCCGACACACTAAACAGCATCGACTCAACATCCAAAGACCCGATACCTGTCATCTATCAGAGCGGTTATCTAACCATAAAGGACTACGACCCGGAGTTTGGCGAATATACGCTCGGCTTCCCTAACGAGGAAGTGAATATCGGCTTCACCAAATTCCTTTTGCCGTGGTACATATCGAAAGAGCGGAGCAAGTCGGCCTTCGACCTGAAGAATTTTGTGCTTGACCTCCGCGCCGGCAATACCGAGCAGTTCGTAAAGCGTCTCCGTGCGCTCTTTGCCGACACTCCATACATGCTCATCAAGGATTTGGAGAATCATTATCAGAACGTAATCTGGATAGTAAGCAAGCTTGCCGGCCAGTATGTTCAGGCTGAATATATGACAAGCGAGGGACGTATCGACCTTGTGCTCCAGACTCCGAAGTTTTGCTACGTCATGGAATTCAAGCTTGACGGCACGGCCGAGGAAGCACTTGCGCAGATTGAAGACAA
Source organism: Bacteroidaceae bacterium (assembly GCA_017617315.1). Taxonomy (GTDB): domain Bacteria; phylum Bacteroidota; class Bacteroidia; order Bacteroidales; family Bacteroidaceae; genus Ga6A1. Next base: position 39,514 of record JAFZWM010000049.1, read on the forward strand.
GAATTACACCCTTCCTTTCGAACTAAACGGTCAGAAGATAATCCGCATAGGCATGAACTTCAGCAAGGAAACACGCAACATCGAAAATGTGGCGATTGGCTGATATTCGCTATTTTGAAAAAGCAAAGCATCGGCAGGCAGGCCCCATTGTCGTGCGCAACTGCAACATCGAGAGATGAATTGTTAAAAAGAACGTCATGCTGCCATCTTTAAAACGGCTGTACATCGTACAAAAAAACGTACATATTACTTGTTGTTAAGCTAATTATGCTTATTTTTGCAAAATAGGTAAATTCTTTAAGTTGATGAAAATAAATATTTTTAAGGTCGTGCTGGCTGTGCTTATTGGCTTTGGCGAGATTATGCCGATAAATGCGCAGACAAAGGCACAGTTGTACAAGCAGTTCAGCTCGCCGTCGGGCGAGTCGTTGCCGTGGTGCTTCTGGTACTGGATGTACGGAGCGGTGAGCAAGGAAGGGATAACTGCCGATATAGAGGCAATGAAGCAGGCCGGACTTGGCGGATGCTACCTGATGCCAATCTACGGCACCGACCGCCGTCCCGAATACGAGGGCAGGGCGCAGCAACTGTCTGAAGAATGGTGGAAGATGATTGGGCACAGCGTTGCCGAGGCCGACAGAAACGGACTCCAGCTCGGCATTCATGTAAGCGACGGATTCGCCCTTGCCGGCGGCCCGTGGATAAAGCCCGAGGAAAGCATGCAGAAGATTGTGTCGGCTGATACTATCGTCGGCCGCGGCAAGAATGCCATAAAGCAAATAAGGCTGCCTAAGCCAGAGAGCTACAAAGGATATTACGAAGATATAAAGGTGCTTGCAATTCCTGTGCAGATGCAGGAAGCTACCGACACCATGCCATGCCGAAAGACATACTCGGTCGGCGTTACTCTTAACAACGGAACATTCCGCGCCACCGGAAGCTGTTACATTCAGCTCGAATACGAAAAGGATTTCACGGTACGGAGTGTTGACATCACGCCATCGGTACGAAATATGCAACCGTTAAGAATGACGATGCTTGCCAGCAACGACGGCGTAACCTTTACCAAGGTTAAGGAGTTTGTTCCGCCACGCAGCGGATGGCAGGATTCCGATTTCAGCTACACCTTTGCCGTGCCCGAAACGACGGCGCGCTACTTCCGCTTTACATGGACGCCCGAAGGCTCTGAGCCGGGAAGCGAGAGCCTCGATGCCGCCAAGTGGAAACCGAATCTGAAACTGAAGAACATCGTGCTCCGTCGGAACGCGAGCATAGACCAATGGCAGGGCAAGAGCGGACTTGTGTGGCGAATAGATGCAGACAAATCTGCCAAGCCATCGAATTTTGTTCAGACAAAAGATATTATCGACCTAACTTCGTGCCTTTCGGCAGACGGGACGCTTAAGAATCCGCCTCTGCCTAAAGGATGCTGGCGAATCATCCGCATAGGCCACACATCTACCGGACACGAGAATGCTACGGCAGGCGGCGGAAGAGGTCTGGAATGTGATAAGTTCAGCCCGTCTGCCGTTAAGAAACAGATTGACGGCTGGTTCGGCGCAATATACAACCATGTAGACAAAGCCGTGGCGCGCCGCGTAATAACCCGAATGCACGTTGACAGCTGGGAGTGCGGATCGCAAAACTGGAGCGCGAATTTTTCCCGCGAGTTCAAGGCGAGAAGAGGCTACGACCTTATGCCGTATCTGCCCGTTATGGCAGGCGTGCCGGTAGAGAGCCACGAGAAGAGCGAGCAGGTGCTGCGCGATGTGCGAAAGACGATAAGCGAACTCATCGTCGATGTGTTCTTCAAGACAGCAAAGGCCGAGGCGGAAAAATACAATTGCGAACTGAGTACCGAGTGCGTTGCTCCGACGATGATGAGCGACGGACTTCTGCATTATTCGGTTAGCGACAGACCGATGGGAGAGTTCTGGCTTCAGAGTCCGACGCACGACAAGCCAAACGATATGCTCGATGCCATAAGCGGAGCGCACATTTACGGAAAGAACATAGTGCAGGCCGAGGGCTTCACGCAGCTTCGCGGACATTGGGATGAGACTCCGGCAACGGTCAAGTCGCTGCTCGACTGCAACTTCTCGCTCGGCATAAACAAGCTGTTCTATCACGTCTATACCCACAATCCGTGGCTCGACCGCAAGCCGGGAATGACGCTCGATGGCATTGGCTTCTACTTCCAGCGCGACAACACATGGTGGACTCTCGGCGCACCAGCCTTGAGCCTCTATGCTGCGCGATGCCAGACGATGCTTCAGTACGGCCGTCCGGTGGCAGATATCGCCGTCTACACAGGCGATGAACTTCCGTCGCGCGCCGTCCTTCCGGAGAAGCTGATAACTTTGCTTCCCGGACTTTACGGCAAGCAGAAAGTAGAGGCAGAGAAGGCGAGAATGAAGAACGAAGGTCAGCCGATGGATAAGGTTAACGGCGTGGGCTTTGCCAAGAACATAAACCGTGCCGAATTGTGGTGGGGCGCGCTTCACGGCTATCAGTACGACTCGATGAATCCTGATGTCCTTTACAATCATGCCAAGGCTGAAAACGGCAAGCTGAGGCTGACTTCGGGAGCGGAATATTCGACTTTGGTTGTGGATAAATCGAACATCTCGGAAGAGACAAACAGAAAGATAGATGAACTGAAGAAAAACGGCTGCGACGTGATAGATTACACGTTGAACGACAGTGAGTTGAAGAACGTGAAACCCGATGTCGTTGCATCCGACAGCATTGTGTGGACACATCGCAAGGGCGAGGAAATGGACGTCTATTTCGTGGCAAGCATTTCGGGCTGGAAGCGCGATGTCGAGCTCAACTTCCGCCAGACCGACCGCATGGTCGAACTGTGGAATCCGATGACGGGCAAGACGCGCAACGACTTCGCAACAGAATACAAGGACGGCAGAACAATCGTCAGACTAACGCTTCAGCCGTCAGAATCGCTCTTCGTCGTGTTCGGCCAGTTGGGCAGAAATGCCGAGGCATCGGCCGCTCCGGCGGTTCAGACCGAGCCGGCAGTCTTTGCATCAGAAGGTAGTCTGAAGTTCTGTAATCTGCCATCAACTACAGTCAGCGGAGGCGCAAAGGATGTGTTCTTCGACTGGTCGGCATCATCCGACGAAAGGATAAAATATTACTCAGGAACGGCCGAATATCAGCTTAAGATAAAGTGGCCAAAGACGGCGAAGGGTGCGAGAATCTATCTCGTCCTCGACAATCTTCGCGATGTGGCATCTGTAAAGGTGAACAACGTTGACTGCGGCACTCTGTGGTTTGCTCCTTGCAAGGTCGATGTAACCGACGCTCTGCAAAGTGCAAAGGGAAAAACCGTTGATGTGCAGATTCTCGTTCAGAACACATGGAACAACGCCATAAAGGGCGCGAGCGTTGGTAAAGCACCTTTCGGCGGCATCTGGACAAATGCCAACTACCGCAGCAATCCGTTCGAGGTTATTCCTGCCGGACTGATTGGCGGCTTGCAATGGGAAGTGCAGCGATGAGGCTGCCTTCTCGAAAACAGAAAAAGTAAAAACTATAACTAAATGATATAAATGAAGAAACTTATTTTCACACTTTTCAGCGCGTTGTGTTTGCATGCAAGCGCAGCGGTCAAGTTGCCGGCTTTGTTCTGCGACAATATGGTGCTTCAGCAGCAATCAGACGTGAACATCTGGGGAACTGCCGATGCCGGAAAAACCGTAACAATTACGGCAAGTTGGGACAAGAAGGCTAAATTCTCGGCAAAGGCCGGAAACGACGGCAAATGGAAGATTGCCGTAAAGACTCCGCAGGCCGGAGGACCTTATTCCGTAACAATTTCCGACGGACAGAGCGTAACGCTCAACAACGTGCTTGTGGGCGAGGTGTGGCTTTGCGCCGGACAGAGCAACATGGAGATGCCGATGAAGGGCTTTAAGTGTCAGCCGGTTGAGAACGGCAATCGCGACGCGGTTCTCAGCACCAATCCAAATATGCGACTTTTTACCGTAAAGCGTTCATCATCACTCACTCCTAAGGACGATGTGGTTGGCTCGTGGCTCATGGCAAATGCCGAGAGCGTTCGCGAGTTCAGCGCAACGGCATTCTACTTCGGACGGATGTTGCAGATGGTAAAGCCCGATGTTCCGGTGGGACTCATCGTTACGGCGTGGGGCGGCTCGGCCTGCGAGGCTTGGATGGACGAGAAGATGCTCGCCGATTTCCCATCTGCACAGATTCCGCGCACACAAGAGGACATAAAGTCGAAAAACCGCACTCCAACGGTGCTTTACAACGGAATGCTGCACCCTGTAATCGGCTACGGAATACGCGGAGCGATATGGTATCAGGGCGAGGACAACTGGAACAGAGCCGAGACATACAGCGACATGATGGCATCGATGGTTGGCGGATGGCGCGCACAATGGGGCATAGGCGATTTTCCGTTCTACTATTGCCAGATTGCACCTTACGACTATTCGATAATCACCGAGAAAGGTCAGCCGATATACAACACCGCATATCTTCGCGAGCAGCAGGTCCTGGCTCTGAATAAGATAAGCAACAGCGGAATGGCCTGCCTTATGGATGCCGGACTTGAGAAGGGCATTCATCCCGAGAAGAAACAGCTTGCCGGCGAACGTCTGGCTTATCAGGCTCTTAGCAAGACTTACGGAATGAAGGGCGTGGCCTGCGAGTCGCCAACATTCAAGGAGATGACGATAAAGAACGATACAGTAGACCTTGTTTTCAACAACTGCGGAATGTGGCCTTACATCAAGGGCGGCGAGAGCCACAACTTCGAGGTGGCAGGCGAGGACGGCGTTTTCCATCCGGCCAAGGCTTGGGGCGTGAGAAGTCATATCTTGGTCAAGAGTGATGAGGTTAAGAAGCCCGTAAACGTGCGCTACGCCTTCAAGAACTGGGCGGAGGGCGATGTCTTCTGCGAAGGCATTCCGTTCACATCGTTCAGAACTGACAACTTCAAAGACCCACTCACAAAAAAGCAGTAGTCTTATTTTATGCGATTCTTAGTTTTCCTGATATTTGCAGTCTGCGGAATTGTTCGGAGCTACGCTCAGAAACCATTCGTTCCGGCCGACTACGTCTGGACATCGCCCAGCCGCAACTCATCCGAGAGTATGCCATGCGGAGGCGGCGACATCGGTCTGAACGTGTGGGCAGAGAACGGCGACATCATGCTATACTTGGCAAAGAGCGGCACGTTCGACGAGGCCAACACGCTTCTGAAGATGGGACGCATCCGCCTGCATTTCAACAATTACAAACTTGATGAAAGCGAAAGCTTCAGGCAGATTCTGAAGACTTACGACGGCTATGTGCTCATAACATCGGGCTCGCTGAAAGTAAGGATTTGGGTCGATGCCCTGAACAGCCACAGCATAAACGTTGAGGCTTCGGACAAGAAGCAAATCGATGCCACTCTGACTTACGAAAGCTGGCGCTATAAGGATTTGGAGATACGCAAAGGCGAGGGCCATCAGGGCAGTTACAAGTGGGTGATGAACAAGCAGACGCATACTTTTGCCGACAGCATCAGTCTGAAAGGCAAGAATCGGCTCGAAGTGCATCATCGCAACCGCCAGCAGACGGTTTTCGACACATCTGTCTCGCTCCAGAAACTCGATGGTTTTAAGCAGAATCTTGCAAATCCGGTTGGCGGAAACGTAAGTTCAGCCATCGTCCTTCTCGACGGAATGAACTTTACGGGCGAGACTGCCGACGGCACATATCAGGGCACTCCGTTCCGCGGCTGGAAGGCGCGCTCGCTTGCAGGAAAGAAGTCTGTCGCTGCCCGAATCTGGCTTTCTGCCGGAAGCGAGAAAAACGACGTTCCGACGAAAACCGACCATCGCAAGGCGTTCGACAATACTGTAAAATGGTGGCATGACTTTTGGCAGCGCAGTTACATCGATATTCAGGGCGATGGGGCGAATCTCTCGCGCAACTACGCTCTGTTCCGCTACATGCTCGGCTGCAATTCAGACTCTAAATGGCCTACGAAATTCAACGGCGGACTGTTTACTTTCGACCCCGTTCTTGTAACGGACAAATATCCTTTCAGTCCCGATTTCAGACTTTGGGGCGGCGGCACGTTCACGGCTCAGAATCAGCGCCTTGTCTACTGGCCGATGCTGAAGAACGGCGACTTCGACCTCTTGAAACCGCAGCTCGATACATATTTGTATATGTATCAGAATGCCAAGGAACGATGCAAGGCTTATTGGAATCATCCCGGCGCGTGCTTTGCCGAGCAGATTGAGAATTACGGTCTGCCGAATCCTGCCGAGTACGGATTCAAGCATCCGCAGTCGCTTGATGCCGGAGTTGAGTTCAACGCGTGGCTCGAATACGAGTGGGACACGGTTCTCGAATTCGTGTCGATGGCTCTCGAGTCAAACCGATATTCGGATACAGACATAAGCAGGTACGAGGATTGGATGGTCGATGCCGTCCGCTTCTTCGACGAGCATTACCGTTATCTCGCCCTCAGCCGTGGCAGAAAGGAACTCAATGCCGACGGCAAAATCATCATCTTTCCCGGCAGTGGATGCGAGACATACAAGATGGCATACAACCCTTCGAGCACGGTGGCTGGCCTCCGCGTAGTAAGCTCGCAGCTTGCTGAATATTTCGGAAAGAAGTACGGCGATGCCGACAATCCGATGGAAGGACTCACCGCCGACGAGCGCACAAAGGCTCTGAAGAAGTTGCCTGCACGACTCGAAGGCGTGGATTTAGTCAGATATTTCAAAGGCTTGCTGAGCCGACTGCCCGACATTCCTTATCGCGAGATTGACGGCAAGAAGACTATCGCGCCAGCCGTTGTGTGGGAGCGTGTGCAGAATGTAGAGACACCGCAGCTCTATCCCGTCTTTCCGTGGCGCGTTTATGGCGTTGGATGCTCCGATGACAGTCTTTCCGTGGCTCTGAACACATACAAACTCGACCCCGACGCTCTGAAGTTCAGAACATCGAAAGGGTGGAAGCAGGATGCAATATGGGCGGCTTGCCTCGGTCTTACCGATGAGGCAAAGCAACTCGTAACCGAGAAGTTATCCGACGGACCGTACCGATTCCCTGCCTTCTGGGGACCGGGCTACGATTGGAGTCCCGACCATAATTGGGGTGGCAGCGGAATGATTGCCCTTCAGGAGATGCTCGTTCAGGAGCGCGGCGGAAAAATCATCCTCTTTCCGTCGTGTCCGCCAGAATGGAACGTGCGCTTCAAGATGCATCTTTCTGGCAACACGGTTGTCGAGGCTTCGCTCAAAGACGGCAAGGCTGAATATTCCGTCAGCCCGAAAAACCGCGAAAACGACGTAATTTTACTAACTCGCTGATTGCTCGCGTGACAATTAGCGTAAAACGATAATAATGAAGAAGTTATTTCTGATTTCAATGTTTTGTGTATCGACTTATGCCTTCGGTATACAGAACTGTATAATTTCCGACTCCGTGCAGTCTGTAGAGCTCGAAGGCAGAGAGCCTTCGGCATATTCGGCTGCAACATCGGTGGCTGGATTCTATCCGATAGCCAACTCGGGCAGAGTGGTTATGAATTTCAACCACGGATGGCGATTCTTCCGAGGCGATGCCAGCGGAGCCGAGTCGGCGTCTTTCAACGACAAAGACTGGGAGATTGTAAGCACTCCACATTCGGTTGAGCTTGAGCCTGCCGAGGCGAGCGGCTGCCGAAACTATCAGGGTGTGGCTTGGTATCGCAAGCATTTCACTCTTCCTAAGGAGATGAAAGACAAGCAGGCTACGGTCTACTTCGAGGGCGCGATGGGCAAGCAATGGGTTTATGTCGATGGCAAACTCGCTGCCGAGCACCTTGGCGGATACCTTCCGTTTATGGTCAACCTTTCGAAGTTTGGCATAAAGCCGGGCGACAAGTGTGTTATTGCCGTAAAGGTTGACAACTCCGACGACAAGTCGTTCCCTCCCGGAAAGCGCCAGTACACGCTCGACTTCTCTTATCATGGCGGAATATACCGCGATGTATGGCTCATCGGTCGCAGCGCATCGCACATAACCGATGTAATCGAGGCAGGCAAGGTTGCCGGCGGAGGCGTATTCATTCATTACAACGAGATTTCTGAGAAGAACGCCGTGATGGTTGTCAATACCGATGTAGAGAATTGCGGCGCAAAGCCAAGCAGCGTGACGGTTGAGAATACGATTATCTCTCCTTCGGGAAAGGTGGTGAAGAAACTCCGCAGCAGCGTCAAACTCCTTGCAGGTAAGAGCGCGACCGTCGTTCAGCAGCTCGCTATTGCCAAGCCGCAGTTGTGGAGTTGCGAGAGTCCGCTTCTTTATAGGGTCGAGACTCGTATTCTTAACGGAAAGCAATGCATTGATGGTGGAATGACACGCACCGGAATCCGTCGCATCGAGTTCCGCGGAAAGGATGGCTTGTGGATTAACGGCAAGCGTTCAACACAGCTCGTTGGAGCAAACCGCCATCAGGATTTTGCCTACGTCGGAAACGCTCTGCCAAACTCTCAGCAATGGCGCGATGCCAAGCGTCTGCGCGATGCCGGATGCCGCATAATCCGCGTGGCTCACTATCCGCAAGACCCAAGTTTCATGGATGCCTGCGACGAACTCGGCTTGTTCGTCATCGTGGCAACTCCGGGCTGGCAGTATTGGAACAAGAAGCCCGAATTTGCGCAGCGCGTGCATCAGAATACACGCGAGATTATCCGCCGCGACCGCAATCATCCATCGGTAATCCTTTGGGAACCAATTCTTAATGAAACCCAGTATCCCGAAGACTTCGCTCTTCAGGCTCTTCAGATAACCAAGGACGAATATCCGTACTTCAACCGTCCCGGAGCGGCTGCCGATGTGCAGAGCAAGGGCGTACGCGCCAACTACGATGTTGTTTACGGCTGGCCTGGCGATGATGAGAAGGCTGATGCGCCTGAGCAATGTATCTTCACGCGCGAGTTTGGCGAGAACGTAGACGACTGGTATGCGCACAACAACGACAATCGTGCCAGTCGCAGTTGGGGCGAGCGTCCTATGCTGGTGCAGAGCCAGAGCCTTGCAAAGACTTACGACGGGCTTTATCGCACCACAGGCAAGTTCATCGGCGGAGCACAATGGCATCCGTTCGACCATCAGCGCGGCTATCATCCCGACCCTTATTGGGGTGGAATCTACGATGCCTTCCGTCAGAAAAAGACGGCTTACTATATGTTCCGCAGTCAGTCGCCGGCAACATGGCACAGCGATGTCGTTTCGTCTGGCCCGATGGTCTACATTGCCCATAACATGACTCAGTTCAGCGATGCCGATGTGGTTGTTTACAGTAACTGCGACAGCGTCCGCCTTACAGCCTACGACGGCGCGCATGTCTACACCCTTCCTGTCGAGCACAAAGACGGACACATGCTCAACGCGCCAGTCGTTTTCAAGAATGTGTGGGATTTCTGGGAGGCTCGCGGATACAGTTACAACAAAAAGGCGTGGCAGAAGGTTAAACTTGTTGCCGAGGGCATCATGAACGGAAAGGTTGTGTGCCGCGAAGAACGAATGCCGAGCCGCCGAAGCACCAAACTACGTCTATATGCCGATTATAACGGTCATGCGCTGGTTGCCGACGGCAGCGACTTCATCGTTGTTGTTGCCGAGGTTACCGACGATCTCGGTCATGTACGCCGACTGGCAAAAGAGAACATCGTGTTCACCGTCGAGGGCGAAGGCACGATTATTGGCGACGAGAGCATCTGTGCCAATCCTCGTGCCGTTGAGTACGGCAGCACGCCGATTCTTGTGCGTTCAACCAGAAAGGCAGGCAAGATAAAAGTGTCGGCTCGCGTTCAGTTCGAGGGCACTCACGCCCCAACATCGACAAGCATCGAGTTCGAGAGCATCCCTTCTGCATCTGACTTCTGCGATTCAGATGATGCGGCGGCAGTTGGCTCATCGTCCGTAGTAAAGAAATCTTCTGCATCCGGAACGTCTCAGCAAAATAAACTCACCGAAGAAGAAAAACAAAAACTTCTTGACGAGGTCGAAAAGCAGCAGAGCGAGTTCGGTATTCAGAAATAAAAAACAAAAAAACGCTTGGACAATCAGATATGTCCAAGCGTTTTTTATAGTCTGATTAAACCGTCTTATTTTCTATATCAAAACTGCAAGGAATAAGATGAAATTTTGTCGGCAGATAAATTAACTCATCAATCGAGCGCTTAACGTCGTTTGCTTTTTTTAGTGGAAAAACTGCTATAATCGAATGTGGTGCAATATTTAAATTGCAACAAGAACTTTTACCTTTGGTGTAATCTAACCATTTATATATAAAATCTTCGGTTAGATATCCATCTTTGTTTATTACAGAATAATCCTCTTTCTCAACATCATAATACAACGTACAGACCATAAAGTCATTAGATTTAAAAAAGTCTCTTATTATTGGAAATAGTATAATCTAATAATAAGTCAAATCCTTTATATCTTATGTTGTAGTTTGCAAGTGTTCTTTTCTTGATGTTTTCAGCAAATGATAGATTATCCTCAATGAACCTTGTGATTTTTCGTTCCAACTTTTTGGGAGTAATGAATGATTTATAGTATATCAAAATAACGGAAAGTGGAAATATTATGATAAATGGTGTCATTGGTGCAAAAATCACCTTGTCCCATTTTGGGCTATCTGAAGATATTTCTTCAATTGTTCCAAATACGAAAATAAAAATGCTGCAAAATAGGCATATCAGAAAAAGTGCAAAAATAGGAAACTTGAGCCATTGCCATATTGAACTAAATATAAATAGGTTTCCTATTTTCTCGCTTTCCTTAATGTATTTCCAAAGCGACATTTTATCTGGTTGAATTACGTTCAATGTGTATAGATTCATAAAAACATCAAATTTTAATGCAAAAATAATGAAAAAACATTATGTATAAAGCCTATCTCTATGTTTTCTCTTTGTGTTCGAATGTAAAATAATATGCCGAAAATATAAAGTCGGCGTGTTGCGTTTAAGAAAAAATGATAACTTTGCGCAGACACAATTTATTGAAATCCTGTAAACTAAGACACATGAAAAAACTATTTCTACTCGCGGCCTTTGCTTGTGCAGTCGTTGCCAATCATCAAAGTGCATTGGCGCAGAACATTGGTAATAGCGCAAGCTCTGTGCTGAAGTACGACAAGCCGGCGCGCGTTTTCGAGGAGGCTATGCCGCTGGGCAACGGATTTATCGGAGTGATGGACTATGGCGGTGTGGACGACTGGCGGCTCGGGCTGAACGAGACGACACTCTGGACCGGCGGCCCAACAAACACAAATCCAACGCCCGATGCTTTCAGCCATCTGGCAAAAGTTCGCGAACTCCTTTTTCAGGAGAAATGGGACGATGCCCGAAAGGAACTGATGAATATTCAAGGCCCCGATGCCCAGACTTATGCCCCGATGGGCGATATTCACATCCGCCACATTCAGCAGGGCAAGATAGTAAATCACGGCACGGGCGAGATTGGCGGCGCGTGGAGCGGAAAGATTTCGGATTATTATCGCGCCTTGGACTTGGACATGGCTCTGTCGGGACAAAGCTATACAGTAGACGATTCGGTTGGCATAAGTCGGTTTGCCTTCACCTCGTTTCACAAAAATGCCTTGGTCATCGTGCTTCATTCCAACAAGAAAGGAATGCTTAACATTCAGGTTGCGCCCGAAGCGCCTTATCAGAGTGCGGTTGTTACTTCCGAAGGAACAGATGCCTGCGCCCTCTCGGCTCAGATACCTTATAATATAGACCGCCCCGACTATGCTCCGCTTCATCAAGGGCCGAACGGCGAGAACGGAATGCGCTTCAGGTTCATGATAAAGGTTGCCGATACTGACGGAAAGGTTTCTACATCGCCTTTTCTGAATGTTACAGATGCCACTCACATCGTCATGCTCGTTACGGCGGCGACGAGTTTCAACGGCTACGACAAGCGTCCTGACATCGACGGAAAGGACGAGAAAGCCGAAGTCCTTCGGCTGATGAACGAAGTCATCTCGTCTGTCGGCTCGGCAAAAGGCAAGGCGTTGCTGAAAGCCTTAATCGTACCGCATATCGAAGATTATCAGTCTGTTTACGGTCGGGTAAAGCTGAATATCTCTGAGGGCGAAGCTGAAACGGACAAGCCAACCGATGTCCGGCTGGCAGAATACAAGAAAGGTGCTGACGACAAGGCTCTCGAAGAACTATATTTCAACTACGGAAGATATCTGCTCACCTCATCGTCGCGCGAGGGCGGACAGGCTGCCAATCTTCAGGGCATCTGGAACAAAGACCTCTGGCCTGCGTGGGGATGCGAATACACCACCAACATCAACCTCGAAATGAACTACTGGCCGGCCGAGCCTCTTGGCATGAGCGAGACAACCGAGCCGCTCATCCAGTTCATCAGACGCTCGGCGGTTACGGGAGCCGAGATTGCAAAGAATTTCTATCATCTCGGCGGATGGGTTATGCATCACAACAGCGACATCTGGTCGCTTGCCAATCCGGTGGGCAAGTGCGAGGGCGACCCTATGTGGGCCAACTGGAGCATGGGCTCGGCATGGCTCTCTCAGCATCTTTATGAGCATTATCGCTTTACGATGGACAAGGATTATCTCAGAAACACCGCCTATCCGCTTATGAAGGGCGCGGCCGAGTTTATTAAAGGCTGGCTCGTAGAGAAAGACGGGAATCTTGTAACCGCTCCGTCAACTTCGCCCGAGAATGCATATCTCGACGATAACGGTAACAGGGGAGTCGTAACCATTGGTTCGACAATGGACATGGAGATAATCTGGGATTTGTTCACAAACCTCATCGAGGCGTCGCAAGTTCTTGGAACCGATGAGCAGTTGCGTGGCGAGTGGATTGCCATGCGAGGAAAACTCATGCCTTTGCGCATTGGCAAGGACGGCAACCTTATAGAATGGTACAAGGATTGGAAGGACGAAGACCCGCAGCATCGCCATGTGTCGCATCTGTTCGGACTGTATCCGGGGCGGCAGATTTCGCCAGTCAAGAATCCCGATATTGCTGCCGCTTGCCGAAAGACTCTCGAAGTCCGGGGCGATGGCGGAACAGGCTGGAGCAAGGCTTGGAAGATAAACTTCTGGGCGCGTCTGCTCGACGGCAATCATGCCTACAAGATGTATCGCGAGCTGCTTATTCATTCAACCCTGAATAATCTTTTCGACAATCATCCGCCGTTCCAGATTGACGGCAACTTCGGAAGCATAGCCGGCATTGCCGAAATGCTTCTGCAAAGTCAGAACGACGAACTGCATCTTCTTCCGGCTCTTCCTGCGGCATGGCAGTCGGGGCAGGTGAGAGGCTTGCGCGGTCGCGGAGCGTTCATCGTAGACATTGATTGGAGTGACGGAGTACTGAATTCAGCCTCGGTTACAAGCTGCAATGGAGGCGTATGCAAAATACGTACTTCTAACCGTATAAAAATAAGCGGAGCGTCGGCAAAAGAAAGAATCGAAAATAAAACGTATATATATACATTTGATACAAAGAAAGGTGCTGTTTATGGAATAAGAAAGAAATAATATAATCTTATTATATTCAGTATTTTAACGCTTGAATTTTGGTATTGCGAAAAATTAGTTCGAAAAACTTGCAAAAAAAGTGAATATTATGAATGTATATTCAAAATATTATTGCTAATTTTGCAGCAATTTTAGAATAAATATACAATGAGAAATAAAAATAGTCGTTTGGATGCTATCAAGATTATAATTTCTTGTAAGGAAATTGGTAGTCAGGAAGAACTGTTGCAGGCTCTTCGCGCCGAGGGTTATCAGCTCACGCAGGCAACTCTGTCGCGCGACCTGAAGCAGCTAAAGGTTGCAAAGGCTGCGAGCATGAACGGTAACTATGTTTATGTGCTGCCAAACAACACGATGTACAAGCGTAACGTCGACAACATAAACGTAACCGATGTTATGAGACAGCGTGCCAATGGCTTTATTTCAATAAATTTTTCAGGAAACATTGCAGTCATCAAAACTCGTCCGGGCTACGCAAGCAGTCTGGCCTATGATATCGACGACCGCAACTATCACGAGATTATAGGTACAATCGCGGGCGACGATACAATTCTGCTCGTCATTCGCGAAGGCTTCACTCCGGGAGCGGTGGTGAGAGCACTAAGAGACATCTTGCCAAACCTACAAGCATAGAAAATAAAAATATTCGAATATAATTAAAATGGACCGTAAGATAGATATTATGGTTGCCGATGCTTCTCACGAGAAGTATGTTGACACTATTCTTGAAACAATACGAGTAGCCGCAAAGAAGCGTGGAACAGGTATTGCTGAACGTACTCACGAGTACGTAGCCATAAAGATGAAGGAAGGAAAGGCTGTTATCGCACTTGATGGCGATAAGTTTGCCGGATTCAGCTACATCGAAACTTGGGGTAACAAAAGTTATGTCACAACATCAGGACTCATCGTTCATCCTGATTATCAGGGAATGGGCATTGCAAAGCGCATAAAGGATCACACTTTCACGCTGGCACGCCTCAGATGGCCCGATGCCAAGATATTCTCGCTCACAAGCGGAGCGGCCGTAATGAAGATGAACACAGCCTTGGGATACGTTCCCGTAACATTCGCACAGCTGACCGACGACGACTCGTTCTGGCATGGCTGTGAGGGATGCTGCAATCACGATGTGCTTATGCGCACCGGACGCAAGTATTGCATCTGCACGGGTATGTTGTACGACCCGGAGCTGCACAAAGGTGAACCTACACCTATCACATTGCCCGACGATGTGATGAAGAGAATAGGATTACAAAAAGACTAAAAATATAACAGAGATATGGAAGCAAAGAAGAAAGTTGTTGTTGCATTCAGTGGAGGTCTCGACACCTCATATACTGTAATGTATCTTGCAAAGGAAAAGGGTTACGAAGTTTATGCTGCATGTGCCAACACAGGCGGCTTCAGCCCAGAACAGTTGAAAGCTAACGAGGAAAATGCATACAAGCTTGGAGCAAAGGAGTATGTAACCCTCGACGTTACTAAAGAATACTACGAGAAGAGTCTTAAATACATGGTCTACGGAAACGTTCTCCGTAACAACTGTTACCCTATCTCTGTAAGCTCTGAACGTATTTTCCAGGCTCTTGCCATAGCGCGCTATGCTCGCGAGATTGGCGCAGATGCCATCGCTCACGGCTCAACAGGAGCAGGAAACGACCAGATTCGTTTCGACATGACATTCCTCGTGATGGCTCCGGGAGTAGAAATCATCACTCTTACCCGCGACGGAAACCTAAGCCGTCAGGAAGAGGTCGACTATCTGAACAAGAACGGCTATTTTGCCGATTTCACAAAGCTGAAGTATTCTTACAACGTAGGAATCTGGGGCACATCAATCTGCGGCGGCGAGATTCTCGACAGCAAGCAGGGATTGCCAGAATCGGCATATCTTAAGCACGTTACAAAAGAAGGTCCGGAAATCTTGAAGCTTGGTTTCGAGAAGGGCGAACTTTCATCAGTAAACGGCGTTAAGTACGACGACAAAATCAAGGCTATTCAGGCAGTAGAGGAGATTGGTGCTGCATACGGCATCGGTCGCGACTGCCATGTTGGCGATACAATCATCGGCATCAAGGGACGTGTAGGCTTCGAGGCTGCTGCTCCAATGCTTATCATCGGCGCACACCGCTTCCTCGAGAAGTACACTCTGTCAAAGTGGCAGCAGTACTGGAAGGATCAGGTTGCAAACTGGTACGGAATGTTCTTGCACGAGAGCCAGTATCTTGAGCCGGTTATGCCAGATATCGAGGCTATGCTTGCAAGCAGTCAGAGAAATGTTACCGGCGAGGTTACTCTCGAACTCCGTCCTCTCGGCTTCCAGACCGTTGGCGTTGATTCTCCTAACGATCTTGTCAAGAACAAGCTTGGCGAGTACGGCGAGACTGCAAAGGCTTGGAGCTCTGAAGATGCCAAGGGATTCATAAAGGTAAGCTCTACAGCTTTGCGCGCTTACTATTTGGCTCATCCAAACGAAGAGAGATAATGGTAAACGTAGGAATTTTAGGTGCAGCCGGCTATACTGGCGGAGAACTCATCCGCCTTTTGCTTAACCATCCTTTCGTAAACATTGTGTTTGCCAATAGCGAATCGAACGCAGGCAACAAAATTACCGATGTTCACGGCGGTTTGATAGGCGAGACCGATATGGAATTCACGGCCGAGATGCCTTTCGACGAGGTTGATGTGGTTTTCTTCTGCTTCGGTCATGGAAAGAGCGAGGCTTTCCTGAAGGAACACACCATTCCCGAGGATGTTAAGATTATCGACCTTGCTCAGGATTTCCGCATAGCCGCTCCAACGCACGATTATGTTTACGGTCTGCCCGAGATTCACAAAGGCTTGATAAGCAGTTGCAAGCATCTTGCCAATCCGGGCTGTTTCGCAACTTGTATTCAGTTGGGACTGCTTCCGCTTGCCAAGGCCGGATTGCTTAAGCACGATGTTGCGGTTAATGCCATCACAGGCTCTACCGGAGCAGGACAGAAGCCAAGCGCAACAACGCACTTCTCATGGCGAACCGACAATATGAGCATCTACAAAGTGTTCACTCATCAGCATCTGCACGAGATTTGCCAGTCGCTTAACAATATCAGTCCTGCCGATGCTCCAAAGGTTGTCGATACGCTTGTAGAGCAGCCTATCGAGGGCGACATCACGGTCGATTTCATACCTTACCGCGGCGATTTTTCTCGCGGAATATTCTGTACCGAAGTCGTTAAGTTCGACGGCGAGGAAGGCTCTGCCACAAATCCGTCGGCCGAGCAACTTGCCGAGTTGTACCGCACATTCTACAACGATGCTGCCTTCACTCATTACAGCGACAAGGCTCTCGACCTTAAGCAGGTTGTAAATACAAACAAGGCTCTTGTCCATGTCGATAAGTTCGGCAACAAGGCTGTAATCACATCTATGATTGACAATTTGCTGAAGGGCGCAGTAGGTCAGGCAGTCCAGAATATGAACATCATGTTCAGCCTCGACGAGAAGGCTGGTCTGAATCTGAAATCATCGGCATTCTAAAACTAAGAAAAAATGAATCTATTCGACGTATATCCACTATTCGACGTAAATATAGTTAAAGGCAAGGGATGCAAGGTCTGGGACGAAAACGGACAGGAGTATCTCGACCTTTACGGAGGTCATGCCGTTATAAGCATAGGTCATTGCCATCCTCACTATGTTGAGAAGGTAACAGAGCAGCTTAACAAGCTCGGCTTCTATTCAAACTCCGTTATCAACAAGTTGCAGAGAGAATTGGCTGAGCGTCTTGGCAAGATTTCGGGCTACGAGGATTATCAGCTTTTCCTGATAAACTCGGGTGCCGAGGCTAACGAGAACGCGCTCAAGCTTGCATCGTTCTACAACGGAAGGACTCGCGTTCTTTCTTTGGAAAAGGCTTTCCACGGCCGTACATCGCTGGCTGTCGAGGTTACGAATAATCCTAAGATTATTGCGCCAATAAACGCAAACAACCACGTTACTTATCTTCCGATAAACGACATCGAGGCTTTCAGAAAAGAGATTGAGAAGGGCGATGTCTGCGCTGTAATCATCGAGTGTATTCAGGGCGTGGGCGGAATCCGCGTCGTTACCGAAGAGTTCATGAAAGAGTTGCGCAAGCTTTGCGACGAATACAACACCGTTCTCGTTTGCGACGAAATTCAATGCGGATACGGCCGTTCGGGCAAGTTCTTCGCTCATCAGCATTTCGGCGTGAAGCCCGATTTGATTACCGTGGCTAAGGGCATCGGAAACGGCTTCCCAATGTCGGGCTTGCTCATCTCTCCAAAGTTCACTCCCGTTTACGGACAGCTGGGCACAACCTTCGGCGGAAACCATCTGGCTTGCGCTTCGGCTCTTGCCGTACTCGATGTTATGGAAAGCGAGAACCTTGTGCAAAATGCTGCCGAGGTGGGCGAGTACCTTATCAACAGACTCAAGAACGAGAATCTTCCGCATATCGTCGAGGTTAGAGGCATGGGCCTGATGATTGGCATCGAACTCGACATTCCTTACAAGGAAGTGCGCAACAAACTGGTCAAGGAACTGCATTGCTTTACAGGTTGCAGCGGAACAAACGTGCTTCGACTGCTTCCGCCATTGTGCCTTACAAAGCAGGATGCCGACGACTTTATTGAACGACTAAAAAAAGCATTGTAAAAATATGAAAGTTGCTGTAATCGGTGCCGGAAACATGGGCGGCGCACTCATTCACGGATGGGCCAAGAGCGGTAAGGTTGAAAGTCTTACTATTGCCGACAAGAACGAGGCACTTCTCGATAAATTCAGAAAAACATATCCGGGCATAAATGCCACAACCGACAATGTGGCAGCCGTAAAAGGCGCAGAAATCGTCGTACTCGTGGTTAAGCCTTGGCTTATGCCGCTCGTGCTCGACGAAATCAAACCATCGCTCAATCTTGATAGCCAGATAATCGTATCGGATGCTGCAAACTACACAACCGAGAAACTTGCAGAGCAGCTCGGCGCAGCAGGACAGTTCTTCTATGCAATTCCAAACATTGCAGCCGAATTTGGCGCAAGCATGAACTTCCTGGCAAAGGGCAAGGACGCAAGCGACGACAGTCTTGCAAAGGTAAAGGATTTGTACGATTTGTGCGGCGACACTCTCGTTGTTACCGAGAACCTCGTTGGCCCTGGAATGATGATGGCAAGCTGCGGCATCGCCTACGTTATGCGCTACATCCGCGCGCAGATGGAAGGCGGCTGCGAGATGGGATTCTATCCTCAGCAGGCCAAGCAGATTGCTTTGCAGACCATGCAGGGAGCCGTTTCTCTCTTGAAGGAAACCGGTTGGCATCCCGAAGAAGCCATCGACAAGGTTACAACTCCCGGCGGCGTAACGATAAAGGGCTTGAACGAGCTCGACCATTGTGGATTCAACTCGGCTGTTATCAAAAGTTTGAAGGCTGGGCTTAAGTAATATAGATAAAACAAAACATAATAACAACCAACAACTAAAAACTGTGCTCCGGATTACAAAAGGGGTGCAGTTTTTTTGATATTTTTTTAAGATTAACTTTAAAATATAAAATATTATGTTATTTTTGCACGGACAATAAGAACCTACTAATTATAACATGAATAGAAATACATTGATGGCTATGGCGGTGGCTTGTCTTTCTGTTACAACGGCTAATGCACAGCATCTTAGCACGGAAAACAAGTTTGCTCAGCCTTTGGGAAAAGTTCTTGATGAGGTTTCGAAGAGTTTTGGGGTAAGATTGAAATTTAACGTTGATACTACTGGACTTGTTGTAAATTACGCACCTCAGCGTATAAGGCAGTATTCGATAGATGAAACTTTACTAAATATACTTGCTCCGTTCGATTTTGTAGCCGTAAAGCAGAACGATAAACTCTATAAGATTAAATCCTACGAGTATTCGCGCCGTACAGACGAAGACGGCGAGCGACTGATTGCTTATTTGCAGGGAAAATATTCAAGCAAGGAAGAATTTGACAAACGCAGGGAACAACTCCGTGTCGAGGTGCGCCAGCATCTGGGCATCGACTCTGTTATGGGCAAATTCGTTCAGAAACCAAACGTAATCCTTTCAAAGGTACGCAAGTACGACGGATATTCGGCGCAGAACATCGCGCTCGAGACTTTGCCGGGACTTTACGTGTGCGGTACCATTTACGCTCCTGCAACAAAAGGCAAGCATGCTCTTATCATCTGTCCTAACGGACATTTCGGCAACGGACGTTACCGGAAAGACCAGCAGCAGCGCATGGGCGTTCTTGCCCGAATGGGAGCCGTGTGCGTTGACTTCGATTTGTTTGGCTGGGGCGAGTCCGAACTTCAGGTGGGCAAGTCGCACCAGAGCAGCATCGCCCATGTGCTTCAGAATGCAAATGCAATAGCGTTGCTTAATTATATGCTCGCATCGCGAAAGGATATCGATGCCAAGCGAATTGGCGTAAACGGTGGCTCGGGCGGTGGCACTCAGACCGTTATGCTTACGGTTCTCGATGACAGATTCACGGCCGCTGCTCCAGTCGTAAGCCTTTCTGCTCATTTCGATGGCGGATGCCCTTGCGAGAGCGGACTGCCTGTTATGACTTCGGCCGGTGGAACATGCAACGCCGAGCTTGCTGCCGCATTTGCTCCAAAGCCTCTGCTCGTTGTTTCCGACGGAAAGGACTGGACAAGTACAGTTCCCGAAACAGAACTTCCTTATATCAAGAAAGTTTATTCGTTCTATGATGCTGCCGGCAATGTCTACGGCACACATCTTCCAACCGAGGGACACGATTTCGGACCAAACAAGCGTCAGCCGGTTTACGATTTCTTTGCAAAGGTATTCAGTCTTGACGCAAGCAAGATGGACGAGAGCAAGGTAACAATCGAGCCTTTCGAAAATATGTACAGCTTCGGAAAGAACGGCGAGAAACTTCCTGCAAACGCAGTCCGCTCGGTTGCCGAGATTACAAAATACTTCGACAAACAACTCTATTTCGACCTTCGCTGGATGGCCGGACTCGACAAGAAGGCCAAGGACTGGGCTGCTTCTCTTCAGCTGAACGATGCCGAGAAGACCGCAAAGGTCGAGAAACTTATCGCCACGCACCTGAAGAGGGTTACGGAGTGGCACAACTCTCATCCTTACACAACCGTTCCGGCCGGCATCAATCCGCGTACGGGCGAGACTCTTCGCAACGTAGACCGCGAGATTATTGCCGATGCAGCTCAGCCAAAGCACTATCACACCGATTTGATGGAAGGCTTGAGGGCAATCCTCACCGAAGAACAGGTAGAACAAATTCTTGACAAATATACAGTAGGAAAAGTAGCCTTCACCCTTAAGGGATACAAGGCGATAGTTCCAGAAATGACAGCCGTAGAAGAGGCGGAATGCCTCAGACTGCTGAAGGAGGCGCGCGAACGTGCCATCGATTTCAAGAGCATGAAGGAAATCTCTGAAATCTTCGGCATGTACAAAGACAAGTGCGAAGACTACTTCAACACCCACGGCCGAAACTGGAAGCAAATGTACAGCGCGTACTATAAAAAGCTGCAGAGCGAGAAAAAAAAGGCGAAAAAGTAGTTTTTTAGAAAACATTGTATATATTTGTCAAGGCTATTTGTAGCAACAATGAGAATTAAAACTAATAATAATTACATATATAACTTTATAATTAAAAACCATGAGGCGTAAAAAAGAAGTTTTGCGTAGCGGGCTCATCAGTCTGGCTATTTGCGCACTTTTAGCATCGTGCAATCAAGGTTTTGACAATGATGAATCATTTACAAGCGGCGTGAGCAACTCGGTTCTTGCAACACCTGCTATTGATGCTAATTGCTTCTCTACATTGACAAATTCTGATGGCACAGAGAGCGTAAAGCTAACATGGCCCGTTGTTTACGGAGCCAACGGCTATTCTGTAAATGTTTCTAAGGTCGACGACCCAACCCGTCCGATAAAGGTTATCGGCGATAGCATTGTCGACGGATGCAGCGTAACCTTCCTTAAGGAAGAGGATACAAAGTACAGCGTGTCTGTTCTTGCTCTTGGCGGCAAGGACGGCAATACTGATTCTGAGGCTGCCGGACAGTATGTTTACAGCACATACGTTCCTGCAACTCTTATTCCAGAGGGCACCGACATTGCCGAGTACATCAACAACAACCTTCCAAACTCTTCTGACGAGGAGCAGGTGTTCGAGTTGAAGGGCGGCGCTGAGTACACAATGAACTCGCTTGCCGATTTCAAGATGAACAAGGTAACATTGCGCGGCGACAAGAACTCGCGCTCAATCATCAAGATTGGCGAGAACGGCGGTTTCATGATTCAGGCTGGCTTCAAGATGAAGTACATCAATGTTGATTGTACTGCAATGACTGCCGAAGACGGTGTTATTGGTCTTGGCAAGCTGGAAAATGCAGCAGATTCTGCAAGATGCGCATCAATCACTACCGAGGCTCTCGGTTACAAGGCACTTGGTGCAAATCAGGATGGATATGTAATCGTTGACCCTGTTGTTATTCAGGATTGTAACTTCAAGAATGTTACAAAGAGTTTCCTCTACGGAAACAAGAAGAACTGGAGTTTGTACGATTTCAGAATAACAGGCTGTATTGTTCAGCTTAACAATGCAGGAAGCAGTACTGTTATCAATCTGTATGGTGCAAGTAATGGTCTGATTAAGAACTTCACTATCAGAAACAGTACATTCTATAATATTCAGGAGAATAGTTCTGCTTATTTCCTCCGTTATAGCAATGCTTCTAATGCACAGCCTAAGAAGATATTCGGCGATTCTGATACAAGCGGCTCTTATGTGTTAGAGCACAATACATTCTGCCGAACAATGACAGGCAAGGATTTTGCAAACAATGTAGCAACCGTAGGTACAATCACTTTTACTTGCCACTATAATATCTTTGAGGATGTATTCCGCTTGAGCAAGTTTATCCACAACAATTATGTAAAGAATGTAAAGGGAAATACCATTTGTGGTATAACTAACACGGTTGATTCTACAGATAAGGATAAGTATGCAACCGTAGAAATTCAGGGCTTCACAGACTGGTCTAAGGAATTGGATTTGACAGCTACAAACGGCGGTGTTGATTTCACTCCAACAGGAAGCGTGGCTATCCAGAACAAGAGTGGCGATCCAAGATGGTATAAATAACTACACAATATAATTGAAAAAAAATATGAATACGAAACATATTATCAGATTGTTTGTATGCATCTGCCTTATTGTTCTGGCTCTGCCGGCTATGGCACAGAAAATGCGTACTTTCAAAGGTACAGTTGTTGATGAGTCGGGCGACCCTCTGATTGGTGCTTCTGTTAAGGTCGTAGGCGCGTCAACAGGTACAATTACCGATATCGAAGGTAACTTTGTAATCGAAGTTCCTGCTGGAAAGACTATCGAGATTTCTTATGTGGGATATCTTCCAGAGAAGTTGCAGAGCGTTACTCCGGGTGCACGAATCATGCTTAAGGAGGATGCAAACCAGTTGGAAGATGTCGTAGTCGTTGGTTACGGTTCTCAGAAGAAGGCACACTTGACTGGTGCTATCGAGACTGTACCGATGGATCAGATTCAGGATATCTCATCAGGTAGCTTGGCATCAACCCTTAGCGGTATGGTTACTGGTGTTAGCGTAAGCGGCGGTAACGCTCGTCCGGGCGAGAACGCTACTATCTACATCCGTAACAACAACGCTCTTGCAAGTGTCGGAGGTTCGTCACTCGAGCCATTGTATGTAATCGACGGTTACATCTATCCAAACGATATAAAGGTTGGTAACACCAACGAGAACATGGGTGCGACAGCATTCAACAACCTCGACCCTTCTGAAATCGAGAGCATCTCTGTTTTGAAGGATGCCGCAGCTGCCGTTTATGGTGCCCGTGCTGCAAACGGTGTTATCCTCGTAACTACCAAGCGCGGTAACAACGTGGGTGCTCCAAAGGTTTCATATAGCGGAACTATCGGTTTTACCGACGAGATGTCTCGTGCAAAGATGCTCGACGCTTATCAGTATGGCCGTCTCTACAATGCTGTAAAGGCTGCCGACCCTACAAATCTTCAGAACCTGAACAATAAACTTGATTTGTTCCAGCTTGATGAGTTGAATGCAATGCGCGGCTTGAACTATGACTTGCTCGACAAGTACTGGAGCGCAGCCTTCACAATGAAGCACAGCGTAAATGTTAATGGCGCAACAGACCGTGCCGGATATTTCGCAAGCATTTCTTACTATGATCAGGAAGGTAACCTCGGTCGCCTCGACTACGACCGTTGGAACTACCGTGTAGGCGTAGACTTCAAACTTTCTAAGTGGATGAAGGCTGGTCTTACAATCTCTGGCGACTACGGAAAGAAGAACAAGCCAAACGTAAAGGTGGGCGGTACAAACGATGAGAAGGATTACAACCTTCTGCTCACTCGTCCACGCTACATTCCTGAGACTGTAAACGGCTATGCTATTGCTGCTTACGGTGTTTCAAACGAGGAGAAGAGCTCAGATCAGAACTATTCATTCTCAACTCTTCAGAACTCTGGCGACTATACTCGTACAATGTCATCAAACATCAATATCGGTGCAAATATCGAGTATGATTTCGGCTGGTACAAGCCACTTGTTGGTTTGAAGATGAAGTTGAACTACTCAAAGAGTATCTCTACTGATAAGAACAACCAGTACGGTTCAAGCTACAAGTTGTATTACATGAATGAGCGTGCCGGAAGCGGAAACCACCTTTACACTCAGGTTGACGATGCCGAGGCTTACGAGGCACTCATGAACTCAAGCAACTTCCTTCTTGCAAACAAGGGTGCTGATGTTTTCAATGGTGGTGACAACGGCTATCTGTCAAGGACTATGAGCCGTACAGACAACTATCAGTTGAACTTTAACATTACTTATAACCGCGATTTTGGCTCACACCATGTTGGTGCATTGTTCTCAGTCGAAAGATCTGAGGCAGAGAGTGAGTATCTGTATGGCTATGTAACAAGCCCTTACTCATTCACAACGGGTCAGTCAAACTCTGTTACTGCCGATAGCCAGTCTTCTACAACATTTACACGTTCAGAGTCTGGTACATTCTCTTATATCGGTCGTGTAAACTATGCTTACAAAGATACTTACTTGTTGGAGGCTCTGTTCCGTTCAGACTCTTCTATCAAGTTCGCTCCTGAGAACTATCGCGGATTCTTCCCTTCTGTATCAGGAGGTTGGGTTCTTTCTAACGAAGAGTGGTTCAAGGATAAGATTTCTTGGCTTAACTATGTAAAGGTTCGTGCATCGGGCGGTCTTACTGGTCGTGACAACACAACTGCATGGCAGTGGATGCAGACTTATGCAACAGATAAGGACAAGGGTGCTGTATTTGGTTATGGAACAAACCAGCAGGCCGGAAATCACATCACTCTAAACAAGAACAACTCGGCAGTTAACCGCGATGCTCACTGGGATAAGTCTTACAAGGCAAATATCGGTGTTGACTTGAAATTCCTCGACAGCCGTTTGTCTGTTGACGTAGACTGGTACAAGCAGTGGGATAGAGAGATGCTTCTCAACTACTCGGCAACTGTTCCGGGCACAGTTGGTACACAGAGTGCAAAGGTTAACTACGGTAAGATGAACAGCTATGGTTTTGATGTGTCTTTGTCATGGAGAGACAAGATTGGCAAGGACTTCAAGTACAAGGTTGGCATCAATACTGGCTACTCTGACAACAAGGTTCTTGATATGGACTGGGAGACAGAGAACATCTACCGCCAGTTGGTTTACGGTCATCGCACAGATTTGGGTACATGGGGTATGCAGTGCATCGGTATGTTCCGCAGCTTCCAGGATATCGAGGAGTACTTCGAGAAGTACAACATAAAGTCTTACATGGGCAAGACAAAAGATCAGGTTCGTCCGGGAATGCTCATCTACAAGGATGTTCGCGGTGCTCAGCAGGCTGACGGAACTTATGCTGGTCCTGACGGCATTGTAGACAAGGACAACGATCAGGTTCAGATTTCTAACCGTTCAAACCCTTATGGCTTCACTCTCAATCTTTCAGGCGAGTGGAAGAGACTTTCTGTAAGCCTTCAGGCTAATGCAAGCTGGGGCGGCTATAGCGTAGTTCCTACTGCTGCATTGAAGTTTAGCAGCGATGATGCTATCGAATATCAGAACATGCCATCGTTCTGGAATGTTGACAACATGTACTCTTACGAGGATGTTTACGATGCAAGCGGCAACCTTGTTGTTGCTGAGAATCGCAATGCCAAGTATCCAAACCTTGCATATTCAAGTGTGAACAGCGTTACATCTACATTCTGGAGAGTAAGCGGTGCGAGAGTACGTCTTAACCGTTTGACTGTTGCATACTCTGTTCCGACAAAGTATATTTCTAAGCTTGGTGTAAACAGTTGTAGAGTAAACATCACAGGCCAGAACCTGCTGAACCTCTATAACCCTTATCCTGATAACTTCATGGATCCATCAACAACTTATGGTACTTACCCAACACTTAGAAAGTTCACATTTGGTTTGAATCTTTCATTCTAAAAACATTTAGTTGAGAATTATGAAAAAAAATAATATATGTCTGTTTAGCGTAGCCTTTGCTGCTGCTATCTCATTCTCTTCGTGTAGCGATGACTTCCTTGAAGAGAAGAAGAACTATGACAATGTTTCTGTTGAGGCTTACAACGACTTTGCTGGTGCCAGCGCGCGTGTTTCCGACGTGTATTCGTGGTGCTTGCCTGATGCCAATGCAAATTGCAGTTGGAAGTACAACTGTACAGGCTTGGCCGACGACCAGTCAAAGTCAACCGAGGAGTACAGCGGTTTCAGCGTATTCGTAAATCCGGAGAATGAACTTACATACAAGAGCGGTGAGAATCCCGTTCCAGACTATTTCCACAATCAGGGAAACAACATTCAGCAGTCTGTTTGGGGTAGAATCCGTAACATCAACGACTGTATAGCAGGTATCGAGGGCAGCACTCTTTCTACTGATGAAAAGAATCAGTTGGTTGGACAGGTTTATTTCCTTCGTGCATGGTGCTACTACAACCTTGTAAAGTGGTACGGAGGTGTGCCAATCATCACAGAGGTTCAGAACCCGGTAGCTTCTTCGGTTACTCCGCGTTCAACAACAAAGGAGTGTATCGATTTCATCTGCTCAGACCTCGACAAGTCAGCCGAACTGCTTGCACCTTTTACAACAGACGGCGGCTGGAAGAAGAACGAAGACTATGGTCGTGTAACATCAGGAACAGCCCTTGCACTTAAGGGCAGAGTTCTTCTGTTGTGGGCAAGCCCATTGTTCAACCGTTCAAACGATGTGGCAAGATATAAGAAGGCATACGAGATTATGAAGGCTGACTTGGAGACAATAAACAATTGCGGATATGGTCTTGCAAACGAGACAAATCCGGGTGTTAATGCTTCTGGCTGGGCAAGCATCTTCTCAACAAGAGACAACAACCCAGAGGCTGTGTTCGTGTCTCTCTACAACAATATCGCATCTGGCGGTACTCCTGATTTCAGCCGTAACAATGGCTGGGAGAACGGTATTCGTCCTTCAAATACACAGGGCGGTGGCGGAAAGACTCCATCGGCTATGATTGTAGATCTGTTCCCAATGAAGGACGGTAAGAAGCCTGCTTCTCTTACTACTTATACTCTTCTTAACGGTTCATCAACTTATGCTTACGAAAGCGAGTATCCGTTTATGAACCGCGACCCACGTTTCTATCGTACATTTGCGTTCCCTGGTGTTCGCTGGACATTCAGCGGCGACCCTCGAAGTGCAGAGAACCACAATCCATACTCTGGTCAGGACTATGAACTTTGGAACTATGTATGGTATAACGATGTTAAGGACCGTGACAATTTTGAGAGCGGCAACACTTACGGCGCAGACAACCTTCTTGGCAATGCAAAGGGTATGTATGTGCGCAAGCGTACTGATGATTTCGATGTAAATTCAAATCCGCTTTACAGCTTCCGTCAGGCTGGAGGCTTCAAGTTCTGCGCAGCTCCTTATATAGAGATTCGCTATGCCGAGGTTCTTCTTAACCTTGCCGAGGCTGCTTGCGGTGCTGGCGATAAGGCTTATGCTGTTAGTTTGTTGAAGAGAATCCGTGCTCGTGTAGGTTATACAAATGAAGGAAACAGCAACTACGGTTTGCAGGAGGATCTTACTTCTAATCAGGCCGCTTGTATGTCTGCAATTCTTTACGAGCGTCAGATTGAGTTGGCTTACGAGGGCAAGCGTTTCGACGATCTTCGCCGTTGGATGTTGTTCGATGGCGGTACTGGTAAGGTTGCAGGTGCTCCAAGTTCATGGACTCTTACTGGCTGGGGCGGAAATACTTGCAGCTACCTTGGCTTCACTCCGCTTAACGGACAGCGTCGCGACAACATGGAGTTCCGTGTAAGCGATGCGATTAACGATGGCCTTGGCGAGATTGCATGGAAGACTGTCGGTGGCGAGGATGTTTCACCAGATCCACTTGCTGGCGTTGCTCGTCCTTCTGCTGTAGATTTCCGTAAGTCGGCTGACGAATTCGGAAAGCAGCTTTCAGCTTTGAAGGAGTTCTATCAGACAAATCTTGTTCGCAAGAAGAAGAAGGGTGATGCAGTAGACTCAAATCATGCTGAGTTGTACATCAACTTCCGACCAAAATACTACTTCCTTGGCTTCTATCAGAGTGCCATGAGCAGTAACCAGACATTGCCACAGACTATCGGCTGGGGCGATTACAACAATGGCGGTGAAAACGGTACGTTCGACCCGTTGGCTGAATAACAGAAAAAATTAGGTGATTGATAATACGGGGGCGGCTCACACTCTTTGTCCCGCCCCCTTTTTGGATAACTTTTTTATAGGATATAAATGAAACTTAAAGAATTGTTAGCTGGATTGGTGCTTGCATCGTTTACGACGTCGGCATACGCACAATATCCACAGATGACAGACGAAGCTAAACAGCTTATCAAGCGATTGGAAACAGAATGGCAGGCTCACAGCGACTCTGCTTGGGAGAAGGCATTTCCTATCGTAGTAGAGGAGGCAAAGGCAGGACGCCCTTATGTGCCATGGGCTTCACGTCCATACGATTTGCGTCAGGCAAAGATTCCTGCATTTCCGGGTGCCGAGGGTGGCGGTATGTTCACTTTTGGCGGTCGTGGTGGTAAGGTTCTTACCGTAACAACTCTTGCCGATGATGGTCCGGGCTCATTCCGTTGGGCTTGCGAGCAGGGTGGTGCGCGTATCGTTGTCTTCAATGTCAGTGGTATCATCCGTCTGAAGTCGCCTATCTTTGTCCGCGCTCCTTACATCACAATAGCAGGTCAGACTGCTCCGGGCGAGGGCGTAATCATCGCTGGCGAGTCATTTCAGGTTGATACACACGATGTAATCGTTCGTCACATGCGTTTCCGCCGTGGCGAGACATTGGTTTGGCATCGCGAGGATTCATTCGGCGGTAATCCTGTCGGAAACATCATGATCGACCACTGCTCATGCGAGTGGGGATTGGACGAGAATATCTCATTCTACCGTCATATGTTCGACCTGAACGACGGAAAGCCAAAGCGTAAGGAACCAACTGTAAATGTAACTATACAGAATAGTATATCAGCAAAGGCGCTCGACACATGGAACCACGCATTCGGTTCAACTATCGGTGGAGAGAACACTACATTCATGCGTAATCTTTGGGCTGACAACACTGGCCGTAACCCAAGTATCGGATGGGGTGGTGTGTTCAACTATGTAAACAACGTTGTTTACAACTGGGTTCACAGAACAGCCGACGGTGGCGAGTTCACAACAATGTCAAACTTCATCAACAACTATTACAAGCCGGGTCCTCTCACTCCAAAAAACACACCGGTAGGTCATCGTATCGTGAAGTCTGAGAGCCGAAGCGTGAAGTTGTTCCCATTCAAGCAGTTCGGCCGTGTATATGCCGTAGGAAACATCATGGAGGGTTATCCTGAAATCACACAGGACAACTGGAACGGTGGTATTCAGACTGCCGACAAGGATGGCGAGATGGACGAGACAGAGAAGGCTCTTATGCGCTCAAACGAGCCATTCGAGATGCCGTTCCTGAAGATTATGGGCACAGAGCAGGCTTTCAACTGGGTTCTTGACAACGCAGGTGCAACAATACCTTGCCGTGATATCGTAGACCAGCGCATCATGGACGAGGTTCGCACAGGAAAGGCTTACTATGTTGAAAAGTACGAGAAGAAGGTCAAGGACAATCCTTACGGAGATATGTGGGGCTTGCACGAGAAGTCAAAGAACAAGGAAGGCTTCTTCAAGCACCGTCGTCTGCCACAGGATTCTTACAAGCAGGGTATCATTACCGACCCTCGTCAGATGGGCGGCTATCCAGAGTATAAGGCTTGGGAGCCTTGGAAGGACAGCGACGGAGACGGTATGCCAGACGAGTGGGAGATTGCCAACGGCTTGAATCCTAACGATCCTTCAGACGCTAACGCAGACTGCAATGGCGACGGTTACACCAACATCGAGAAGTACATCAACGGTATCGACCCAAAGACAAAAATCGACTGGCGTAACTTGAATAACAATTACGATACTCTTGCTGCTAAGGGCAAGCTATAATTAACGACATGAAAAGATTCTTTATTTTTATTACACTTGTTGCTTCAACGCTGATGGCTTCAGCCGTCGACTTGAAGAGCGAAGGCAGAGACACGGCTTATGTCAGCACAATCCTGAAGCGAAGCCAGAAGGCTGTCGATGCCCTTAATCTAAAGGACAAGAAAGTGGCTCAGGATGTGCTCAACATCATAGCAAACCGCTATTTCGAGTTGAACGACATCTACGAACTCCGCGACAGAAAATTGAAGGCAATAAAGGCTGATACCACAATGACGGCAGCCCAGAGAGCAGATGGCAAACGATTCGCCGAGTACGAGGTAAGCAATGCCCTCTATCGCACTCATTTCGCATTTCCTGCCGCTCTTTCAGTCTATCTTAACGACGACCAGATTGAGACAGTAAAGGATGCGATAACCTTCAACGTGGTGAAAGTAACATACAAGGCCACTCTCGACATGATTCCGTCATTGAAGGATGAAGAGAAGACTCAGATTCTTGTATGGCTCAAGGAGGCTCGCGAACTTGCAATAGATGCCGAGAGCTCGAAGAAAAAGCACGAGGTGTTCGGCAAGTACAAGGGTAGAATAAACAACTATCTCACGGCTCGCGGATACGACCTTAAGAAGGAGCGCGCGGAGTGGTACAAGCGCCTTGAGGCTCGCAAGGCTAAGGAAGCTAAGGGTAAAGAAGCAAAGGGTAAGAAGAAATAATCAATTCTGATTCTGATAAAAAGAGAACCGCCAAGTATGTTTTTGCTTGGCGGTTCTTTTTTATTTGTCTTCGTTCTTGTTGTCGTTGTTGTTCTCGTCGCTTTTCAGACTTTCTATGTGGTCGAGTTCCTTCATCGCATACGAGCGGTTGTCTGGGTCTGAAACCATCTTTCTGAACAGCTTTTCAGCCTCGTCGAGCTTTCCGTTGTTGATAAGGGCAGTTCCCTTCATTCTTAGCAGGAACTTGAAGAACTTTACAAAATCCCTGTCGGCATTCTTTCCGTGCGCCTGTTCCTTTACGTTTTCCATCAGCAGCTGAATAACTTTCAGTGCCCTGAAATCCTTGCTGCTTACAAGCGTATTGATGTATTCAATCGTAGAGTTCAGCTGTCTGTTGTTTGCGCATATTTCGAGATAGAACAGAGCCTTCTTGTGCATGTGCATCTCGTTGTAGCAGAAGCCCAGTCGCAGACAAGTAGAGTAGAAGAGCTGTTTCGACTCCTTGTTCAGATTCTCGTATTCAATCTGAAGATGCTTGAATACGTTTTCGAGGTGAAGCACGGTCTCGAAATAGCGTTTCTGCTCAAACTGTTTCTCGCCCCAGTAAAGATCAGATGCGCAGTCCGAGTTGTTCACGTTGTATATTGCTTTCTGCGCATTTGTCAGCTCATCAATCTTGCCTTCTTTAATCTTGTCCTGAACATCTTTCCACATGTATTCGAATTCTGCCTTCCGCTGGCGTTCGGTCGTGCGCTCGTAGGCAACCACAACCGAGATTGCATCGACTTTGAAATCGAGTCGTTCAAACGGATTGATGTCTGTATCTGGCTGATAAACCGACAGGCGATAGTATATTGTCTGATTGTCGTCGAGAATAAGCTGGACGATAACCGGAATCATCATATCCTGATACTGGATGTACATCTCGCACTGGTTGCGAACAACGCGAGCATCGGCTCCCTTGCCCTCAATCATTGGCGAGAGAACGTCGAATTCGGCAATCTCCTTTGCGTCCTTTATGTATTTTACCTCGTCGGTAACGACCTTCAACATTCTGAAATCCTTGTCCGTTACGTTCTCGGTAATCATGTAAATCAGCTTGCTTACCGAGATGTCGCTGTCGTTCGCTCCAAATCGGTAGTCAACATCTTTTGGCTGGGTGGCGATACTGTGTTCCATCAGCATGGCAACGCTGCAATTATCCTTGTACTCGGCAAACAGAGGGTCGGTCGGCTCGGGATTGTCCTTCAGATATTTCTCAATGTATTCGGCAAACAGATTCTTTATCTGAAACTGATATTGCAGAACATTGTATAGCTGCACAAGCTGGTTGTCGAGTCGTGTGTCTATGATTCCGTCGGCTATCGACCAAACCGAAATCTCGTCTTTCTCCTGATTGTAATCGTATGCCAGTCGGGCCATACGGGTGTGGAAGTTCATCGAGTTGCACACCTTCTTTACGGCATTCAGATTTTTGAAATTCGTTATGTAGATGTCTGGAAACTCGACGGTTATCTCATTGCTTTTTCGGTTTGCTTTCAGGATGAACATATTGTCCTGAAACCTGAATCGCAATACAAGCTCGTGCTCGTTGTTTGTATTCTCAATCTCGTAGATTATGTTCAGCGTGCGCAGTAGTGGCATCACGACGATGCTTGCCGGCAGGCTCTCGAAAACCGTAGTCTGATTTTCAGCTGTGCTGGCATTTTTATCCGTTTTTTCCTTGTGTATGTGCGACCTGAAAAAATCTTTTATGTAATCAATTATGTCGATTCTGCTTTTTTCCATATCCTGAATTTTTATTTTGGATTTTGCAAATATAATACCAAAATTACTGAAAAGTTGCCGTTTTTGCAAATTTGTTTGCATTATTTATGTCAGTTCGGCATAAAATCAATAAAGTTCCTGTCATGACAACGTATTTACTATATTGACAGGCTTTTGATTGGCTATGGATTGGCTACCTTGATAAGACGGTACGGCTTACATACGGCTTGGGTGTGGCTTGGATGTTGCAATGAAGAAGCTATCTTCCGGCTTACTTGCCCGTACCTTCTCCGAACCTTCCCCGTAGCTACCCCGTTCCTACTCCGTAGCTACCCCGTATCTTCCCCGTACCTTGAAAGTCGCTTTTGAGGCTCTTGTCAGCATAATGATTTGTATCTTTTGCATATATTGTATAGTTTTTTCTGTCCGATGATTCTGAAAAACGTCTTCCGAATCTGTGAAAATCTCGTAGTGAAAGGCACATTTGCTAAATTTGAGAGTAAAATTGCTTTATTTTATTATGTGTAATCTCTGCATTTTGCATAAAATCCGTAATTTTTTGAATTTTTCTTCTCAAAAAGTTTTGCAGTTCGGAAAAAGGCCGTATCTTTGCACTCGCTTTCGGGAACGAGGCGAGCCGCCAAGGCCAGCGACTAGTGAAGGAAGGCAAAACAAGAAAGAGTTCATTGAAAGATTTACATAGACGAAGAAGTACAGGAGCTATAAGTTAGATAAATAACTTATGGGTAAAAAAGATACGAACTGTCAATTCGATTTATCGGAGCTGAGGAAATTAAACAAATTA
>JAFZWM010000050.1 GCA_017617315.1 Bacteroidaceae bacterium
CATTCTGTCGATTCGGTCAGATGATAACATCTGCAAATATGGGGTGTAAACAACCCTCAAAATGAGTCTCAGATATTTGCAGGTTTTTGAACGGTTTTTCCATCACCCCTGACGAAATCTTATACGGAATGTAATATTGAAACTTGATTAATAATTATGCTAATTTGCTGACCTGTAAATATTTATATTTAATTTTGGTCAAATTGTAACAGCTTGTTAAAATACTTTAATGAATAATTGCAACTAATTGCGTATCAATTAGTTATAACCTACTTTCCCACGCAGAAATTCTTAAATATATTTCCGAGCACCTCGTCATTTGAAATTTGGCCGGTTATCTCGCCGAGGATGTTTATTGTCTCGTTCAAGTCCTCCGCTACCAAGTCGCCGGGGATGTTGAGGTCGAGAGCCGTGCGCACCTTGGCGATGCTCTCGCCAGCCTTGCACAGTACCTCGTAGTGGCGCAGGTTGGTTACGATGATGTCGCTTTCGTTTACCTGCGGAATCGAAGCCTTAGCCACCAGCCATTGCTTCAGCTCCTCGATGCCGCTGTTCTCGAGCGCACTGATTGACATAATGTCGATGCCGTGGCCAAGAGTGCGGCGGATTGTGTCGGCGCATTGCGAAACGGCGTTTTCTGTTGCCGAATCCGATTTGTTGAGCAGAACGGCAAGTTTCTTGTCCTTGCAATGGCGCGCTATGTCGCTCATAGCCTCGTTGTCTGTTCCGCCGAAAGTAGTAGAATCTATGAGCCAGAGCACGATTTCCGCCTTGTCCATCTTCTGGAAACTGCGCTCGATGCCAATGCGCTCAATCTCGTCGGTTGTCTGACGGATTCCGGCCGTGTCGATGAAGCGGAATATCGTTCCGTCGATATTCAGAGTCTCCTCAATCACGTCGCGCGTTGTACCGTGAATGTTGCTCACGATGGCGCGCTCCTCGTTAAGCAGACGGTTCAGAAGCGTGCTCTTTCCGGCGTTCGTCTCGCCGATGATTGCCACGGGAATGCCGTTCTTTATTGCGTTTCCGAGTTTGAACGATGATGTCAGATAGCTGATGCGTTCCTCGATTGTCGCCGCCAGATTCTGAAGCTCGATGCGGTCGGCAAACTCAACATCCTCTTCGCTGAAGTCGAGTTCGAGTTCGAGCAACGATGTGATTTTCAGAAGCTTCTCGCGGAGCTGCGCAAGCTCTTTGCTGAATCCGCCGCGCATCTGGTTCAGAGCCAGACGGTGGGTGCTTGCCGACGACGATGCTATGAGGTCGGCAACGGCTTCGGCCTGACTCAGGTCCATCTTGCCGCTCAGAAAGGCGCGCTTGGTGTATTCGCCGGCCTTGGCGGTGCGCGCTCCGTGGGCAATGAGGAGCTGCATCACGGTTTGCAGAATGTAGTCGCTTCCGTGGCACGAAATCTCAACCGAATCCTCGCCGGTGTAAGAGTGCGGCGAGCGGAAGACGGTTGCCAGAACCTCGTCGATTACTGCGCCGTCGTTGCCGATGATATTTCCAAAGTGTACGGTGTTGGCTTTCGCCTCGGCCAGCGGCTTCCGGCCCTTGAATATGCTGTCGGCAATGCTTATTGCCTCTGTTCCCGAAATTCTTACTACGCCTATCGCTCCGCCTCTGGCTGTTGCAATGGCGCAAATTGTATCTTCTGTAATCATAATGCTCTGAAAAATTATTCGCTGTCGTTTTGCGGCAGCAGTTCGTGCTGAATGTTGCTCATCGAGTTCCACAGACTGTATCGCGCCTCGGGATTCATCTGTTCGAGTTGCGCGAAAATCTGCTTCATGTCCGAGCGGTGCGAGTCGGTCTCGTACGGACAGTTTTTTATCTGCTTTTGATAGTGATGCAGTTCGGCCAGCCTTTTCAGGTCGGCTTCGTGAACGAGGCACATCGGACGGATGATGGTCATGTCGAATTTCCTCATCACGAGCTTTGGCGGCATCGTGCTGAACGCTCCCTGAAAGGTGATGTTCATGAGCAGAGTCTGAAGAATGTCGTCCTGATGATGTCCGAGCGCAATCTTGTTGCATCCCAGTTCTTTCGCAAGCGTGAAGAGGGCTTTCCGTCGGTTCCACGAACAGAGAAAGCATGGCGACTTGCGGTTGTCGGTGTCGGAGTTGAACGATGTCTCGACGATGTGCAGTTTCACGCCGTGCTCGCGTGCAAAATCCTCAAGATACTTGTGGTCGCTCTTATACGTTATGTTGGTCATCACAACGTGTGCCGCCTCCACGCTGAAGTGCGGCTTCAGAATCCTGCTGCGCTCGGCAAGCAGCTCGAGCAGAGCCAAAGAGTCCTTTCCGCCCGAAAGCGCAATCAGAATCTTGTCGCCCTCGTCGATGAGTGAATACTGTACCAAGCCTTTCTGAAAGTGCGTGCGTATGCGCTTCATCAGGCGGTATTCCTCCGATAGTTTCTTCTGTTCGTCCATCTCGTTCAAAATAAGTGAGCAAAATTATGAAAAAAAGCGCACATTACTCTGTCTTGATTCTCAAAAAAGCAGTCGCCGCCAGATATTTGTTAAAAACGGAACTCTTTTTTGGTGATGTGGAGCAAAAAAGATGTATCTTCGCAGAATGAAGCAGAATATACCAGTTATGAGCGTTACAGGCTCGGACAATACGGGGTTTGCCGGAGTTCAGGCCGACATACGCACAATTTCGGCTCTCGGGGCGCGTGCCGTTACGGCCATCACTTCGATAACCGTTCAGGATGCCAATGGAATACAGAGCATCCACGACCTGCCGTCGGCCATGGTGGCGGGGCAGACCAAGGCGGTGTTCAACGATGTGCATCCGCGAGCCGTGAAGGTGGGAATGGTGCGCGATGCCGAGACGGTGAGGGCTTTGCGCAGCGAGATTATCGGCTGTCGGAAGATTGTTCTCGTGCCGGGAATCCTGTCGTCGCATGGCGAGCGTCTGCTCAGCGATGCCGCCATCGAGGCGTGGAAGGCTAATCTCATTCCCGAGGCTTCTCTGCTCATCCTTAAGTGCAGCGAGGCCGAACTGCTGCTCGGCATGACCGTTGCCACAAACGACGATATGGTTCGTGCCGCTGAAAGGCTTGTTGCAATGGGCGCGCAGGCCGTGATGCTCCGTGGCGGACATCAGACCGAGGGAATGCTTACCGCTCTTTTGTATGCCGAGGGGCAGAAGCGTTTCTTCTCGTCGCACAACACCGAGGGCTGGCAGAAGCACGGCGTTGCCGGAGTCTTCTCTACGGCGGTGGCAACGCGCATGGCCATGGGCGACGATGTTTTTCAGGCGGTGGCAAATGCTCATGCCTATGTTCACAGTCAGGTGGTTTATTCGCTAACGGCAGAAAGCCGTCTGGCGCGCCCTGCCGATATTTACAACCATTTTATGTCGATAATCGCCGAGAATTACAAGTCGGCTCACGATGTGGCTTTTTATGCCGGAAAACTCTCTATAACAACGCGTTACCTCTGTCAGGTTACCGACAGGGCGGTGGGCAAGTCGCCCAAGCAGATAATAGCCGAGTACATAATGCACGAGGCGGTAACGCTTCTCGAAAATTCGCGCCTAACTATTCAGGAGATTTCCGACAGCCTCGGATTCTCGTCTCAGGCCATGTTCAGTAAGTTTTTCCGTAATAATTGCGGAAAATCGCCAACGCAAGTCCGCAAAGATTATTGAAATCTGACAAAAAGAAAGCATCTGGATTGTTTCGGCAGAAATTTTCCAGATGCTTTTTTGTTTGTTTCGGCTTAATGTTTTCTTTTTTCGGAACAGAATTTTGCCATTTTCTGCAAACGAAACTTATTTTGCACCACAAATTTCAAACAAAAGAAAATAAAACGCAAAATGGAAAACAGAGTAGAACTAAATCGTAATTTGGCGCAGATGCTCAAGGGCGGCGTCATCATGGATGTTACAACCCCAGAGCAGGCTAAAATTGCCGAGGCGGCAGGTGCCTGCGCAGTAATGGCATTGGAGCGTATTCCGGCAGATATCCGCGCAGCAGGCGGTGTTAGCCGTATGAGCGACCCTAAGATGATTAAGGGCATTCAGGATGCTGTCTCAATCCCAGTTATGGCAAAGTGCCGTATCGGTCATTTTGTTGAGGCTCAGATTCTCGAGGCCATCGAGATTGACTATATCGACGAGAGCGAGGTGCTCAGTCCGGCAGATGATGTTTATCACATTGACAAGCGCAAGTTCAAAGTGCCTTTCGTTTGCGGAGCCAAGGATCTTGGCGAGGCTTTGCGCCGAATCAACGAGGGTGCTACAATGATTCGTACAAAGGGCGAGCCGGGCACAGGCGATGTTATTCAGGCTGTTCGCCACATGCGCATGATGCAGAGCGAGATCCGTCGCCTTGTTTCAATGAGCGAGGACGAGCTTTACGAGGCAGCAAAGCAGCTTCGCGTGCCTTACGATTTGGTAGATTTCGTTCACAAGAACGGCAAGCTTCCAGTCGTAAACTTCGCAGCCGGCGGCGTTGCAACTCCAGCCGATGCGGCTCTGATGATGCAGCTTGGTGCTGAGGGCGTTTTCGTTGGTAGCGGTATCTTCAAGAGCGGCGACCCGGTTAAGCGTGCTCAGGCAATCGTGAAGGCCGTTACAAACTACAACAACCCTAAGGTAATTGCTGAGTTGAGCGAGGATCTTGGCGAGGCTATGGTTGGCATCAACGAGAGTGAGATTGAGTTGCTGATGGCTGAAAGAGGTAAGTAATATGATTATTGCAATATTAGCATTACAGGGAGCATTTGCTGAACATCAGCAGATGCTCCATAAACTTGGTACCGACTCTGTCCTGATTCGCAATCTGCCCGACTGGCAGGATTTTATCGGCCGCGACGAGCCTAAGGGTCTCATCATCCCGGGCGGAGAGAGTACGGCAATGAAGCGCATCATGCGCGATGAAAATCTTGTAGAGCCAATCCGCAGCGCAATTGCCGGCGGACTTCCAACCTTTGGAACATGTGCCGGAATGATTCTTTTGTCAAAAAAGATTGAGGGCAGCGATGCTGAGTCGTTCCTTGGCGATGCAGCCATGGATGTGGTTGTGCGAAGAAACGCCTACGGCCGTCAGCTCGGCAGCTTCTATACCGAAGATTCTTTTGGCGATGACTCATCTGCCGAGGAAAAAGTGCCTATGACATTCATCCGCGCTCCGTTTATCGTTGAGGTGGGCGACAGCGTGAAGGTTCTTGCCAAGGTAGACGGCAATATCGTGGCTGTGCGTCAGGGCAATTTGCTTGCCACTTCGTTTCATCCCGAACTGAATGATGATGTGAGGGTTCACAAGTTTTTCCTTAGTATGATCTGAGGGGTATAGACACAAAAAAAAGGTTGTCATCCCGACAACCCATCTTTTATAACCTTTAATCTAATACCATGAAAAACACGATGCAAAGATAGTGAGATTTTTATGTTTTGCAACATATTTAGCATAAAATATTACTTATGTTAACATTTTTTAACATTTGTGAATTTATAAAAGAATATAAAGGCGTGTTTTTATGCAGAAAGTATTCTGATTTTTTGAATTTTATAGTCGTTTAAACGCTTTGTTTTTATCTCAAAAAAATATATCTTTGCATGGTCATTTTAATACACAAGATATGAACATGGAAATTAGAGGTAAAATGTTAGGCATTGCATTGATGATAGGTCTTAGTGCAATGGCGCAGAAAAGCTACTTGCTCAGCGGAAAATGCGAGCAGAACATAAAGAAACTGTATGTCAACGATATGCTTGGCAACACTATAGATAGCGTGGCTGTAAAGTCGGGCTCATTCTCGTTTAAGTCCAAGTCGTCAGAACCCGATCAGGTTCTTGTGCTTGCAACGCGCAAGAATCGCAGAATGTCGGGCTATAAGTCGGCGATGTATATTGTAGACGGCGAGCGTATAAATGTCGACCTTACCAGCGGAAGCAGCAACGGAACAAAGCTGAACGATCTTCTGAAGAAGGAGAACGCCCTGCTTGCGTCAATCCCCGACAATGACGAGGCAAAATATGTTGCAACGCTGAAAGAAATAGTAAGCCGAAACCGCAACAACGTGGTTGCCGGAATCTTTATCAACGAACTTTGCTATGAAGTTGAGTACGAAGAACTTTGCAAACTGCTCGACCCGTCGCTGCCATATTTCGCCAGCTCGGTCATGAGCCGTCCAAAGAAGGTGAAGGAGGCTTACGAAAAGTCGATGCCGGGCAAGAAGTACATCGACCTCGAACTTCCCGATTGCAACGGAAACAAACATCGTCTGAGCGAGTGGATAGGCAAGGGCAGATATGTGCTTATCGACTTCTGGGCATCGTGGTGCGGTCCGTGCCGAAGAGAGATGCCTAATGTGGTGGCAAACTACGAGAAGTACAATGCAAAGGGCCTGGAGATTATCGGAATCTCGTTCGACTCAAAGGCCGAGGCATGGAAGGGTGCAGTTGAGCGTCTGGGCATGAAGTGGGTGCAGCTGTCCGACCTTAAGCAATGGAAGTGCGCGGCTGCCGAGCCTTACGGAATAATGTCAATCCCTTCAAACGTGCTCGTTGCTCCCGACGGCACTATCGTTGCAAAGAATCTGATGGGCGACAGCCTCGGAAAGAAACTTGCAGAGATTTACAAGTAAAAATACAAAGAAAAGACTCCGGAACGTAATGTTTTCGGAGTCTTTTTTATATCTTCGCAAGGCAAAATAAGTCTGCGAAAGTC
The DNA here is from genome assembly GCA_017617315.1 of Bacteroidaceae bacterium. GTDB lineage: Bacteria > Bacteroidota > Bacteroidia > Bacteroidales > Bacteroidaceae > Ga6A1. Next base: position 6,688 of record JAFZWM010000050.1, read on the forward strand.
TCTGGCAAAAAGCCGGAAGATAAATAATGCAACAGATAATTACTACAAGATGGAACAATACAAGAACTGACATTTGTTTTCAAGGTCATTTCTTCGTCTTCTGAATGTTACAAAAGATAATTATCAATTGTGAATTTAAAAGATTTTCAATTTTTCAACTCTCAAATTTCAAGAGACATTATCAATTGTCCACTGCCAATTGTGAATTATTATCGGCTTGCTTCCCCGAACATTCCCCGTAGCTACCCCGTATCTTCCGGCTTACTTCCCCGAACCTTGAACGTACCCTGAACGAATCCTGAACGTACCTCGCGGCTTGTCAAATGCTACCTTCCGGCTTACTTCCCCCTTACTATCCCCTTGCTATCCCCTTACTATCGTTTTACTTGAAAAGATTTTTCAACTTTCTCAAGATCCCATTGTCAACTGTGAATTAATTTTTTTCTTATTACTCAACTAATAAAAAAGCAATACAATACCTGTGTATTTTTGCCGTTTACATAAAAAATACTAAATTTGTGGCGTTTTTTGTAAAATAGAATTTGTAATGAAGGTAATAAAATATTTTTTTCTTGCTGTTGCAATGCTTATGACAAGCGGTGTCTGTGCTCAGACAGCGGCACAAGTAAACTTGCTGAAGAAGCAGGCGCTGAAGGGTAACATTCAGGCATGTGCAAAGCTGGCTGCCTATTATCGCCAGAACTGGATGCTCGATGATGCCGAGACTTATTACACCAAGCAGATAATCCTCCTGAACAAAAAGAAACTCAGCAACGATGCTATGGCCGTGGCTCGTCTGAGAGAGCAGGTGCGCAAGCTGCGCGACAATCTGCCAAACACTTCGAAGGTGCAGTTTATCGACAGTATCGTTGTTGACAAGCAGGCGTTCCTCAGCGAGATAAAGATGGACAAGGAGAACGGAACAATCGACTCTTACCAGCATTTCTTCAACGTTGCCGATTCTACCGGCGCGATGATATTCCTTAACGGATTCGGCACAAAACTAACATATTCTTACCGCAATGCCGAGACTGGCCATCTGCAACTCTTTACCTGTGACAAAAAGGGCGACGGATGGACTGAATCGCACATCTGCCGCGGATTGCAGGAGGACTGCGACATCAACTATCCGTTCGTGAATTCTGAAGGCACAAAGATGTACTTCTCGGCAAACAGCAGAGACGGCATCGGTGGCTACGACATCTATATGACGCGCGAGAACGGCGACGGCACGGGCTTTGTAGAGCCTGCCAATCTGGGCTATCCGTTCAACTCCGAGTTTAACGAATATCTGTATGTTGAGGACGACATCAACCAGCTGGGCTGGCTTGTGAGCGACAGATATCAGCCCGAAGACAAGGTGTGCATCTACATCTTCATTCCCGAAGGTCTGCGCACATCGTACGACTATAACGACCCCGACGAGCGCAAGATGTGCCAGAAGGTGGCAATGCTCACAAGCATAAAGGACACTTGGACTGACAAGGATGCTGTTGACGAGGCTCTTGAACGCCTCGAATTTGTGCGCAACCAGAGCGAGGCCGCAAAGAATGTAGCTCCGAAGAAGGAATTTACATTCGTGGTAGACGATGACCACGTTTATTATTATCTCGCCGATTTCAAGAGCCCGTCGGCCTATACATCGGTAAACAACTGGCTGGCTCGCAAAAAGTATCTCGAAGAGATGAATGCCAAACTCGAGCAACAGCGTCTTGTCTTCGCATCGGCTTCGATGGCCGAGAAACAGCGCATGGCAAACTCGCTCTATCAGCTCGAAGAGCAGGTCTTCGAACTTGAGGACATGGTTAAGCAGATAGAGAAGAATCTCCGCAAGGAAGAACTGTCGGCCCTCGGGTTGCTTAGATGAAAAAAACGTGTAGAAAGAATGGACAATCAGGAATATCTTGACAAATATGAAGATGCGCTGATGCAGAAGATAGCGCAGATGTGCGTGGCTATGCAGGTGGCCGACAAGGTGCTTGCATCGTCGCCCGATATTGACGACCGATGGGAGCAGATTGCGCTGCCATACATGGGCGATGCCGTAAAGGAGTTCGAAAAATATCCTACCGTGTCGCTGGGCTGGGCAATGTACGTTGGAATGGCGGTGGCACATTGCTGGGATGCCGAATGGGAGAAATACTCGGGAGACCAGAATCTGTACGAGACCTTTCGCAATGTGCGCGGATTCGACTGTATGGACGAGTACATCCGCGAGGATATTTTGCAGATGAAAGGCGAGGAGTACGACCGTTGCGAGGAACTTGTGCGCATCTGCTCCGAGAAATCCCTCGATACAATCAGACACGAGCAGGTAGAGCCGGGAAGTCCGATGGCTTTTCATGTCTATGTTCGCAGCATAAAGGTTCTTTATAAACTCGGCGCTGCCATTGAACTGAAGCGTCTGGGCTACAAAATGGAAAAACAATGAACGAGAGAGACAAACGATACAAGGAAGCCAATGCCCTTTTCCTGAAGACGAAGGAAGAAGAGGGCATATACACAAAGCATCAGAGCGGAATGCTCTACCGCAAGATTAAGGAAGGTGCTGGAGGAACTGTCTTTCCGCGCACCAACAGCATTGTCTTCGTGCACTACACCGGACGGCTGATTGACGGCAAGGTAATCGACACAACCGAAGACGGCACGTCGCTCCCGGCTTGTTTCGTGGTCCGCGAGTTGATAATGGGCTGGCAGATAGCCCTCACAAAGATGCGTGCCGGCGACCGTTTCGAGATAATCCTTCCGTACGACCTCGGCTATGGCAAAAAACGATGCGACGACATCCCCGGCTATTCAACCCTCATCTTCGAACTCGAGCTCATAAAGGTTGAACAGAGATGATTCTTGGGATAGTCTCTAAAGATAAAAAAGTTCCTGATCAAATTTGCATTGATTAGGAACTTTCTTTTTATGCCTGAAATATCGCTAATAATATTACAATTCAGCAACGAGTTCTTCTACCGCCTCTTGCTTTGTTGCCCAGCTCGTTACGAAGCGCACGGTTGAGTGAGTCTTGCCTCTCGTGCCCCAAATCTCGAATGTCGAAGTCTTCATCAACCTGTCAATCATGTCGTTAGACAGAGTAAAGAACTGCTGGTTGGTAGGCGAGTCGATGAACGGCTTGTAACCTTTCTGCTCAAAGCCATTCTTTAGAATCATTGCCATCTCTATTGCGTGTGCCGAAATCTTCTGGTAAAGATTGTCAGTAAACAGAGTGGCAAACTGAATGCCGAGCAGTCTGCCCTTGGCGAGCAATGCTCCGTGCTGCTTTATCAGCGGGAAGAAGTGCTTAAGTAAGCCCTTGCGAGCCACCACGCATTCGCCGAACAGGGCACCGACCTTTGTTCCGCCGATGTAGAAGATGTCGCAGAGGTCTTTCATGTCCTTCAGCGTGATGTCAGCCTTCGGACAGGCCAAGCCGTAGCCGAGGCGCGCGCCGTCTATGTAAAGCGGAATGTTGTGCTTCTGGCAGATGCCGTGAAGCGCTGTCAGTTCTTCTTTCGAGTAAATTGTTCCGTATTCGGTAGGAAAACTTATGTAGACCATTCCCGGAGCAACCATGTGCTCGTATGTCTCGTCGGCATAGAAGTTTGTTATGAAGTCGTCAACCTCTCCGGCATCAACCTTGCCATCGTGCGATGGTAGGGTAAGAACCTTGTGTCCGCACGATTCTATTGCGCCCGATTCGTGCGCGTTGATGTGGGCTGTCTCGGCTGCCAGAACGCCTTCGTGGCGTGCCAGAAGTCCGTCAATCACGGTTGAGTTTGTCTGTGTTCCGCCAACAAGGAAATGCACGTCGAGTTCGTCGCTTCCGCAAGCCTCTCTTACAAGTTGCTTTGCCTTTGCCGTGTAGTCGTCGCTTCCGTATCCGGTGGTTTGCTCAAGATTAGTCTCGAGCAGACGCTGCATCACAAGCGGATGTGCGCCTTCCATGTAGTCGCTGTCGAAATGTTTCATTTTTTGTTATTTTTACGTTTAATTTTTGTTTGGTTATCTCTCTTTGTCACGAGTTTTTCCAGTCGAGTGCAATGCCGATGCACATACATTTGCTCGTCTTCTCGAATGAGATAGAATGTGGACTATTGGCCGGAACGTAGATGTAATCGCCCTTTGCAAATGGCACTTTCTCGTCGTTTATAGTGAAGAATCCTTCGCCTTCTTCCCAATAAAAATGCTCGTCGAGAGTGGGGTGGACGTGCTCTTCGCACACATCGCCAGCGTTGAATGTGGCGATACTGATCTGTCTGCAAGGCGTGTCGTAATCTTGATAGTTGAACAAAACCTTCTTCGTTCCGCTGTCGTGGTTCAGAGGCTGTGTCTTAATCTCGTCAATGCTTCTCTTAAAACTCATTTTCTGTGCTTGAATTTAGTGGCGACAAAAGTACAAAGTTTTTTCGGAATGGACGGTCTTTTGGAACGCAAAACTTTGCGGAGGGAAATCTTGGAAATTCTTAATTGTTTGTTTGCGAAAAGAAAATGCGCTTATTCATTGTTGTAAAAGTATTTTTGAGTAGCTTTGCGGCGTTTTTTTATGATTTTGATTTAAATGCCTAAGGATAAAATAGCCTTTCTTCTGTGCTTGTTTCTGTTTTGTGGCTGTTTCCCAAGTTTCAAGCCCCACAATGAAGAATGTAAGCATATTGATGTTGAGGACGGTAAATTCGTGCTGATTCATGAATTCGGCAATCTTGACCAAGATTTTCCGTCGTCTGTCTATTTCGTGAACAATGATGACTCCGTCTTGATTTATAAAGGATACGCCGTGAAAGATATAAGTCTGAAAGCCGATACGCTTGTCGTAAATGCCAGTGGCGACTCGCTTTTTTCTTGTCCCCAAGTAGAATCTTACGGACTGAAAGTGATTGATGAGTAACAAAGAGATTAATCTCGTTCAGAACAGATAAAGCCTTCTGTAAAAAACGGTAATTTACAGAAGGCTTTATTCGTTTACAAATCTATTGCGTGAATCTTGAACAACAGGGCGTTTTGCAGCACCACGGGGCGGTTGTGGGCGAAGAATACCGTGCCTTCGACCGTCGATTTCACGTCGCTCAGAATCTGCCCGTTGTAGGGGTGAATGATGTTTGCCAGCGACTGTCCCCGATGCACGCGGCTTCCGGCCTTTACTTGCCGAAGCAGGATTCCGGCATGTTGAGCCTTGATGTGCAGAAGTGTAGATTCGTCTATGGCTTCCGACTCGTAGGCCGAACCTCCAAAGTGTGTGGCGAGGATTCCGGTGCGACTCATCATGCGCAAGATGGCATCAACGTTCTCATTTCCGGCGGTCTGGTCAACCTGAGTCGTTTTCCCGGCGTAGACCGAGAAGGCTTTGGTGTTCCACAGTTGCCAGTTGTAATTGAGCAACGTTGTGTCGAACGGGCGCGGCTTGTAGGTCGTAACATATTGCATTCCGAACAGACGCGCCGTTTCTACATCTTCGTAGCCTGTTTTCAGCATCCTGACGTGCGGAATAAAATCGCCCGGCACATAGTAGCTTGCCAGTTGAATGCCATATTCAAATCCTTTCAGGGCATCGAAGACGGCTGCGGCTATGCGTTGCGTTGTCTCGCCGTTGGTGTAGCCCGGAAACATTCGGTTTATGTCGGTGTTGTCCATCGCCCAGAACCGTCGGCTCACGTTCATCGAAAAAGGGTTGCACGACGGAATTACCAATATGCTTTTCCCTTTCACAATGCCGCCGTGCCGCTCAATGGCAGTAAGGCGGTTTACGAGTTGTGCGCAGATGTACTGTTGTTGTATCTCGTCGCCCCTCATCGCTCCGACAATGGCAATCGACTTTGCTCCTTCGCCAAAGCGATATCCTTTTATGCGGAAATTGTCGCGGCATGACGATGTCATCTCAAATATCGTTTCTTCTCTCATACTTCTTCAGAATTAAAGATTCGTGCCATAAGCGAGCCTTCGTAAACTATCGGGTAAGCTCGGATGGTGAACAGATAGCCATCGACCGGTGATTTTACCGTGCTCAGCATCTTTCCGCGCAGAGGGTCTACAATCTGTCCGATAATCTGTCCTTTGCTGACATTTACGCCGCAATTCATTTCCGTCAGAAATACACCCGAAGTCTCGGCGTTAAGGAATGTTACGCGGTCGCCCTTGCATACAATGGCATTTGGACTGTCGGTCGGAACTTCGCCTCGCCACATGCCCATGTGCTGCATCAGGTTCAGGATTCCTCCTACCAGCCGTCGGCACATCCTGTGATTGATGCGCTGGCCAACGCCCATTTCGACCACCAGACAAGGCGTTCCTGTACTGTTGAGCGAGTGTGCCAACGTGGCTTCGAGTACCGTTGCGGCTTCGTGAACCCACACAAAATCCATGCCCAGATTCTCGGCAAAAGGCACAAGCCACTCGGCATCCTGCACGTTTATGCGCACCTGCGGCGTTTCGCGCAGAAAAAGGTTGCTTGAGTGAATGTCGATGACCATGTCGGCCCCCTTGATGTCTTCGATGATGGCATGAGCCGTCTGTTCTGCCATTGTGCCCTGAGGGTCGCCGGGAAAGATGCGGTTCATGTCGAGGTCGAAGTTGGGAATGCCGCGCTGAATGGTGTCTATGCCCAGAGGGTTGAGGGCAGGGAAGATTTCGAGCGTGCCGTTGAGCAGATCCTGATGTTCGCCAACGATGCGGGCCAACTCGTAGCACACCATCTGCCCCTCAAGTTCGTCGCCGTGAGTGCCTGTTACCACGCAGAAACGCAGTCCGTCCTTGCCGTTGTGTATCACGTTTTTGCGGATGCAGAACTGCTCGTCGGCGGGCAATTCTGTCGATACTATTGTCTTAATCATAGTTCTTGTAGTGTTACGTTGATTTGTGTCTGTTGCACGGCTTGTCCGCAGAACATTCCGCGGCTCACGGGGCAGTCTGCCGAGTCTCTTCCGTGAGCCAGCTTGACGTAGCCCTGCTGAATCAGCTCGCAGTCGTGCGTAGGGTCGAAGCCCTGCCAGATGTAGCCGTCGAACACCTCGACCCAAGCGTGCGTCTGTCCCGTGCCTTCGAGGAATCCGTTCACATATCGCGCCGGAATGTCGTTTGCGCGGCAGAAGGCAATCATCAGGTGGGCATAGTCCTGACACACGCCGCATTGTCTGGCAAACACTTCGCTCGCCGGCGTATCTACCGTAGTGGTCTCTGGCTGATATTTCATCATATTGAATACGCGGTGGCACAGTTCTTCGGCTTTTTCAACGGGTGTCATGCTTGGGTCGGTCGCAGCCGCAGCTTTCATCGCCTCGTTTATTCCCGTGAGGCGTGATGGCTGGCGGTAGAGAAAGATGTTGCCGCCGCATTGTTTCTGTAAGTATGTTTCTGTTGATACTATTCCGGTGCTGACATAGGCGAAAACCGTTTGCGGCTTTCTTGCGCTGCCGAAGAGGATGCGGTTGCCGAAGGCGTCGGTGCCCGTTGAAAGACTGTAGTCGGGCGATGCCACAACGTGCTCCTGCTCGATTGTCTGGAAATCGTTGACGGCAGGCTGGCATCGCAGCATTACGGCGTGTCTCGATACTGCTTCGCTGAATGTTACGATGGTCTGATAGTTGTACAGATATCGTTTCATCGGTCTAAATCTTGGTCAGTTGGTTAAGTAGGGACAGCATGCAGTTCTTGTATTCCGTGTCGCTGATTTTTGTGCTTTTGCTTGCTATGAGGTCGTCCAACTGGCTCTCGATGTCTTCGTTGAGCAGGCCGGGCATCTGGCGAATGTAACGCTTCAGCGAGTCGTATGCCAGAGCGATGCGCTCATGGTTGTAGTCGAACCGCAGCAGCATGTCAAGATTCTCCACGTTGCGCCCCATCATCATGATGTAGAGTGCCTCGTGGTTGTGCAGACGCTGCTCTGCCGCGCCCCAGAAGGCCAGAGACCAGTCTATTACGGGTTGCAGACGGCAGAAGTTTCTCTCGCTCTTGTTACGGCATTCTTTCAGCAGGGCGACGCTCATTTCAAGATAGCCGAGAGTCTCCGACATTATTTCCTCGCGGAGTAGGATGGCGTTGTCCATCGCCTTTGTCTGTGCCGATAGGATTGATGCCGGATTCGTTTCGTCGTACATCATGCCAACGGTAAACTCGTCGTTTGTCTGATAGTTGCCTTGCGTGTCGAGTTTCTGCCAGATAGGCAGATAGTCCTTCGTCTCGCCGTCTATCATCTTGTCGCAGCATTTGCTAAGCTGATGCAACGTTATGTAAACGCGTTCTTCGTAGCGGCCAAGCCAAAACAGATTGTTAGCCTTGTGTGCCGATATTATTGTGCTTTTAACCATATTCTTAAAAATAATAAAGGGTTATTAAAAAAGTGATGAAGATTCTGAAAAGGATGCTTGTCCTAAATTGTCAATTATGAATTGTCAACTGTGATTTGTCAATTCTTAACCACCCAAGTATCCTTGAATCCGCCGCCTTGCGACGAGTTTACCACGAACGAGTCGGGATTACGCGAGAAGCGTGTCAGACCGCTGCGCCATACTTTTGTCTCCTTTCCGCTGATGACGAAGGCGCGCAAGTCGGCTTTGCGTTCCACGAATTCGTTGCCTTCCAGAATCTCCAAATCCTTGAAGTCTATCACCTCTTGGGCAATCCATCGGCGTGGCTGTTCGATAATGAGCGACTTCAGTTTCTCGAGTTCATCCTCTTGCAAGTCCTTGCCGAATACCACGCCGTAGCCGCCGGCCTCGCTCACATCCTTGACGACAAGCCTCCGTATGTTTTTCAGAACGAAATCATAGTCCTCTTTGAAATAAGGCAGATAGGTTGGGGCGTTTTGCAGGATAGGCTTTTCGTCCAGATAATATTCAACCATCTTCGGCACAAAGTAGTATATGCCCTTGTCGTCGGCCACGCCGTTGCCGGGAGCGTTTACGAGAGCCACGTTGCCAGCCTTGTAAGCCTGCATGACGTTTGGAATGCCGAGAAGCGATGAGGCCTCGAATATCATCGGATCCATGTATTCGTCGCTAACGCGGCGGTATATGCAGCCTACGCGAGTGCGCTCTTTGTTGATGCCCGTGTAGTACACAATGTTGTCCTCTACAAAAAGTTCGCCGGGGTAGACGAGCGTTGCTCCTGTCTTCTCAGCCAGATACGAGTGCTCGAAGTAGGCCGAGTTGTATCGTCCAGGAGTAAGGATTACCGAGATGCCGCGATTGTCGTTCATCTCGTCCATCATGTCGCGCAGAAGGTCGGCGTAGTCGCGGTTTTCGGCTACGGCATGGGTGGTGAAGGTTGACGGGGAAACGCGTCGCGTAATCTCGCGTGCAATCATCGGATAGCTTGCTCCGCTTGGTATGCGCAGATTGTCTTCCAGAACGTACCATTGTCCGTCCTTGCCTTCGACAAGGTCGATGCCGGCGATGTGGGCATATACTCCGCCCGTCGGACTTATTTGTTCGCACTCCGGCAGATAGCCTTTTGACGAATATACGAACTCCTCGGGCACGATGCCGTCTGTTATTATTTCCTTGTCGTGATATATGTCCCACAGAAAACGGTTCAGCGCCTTCACTCTCTGCCTGAGACCTTGCTCAAGATAATCCCAGTCGTCTTTCCAGATGATGCGTGGTACGGGGTCGAATGGAAACAACTGCTCGTTAAAGACTCCGTTCTTATACACTCCGAAACGTACGCCATACCGCTCCATCCATTTGTTTACGGTGTTGCGGCTTTCGGTCAGTTCTTTTATCTTTATGCTCATAGTTTTGTCTCTTTTTAGTTGTTGTGATTTGTGTTTATCTGCCTCTCTCTCTTAAGTTATGGTGTTGTTAATTGTGTTGGTGAAAATGCGAAAAATCTACTCTCTGCGACTTGCAGAGGAACGGATAACCTATTGTTGGTTGGATATCAGACTTGTCATGTAAATTGTCTTGTAAAATAGCATAATGAATGGTTTGTGTTGTGTTTATGTTGCAAAGATAAATATAATTTTAAAAATATAAAGCAAAATGTAAATTAAATATATTGTAGATGTTGCTTTTTGATATAAATCAAAATAAGGGGCGGCCAAAATGCAACAATTATAAGTAGAATGTTTACAAAAGTGTAAAAACGAAAATCGCCTGCGCTATTCTTTCGAATATGCAGGCGATTTAATTTTTGTATGAAGTTATCTAATTACTTCTTGTTAAGAGCCAAGTCTACGTTTACGGCACATGCAACAGAGCAACCAACCATTGGGTTGTTACCAATGCCAAGGAAGCCCATCATTTCAACGTGAGCAGGAACTGAAGATGAACCTGCGAACTGAGCGTCAGAGTGCATACGACCAAGAGTATCAGTCATACCGTAAGAAGCAGGACCTGCAGCCATGTTATCTGGGTGCAAAGTACGGCCAGTACCACCACCTGAAGCAACTGAGAAGTATGCCTTACCAGCGCGGATACGCTCCTTCTTGTAAGTACCAGCTACTGGGTGCTGGAAACGAGTTGGGTTAGTAGAGTTACCTGTGATAGATACATCTACATCCTCGTGCCAAAGAATAGCAACACCCTCGCGAACATCGTCAGCACCGTAGCAGTTAACTGCTGCGCGTGGACCGTTTGAGTAAGCCTTCTTCTCAACAACCTTAAGCTCGCCAGTGAAGTAGTCGAACTGAGTCTTAACGTATGTGAAACCGTTGATACGAGAGATGATCATAGCAGCATCCTTGCCAAGACCGTTAAGGATACAACGAAGTGGCTTGTCTGCTGGTCTTGACTTGTTAGCCATCTGAGCAATCTTGATAGCACCCTCAGCAGCAGCGAATGACTCGTGACCTGCAAGGAATGCGAAGCACTTAGTCTCTGGCTCGAGCAAACGAGCAGCAAGCTCGCCGTGGCCGATACCTACCTTACGGTCGTCGGCAACAGAACCAGGAATACAGAATGACTGAAGACCCTCACCGATGTAGTTTGCAGCCTCGACAGCGTTCTTAGCCTTCTCCTTAAGAGCGATAGCAGTACCTACAACGTAAGCCCACTTAGCGTTCTCGAAACAGATCATCTGAGTCTCCTCACATGTCAAGTATGGGTCAAGGCCTGCAGCGTCGCAGATCTGGTTAGCCTCCTCGATAGAAGCGATGCCATGCTTATTCAAACAAGCAAGAATCTGCTTGATACGACGATCCTGTGATTCAAATTTTACTTCTCTAATCATATTATGGGTCCTCCTTATTATTCTTTACGTGGGTCAATAGATTTAACAACACCGTCCTCAGCCTTAGTACGGCCGTAAGTACCGGTAACACTCTTCAAAGCCTCGTCGGCTGGAACGCCCTTCTTGATGGCATCCATGAACTTGCCCATGTGAACGAACTCATAACCGCAAACCTGATCGTCGGCATCAAGGAACATCTTAGTGATGTAGCCCTCAGTAAGCTGAAGGTAACGAGTACCCTTAACCTTTGTACCGTAAAGTGTACCAGTCTGTGAGATAAGACCCTTACCAAGGTCCTCAAGACCAGCACCGATCATCAAGCCGCCCTCAGAGAAAGCAGACTGTGTGCGTCCGTAAACGATCTGAAGGAACAACTCGCGCATAGCTGTGTTGATAGCATCGCAAACGAGGTCTGTGTTAAGAGCCTCAAGAATTGTCTTGCCAGGAAGAATCTCAGAAGCCATAGCAGCTGAGTGAGTCATACCTGAACAACCGATTGTCTCAACAAGACACTCCTCGATAACGCCCTCTTTTACGTTAAGGGTAAGCTTACAAGCACCCTGCTGAGGTGCACACCAACCCACACCGTGAGTAAGACCGCTGATGTCCTTTATTTCTTTTGCCTGAATCCACTTTCCTTCTTCTGGAATTGGAGCTGGTCCGTGGTTAGGACCTTTGGCTACGCAGCACATTTCCTGCACTTCTTTTGAATAAACCATGTCTATTTTTGTTTAGTATAAAATTAAAATTCCAGCTATATTTGGGTCTGAAATAACTTTTCGTATAGCTTATATTACGTTTATCACACTAAGTTGTTGCAAATGTAACTAAACATTTTAAAAATACAAGTAAAAAAACTATAGTTTTTCGGACGGTTTTCGGCGTATTGGCTTTTTTTTTGCCGTCGGGCAGTCGGTTTGTACGGCAAAATGTAAAGTATAGGTTACAAAGCATCCGCACAAGATTGTGGTCTTGTACGGATGTTGGTTTGCAGTCTCGGCATCTCGTCGTGGCTGCCTACTTGTCGTGGAATTTTGTGTTGTAATGCTTAGTACTTCGTAAAATTGTATTTTTGTCGTATTTTCATCTTCTCCTCCTCACCGAGGCTTGTAAAGAATCCTTTCCACCCCGGGCAGAAGTTGATGTGCCAACGCCAGAATTTGCCAAGCAGAGAGCTGGGCTTCTGGTCGTAGTTTGCTCTGAATTTGCAATTTTTGCAGTTGTGTCCCATCTTTATGAATCTTTAATATGTCGTTTGCGATGCAAATATACGCAAATAATTTTATATCGCAAGCGATTTAATAACTTTTTTACGCTTAATTCGCATTTTTTATGATTTAGGACATGATTTTCGGTAGGGTAGAATGAAAAACGGGGGCTTGAAAAGCGTGATGCTTCGATTTTCTCTGGTTTGCTTTGTGGCAATCGTTCAAGTTACTACATCCAACTTTCAACAGACATTGGCAATTATTATCGGCTTGCTTTACCGAACCTTCTCCGAACTATGAACGTAGCTTGAACGTACCTTGTGGCTTACTTGAACGAACCTTGAACGAACCTTGAACGAACCTTGAACGTAGCTTGAACGTAACTTGAACGAACCTTGCCCGTAGCTACCCCGTATCTTCCCCGTAGCTACTCCCTTGCTTGAAAGTTGGTTTTTCGGCTTTTTCTGCATATCGATTAGTCGCTTTGCATATTGTTCCGGAATTGCCTTCGCCGCCCTCGTGTAAATAATTCGGGATTCCTTCGGGATGCGTTCGAGATTCCTTTGGATTTTGTCCTGTTTTTTTCAGATATTATAAAAATGCGGAAAAATATGTTTTAGGACACCGTTTTTGTACCGTTATATAAAATAATGAAAATATGACGAAAAATATTTCGAAAAGAATTTGCTGATTTTGACATATAGTCTTATTTTTGTGACCGATGATTTACATTTGCTGATTCTGTGTTCGTAAACAAACAACCGTTTTATATTAATTACACTAATTTATACGATAGCAAACTCAATTTTAATAACTTTAATATCACTAAAAAGAATGAAACAAAAATTACATTTCTTTTTGGCGTTTCTCCTTGCTTTTATGGGAGTAACGCTTAGCTCGGCCGATGAGGTTGAGTATGTAACAAAGGAGAAGTTGCTTTACAAGACAACTTTCCAAGACTGGGCTGACGTAAAGGCTGACAAGACAAAGGCCGTTACCGTTACCAAGCAGATGACTAATGGCGAAGAGCTTGTTTTCTCGCTGTTCAATACTGCCCTCGACAACGACGGAACTCATTCTAAGTTTTCTAACGAGGATGTAACTCCTGGTTATTTGCAGACTCAGAAAGACAAGGATAATGTACCTTACATTGAGACATCTGCAATTTCCGACCTTACAAAGTTCGAGCTTTATCAGGCTGCAACAGGCGGCACACGAGGCATTACCGTAAGCGTTAAGGGTGATGGCGATGCAGACTGGGTTATGCTTCACAACAAATCTATCGAAAAGGCTGCGGGCGAGCTTCTTTCTTTCGAGGTAAACCGCAAGAACTGCAAGATTCGTATCGGAACTTTCGAACCTGAACAGAATGCTTACATTCTTTCTATGAAGATTTATGGAAATGTTCAGGTTCCTGCTCGCAAGTTTGTCGATTTCAAGGTTGACTTGACTCCAAACCCTTATAGTGTAACCGTTCCTTCTGACGGCAATCTGCCTGCTGGCGTTGTTGTAAACGGCGGAGAATGGCACGATAGCCAGCACGGATACAGCGATTTTAGCGTGTCTGTTCCTGTAGATGGTCCGGTTGAGGTTTTTGTTGGAGGTTGCAAACATTCAAATAAATCGGCAACTGTTTCGATAGACGGTAATGTAGTTGCTACATTAGACACCAAGACGGCAGGTTGTAGCGGCTTTGCAAAGTACACATATAATAAGGAAGAGGCAACAACGCTTACAATCAATTGTGGCCAGTATTGTCCTTGGCTTGAGGTTAAGGCATGCGACTATATCGAGGAGTGTACCGTTACATACTACGATACTGACAATAAGACGATTCTCGGTTCTGAAGTAGTTGTGGGCAGTTCTAAACTTGCCTTCAAGTATGGCGAGAAGGATGTTACCGTTGCTGAAGGACAGAAGTTCCGCGGATGGTTTAACGGTAAACTCTCAACATCAACCAAGGTTGCCGAGGGGCTTGAGATTACCGAAGACATCAAGTTGTATGCAAAGGCTACAGACATCGAGAATGTAACAGATGTTTCTCATTTCATTTATGACTTTACAAAGCCAAGTTTCTATATTGAAGACCATGAGGCAATTGAGGCTGTTAATGCTTCATATTACAACGAACACGGATGGGTGGTTGCCCAAGGTGGCTCGTTCAAGGTGAAAGTGGGCGGCAAGGCTTATATTACAATAAAGAATTGCCAGTTCTCTAAGGCGGGCGAGGGCATTGTAACAGATGAGGCTGGCAAGGAGATTGCCCGCTTTAATGCCGTTGCTGCAAGCGATGGTGCAGCTACATCTATCAAGTATGATGGCGAGGCTACAACTCTTACAATAACATATCCTAACGGAGCTTATGTTCATGGCATCGAAGTGGCTTGCGTTCGCGAATTCGTAGAGTTCGACGAGGCTCTTGGCTACTACAAGATTCCTGCAAACGATGTAAACAGCTTCTTGCTTGCCCTTACTGATGCAAACTCAAAGGGCGATGTCAAGATTTTCCTTCCAAACGGAACTTACGATTTGGGCGAGATTACTCTTACTTCAGTCTCTGGCAAGAACATCTCTATCATTGGCGAGAGCATGGAGGGTACTATCATCAAGAACGCTCCGCTTGTAGAGAACGAGGGAATCGGAACAACAGCAACACTCTTGAATAATTCAAGCAACCTCTATCTTCAGGATTTGACACTTCAGAATGCACTCGACTATTACAAGAGTGGTGCTGCCGGTCGTGCTGTCTGCTTGCAGGAAGAGGGTTCTAACACAATCTGCAAGAATGTGAGATTGCTTTCTTATCAGGATACATATTACAGTCACAAGACTTCTAAGTTCTATTGGGAAGATTCAGAAATTCACGGAACAGTAGACTATATGTGTGGCGACGGTGATGTTATCTACAACCGTTGTAAGCTGGTTAACGAGTCTCGTGCTGCAAATAAGGAAGATGGTCAATGTACAGTTTGTGCTCCATATCAATCAGCAGAGTGCAAGTGGGGCTATGTTTACCTCGACTGTTCAATCGACACAAAGAGTAAGACATTCGATTTTGGTCGTGCATGGGGCGGTGAACCGAAGGCTGTATTCATTCGCACAACATTGCTTCAGCCTGAGAAGCTTGCCTCTTCACGCTTTACTGTTGCCGGTATGAATGTTGCTGCATACGGCTTCTATGAGTACGGCACAATGAATGCAAGCGGCGAGAATATCACTCCGGCTTCTAACGTGATTAACTTTACTCATTCTACAGGCAACAAGAAGTATGAGACTATCCTTACAGACAGCAAGGCTGCCGAGTTTACAGTTGCAAACATCTTTGGCGACTGGGCTCCTGAGGCTATTGCTGCTCAGAAGGAGATTTCAGACGAGGTTGTTGCTGCTGGCAACTACGAGACTGTATCAGACTGCTATCTCGCTACTGTCGACGGCGCAACAAGCATCGTAGCCGCTTCTGCTGTAAAGGCTCTTATCGAGGGCAAGGGCAACGTTACTTTGCGTGCTGCAAACGGTCGCGGCGGCTTCGGTCCTGCAAAGGTTGTGGCAAGCACAACTGGCGTTAAGGCTGTATCTGCCGAGAATGGCGACAATGTTGTTTACGACCTTCTTGGCCGCAAGGTGAAGAATGCTACAAAGGGCATCTTTATCATCAACGGCGTAAAGGTTATCAAGTAACAAATTATAGAGCTTTACCGATGGCTTTTGCCATTGGTAAATAGGTCTAATCCCTGCAAGACATCAGACTCGAAAAACTGACGATTTTGCAGGGATTTTTCGTTTTACAAAATCTTTTCTGCATATTCTTGCATTTGTTACATTTTGTGTTACCATAAGGCTGTTTGGCTATTCTTCATATAGTATTTTTTACAGAAATGAGTCTGGTTGATTGTGAAAAACAAGTCTGAACGGCGTGAACTGATTTTTATATTCGCCGCGCGGCAAAAATACTTTTTTAACATTTACATGAACTTTCTTTGGGTAAATACGGTTTTTTGGCGGTTTTGATACCTTGATGTAACAACCGTTGTAACAAATAACATCTGAGTGCTTATTGTGAATTTTAAGAAATATATTCTTGTTTCTTGCCGGAAGAACGCTTATTTGTGTATTTTTTGAGTTTTCATGTTGTTTATCTTACAATAAGGGTGCGATGAATATAAATTTTTCGTAAAATGACGCATTTTTCCTAAAAAAGTTTGTGAATTTGGAAAAATACTGCGTAATTTACGCTGTCATTTGTCACATTTATTATGAATACCCTGAAAAAACTAAGCGTCTTAATATTACTATTTTGTATTGTTTTACCAACGCGCGCGCAATTTAATATGCTGTTCACCTCCGACTATGATTTGCCAAACTCATTAGTCAACTGTATAGCCGAGGACAAGGACGGCATGGTGTGGATTGCTACCGAGGACGGATTATCACGTTACAACGGTTCGAGCTTTGTAACATACAAGCAGATTCCCGGAAATCCAAATTCGATACAAGAAAACTTTGTCCGCTGTGTGTGCGTGGATAAACGCGGCCATGTATTTGTAGGAACAACGATGGGCGTGCAGATGTTCAGACCGCTTACAAACGATTTCACACCTCTTTTGATAGATGAAAAACAAGGCATAAACTCGTGCAATGTAAATCAGATAGAACTGTTGCAAGACGGCAGTCTGGTGGTGGCAGGTGAGCAGTGCTTTACCATAACTGTTGATGAGAACGATGTTCCGCATGTAAAGCCAAACCTTGTAACCGGAAAGGTTGGCGTGCTTCATCGCTTCTTTGAGGACAGCAACGGCCGCAAGTGGGTTATTCAGCATTACAAAGTGTGCCGAATAAATCTCGAAGGCAAGCTGGTGCCTGTAAACAGCAGCAACAACCACGACAGCGCGTTCAGTTCGCTTTGCTGCGGTCCCGACCGCAAACTCTATGCCGGCAGCATGTTGGCCGGACTCTATATCTACAACGAACTTACCGACAAGTTCGATTTGGTTGAAGGAACGGAGAGCCTTCTGAAAGTGCGCGATGTGAAGGCTATTCCGGGCACATTCACATTGTGCGTGGCTACCGACGGAGTGGGAGTGCGGTTCTTCGACTGCCTTTCGCATCATTTCATCGTTTCGCATCAGTTCGACGATCCTTTTATCGATATTGCTTCGCAGAAGGCACATTCATTATACATCAGCAAGCAGGGCGAGATTTGGATGGCTCTTTATCAGAAGGGCGTGTTCATGGCATCGTCATACTCCGTGCCGTTTCAGTACATCGGCCATCGTTCGCAGAAATACGATTTCATTGGCGACAGATGCGTAACTTCCATAATTCAGACACATTCGGGCGAGATTTGGACGGCTACCGACAATGGCGGACTCTACGGATTCACGCCCGATTTCAAGGTAATCCGCAAGTTCAACGTAAACACATCCGTGCCTAACGGATTGCCCTCGACAATGGGCTCGCTGTTCGAGGATTCGAAGCATAACGTGTGGTTCGGCTCGTACAATCAGGGCTTCGGAACGGTAAACTTGCAGACAGGAGAGTGCGACTATTGTCCGTTCGAGGGCAAGAAAATAAAGCAGATAAGCGTCTTCGGATATGCCGAGGATTCGCACGGACAGCTGTGGGCCGCCTCTATGGGAAACGGAATCCTGAAATACAACGAGCAGAAAAGGCAGATGGAGACATGCATGAATGAATATTCGGCTGCATGGAGCACTTCGATATACTACGACAAGAAGACCGACATGATATTTGCCGGAACATACAACGGAGTGGTGATGTTTAAGACTACCGACCCTAAAAAGACGGCGAAGAACATTCTGCAAAAATATATTGTAAACAGCATCTCACGCGTGTCGCAGGATGTCGTGGCATTCTCTACAAACAAAGGCTTGGTTCTGTACGACATAGCAAAGAATAAAATTCAGGATTTTGCAGGACGACAGGGACTTGTGGGCAACACAATCTATGCCGCCCAGCCCGATCGCGAAGGCGGCTTGTGGATGAGTAGCGCGAACGGATTGATGCGCCTCGACCTGAAGAACAACTCGCTCGAGACATACACCATGCGCGACGGACTTCAGGGAAACGAATTCTACAAAAATGCGTCGATGGTAAGTTCTGACGGCAGACTGTGGTTTGGCGGCATCAACGGCATCACGGCATTCTCTCCAGCCGATATCAAGAAGAGCCACAGCAGTTGCATCGTGCGAGTGGTTGGCGTTAAGTCGGGCGAGAACAATATACTTCCGCTCGAGAAAGGCGAGTTCATCCTGCCAAGCAACACATCTTCGTTCTCGGTCGAACTTGCAACGCGTCCGCTTTACATGACATACCGTGTGGTTTACAGCTATCGCATTGACAATGGCGACTGGGAGACGCTTCCGGTTGGAGTAAACCGCATCACGTTTAATAATGTAGGCTACGGAAATCATACGCTCTACACCAAGACAACCATCGACGGTGTTGATTCAGACGTTACCGAGACATCGTTCATGGTAGAATATCCGTGGTTCTTGCGCTGGTGGGCAATCATATTGTGGGCAATGCTCATCGCATTCATCGCATACATTTTGATGAACGAGGTAAACCGCCGTCGTGCGCTGCGCGACAGAATGCTTCAGGAGAAGCGCGAGAAGGACATAAACGAGGGCAAGATTCAGTTCTTTATGAATCTGGTTCACGACCTTCGTACGCCTATTACTCTCATTTCCACGCCATTGCAGAAACTTATGCAGGTTGATAACGCTCCAGAGCGCGTTCGCCTGTATCAGATTATAAGCCGAAACGTAGGCCGTCTGCTCAGTCTTACAAACCAGATTATGGACCTTCGCAAGATTGACCGAGGAATGATGGAGATTCATTGTGCCGAAGTGCCGGTAAGCAACGTAATCCGCTCAATAGTGAACAGCATGAACGATGTTGCCGAGACACGTCGCATAACCCTCTGTATGAACGACATGACCGAGGAGAACACAAGAATGTGGCTTGATGTTGACAGCTTCGAGAAAATCGTCCTCAACATTCTGAGTAATGCCTTTAAGTACACGTCAGACGACGGCAATATCGATGTTTCGTGGGAGACGACCGCTCCGAACGATTTCTTCAGAGAAGGTGCGCTCCGCCTCTGCATAACCGACAACGGAATTGGAATTCCGGCCGAGGAAAAGGAAAATATCTTCAAACGATTCTATCAAGTAAACAACGAGAAGCACATAAAAGGCACGGGCATCGGACTAAATCTTGTAAAATCGCTTGTAGAACTGCATCACGGAACGGTTGCGGTAAGCGATAATCCGAGTGGAAAGGGTACACGATTCACCATAGAACTGCCTCTCGGAAAAGATGTTTTCAGTCCTAAGGAACTGGAAGTGAGAAAGAAAGATGAGGAGAAGATAGAGGAAGTTGCATATAACGACGATGCCGTTGCAGAACGAAATACTGCGAAAGATGATGACGGCTTGGCTCGCAACAATAATAATGTAGTTCAGACAATAAGTAGGAAGAAAGTCCTTATTGTTGATGACGACGAAGAAATCCGCTCGTTCCTGTGCGAGGAACTCGCCGCCCTCTACAACGTTGTTGATTGCGGCGACGGAGAGCAGGCTTACGAGATAATCTCGCGCGAGGGTGCCGACCTTGTCGTTAGCGACATCATGATGCCGGGCATTGACGGAATAGAGCTTTGCAAGCGCATCAGAAACAATATGCGAACAAGCCATATACCAGTCATTCTGCTCACCGCCAAGGCGTCGGACCGCGACAGACTCGAAGGCTTGCAGGCAAATGCCGATGCTTATGTAACAAAGCCGTTCAACCTTCAGCTTTTGCTCACTCTCATCGGAAATCTTCTGTATCGCCACGATGTGGTGCGCAACACATACAGCGGCAACGTAATGCCGTCCGACCGCATAGAGACGCCACGTGTGCAGAGTGCCGACGAGAAACTTCTGGCGCGTATCATCAAGTGCATAAACGACAACCTCAGCAATCCTGATTTGACCACCGACGACATAGCCCGCGAGGTAGGCTTGAGCCGTGTTCACCTCTTCCGCAAACTGAAGGAGATGACCAACCAGTCTGCCACAATCTATGTGCGTAACATCCGCCTTACAAAGGCTTCGGAATTGTTGCGTCAGAAGAAGATGACCATATCGGATGTTGCCTATGCCGTTGGATTCAGGACTCCGAAGAACTTCTCTTCGGCATTTAAGGAGCTATTCGGCATGACGCCGTCGGAGTACATGAACAGCGAGGAATAGTCTGATTTGTTACAAAAGAGGTATTCTATAATTACATTACTATATATTTGTAATTTTTTATATCTCGTCAGAAATAAAAAAAATATAATATTGCAGAGCGTAAACATTTAGTGTTTGCGTTCTGTTTTTTTTGTCTAATATCATTTAAACAAACAATGAAGAAAACATTTTTGATTGTATTGATGGCTACCCATGTCTTCGGCTGTTTTGCACAAAACGGTGAGAAGGGGTTGAAGGATGCCTACAAGGATTACTTCAAGATTGGAGTTGCTGTTAATCGACGAAATCTGGACCGCAGTAACGAGATGGAGCTTGTAAAGGCTAATTTCAACAGCGTTACTTGCGAAAATGAGATGAAGCCAATTTCTGTTCATCCGAAAGAAGGCGTGTGGACATTTGATGCTGCCGACAGCATTGCCAACTTCTGCCGCCAGAACGGTATCAAGATGCGCGGACATTGCTTGGCATGGCACAATCAGTTCTGCGACTGGATGCTTGTTGACAAGAAGGGTAAGCCTGTTAAGAAAGAGGTATTCTACAAAAGATTGCAGGATCACATCAACACGGTGGTAAACCGCTACAAGGACGTTGTGTATGGCTGGGACGTCGTTAACGAGGCTATGGTAGACGGTCCTAAGTTCGGCCGATTTGGCAAGGAGGTTAATCCTTACCGCCAGTCAAAGCTGTACGAACTTTGCGGCGACGAGTTCATCGCTAAGGCATTTGAGTTTGCGCGCGCTGCCGATCCTAACGCAATATTGTTCTACAACGACTATAATGCAGCCGACCCTGCAAAGTGCGAGCGCATCTATAATATGGTTAAGAAGATGAAGGATGCCGGCGTGCCAATCGACGCTATCGGTATGCAGGGACACTACAACATCTTCGGCCCGAGCATGGAGGATATCGATGCTGCCATCACAAAATACTCTGAGTTGGTAAAGACAATCCACATCACCGAGCTCGACATCAGAGCAAATGAGCAGATGGGCGGTCAGCTTATCTTCTCAACAGAGGGTATGAAGATTGACCAGCACGTTGAGGCAATGCACATCGACCAGTACGTTAAGCTTTTCCGCCTTCTGCGCAAGCACAAGGACGTAGTTAAGTGCGTAACATTCTGGAACGTATCGGACAGAGACTCTTGGGTTGGCGTTCGCAACTATCCTTTGCTGTTCGATGCTAAGGCTCAGCCAAAGAAGAGCTACTATGAGGTTCGCGACTTCGATCCTAAGATGGATAACTTCGTAGTTAAGGAAGATTTCGTACCAAGCGAACTGAACCAGCCAGGACAGCAGTATCCGATGGTAAACTCACAGGGATATGCGCGCTTCCGCGTGGTTGCTCCAGAGGCTAAGTCGGTTATCGTAAGTCTTGGACTCGGCGGCAGAGGCGGCACAGTTCTGCGCAAGAACAAGGAAGGCGTTTGGGTTGGAACAACCGACGGCCCGATGGACGAGGGCTTCCACTACTATCACCTTACTATCGACGGCGGCGTTGTAAACGATCCGGGCGCAAAGAACTACTACGGTTCGGTAAGATGGGAGAGCGGTATCGAGATTCCTGCTCACGACAAGGATTTCTATGCTCTGAAGAATGTTCCTCACGGAAACGTGCAGAAGATTATCTTCCACTCACCAAGCACAAATGCGGAGCGTGTGGCATACGTCTACACTCCGGCAGAGTATTATCAGAATCCAAAGAAGCGCTACCCAGTGCTTTACTTGCAGCACGGATGGGGCGAGGACGAGACAGCATGGTCTAATCAGGGACATGCAAACCTCATCATGGATAACCTCTTGGCCGAGGGCAAGGCTAAGCCATTCATCATCGTAATGACTTACGGTATGACTAACGAACTGAAGTGGGGACACATGCACGAGTTCGATTGGACTGCATTCCAGAAGGTGCTTATGGATGAGCTTGTTCCTTATGTCGATTCACACTTCCGCACACTTGCCAACCGCAACAACCGTGCAATGGCAGGTCTTTCAATGGGCGGTATGGAGACACTCAACGCAACAATGGCCCGTCCGCAGGTATTCGGCTATTGGGGCTTGTTCTCTGGCGGCGTTTACGATCCTGCCAAACTTGAGGGCATGGAGAAGCCAAAGCACATCTTCATCTCTTGCGGAAGCCGCGAGAATCCAGACCGAGTTAAGGAGTCTGTTGAGAATTTGAAGAAGGCTGGCTTCAACGCTACTTCTTATGTGTCAGATCTTACTGGTCATGAGTTCCTTACATGGCGCAGAAGCCTTAAGGAGTTTGCTCAGATTCTATTCAAGTAAAAAGACAAAAGGATAAAAAATGAAACACATCATTTTAACAGTTATTGGTCTCTTCGGATTGTTGACAGCCGGCGCACAGAACAACGTGTCTGGCTTCTACGAGAAGAATAAAGTTTTTAACTACAATGATGGCGAGAAAGCGGCGGGCGAGATTGAACAGCCCGCAACTTTCGACCCTAACTTCCACATCTATATCTGTTTCGGACAGTCTAACATGGAAGGCAACGCTAAGATCGAGCCTCAGGACAGAAAAGGCATCAACTCGCGTTTCCGTATGCTTTCGGCAGTCGATATGAACAAGATCAGCAGAAAGAAAGGACAGTGGTACGCAGCCGTTCCGCCTTTGTGCCGTGAGTACACAGGTCTTACGCCAGCCGACTATTTTGGACGTACCTTAGTAGAAAAATTACCAGACAGCATTAAGGTAGGCGTCATCAACGTATCGGTTGGTGGTGCCAGCATAAATCTCTTCGACGAGGACAAGGCGCAGGCTTACATTGCCGGCTCGCCCGACTGGTTGAAGAATTTCTGCAAGGAATACAATGATAATCCATATCGAACAATCATAAATCTTGCCAAACAGGCCCAGAAGGTAGGCGTAATCAAGGGTATTCTTCTTCATCAGGGTTGTACCGACAACGGTCAGCAAGACTGGCCTAAGCGCGTGAACCTTGTATATACCCGTATGCTTACCGAACTGGGTCTTAAAGCGCAGGATGTTCCTCTGCTCGTTGGTAAACTGATGACCGAGGAAGATGGTGGATGCTGTTTCTTGCACAACACAGTAATTGATCATATAAAGGAGACGATACCAACTGCACACATCGTTCCGTCTGCTGGCTGTCCGGGCGCAAAGGACAAACTGCACTTCACTGCCGAGGGATACAGAATCCTTGGACGCAGATATGCAGATGTCATGCTCAAACTGCTCGGACGCAGCCGACAGAACCCTATCGTTCAGACTTGCTTCAGCACCGACCCTGCTCCGATGGTGAGCGGCGACCGTCTGTATGTCTTCACCGGACACGACGAGGACAAGGCTGATTTCTTCTGGATGAACGAATGGCGCTTGTTCTCTACTGCCGACATGGTAAACTGGACCGACCACGGATGTCCTTTGGCACAGTGCGACTTTAAGTGGGCCGACGACCGCTCATGGGCTCCTCAGTGCATCGAGCGCAACGGCAAGTTCTACCTCTATGTGCCAATCCACTCAAAGATTTCGGGCGGTATGGCTATCGGCGTTGCCGTGGCTGACAAGGTTACAGGACCTTATCGCGATGCTCTCGGCAAGCCTCTCTACGAGGATGGCAAGTGGGATCACATCGACCCAACCGTGTTCATCGATGACGATGGCCAGGCTTATCTCTATTGGGGAAATCCGCGCCTCTACTCTGTAAAGCTGAACGAGGATATGATTAGTCTTGCAGGCGAGGTTAAGTGCGACAGCGGTCTTACCCGTTAC
Source organism: Bacteroidaceae bacterium (assembly GCA_017617315.1). Classification (GTDB taxonomy): domain Bacteria; phylum Bacteroidota; class Bacteroidia; order Bacteroidales; family Bacteroidaceae; genus Ga6A1. The sequence continues at coordinate 31,058 of JAFZWM010000050.1, forward strand.
ACCGAAGGCCCTTGGATTTTCCATCAGCGCCAGCTCACAAAGGCCGAGAAGAAGAACCGCAAGATGTTCGATTCGAGCAAGAACTCGGCTTGGGGCAAGTATTTCATGATGTACGCTGCCGGCGGAATTCCTGAAAGCATTGCATACAGTGAGAGCAACTCTCCGCAAGGTCCTTGGACTTATGTTGGCGACGTGATGGCTCAGACCAACAGTACAAACTCGTTTACAAACCATAGCGGTATTGTTGAGTTCAAAGGCCACAACTACTTCTTCTATCACACAGGCTGGTTGCCAAACGGCGGCGGATTCGGCCGAAGCGTGTGCTGCGAGGAGTTCAAGTGGAACAACGACGGCCGTTTGCCACAGATTAAGCCGACATACGACGGTGTTAAGCCAATCGGCACGCTCAACCCATACAACCGCGTAGAGGCTGAGACCATCTCTTACAGCGACGGTCTTCGCACCGAGTGGAACAAGAAACGCGGCAACGTGTTCGTGAGCGATGTTCACAACGGCGACTGGCTCAGAGTTCGCGAAGTTGTTCTTGAGGCTGGCACTAAGTCAATCGAGGTTTCAGCAGCATCTGCATTGCAGGGCGGAAACATCGAGGTTCGTCTCGACTCGCCAGACGGTGTGGTTCTTACTACCGTAAACGTTGCTCCAACAGGCGGCTGGGAAGAGTGGGAGACATTCTCTGCCAACATCGCCAACGCTCCAGAGGGCAAGCACGACCTCTACTTCTTGTTTAAGGGTCTTAAGGGTTGCAAGTTGTTCAACTTCGACTACTGGCAGTTGAAGAAATAATAAAATAAAACAGCATTGATGAGAAAAAAATTCATTTCTATTATATTCCTTTTTGTTGCATTTGTATCTGCTGCCAATGCGCAGCAGATGCAGGTGCGCAACCCTTTTATATGGGCGGATGCTCCCGACCCTGATGTAATAAGGGTAGGCGATTACTATTATCTTGTTACAACAACCATGCACCTGTTTCCGGGTGCGCCGATAATGCGAAGCACCGACTTGGTTCATTGGGAAACAGTGTCTTACTTGTTCGACAAGATTACCGATACTCCGCGCTACGACCTCGAAGAAGGTACGGTTTACGGTCGCGGACAGTGGGCTACATCGCTCCGCTATCACAAGGGCACGTTCTGGGCTTTGTTCGTGGCTAACGACGACCCGCACAAGTCGATGGTATTCAAGACCGACGACCCTGCCAAGGGCTGGAAACTTCACAGTCGTCTGCCGGCATATCACGATTCTTCGCTGTTTTTCGACGATGACGACCGCGTTTATGTCTTCTCTGGAAGCGGCGACATTCATCTTGTAGAGCTTACTCAAGATCTTACTGCTGAGAAGGTTGGCGGCATAAAGAAAACTCTCGAACTGAAAGGCAGACCTGCCGGACTGCACGAGGGTAGCCGCGTGATAAAGCACGACGGAATGTATTATCTTTTGTGTATTTCGTGGCCGCAGACCGGACGTCAGGAAATTTGCTACAGAAGCAGCAACATCGAAGGTCCTTACGAGTCGAAAGTCATCTTGAAGAGTGATTTCGGCGGATTCCCATACGCTGGTCAGGGCACAATCGTGAACGGCAAGAAGGGCGAGTGGTACGGAGTCATCTTCCAGGACCGTGGCGGATGCGGACGCGTTCTCACCATCGAGCCTTGCAACTGGATTGACGGCTGGCCAATGCTCGGCAATCTTTCTGACGGCAAGATTCCAGAGACAATGACGCTCGACGGCGTAGACAAGCGCGGCGGAAAGTCTGAATATGCCGTTATTGAACAGGATTATCAGTGGAATCACAATCTCATTCAGTCGGATGTGAAGATTCTCGACGGACAGCTTGTAAACGGCAACAAATGGACTCGCGGAGCTGTAAAGAAACTTCTGCTAAAGACATCTAAGAAAGCAAATAGCATCTTCGATGCGCGCAACACGCTTACATGGCGCACTTGGGGACCTCTCTGCACCGATACAATAAACGTAGATGCCTCAAAGATGAAGGACGGCGATGTAACTGGTCTTGCTGCCTTCAACGGCGATACGGGCTTCCTGAGTCTTCGTCGCGAGGGCGGAAGCACATATCTCATCTTCTCGGAGGAGAATGTTTCGCTTTCTGATGATACAAAAACGATTACGAAAGTAGATTACAAGGAGATTGCACGCGTAAAAATCCCATCGTCAAAGCTGAAGAATGTGCGAATGGTGATGAACGGCGATTTCAATCCGGGACGCGATATCGCAACATTCAGTTACAGTCTCGACGGCAAGAAGTGGAATGCCATCGGCGGCGACTACAAGATGCGTTTCGACTACCGTCGTCTGTTTATGGGTTCTCGCTATGCATTCTGCTATTACTCAACTAAGTCGTGCGGCGGAATGGTAACAGTTAGCCTTCCTAAATGATTCTTATCCTGAAAATTTCATTTTTAGTAGTTTAGTTATCATAATTATTCATCGACTCATACTTTAGCTTTCTTGTACTAAAGTGTGGGTCGATTTTTTTTAAAAATTGACAATTTTTGAATTGAAAATTGAAAGTTGAAAATTGAAAATTCTGAATTGATTGATAACTTAGGATTTGTTACGAACAATTTCGTCAGAAATTGTTCGTACGTCCAAGGTACGTCCAAGGTACGTCCAAGGTACGTCCAAGGTACGTCCAAGGTACGTCCAAGGTACGTCCAAG
>JAFZWM010000051.1 GCA_017617315.1 Bacteroidaceae bacterium
AGCAAAGTTTGAAACGCAGGTGGAGTTTCTCAGGATTGGCTACCATGGTGAGAATTGTGCTCATGTACTATATCAATCTGGACTCATTCCTTGAAAGTCCTGACGAAGACTTGAAAAGAATGCTTGAAGAATGTGCAGAATTATCGCCGGATTTGGGGGATTAATACAAATATGGGACTTACTGAAAAAGGAAAGTCACTCAACTCCTGGGGTTCAAGGGGTAAAGTGACTTTGTATAATGTTTAGCGGACAGTAATATTTTATAACAAAAGATGCAGTAACTATAATTAAAAATAGAAAAAGTTGAAATGAAGATATGTTCATTCCAACTTTTTCCAAATTATTATAATAAATATTAGAATCTAAATGCGACACCAAGATTCATTGTCGGAATCAAAGTCAAGCCCTGAGCACTAAGAACACCAGGAAGTGCCTCTGTTGGCTCTGAATATCCTCTAAGCTTTGGTTCAGCATACAACTCTGTATATCTACCAAGCAAGTGATTGATTCTCAATCCCAACTCACCGCCAAAGTGATTAGCATATACATTGTCATTTGACTTCAACAGAACTGGACCTGCGATAACATCAACATTACACAATCTCTCAACACCAGTACCCATGAAGAAACGAGTAAGACTGAACATATAATCGAGAGAATATGTGAAACAAACTCTGTTTTTTTCTCGAACCTTGTAGTTATCGTAGTCAAAGCCTAAGCGTACGCCCTGAAGTGCATCAATCTTACGTCCAATATTGATACCAAACTGATTTCCAAATACATCTGTAAGCTTTGGACCATAAGCATGCTGGCTTGGCCAGTTAGTACCAAGGTCGAATCCGATAAACCAGAATGGCTCATAGTAATCACCCTTGTTCATTCTTCTTGTCTGAGCATCACGACACATAATCTGAGCACCGACATTTACAGCAAACATATTTGTCATTACTCGCTTCTGGTACAACAGACCTGTCTTTGAGTCAGGGAATGAACGCTCAAAGCGAACAGAACTGAACTTAGGCTCAACAAATACGGCCCAGTCTTTGTTTGCATTAAGCATAACTTGCAAACCAGTTGTTAAACCACGGAAACCAGAAGTGTTGCTTGTTGTCTGAGTCTTTGCCGCATTAGGAAGAGTTCCTTCCTTAGCATTAAGTCCAGTCTGGAATACTGTACCAAGCTCAAGACCGCCAGTCCAAATAAACTCAAACAAATCCTCACCATTCTCCTCCTTATTTAAACAACGGTTGATATTGATCATATACTCAAGTCTACCACCGGCATAAGCAATCTTCTGTGGCAATGTTGTTGCAGGACAGTACTCACTGTTAATCTGCCCGAATGCAGAAAGTCTGATACCCAAGAAGTTGAACCACTTACCAACAGAGAATGTAACCTCAGGACCAACAGTACCGTTATCCGCTGGGATTGTACCATTATTCTTTGCATAATCAAGCTCGCGGTCACGAACAAGGAATGAAGGACCTGCACTCAACTGCATGAAGAACTGCTCCATGAAACCATCATCATACAAATCATCAGCCCAAGGGTTGAAATTGTATGTCATACCCAATGTTCCACTCAACTGATATGCATTTGTCTGAAGCATTGAACGCTCACCATTCATATTATATCCAGCACCAAACATTCTCAATCTTGGCTGGAAATACATGTCAATCTTACCTGATGCTTTATAACTTGCATACAAACCAGCTTCAGCACCGAAAGCAGAACCTGTTAAACTATTATGCTGCCAAACAGGACCAGCAAATGCCTGCAAATCGCCACGACGAGCAGGGTTGAAGCCCATAAGGAAGTTTGTCATGTGGAACATATAATCTGCATACACAGAGAATGCACCAGTAAGAGCAGGCGACTTATCGGCACGAATACCTTCCTTCAACTGATTTGTTCTCAAACCTTCGTAGTTGAAACCGATTCTTGCTGTGCTATATGGAGTAAATACTCTACCAAAGTCAAGACCGATAGTATAATCTGAAGTATCCCAGAAATCAGAACCATTAAATCTCTGAACATTCCATGACATACCAACATCCTCACCTACGAAGAAATATGGATGGAACTGGTTTCTGCGAGGCTTTAAGTCTTCCCATACATCATTACGACGTCTGATTTCCATACCGATACGGGCACTCCAAAGATTTGCCTTTGTATCATGACTGAAACCCTTTTCAGTATACGACAAACGCTCAAGACGTGGTTCGATGAAGAAACCGATGTTTGGTGTTACATAATACTTAGCCTGAATAGCTCCTGTAAAACCAGTGAAACCTTTCAGCTCACGGTTCTTACTACCAAATCTATTGAAGTTTGGATCTTTCTCTGTTCCTGGAATAACTGCAGTTTCATTATTGTTAATCCACTCGTCGTATGTATTAGTATAACCAACATAACCAAGATCCAAAGAACGCCAAGTCTGACCAATTTCAAGACCACCCATTACGTTAACCTCAAATCTGTTATCCTTCTTTGAAGGCCAAAGGAATGAATTGATGTTATACATTCCCTCCAAACGTAATCCGTAGTATCTGGTATTCTGCTTTTCCCTATCAATATCATCATATCCTGTTGCAGTACCTATGAAAATCTTGTCTTCTTTTGTATAATTATATCTTCTTGCAGAAGCACCATACCACGCACTCAAACGAATACCACCAGGAGTAAACCACTTACCAATACCAAAGGCTAAACCATTTCCAAAAGCATCACCAACCTTATCAAGATTAGTTGTACCATTGCTATTAGGTCCCCACTGTGCCATACCCTGATAACCTATATCAAAGAACAAGTTGTCACCAACATTTTCACTCTTACTTGGTATATCTGGCTTATGGGCAGTAAACTGATATATCATACCGGCCTTCAAACCGTATGTGATATCATATCTGTGCCAGTTTCCTGTACTGTGGTCAATATTATCGCTCCAGAACGCAGCATAAGGCATGAAGAAATAATCAGAATGTGGATATGCATGATAACGAACCTGCAAACCAACGTGTCCACCTAGAGCGATGTTTGATTTTGCCTCAGGCTGACCATCGTAATCTGGCATTACTTCGCCATACTTGTTTGCAGAATCAGTGTGCTTTGTGCTGCGAACATCAAGACCAACAACAGTCTCGATATTATATACACGTCCCGGATTGTAGCCATACAAATAGTTTGTTGTGTTGAACAAATGCTCAACGCTTGCTCCCATACCCGGCAACTGATAATTACCTATTTTTGGAATATATTCAAAAGTAAGTCTTGCACCATTCCATGGTGAGAAGTACTTACCAACCTGAACACCAACAGGAATAGCCAATGGTTGCTCCTGATCACCTCTCTGAATCATGTTCTCTGCACCCATATACGCAGAAACGAACATCTCGTCTGTGATCTTCTTGTTCTGGAACTCGTATCCCTTTGGTAGGTATCGGCCTTGCAAAGAGTACTTCAAAGCATTAAAGCCCTTCTTTACAGAGGTTGAGTCCTTCTTTGTCTTAGTCTGAGCCAGAGCATTTTGAGCACTACCAGCAAAGAATAAGACTCCCAAAGCAACGATAAATGTCTTCATATTATATTTCATTGTCGTCTTTGCTATTCGTTGATCCATTATTTTTTCTTAGCAGTTGTGGTTCTCTTTACAGGAGCCTTCTTTGCAGGTGCTTTCTTTGCAGCAGCCTCTTCTGCAGCTTTTTTCTTAGCGGCTTCCTCTTCCATTGCCTTCTGTGCTGCTTCCAACTCTGCAGCAGCGGCAGCCTCTTCAGCAGCTTTCTTTGCAGCCTCTGCCTCTTCAGCCTTACGCTGCTCCTCCATCTGAGCATTAAGCTCAGCTGTCATCTTCTTCTCCTCCAAATACTCATCTATGGTACTTGCAACCATATCCTCATCGAGATCACCATCGGTTTCTGCAATCTTGATGTACTTCTCATCCATTGAGAAACACTTCTTCAAGTTCTGTGTTGCGTCGATGTAACCCATATCACCACCACGGTTTGCAATGATTGCCTTCAGATACCAAGTAACCGGACTCTCAGGGTCAAGTTTCTGAGCTGCCTTGGCTGCCATAGCGTTACCCGCCTTTGTATCGAGTGCAAGATCCATTACCACCTCATTTACAGGAGATGAGTTCTTTACGGTCTCAAACACCTGCTTATCACTCTTATAATAGCCACCGAGACAAAGTGCAAATGCCTTCATCAACTGGTTTTCTGGAGTGTTAGGCAAAATCTGAGCCATGACAGATGCATTATCAAAGTCGTATGCCTTGATATACATACACAACTGGTTATTTACAACCTCTTCAGGGTTGATTGTACGAGTTGTGAAACCGTCGATATTCTTACGAACCATATTTACATGCTTCATACGGCGGTCGATAAATGGCTCAAGCAATGTTACATCGCATGTGTCTCTCTTCAGATATGAGATAGCCAAATTATTCGCAGCAAGAATCCATGGCTGACCGTTCAACTCGATAGACTCATCGTATGCTCTCTTGTAAAGTTTCTCAAGCTTAACTGAGTCTTTTTCAAGCATAAACAAGTTCCAATACTCGTAAAGAGCATACTTACGCTCAACACCAGTCTGCTGCTCTTCTGTATAACGAGCCCAAATTTCTTCAGGTGACAACTCTCGGAAAATCTCGTATTTACAGTCGTACTTTACAGAACGGAGAACTGGCAAATACTTCTGGATTTCTGGATACTCTTCCATCTTGGCGATTGTAGCACCCTGAATATCCATATTCTTTGTATTCTTAATTACGCCACGAATCTTTTCAGCAATTTCTTCCTGCTCATCAGCCTCCATTGCATCAGCAACCTTTGCCCAACCGTTTACGATAGCCTGTGGATTCTGATAAACACGGGCAAGAACATACTTAGGAAGAATAGATGTAATCTGCTGCTGAACGAAGTCTACACGCTTCTTAGCCAAATCAATGTTTGACTTGTAGATACCTTCAGGAGATGCAGTACCTGTGATGTGGAACTCCTTGATAGATACACCCTCACCAGCAGCAAGTTCCTTCAATTTATTCTGAAGTGCTGCGATATTCTGCTCATTCTCTGGATTGTTAGGATCAAGAGTTGCCTTACCAACCTCGAATGTCAACTGAATAGCAGCTGAAGTATTACGCTTCTCACGCTTTGCAACCTCCTTATATTTATATGGATCCAAAGGACGCATATCAAACTTATACTCAAGGAATCGCATTGGCTGTCTGTTATGACAAGTTACAATCTGGAAGTCCTTCTTGAAGAAGATACTTGTAAAGTCCTCCATCTGGATTGTTGCATAACAAGAATAGTTACGATCAGGATGAGGGATTGTGATTGTATCAGCCCAATCGATAGACATACGCTCAGCTGTCAGTCTTCTGCGCTGAATGTATGGGTAGAGAGGGTCATGCTTCCAGTTGAATCCCATCAAACGATACTGAGTATCGTGATAATCCTGACCATCGAGAACGATTGGCTTACAATAGTTTACAGTATCATCGTTTGTACAGTCGATAATAAATGGCTGAATAATCAGACGAGCATTTGGTCGACCATTGTGTGGTGGGATTGGGAATGTATTGTAAGGGAAGAACTTGTTACCAATACGCTCAGCAGCCTTTGGCTTTGGCTGAATTTCCTGAACATAGGCAACGACATCAATATTTGCCAACATGATTTCGCCCTCAAGAGCCATGTTGATGATGTTTCTTCCGTCTACCTTCTCCAATTTTGCAGGTGCCATACCAACCTTGAAAATCAAGGCACCGTTATCAGGAACCTGACACTCATAGTTACCAGACTGGTCGCAGACTGCAAAGTTACACTCTACAACAGCAGCACCCTGTGCACCATCAATCTTAGACAAGTTATCCTGAGCATCTGCTATAGTATTGAAAATATATACGAATACAGCCTCGTCGGTGAAAGGCATCATTGCCTTTCCTGCCTTGTTTTTCTTCGAGTTTACAACACGACCCTGCACGGTAGTCATTCGCTGTGCGATAGCGTCCTGGCCACAAAGTGCAAAGGCCAGCAGAAGTAATATCCAACTATATCTTTTCATACCTGATTATTTTAAAATGTAAACGAAGTGAACACCTAAATTAAACGGCATAAAGTTCCATCCCTGATAATGGTCGCCATACTTTTCTTCGTCGACCATACCTGTTAGTGTCTCTGCCTTTTCAACATCTGGATTTGTTGTCCACTTGTCATCATCGTAAGTTTTTCTCAGCTCATGGAAATAAATCTGACCAGCACCAGCAGTAAACTCAACGTTAATACGTGGAGTGATCTTGAGGGCATAACCAAATGTCAAACCAAGACCAAGAGCATCGCCCTTGTGGTTGATTCCATGTTCGTCCCAGTGGTATGTAGCTCCAATGATTCCAAGACCCACGAACTCGCGGGTCATTGGACGACCATTGAACCAATATTTTACCTGAGGCTGTAAGCCTGTCATCTTCAAATCATAGCCGTAAGGCTTGTTGTTTCCAAATGCACCGACCTCAACGCTGATTCTACTCTTAGTAACCATTTCGATAGACGCATTTGGTGAAAGTCCAGCCCAATAGAGGGCATTGGTCTTTACAGCGAGCAACTGTGCCTTTGCTCCGATACCGAAGAGCACAATCATCATGAGCGCTGTAAGTAATCTTTTGTTTATGCAAATCATTATTTTGTCCTCCTCAGTTAATTATTTCTTACTTTTTTCTGCTTTAGCTTTTGCCTTAGCCTCAGCCTCGGCTTTCTTCTTTGCTTCTGCTTCAGCCTTCTTTGCTGCAGCCTCGGCTTTCTTAGCATCAGCTTCCGCCTTCTTCTTGGCGTCAGCCTCTGCCTTAGCCTTAGCCTTAGCCTCGGCTTCTGCCTTCTTAGCATCTTCCTTAGCCTTCTTGCTGTTGTTCTCAGCCTTAGCCTTGGCAGCCTTGTTTGCAGCCTCGGCCTTAGCTGCCTCAGCAGCATCTTCCTTAGCCTTTGCCTTAGCAGCCTTAGTCTTGTCTGCCAATTCCTGCTCTGCGGCCTTTCTTGTAGCCTTAGCCTCAGCCTCTTTCTCCTTAGCCTTAGCCTTAGCCTGCTCCTCAGTAGCCTTTATAGCAGCCTTGTTCTTTTCATCCTCTTCCTGATTTGCCTTGCGCAAAGCATCAAGTTCAGCCTGTTCCTTCTTCTTGAACTCTTCGAACTCAGCCTTAACCTTAGCTCTCTCAGCAGCTTCCTCTTCTTTTCTCTTTCTCTTATCGGCAGCCTCCTGCTTCTTCATGTCAACCTTCTTCTGCTTCTCCATTTCCTTCTGAGCAGCTTCCTGCTGACGAACTTCCTTCATGCGTTCCTTCTCATTAGCTCTGTAGATTGCCTCTTCCTTATCAGCCTGAGCCTGAATAGCCTTCTCCTTAGCTCTGATCTCTGCCTGAGCTCTAGCATCCTCAGCCTTCATGAGTTTAACCTGACGGAGTGAATCCTTAACAAGGTTCATCTGTTTTTCCTTTTCAATCTTAGCACGAGAAATAGAGTCACGAACAAACAACATACGCTTCTTCTTCTCGACCTTTCTCTGCTGGCTCTCTCTCTTCTTCTCTGCCTGAACCTGAGTATACTTAGCTCTTGCAGTCTGGAGTGCCTCGATACGTTTGAAGTCGAGTCTCTTGTATTTCTGTGAAATTGAACGGAATCTGTAAACGAAAGCAAGTTTTAGGTCCTGTGGAACAGGGAATGGAATGATATGCCATGCTTTAGACTTTATATTATGTTCCATGACAAAATCTTCGTCTCTAAGCATATCCTCTGCGCCTCTCTTGGCATCTGGATGCTGCTTCATGTACTGGTCTACCATTTCTTGAGTATAGTCTACGTTGTGAATACCTCCCAGATTGTCGAAGTTTGAATATGGTATGTATTCTCCGTCATTTTTTGTAGCAGCCTTAAATTTGCTGTATTTGTACACATCGTACTTAGCATACTCCAGACCTAGAGAAACGCCAAATTCAACATCCAAACTACTTTTCTTGAAAGCGTACATTGGGATGTTGTATCCAAATTCTCCACCGATACCGTAAGCCTTACCTTTTCTACCTGTCTGGCTTAACTTCAGATTTATATCCATATAGTCGAACCAAACACCAGCATAATATGCTCTCCAATATCTTGAATGTGGATTTTGCTTACCTGTTCTTGGATTTTTATCAGTTCTCCAATACTTTCTAGCTTCTACCTTAGCTTCAAAAAGATCATAAACATACTTCGGAACAATAGTTCCCTTAGATTTAGGGTTGTACTTAAGTACCGCACCTACCGTATAACGATTATAAACGGAGTTCGAAATATCGAATTCCGCACCAATGTTAGCTGTAGATAGAACCCAGTCTATTGCATTCGTCCTGAATGACAAACGGTCTTTAAACGGCATTGTATCCGGTTCCTCAACCTTCTTCTTGCCCCTAGTTGCAGCGGTTTGTGCACTCACGCCAAACACCGCCAGCATTACAACGATTGTAAGTAAATATCTTTTCATTCTCTGTTTAAATTCTTGTGATTTCGAAAAACACTTTGCAAAAGTATCTATAATTTTTTATATACGCCTATTTTTTTTAAAAAACTTTCACTCATAGTTCTTTAAAAGTTTAATAATATTGTTATTTGAACATTTTGTAAAGTATTTTTTATAATGCGATTTTCCACTGACGAACGCATCACGCTATCTTACTGCATAACAGCAGGAAAGAATGTTAAAAAGTAAGTAAGGTAGCCACTAATATATTCTCTCGCCATTGTAGTCGCGAGCTATGTAGGTTGGCCTATTTTTGCTTTCGCTGAACACTCTGCTCAGATACTCTCCAATGATGCCCAACGACAAAAGTTGAACTCCGCCCAAGAAAAGAATAACGCACATCATTGAAGGATATCCTTGTACAGGCTCGCCCCACAAAAACACCTTAAATATAATATACATTATATATATAAATGAAGTGACAGAAACAATCGCGCCCATGATTGTAGCAAACCTCAGTGGAACTGTAGTAAAAGACGTAATACCCTCAATGGCAAGACCGAAGAGAGAAAGGAAATTCCAAGAACTGTTACCAGCGGCTCTGTTTCCTCTGTCGAACTTAATCTCTTTTTTTCGGAATCCAATCCAACAGAACATCCCCTTTGTATAGCGTTCACTTTCTCTCAATTTCTTCAAAGCCTCTATGCAAGAACGATCGAGAAGTCTAAAATCGCCTACATTTGGAAGCACTTCTATTCTTGTGCTTCTCTGTAAAATATCATAAAAAGCAAGTGATAATTTTTTTCTCAGCCAACTCTCCTTGCCACGATCTTTACGAAGGGCATACACATCGTCATACCCTTCTTCCCAGTACTTTATCATTTCAGGAACGAGTGACGGCGGATCCTGCAAATCAGCATCCATAATAACCATAGCATCACCCGTTGCATAATCAAATCCCGCAAGCATAGCACGTTCCTTACCGAAATTTCTTGACAAATTAACATAATTGATTCGGCTATCCGCACTTCTAAGCTCTTTAATGCATTCCAATGTCTTATCCTTACTACCGTCGTTGACGAACAACACTTCCCACTCGTACCCTGGCTAACTATCCATCAGATTAGTCAGTTCTTTATATAGAGGTGGAAGAGAAAGTTCTTCGTTGTATGCAGGAATCAACAATGTTATTTTTTTCATTATTCTGAGATTTTTCTAATTGCTCCGGTTGTTGAATCAAAATATACCTTTGTGGTTGTCTTGACATCGTAATACGCAGGAGACAGTTTCTCTACATTGCCAAACTGTCCCATTGGGAAGTCGTTCTCGTAAAGAACATTATTTCGTTCAAAAATCTTGAAAGTAGTCGTGCTTGGCAGAGCGTATATCATGCCCTCATCGCCGTTAGCACCTTTTTTTCCAAAAGAAAATTTCTTTTTCTTCGGTTCTTCAATAACAGGCTCTGGTACAGGAGCCGGAACGGTATGGCTATCGACAAGACTCCAGTAAACAGGAGCGCCGCTCAAATCGTCGGCATCGACAATGCCAAGATGCTTTGAGAAACGGAACAACTCCTCGGCATTTGTCTCTCGGTTTGGCAGAATTGTGAATATTCTAGTTACATAAGTCGTATCATTCACGCCTTTGAATACCTGAAGCAATGCCTTTTCTGTGGTCTCCAGTTTATTGAACATCAGCTTCATCTGGGCTGCGTCGGTTGGCATATAGCTTGCCTGACCACTTGCCAATTCGTTCTTGCTGTCTCTTAGCTCGAAAATCTTATCAGCTGTGAGCGAAGCCATCTTTGCCTTTGAGTTGGCATTAAGAATCTCCTGAGTCATATAGTCGTGAGCATTCAAGACTGGAGATTTCTTGTAAACGCGATTAGGCATTTCAGCCTCTGGCATTGGCTTGGCATTAACCGCGAGAATCACACCTTCTTTAGAAAGTTCCATAAGCGGAGCTATTGTCTTCGGATTGAACTTGACCGAGAAGACCTTGCTTGTATCGGCAACGCCGAATGCTGCAACATCAATATTCTCAATGTTCCAGCTTGTGTAAGAATCCGCCGATTCCTTGCTATGGATATATCTTTCCGCATATTCAACAAATTCGCCTGGAGTGTGAGTTATTTTCCTTGCCGTAACTCTCACCTTGAGTCCTGTTTTTGGAAGGAAATATGTAACTCCGTCAGTAGTTACGCCGGGAATATATTTTGATACCTCAGTTTGTGCGTTAGCCGTACTTAGCGCTAAGCACAGCATTCCGCCTAATATCAACGATTTCTTCATTATTTATTCTTAAGTTTTTTGAATGCCTTTGGTATGTTGTTTATAATGTCTGATGCAATGACGCTCTCCTCGCCCATCTCCTCGGCTGCAAAATCGCCAGCCAAACCATGCAGATATACGCCAAGGCGGACAGCATCGAGAGGTGAATATCCCTGAGCCAGCAACGACGTAAGGATTCCTGTCAAGACATCGCCGCTTCCTGCTGTTGCCATGCCCGGATTTCCGGTAGGATTAAGCAGGAACGTTCCGTCGGGACATACGATGATGCTCCATTTGCCTTTCAGGACGAAATATATGCCAAACTGCTGAGCCATCTCCATTGCCTTCATCATCCTCTTGTAGGTTGTTTCGCACGGGCCGACAAGTTTTTCCATCTCTTTTGGATGCGGAGTGAGGATTGTACCTTTTGGCAGATCCTGAATCCACGCCTTGTGGGTTGAGAGGATGTTGATTGCATCAGCATCGAGCACAAGCGGAGTGCGCAGATTGTCGAGCTGGTCTTGCAAAGCTGATACCGTGCTCGGATTCGTTCCGATTCCCGGGCCTATTCCGACAGCATTGAAGCCAATCATCGGAACTGATGATGAAAAGACGCTGTTGCTCGCATCGTGATGAATTATAGCCTCGGGAATGGCAATCTGCATTATCGTATTGTTAAGCGTCGGAGTATGGGCCGTAACCTTTCCTGCTCCGGTCTTCAGACACGCCTTGGTTGCAAGGACTGATGCACCAGCCATTCCGTAACTTCCGGCAATTATAAGCGCATGGCCTCGCGTTCCCTTATGGGCGAACTTCGAAATAGGCTTCAGAATGCCAGCAACCTCGCGTTCGTCGATGGTCCGGTAGATTGATGCCGTCTGCTCCATCGCGCGCTTGTCTATTCCGATGTCGAGGACTTCAACATCGCCGACGAATTCTTCATTCTCGGCAAAGAAGAAAGCCAGTTTCGGACTCTGTATTGTCAGAGTCAAATCGGCTTTTATGATGTTTGTCCTTATGTTTTGTGAATTGTCTTCGCCAAACAATCCCGAAGGAATGTCGATAGCAACTCGAATGCCGGGCAGTCCGTTTATGAAGTGAACCAAGCCAGCATATCCTTTCAGCAAAGGATGATTAAGCCCTGTGCCAAAAAGTCCGTCGATGATGATTGTACCGGGAACGAATGTCGGAGGATTGAACTCGGTTACAATCTCGTGCCGCTTTATGTTTTCCTTATTTTCGAGTCTATTCCAATTTTCCTCACATTCAGCAGAAAGCGTTTTCTTGATATTGAACAGGAAAACCTCTACGCTGTAGCCTTTTTCTGCCAACAGCCTTGAAACTGCCAGCGCATCTCCGCCGTTGTTGCCAGAACCGGCAAACACCATGAAGGGCGTGTTTGTATCGGACCAACGTCTGACAAGCACCTCGGCAATAGCCACCGAAGCACGCTCCATCAAGTCTATCGAGCTTATGGGTTCTCGCTCGATAGTCAGACGATCGAATTCTTTTAGCTGATTATTCGTAAAAATCTTCATATTTTGCAAATATATAATTTTTTACATTATAAATGCGACATGAATCGTGGATTTTTTTTATTTTTGCCGAATAATTTTAAAACAACAAGATGAAAACTGTACAAGTTCTTGATAGAAAGTTTGAATTGAGTATATCCGCAGAAAGAATAGCTCAGGAGGTTAAACGTGTTGCAGCACAGATGGATAAGGATCTTGAAGGAAAAAATCCGATTATGCTCGGTACTCTCAATGGCGCGTTCGTTTTCACTGCCGATCTTGTTCGTGCAATGAGTATCCCGATGGAAGTAACGTTTGTAAAAATGGCATCATACAGCGGTATGAGTTCTACTGGTGAGGTTAAGCAACTGGTGGGTTTGAAGGAAAATATAGAGGGGCGTACAGTTGTTATCGTTGAAGACATCATAGATTCAGGACGCACAATGGTGGCCATGCTTGAGATGCTGAAAACCATGAAGCCGGCAGAAATCAAGATTTGCAGTCTGCTGGTAAAGCCAGATGCCCTGAAGGTGAAACTTGACATTGATTATGTATGCTTGAACATTCCTAACGATTTCATTGTCGGCTACGGACTCGACTACGACGGATACGGTAGAGAGTTGCCAGACATCTACACATGCATCTAAAAATTAAAACAAACATAATAATTTAAATGAAGAACATTGTAATTTTCGGTGCTCCGGGTTCAGGTAAAGGAACTCAGAGCGACAAGATTGTTGAGAAGTACGGCTTCAAGCACATCTCAACTGGTGACGTATTGCGTGGCGAGATTAAGAACGGCACAGAGCTTGGCAAGACTGCCAAAGAATATATCGACAACGGTCAGCTTATTCCAGATGCTCTTATGATTGACATCCTTGCAAGCACATACGACAGCTTCGGCAAGTCAATCGAAGGCTGCATCTTCGACGGTTTCCCTAGAACAGTTCCACAGGCAGAGGCTCTCAAGGCTATGCTTGCAGAGCGCGGTACTGAGGTTAGCATCATGCTCGACCTTGAAGTTCCAGAAGACGAGCTGATGGTTCGCCTTATCAACCGTGGCAAGACAAGCGGTCGTGCCGACGACAACGAGGAGACAATCAAAAAGCGTCTCGTAACTTACCACAGCCAGACAGCTCCGCTTATCGACTGGTACAAGGCTGACGGCAAGTACACTCACATCCAGGGTCTTGGCTCAATGGATAAGATCTTCGCAGACATCTGCGAGGCTATCGACAAGATTTAATATATCAACAAAATACTACGGCGGCTCGCTTCCTGCGTAAACACACAAGGAGTGGGCTGCCTTTTTCTACGACTATTTTCTATATGGCTGAATCGAATTTCATTGACTATGTACGTATTTGCTGCCGCTCGGGCAAAGGCGGACGCGGCTCTGCCCACATGCACCACGCAAAATACAACTATAACGGCGGACCCGACGGAGGCGACGGAGGCCGAGGCGGACATATCATTCTGAGAGGAAACCGCAACTACTGGACTCTGCTGCACTTGCGCTACGAACGTCATGTCTTCGCGGGACACGGCGGAAACGGCTCGGAATGCCGAAGCCACGGCAAGGACGGCGAAGACCGATACATCGACGTTCCGTGCGGAACGGTGGTGTACAATGCCGAGACGGGCGAATACATCTGCGATGTTACCGACGATGGCCAGGAAGTAGTTCTTCTGAAAGGCGGACGCGGCGGACTTGGAAACTGGAACTTCAGAACAGCCACAAATCAGGCTCCGAGATATGCCCAGCCGGGTGAACCGATGCAGGAAATGACGGTAATTCTTGAGCTGAAACTCTTGGCAGACGTCGGTCTTGTAGGCTTCCCTAATGCAGGAAAAAGTACGCTCGTTTCTTCGCTTTCATCGGCAAAACCAAAGATTGCCAACTATCCGTTTACAACCCTCGAGCCAAGCCTCGGAATCGTTCCTTATCGCGACGGGCAGTCGTTCGTAATGGCCGACATTCCGGGAATTATCGAAGGTGCAAGCGAAGGCAAAGGCTTGGGACTGAGATTCTTGCGCCACATCGAGCGAAACTCTCTCCTACTCTTCATGGTGCCGGGCGATGCCGACGATATTGCAAAGGAATATCAGATTTTGCTGGACGAACTTACGAAATTCAATCCTGAACTTCTCGACAAGCAAAGAATTCTTGCCATAACAAAGGTTGATATGCTCGACGACGAACTGGTTCAGATGCTCGAAGAAACACTTCCGACAGACGTTCCGCACGTATTCATCTCATCTGTAACCGGAACCGGAATTGCAACATTGAAAGATATGCTTTGGGCTGCGATGAACAGCGAGAGCAACAAGATTGCAATGGTAATAAACAAAGAAAACATCGTACACCGAAACAAGGATGTAAAGAAACTCGATGCCGACTTTGCCGACTGGGAGGATGAGGATTACGAATACGAAGATGATGACGAGGAAATCGAAGACCTCGACGATTTTGAATACGAAGACTGATGCACGGTAAGATTAGGTTTGACTATGATATTTTCGGCTCGGACGTCGTAGCCTTCAGCACCACGCGAAATGGCGGATGCAGCACGGGAAACTACGCATCGTTCAACGCCAACTATTTCTGCAACGACAATCCCGAGCATGTGACTCAGAACAGGCGTTTGCTCTGCGCAGAATTAGGCATCGACACATCAAGGCTGATAGTTCCGCATCAGATTCACAAAACAGAGGTTCTGAATATTGACGATGAATTTCTCAGTCTGAAAGCCGACGAACAGAAAGAAAGGCTCGAAGGTATTGATGCGCTGATAACCGACAGAGCAAAAGTCTGCATAGCCGTGAGCACAGCCGACTGCGTTCCCATCCTACTCCACGACAAGCGTCGCAATGTTGTTGCAGCCATTCATTCGGGCTGGCGGGGAACGGTCCAGAACATCATCTCGGCAACGATATCAGAAATGAAAAAACATTACGAATCCAAAGCCATCGACATAACGGCACAAATCGGGCCGAGCATATCGGTAGACAGTTTTGAGGTGGGCGACGAGGTTTACGAAGCCTTCGGAAAAGCAGGATTCGACATGAACAAGATTGCTGAAAGGCACACTAAATGGCACATAAACTTGTGGGAGGCGTGCAAAATTCAGCTAAAGCAATGTGGAGTTGCAACGGATAACATACATATTGCAAACATCTGCACACTAAAAACCGAAGAGTTTTTCTCTGCCCGCAGACAGGGCATCGACTCTGGACGAATACTCAATGGCATTATGAAAGCCATTTAAAACCAACGTAAAAAAGAATAAGGCAAGTGAATTTTAGAAGATTATTTTTTTGTTTGCTCGTGGGAGCAATTTCATTAGGTAACACCGAAGCGCTGGCACACAACAACAATTCAAGAAAAACGCCGGCACACAGAAAAACAAACGTAAGAAGGAAAAGAGTTTCGAGACCGGTTAACAGAAGCGTCTCATCATATAATTTTGAGAAAGCAAAAATGTTTGCCGACTCAACAAAGAGCATAAGAGAGTTCGACATTCCTTTCAACACAAATTTCACAGGCTCTGAAATTATGTGGGTAAAGGTGAAGACTCCGAGAATGTTTGGCAGCAACCAGAAAGTCCACATCGACCTGTCCGACCTTTCGGACACTCTGAAATGGCATATGCCGCTGCCGGGATGCAAGGTCATAAGTCCTTACGGAGGCAGAAGAAAGCATCATTCGGGCACGGATTTGAAGACGAAGCCAAACGACTACATCTACTCGATATTCGACGGCGTGGTTCGATTGTCGAGAGTAATTGGCGGATACGGAAACGTAATTACAATTCGCCACACCAACGGACTTGAATCGGTTTACAGTCACAACTCGCGCAACTTTGTATCGGCTGGCGATACGGTAAGAGCTGGCGACATCATTGGTCTGACAGGAAGAACCGGACGCGCCACAACCGAGCATTGCCACTTCGAACTGAGAGTAAACGGCCAAGCTCTGAACCCGGAAGTTCTGTTCGACTTTGCGCACAACACCATAAAGAGCGGCGTGTATGTTGCAACGCCTGCCGGAGGACTGAAAAGGCTTGCTGATGCTCCGGAAAATCTCGTCCTCGCCTTCAGCGATGTTAAGGAGATTGACCCTTCGGACAGCGTAGCCGTTGCTAAGGACCTAAAGGAAAGAGATACCTACGCAAAATCGGTCTACACGGCACACAAAAGCAGATACAGAAGACACACATCACATAACAAGAGGAGAACCTCAAGCTCGGCTGCACGACGCCGCAGACGCAAATAAGCCTCCTCTTCCGAAAAAAACGAAAAAATATGGCAGGAGACAACATTGACAACGTAATCACCGGCGGAATAGTATTCCACGGAAGCAAACGAGGCGGAAACAAGAAGGAAGACGGCTTCCACACCAAAGCCAAGAAGAAAGGCTACGTTACCGGAAGCCACGGCTCTGCCTCGGCAAAGAAGAAGGCTGACATCAGAAAGAAACGTGCTGCAAGACCATCGCAGAGGCGTTCAAAATAGAATAAAATCCTCATTTGGCAAGAAATTGCCGAATGAGGATTTTTTCTTTGTTCTATTGCGAAATATCTTTACAAAGCTACTTGCACATTCTAAGCAAAATCACACTTCGTCGATAGAAATTGTGCGAAGATGCAGCCTGTTAAGCAACTGAAGAAACGGATATGCAAGCAATTCTTCGGGCAAGAAAGGCGAAAGTTTAAGGCATCGCACAATTCTGCCAATGGCGCGAGAAAGTTTTTTTGCAAATCCGACTTTCACATCTACGTTTACAAAATCGCGATAGGCTTCTTCGAGGAAAATCTTTCTGAGCAGAGAATATCCGTAGCCAAACGTCGGCTCGACAAAAAGATATTTTCTGTCCATCTGCATATCGCGGCAAAGGAAACCGAAAAGCGACGATACGAAATATCCGATATGAAATGCCGAAATAAACTTCCTGACTTCATCCACATTTCTTACATGAGGCAGAATTGCCATGATGTCGCAAATCTGCTTCAGCCCAATGCCCGATTCTATCGTATGGCGCAGAACATGAAGCAGCATACAGCAAAAAGCCATTTCTTCGGACGGAATTGTAACAGTCTGTGTCTTTCCGCCAGGAGTCTGAAGATTTACCGTCTGATATCTGTTCTTCCAATAATCGAAAAATGCCTCGGCGCGTCTGTCCAGACAACGCATTCTGAAAAATTCGGCACGCGAATGTAGCTCAACCGTATATCCATCATAGCGGAATTCGTGATTTCGGTTTCCTTCGTATTTCTCGGTTACATCAAGAGCCTCATCAAACTGACGCCAGAAAACGAGGTCGATGTCGCCACAACAACGATGAAGCGGATTGGCATAATAATAAGCCGCCGCCCCGCCCTTGAAAAGTAACGGATTCAATCCTTCTGTCTGATAAATCTTTGAGAACGAGTGTGCAAGATGGTTTATTCTGCGGTTGTCATCCTCTATTTTAAGCAGAGCTTTGCCCCACAGCAGACGGAGTTTAAGCGACGGCTTGCTTTCCTCGGGCAAAAGTCCTATTCCATCGAGGAAGAAGCCCGTAACAGCCTGTTCTTGCGAGTGCACATACAAATTCATCCATTCATCATCAGACAGACAAATGGATGTATCAACAACCGGCCTACGATTTAGGACGCCGGCACTCACCAACTTTAAAAGCAAATCCATAAAAGGAAGCTATCGCAAATATGCCTTTATAAACTGCGGAACTTTTCTGAATACCTTGAAAATAACCAAAAAAATAGGGTTGAAACCATAGTTACGGAAAATGCAGAAATCCTCCTTCCACTTACAGCATACATGATTCATTGATGTTGAAAGGCCGCCCATGCGCATATCAACTACGACTCTGTTCATAAAGCCAACCTTCAAATCGTTCTCGTATAAATATCTGATAAGAAAGTCTGTATCGCTCGAAATTTTGTAGGTTTCGTTATACAAACCGTATTTCATCATAGCATCGCGTTTAACATAGACAGTAGTATGCAAAGGCAGCCAACCAAATCGAACCTTGCATTTATCGAATGGCCCCGAATACCAGACTCTGCGTACTACGCCTTTTGCGTTGCTGTATATGCCATTGGCATAAATCAAGTCGGCATCAGAATAATTAAACATCTCTACCACTCTTGATATCGTGCTTGTCTCGTACAATTTGTCATCCGAATGAACCAATCCGATAATATCACCGGTTGCCATCTTTATTCCTTTGTTTATGGCATTGTAAACGCCTCCGTCGGGCTCGCTTACAAATTCGGCTATTCTGTCTTGATACTTACGGATAATCTCTACAGAGCCATCCTTTGACAAACCATCGATTATGATATACTCGATGTTCGGATAGTCCTGCCCTAACACACTAAGAATAGTTTTCTCGATTGTGTTAGCTCGATTTCTACAAGTCGTTATCAGACTTACTTTTGGCTTGTTCGTATTCAAGATTCTAAATATGTAATATTTTGCAAAAATAATAAAGATTTTCCTATTAATAACACTTATGTCGAGAAAATAAGATTGCTTTTCAACATACGCCCAGCATATTTATCATTCAAAACCAACTGAGGCACAAGATGTTACATAAAAATACGAAAATATTTTCCATATAGCTTTTTTTTCATAGTTTTACGGCAACCTTAGCCGGCAGAGACTCGTTATTTAGTCTGTCGAGCGCAGTAACCACGAAGACGAACTTCTTTTTGCCGTTGTAAACCTCGAGCGGTGCAAATGGAATTTTCGTTACTGTATAGATATTTTCCGAATTGTTCAGGTTTATCTCATCGCCGTCGTTGAAGCGATAGACAACATACTTGACCGGCTTGTCCATCTCGCTTTCGTATGCCGGCGGAGTCCAACAAAGCACCATGCCGTCTTCCTTCATCCTAACGGGCATAAGCTTTGTAACCTCGGCTGGCGGAGTGGCATCCTTGAACAAGAACAGCGGCTGAAGAGCGATATTCCTGTGATAGACTTCCTGCATCAGCGAGCGATAGTTTGCAATATTATCAACATAAAGCTTTGCATACCACTGGCACGAGCCTTGTATCTGCGGATAGGAGCGCATCAGACGATATTTGGCAATCTGCTGATTTCTGTTTGAATTCGACGGGTCGGGATTCTTTACGGTACGCTCGATATCCATTCCGATAAAGAGCGGACGGGCGCTGGCGTGCTTTGCCCACCAGTCAACAAGCACGTTATAGTCGGCTGCCTTGTGTCCGATTTCCCAATAGAGCTGCGGAACGGAATAATCAACCCAGCCTTTGTTTATCCACAAGAGGATGTCGGCATAGAGTTCGTCGTAGTTCTGCAAACCGTTCGTATCGCTTCCGTTCATCGGGTCTGACTTTTTGTTTCGGTAGATTCCGAAGGGAGAAACTCCGAACTTGACCCACGGCTTTACAGCTACGATTGAATCGTGAAGTTCCTTTACAAGAAGGTCAACATTGTAGCGTCGCCAATCGTCGATATTCTTCAGTCCCATGTCGTTTGCCATGAAAGTAGCCTCATCGGGAATTGCCATGCCCTTGACGGGATAAGGATAGAAATAGTCGTCGATGTGAATTCCGTCGACATCATACCGGCGTGTTATGTCGGCTGCGATGCGGCAGATATGCTCACGATTCTTCTCGATTCCGGGATTGAAAAAAATCATATCATCGTAAACGAAGAATCGTTCGGGTTCTCTGAAATAAAGATGGTTGGAAACCAAGTTGGTAGACGTCTTGGTCTTTACACGGTAAGGATTGAGCCACGCGTGCAGTTCCATTCCGCGGCGGTGGCACTGGACAATCATGAACTGAAGCGGATCCCAGTAAGGCGACGGTGCCTGTCCCTGCGTTCCGGTGAGGAAGCGGCTCCACGGCTCGATGTCGGAATGATACAGCGCATCGGCCTCGGGACGAACCTGAAACATCACGGCGTTTATTCCGCCCTTCTGCAACGAGTCGAGCTGCGAAATCAAAGTCTTCTGCATATAGTCGGTAGTCATGCCTTCAAACTGGCGGTTTACGGTCTGTATCCATGCTCCGCGAAACTCTCTCTTCGGTCCTTGTGCACTCATTGCCAAAGAGAAAAGAACTCCGATACAAAATATATGTATGCGCTTCATCATATTATGTCGCTTTATGATTTAAAAGAATAAGCAAACTTACACAAAAAAAATTAAATTTCGGGTATAATAGCCAAAAAGATTTTCTATCTTTGTAATTCTTATCAGGATATTGTATGAACAGTTCTATCAAAATCAAAGGCGCAAGGGTTAACAACCTGAAGAATATTGATGTTGAAATTCCACGAAATAAACTTGTAGTCGTAACCGGATTGTCGGGCTCGGGAAAATCATCCCTTGCCTTCGACACGCTGTATGCCGAGGGGCAGCGCAGATACGTCGAGAGTCTCTCGTCGTATGCCCGCCAGTTTCTGGGCAGAATGGGAAAGCCGGAGTGCGACTTCATCAAGGGAATTCCGCCGGCAATAGCAATAGAACAGAAGGTAACAAGCCGAAATCCGCGCTCAACCGTAGGCACATCAACCGAGATATACGATTTTTTGCGCCTGCTCTATGCGCGCATCGGCAAGACAATATCGCCGGTAAGCGGAACGGAGGTGAAGAAGCACACTTCGGAAGACGTGCTCGAAGCCATTCTGAAGTACCCAAAGGATACGAAGTTCACGATACTTACTCCATTCAACATTCCCGAAGGCAGAAGCATCGAGACACAGCTCGAGGTCTCGCTGAAACAGGGATTCTCGCGAATTGACATTGACGGGGAAATAATACCGATTGAGGATTTTCTGAAAGAGAAAAAGTTTGACGGCGAAAGAAAGATGTTCATCCTCGTTGACCGAATGAAGGTTGACGATGCAAAAGACGTCGTTTCGCGCATGGCCGACTCTGTTGAGACTGCCTTCTACGAGGGCAACGGCACATGCTACATCAGAATCTATCCAGAAAAGGAACTTCTTGAATTCTCAAACAAGTTTGAGGCCGACGGCATTGCTTTCGAAGAGCCGACCGACCAGACTTTCTCGTTCAACTCACCTCTCGGAGCATGTCCCGAATGTGAGGGCTTCGGAAAAATCATCGGCATAGACCCTGCACTTGTAATTCCAAACAGCGCGCTGAGCGTGTATGAGGGTGCCGTGGTGTGCTGGCGCGGAGAGAAGATGGTGGAATGGAAGAACGAATTCTGCCGAAGAGCCGAGAAGGTGAACTTCCCTATCTTCAAGCCATACTATCAGCTTTCCGACCAAGAGCGCGACTGGCTCTGGCACGGACTGCCCGGCGAGGAGAAGCTGCCGGAATACGAGCGCGTGAGCATCGACAACTTCTTCAAGATGCTGCAAGAAAACCAGTACAAGATTCAGTACCGCGTAATGCTTTCGAGATACAGAGGCAAGACCGTTTGTCCTGTATGCCAAGGAAAAAGGCTGAAGAAAGAAACCGAATACATAAAAGTCGGGGGCAAGTCGATAATGGAACTTGTAGAGCTGCCGATAACCGATTTTGCCGAATTCTTCAACAATCTGAAACTGAGCGAGCAAGATGCCAAGATAGCCAAGCGTCTGCTCGTAGAGATAAAGAGCCGTTCACAGTTCCTGCTCGATGTGGGACTGGGCTATCTCACCCTAAACCGCCTCAGCAACACGCTGTCGGGCGGCGAGAGCCAGCGAATAAACCTTGCCCACTCGCTCGGAAGCAGCCTTGTCGGCTCGCTCTACATCCTCGACGAGCCGAGCATAGGACTGCACAGCCGCGACACCGAAAAGTTGGTAAAAGTCCTGCGACAGCTTCAGGAACTCGGCAACACGGTTGTGGTGGTTGAACACGACGAGGACATCATCCGCAAGGCCGACTACATCATCGACATTGGTCCTGATGCCGGCAGACTGGGCGGCGAGGTTGTATATCAAGGTCCGCTCTCGGACATTCTCGACGGCAAGGCAAGCAAGGCCAACTCTCACACCGTCAGATATCTAAGCGGAGAAGACAAGATTCCCGTTCCGATGAGCCACAGACGATGGAACAACTACATCGAGATAAAAGGCGCACGACACAACAATCTGAAGGGTATCGACGTTAAGTTTCCGCTCAACATAATGACCGTTGTTACCGGCGTGAGCGGCTCGGGCAAATCTACCCTCGTAAGAGACATCTTCTATCGGGCAATGAAGCGCCACATGGACGAGCAATGCGACCGTCCGGGCGAATTTGCATCTATCGAAGGCGACTTGAAGCAGATTTCATCGGTAGAGTTCGTTGACCAGAATCCTATCGGAAAATCAACCCGAAGCAATCCGGTTACATATCTCAAGGCATACGACGAAATCAGGAAACTCTTCTCCGACCAGCCTCTTGCCAAGCAGATGGGATACGCGCCAAGCTACTTCTCGTTCAATACCGAGGGCGGCCGATGCGAGGAATGTAAGGGCGAAGGCACGGTTACGATAGAAATGCAGTTCATGGCCGACCTTACGCTTACCTGCGAGTCGTGCCACGGCAAGCGATTCAAGAATGATGTGCTCGAAGTGAAGTTCCACGACAAGAGCATATACGATGTGCTGAACATGACGGTAAACCAAGCCATCGAATTCTTTGCAGAGCACAAGCAAAGCAAGATTGTGAAGAAACTGAAACCTCTGCAAGACGTTGGATTGGGCTACATCAAACTGGGACAGAGTTCGTCTACCCTCTCGGGCGGAGAGAACCAGCGCGTAAAGCTGTCGTACTTCCTCAGCATCGAGAAGGCAAATCCGACGATATTCATTTTCGACGAGCCGACAACGGGACTGCATTTCCACGACATCAAGAAACTGCTTGAGGCATTCAACGCCCTAATCGAGCGCGGCCACACAATCATCATCATCGAGCACAACATGGATGTGATAAAATGTGCCGACTACATCATCGACATGGGTCCTGAAGGCGGAAACAACGGCGGAAACGTGGTGGCAACGGGCACTCCCGAAGAAATAGCGAAATGCGAAAAATCGTACACAGGAATGTTTCTGAAAGAGAAACTGATATAGAAACTAAATGCGCCATGTACATCAGAAAAATACATGGCGCATTATTAATGAAAATCACTCAATAAACTCACTATATGATTCTGACGATGAAGTAAAATATATTTTATATTCACGTTCTCCATCAACAGTTGCTGTATGTAAATTTTCCACACAAACGCTATCAAACCCATAATGATTAAAGTCTTCCCATGTTACAAGTTCCAAAGGTTTTTTCTTTAAGACTTTACGAAGCAACCAATTTCCCAAATCACGATTTGGATTCGACATTAATGCCTTCCCATTTTCTTGACAAATCTTAGCAGAAAGAACGCGACCATCTGGTAAATGTAGAGCGAAAGGAGTGTCGCGGTCTGGAAAAAAATTAGGATAATTTCTGTGTATTGCGATTGGCACAGGAATATATACTTCATCTTCATGCCTTGCACGTCCTCCTGCATTCCATTGGTTAAGTCCCGATTTCATCGGAACACTACCATCACGAACCGAATACAGAGGTAGCATTACATAATCCACACCTCTTATTCTTTTGGGAGTATTTTCCAAACCTTTGCTATAACGAACAAAGAAATCTTCAAGCAATCCTAGTGGTTCACTAACTATTTCGACTTCAACATCCTTATAACCTTTTAGTGGAACTTCGAAACGCTTCATCAAAACACTTTTGCTCTTGTTAAAGATAAAATAATTCTTACCATCGTCAAAAGCAATAGAAGTCGGATCATCTTTTTCTAAATGTATGTTTTCAACATCAACCTCATCATAAGGACAATTAAATATACGAAGAAGACCCTCTTTTCTGCCAACAATATGATATTGTGTTTCTGTTACATCAAATGTATTATTGGCAAAAATCATTCTATCATTTCTATACTGCCCTATTTTCCGTGCCAAATCTAATCCATGTAAACCTTCAAGAGTCTTTTTCAATTTGTTAAACTCTGCGATTTTTTCTATCGATTGGTCTTTTTTATTCAGAATAAAAGTTTTTATACCAATACCAACACAAGATATTCTCGCATCATATGCCGTACAAGACCGAGCATCATTCATCGCCTTAAAATATCTACAGAAAAGATTCTCTGTTAACCTGTAATCAAGATACGGCACATTATTTTCGGAAAACAATCTACTTAATTGCGCCATCAATCTGAGCATTTCGAAATATTTTCCGTTATTTTCCCATTCTGTTAAGAATTCTGTGAGATTATTGTAACAATATTCTTGCATACTTTACGAATTAAGGGTACAACAACAGAATTTCCTGCTTGCTTATATTTTGCAGAATCAGAAATACAATCAGGAAATGAATATTCCTCGGGGTATCCTTGGAAATTCAAACATTCCTTTGGAGAAAGTTTACGTATTCCACTATCAGTAAGAATCAATGGAACATTATGTCCACCAGTTCCCATATTTGCAGTTAGAGTAGGACAAACATGACTCTTGTTTTCGCGTACATACTGCCGTCTCCATTGATATATTGTATTTTTTGATGTTACTCCAGCGCGAAGTTCATCTATATGTCCCATGGTGTCACCATAAAACAATTTCGCATCCATATTTTTATAATCAATACAATCATGGATGGTACATTTCAACTTCTCTTTTTCCGGAAAAGAAAAATCAGCATAGTTGGAAACTTGTTTAGGGTCAAAGCAAACAATAAAGATTCGTTCTCTATTTTGCGGAATATTAGCATATTCCATTGCATTCATAACTTTATGAAATACAGCATATCCAAGTTCCTCAAGCGTTGATTTTATAACCTGAAACGTTTTACCGTTATCATGAGTATAGAGATTTTTTACGTTCTCTAAAAAAACTGCTTTTGGACGCTTCCTGCGTATAATTTCTGCTACATCAAAAAACAAGGTGCCTCTTGTATCTTCAAAACCTCTTCTATATCCTGCTATAGAAAATGCTTGGCATGGGAACCCTGCGCACAAGACGTCAAACCCATCAGGTATCATACGTTTGTTATATTCTTTTGTTATGTCTCCAAACGGAACTTCTCCAAAATTATGGTAATACGTTTTTTGTGCATTCTCGTCCCACTCCGACGAATATACACATTCTCCACCACAATCCTGCATAGCAATACGAAATCCACCAATGCCTGCAAACAAGTCTATAAAATGAAATGTAGGATTATCCTGTGCCCTAAAAGGCACTGTTACAATATTACAAAATAATGATCCATGTAGATCGTATTCACTCAAAATTCCATCATTATCATCTGTATCAAGTTTCTCTGACACAAAGGCATTCAATCGCTTCAGAAGAATCTTTCCTATTGACTCATATGTCTTAAAGAATGAATTATTGTCCTTTAGTAACAGGTAATGCGAAACAATGGCAAACTGTTCATTGAATGACAAACAACGTTCGTCTACACAATAATAGTTTTGTTCAAATTCCATTTTTACTCGTTTGTCCATAACAGCCTTTCTAATAACATCTGATATAGACAAACAATCCGAAAGAACGGATTTACTATGTATTGACACTTTTTGCATCCTTAGCAAAACAGCCAAGCACCCATAGCCGTATTTTCTATCAACGCAAAAAAAATAGAGAACTGCATAAAAAAAGACGGGGGTGCTTTTCATCTGCCTGTTTGTTCTCGAGGTCTTCCACAACCTTTGCAATAAACAGGACAGAGTCAAACACCCACGTAAGAAGTTATATAAACAACACCCTAAAGTGTGCATAAGGGAACAAGCCCCTCTGCACACTTGGAATGTATGTATACTACACCCCCGAGGGCATCACCTCTGCGTTTGTTTTCGATTGCAATTCTGAAAGTGGAAGTTTCGAGAACCAAAAACAAAGCGTCAGTAACGCCTTTTTATATGTAGCGCACCACTATCGACTAAGTACAAAAGCATAACGATAGTAGAAACCTTGCAAAGATAAAAAGATTTTATCAAACAACAAAAATGTAAAAAGGAAAAACTATACAAAGACGTTTGCAGCCCTTTTTTCTGTATGTCAAAAAACATAGCCAAGTCCGAACATCAATCTGCAAAAATCTTTCTGCGTGATGTTGTATTGTGCCGACACATTGATGTGTCTGAAAAACTCGGCTCCAATTTGGGGAGAAACGACAAAGCGCATTTCGCCTCCGTTGTTAAAAACGCCGGCATCCATATTGTCGGCAGATATTCCAGCGCCCAAACCAGCATAGAACGATGATTCCTCAGACATCGGGATGTTGTAGTTCAACGACGGAATGAGCGACAACGACCTTCCGTTGAAAGGCGAATTGGCATACTGATTCATCACAACCGTATAGCTTTCGTAACTCAACTTGAGTTTTACACTCAATGGACTTTCCGAAAAATTATATGTGCCATTAAAGTATAATCCGACGTGATTTTCCTTGTTTGCATCTTCACCAAATCCAAGCGGATAGTTGATTCCTGCCTCGAACTGAACTTTTTTCTTCTGGGCAAATGCTAACGAACAAATGCCAAATACCAATACTGATAAGATTATTTTCCTCATTTATTATTGTACCCTTTTGTTTTCCCGTTGCAAAAGTACAGTTTTTTTTATAAAAGCGAAAAAAATGCGCCGCTTACTTCAGATTTTGTGCGGCGCATTTTTGTATTATCTGTTGCAAAGCATCCTGAAATCGCAGTTCTTGCAATGGTCTTCGTTATCGGTCTGAGAGAACGGAACGCTCTGGTCGAAAATCTCTTCCAATACTGAATTTAGGCGGCTGCCGAACTCCTCTGAGTAGGCCGAAATATCGTAAATCGGCTCTTTGTCCATCTTCAGAATCTCGTCGTAGTCGCCGCCGGCCTTCTGAATGTAGAGCAATGCCGGAGCAACCGGAAATCCGTTTGGATTGTGTTCCTTGCTGTCCTTCACGAAGTTGCAGTACAAGAATGTCTGCAAGAAGTAGTAAGGACGGTCTTTCTTGCTCTCGAAAATATTCTCGACAGACTTTGTTGTCTGTTCCTTTCCGCCTCCGGTTTTGTAATCTACAACCCTTATAAGAGTCTTGCCTGGCTGCAAAGGATGGGCAATCTCATCCATGCGGTCAACAATTCCGCCAAGGCTGCTGTGGACATTTCCGTTTACAGTCTTAATCTGAATTTCTCCGCCCACTTCAAACTCCTGACCTCTGATTCTGAAAGGCGTGAGCTTGATGTCGTGCTCAAGCAGTCGCCTTACATATTTTATTATCACCTCACGGTTTATCAGCTGAACACCGTTGTATTCAATCTTGCTGGCATCATCGTCCTTCAACTTGAAGAATTCTTTTCTGAAAGCCTTGTCTACCGCATCGGGAATGAACAGCGGATGGTCGAGATAACGCTTCAAGTCCGATTCCTCGACAACATCCTTTCTCTCGCTTATCTCGTTGTAGATGTGCTCTGCCACCGCATGGAAGATTGTTCCGAACGTTGGGGCATCAATCTCGGTTGTAACCTCATCGCGCTCGCGAAGCCCCACCACATATTTGAAATAGAACTCCAGACGGCAGTTTATGTAGACATTTATTGCCGACGGCGAGAAGAGGAATTTACGCTTCTTCTCCTTGTTGTACTCCGAACGGACATCGTATCTCTGCACAAGGAGATGCATTATCTCGTCAGATTTTTCGACAACGATTTCTTTCGCCTCCTGCATGTTTACATCAGCCTGAAGCGTTTTATGCTCAACCGGAATACCCGTTTCTACGGCATACTGCAAAATAAAGCGGCTTGGCTCGCCCACGTTCATTCCGTCTGTCGACGAGTTGTACATTAGCGTGATGTGCTCGCTCCTCTGCATCAGACGGTAGAAATAATAGGCATACACAGCCACCTTCCGCTCGATGGTGGTGAGTCCGAAATAGCTTCGCAAAGAGTACGGAATGAACGAGGCCTGATTTACCGGCTTCGGCAGTTTGCCCTCGTTTACCGAAAGCATAACGAGGTTGCGGAAGTCGAGGTTTCGGGTTTCGAGAACGCCCATAACCTGAAGTCCGATGGCAGGCTCGCCGTGGAACGGAATCGACGAGGTTCGCATAACCTGGTCGAGCAGTTTGAAGAGCGTTACCGGCATTATGTCGAGCTCGCCGTTATCGAACAGAGTGATGAAGCGGTTCAACATTGTGTAGCCCTGAAACAACGACTCGGCATAGAGTTGCGCAAAGGCATCCTTCGTGTTGTTTCCGCCATTTTTGCGATAGTGTAGCGCAACTTTTTCAATCATCGTGCGCAGATATACGAGAAGGTTCTTGTTGCCGTTCTGAGGCTCGAAAACGCTCGTCAGATAATCGTCGCCATCAATCTGAAGTTCAGACGGATAAGGCATAAAGCGGTTGTTGCGTTCGAGATTCTTCTCTAAGACTCGCGCATTTTCCGACAGCATTACCGAGTACGGATGGCGCAGCAACTCGGCTACATATTCGTAGCGATAGAAGCCGTCGCCGCGCGAATATCCGTTAAGCTGAAGCTGCACAAGCTGCGTTATGAAGTTGTAAACAGGCGTTTCGGAGAACGGGAAACCCATCGTAACATTCACGTTCCGAATCGTATCGTCGGGCAAGGAATGAAGAACGGACTCGAGCAGGCACTCGTTGCAAAGGACTACGGCCGTTTCGCTCTCGCGGTCGCCAGCCTTAACCTCGCGTCGGAGCCATTCGGGCAGAAAGCGAGCCTGCGCCGTCTCGGTAGATGCCGAAATGACCTCAACCCGTCGGCCTTCCTTTTGCTGAAGGTTGCTGTATATTCCGCTGTCGTTCAGTTCGTTCGGAAAATCCTGAAGATTCTTGGCGAGGAACGTTCCTGCTTCGTTGTTCATTCTTCCAGCCGACTTGACGTAATATGTGTCATAATCCCAGTAGAAAAGGGCTTTTCCGGCTTTCTGAAGCTTTGAGAAAACGGTATGTTCAACCTTGTCGAGCACGTTGAATCCGACGAAGACATACTTGTCTGACTTAAAGTTTTCGACATCGAGATTCTCGGCAACCTCGCGATACATCGCACCCTCGTAGGCATAGTTCATCTGGCGGAGTTCGTCGTTGTACCTATGATAAATCTTGTCGAGAATGCTCCAAAGCTGCATGAACTTCTCTTTCAGCTCGGTTTTGCGCTCAAGAGAGAAATTCTGGAAGAAATGCGCTATCGCCTCTTCCTGCTCGGGCGTTATGAAGTCGTAATCGTCGTAGTCGCGCAAATCCTTTGCGTTGGCAAAGAGGGCATCGGCCTGAGCCATGTTCTTGTCAACATCTTCGAAATCGTTTATCAGAATCTCGCCCCAAGGATAAAACTGGTCGAGCGTCTCGATTTCGGCCTGCGGATTCTCGGCCTTTACCACATCGCAATACACTTTGTAAAGGATGCAGACGAGCTCTATTTTGTCGGGCACAACGAGGCTTGAGTTGTCTCTGAACAAATCGCTGATGGCGATGTATTTGGGTGCCCATACCGGACCGTCGGCAATGTTTACCAGATATTCGTTGAAGAACAGTCCGGCGCGCTTGTTTGGAAAAACCACGGCAACGCGAGCCATGTCGTTTCCGTATTTATTGTAAATATCCTCTGCTACGATTTTCAGGAAAGGAGTCATATCAGTCAACTTTTACAACCTTGTTGGTATATCCATACCAAAGGTAACATTTAACATTTTTCTTGCCCATTCTCTCAAGCAGGCTGCGATATAGGCGCACCTGCTCTTCGTGCTCGTTCTGATGCTTCTGGCTTGCGAACTTGAAATCGACCACAACCACCTCGTCGTCCTTCATCATCACGCGGTCGGGGCGATTCTGCCGTGCCAGTCCGTCGGCATCCTTAGTCAGAATTGTACATTCTTTGTAGAGCGTCCAGCTTCCGTCGAACCAGCCCTGCACATCGGGATTCTGCATAACCTTGCCTATTACCGACTCCATCCGGGCGCGCTCCTTGTCGCTCGCTATGATGCCTTCGGTCTGCATCTGCGCAAGCAGAGCCGAAATGTCGTCGGCCGTTTCGATATTCTCCATAACGTAGTGCAGAAGGCTTCCTTCGCGAATGTATTCGTCTTGCTTTGCCGTATCCTCGTCGATGTCGTTTACAAACTCTACCGATTTGTTCGACTGGCGGAAATCTATCGGGTTTCTGAAGATTTCCATCTTCAGCCTGACTTCAGACGGCTGCGGAGAGAGCGGATTCTCGTCTTCCTCGCCGCCCTGCTTATCGGCCTGCGACGGAACAAGGCTTCCGATTTCGAAAACAACATCTTCATCCTTTTCTTTCTCGGGAGCGAGATGCCTTACAAGCAGCGAAGCCACGTTCTTGCCCTTCGCCTCGCGGTTTCCCCACACAATGAGGTTGCACTTCGGACGCGTAAAGGCAACGTAGAGTTCGTTAAGCGCATCGACATATTCGAGTAGGGTTTCCTGCTTGTAGCTCTCGGAATATGAGGAGTTCTTCATCTTGCCCGAATACGAAACCGGCACGAGCGGCAGTCTGCCGAAAGGCTCGTCGTCGGTGCTGCACCACAAGAGTTTGGCTCTCGTTCCGCTTGTAACCAGTTCCCACTCGCAATATGGAATGAGAACCGTGTGGAACTGCAATCCCTTTGACTTGTGAATCGACATGATTCTCACGCCGTTAATCTTTCCAGAAGGAACGGCAGAGGTGCAAAGCTTCTCGTTCCAATATTCGAGGAACAGCGTGATGTCCGACGAACTGTCCTGAAGATAGTCGCGCACCTTGTCCAAGAACGACAGAATGTAACCTTCCTGCTCTTCGATCTTCTCGAGTTCGAAAACCTGATACAGATTCTCAACCAGTTCGTAGAGCGGCATCATTGCCAGAGTGTCCCTTCCTTCGGCATATTCCTTCGGAAGATATTGCATGTCTACCACTCCGTGGCGGCAGAAGGCCTCGAACGGCATCTCGTTCTTGCGCACATGTTTCTGATAGTTGTATGCCAAGAAAGCCAGCGACAGATTGTCGTCGGGCTTGGCTATGCCCTGCAAGGCGTTTATGATAATGCCGATGGCCACCGATGCCTGCAACTGGAACGCATCGTCCGACACGATTGGCACATCGGGCATGTTCTCGGCAAAATATTTTGCAATCGTCGGAACATACTTGTTCTTTCTCACCAGAATCGTAATGTCCGAGAGGCTTACGCCCTTTGCCGTGAGCTCGCCAACCTTCTTCTTCATATCGGCAAGCATTCGAGATTCGTTCGAGTCGTCTTCGGTTTTGCAAAGGAAGTTAAGCGAAACGAATCCCTCGTCGGTCTTCTTCGTTATCTTCTGCGTTACGTTTTCGGCCGAATAAGCTTGTGCAAGCTGCTCGCTCTCCTCGCCAAACTCTTCCTTGAAATCGGCGTTAAGCAGATTGGCAAGAGCCACAAAAAGGTTGTTATTGAAATCTACAATCCTGCCGCTGCTTCGGTAGTTTTCGCTAAGCGAGCGTTGGTTTACACCGTAATATCTTATCTCGCGGCTAAGGTTCTGCAAAATTCGCCAGTCGCCGTTTCGCCATCGGTAGATGCTCTGCTTCTCGTCGCCCACAATCAGACTGTTCTTGCCTTGCGCCAGACATTCCATAAGCAGGTTGTAGAAGTTTGTCCATTGCATCCGCGACGTGTCCTGAAACTCGTCAATCATTATGTGCTGAAGCATGGCTCCCATCTTCTCGAACACGAACGAGGCATCGTCCTGCTGAACTACGCTGCGCAGAAGGTTCGGCGTTTCGGACAGAAGGAAACGGTTCTCGTCGGTATTTATCTGATGAACATAATCATCGACCTTGTTGAGAAGGCGGAGGCAGAACAGTTTATCTTCAGACAGGAGTGCCGTAAGATAGTCCTTCTCGCCCTCGATGCGTCGCGTCTCGGTTTCGGAAAGAAGCGGCCCGAACTCGTTTTCGGCAAGCGACTGAAGTCCGGGATTTCTCTTAATCTCGGTTTTGGCAAACATGGTTGCCGGCTCTTCGAGTGCTTTCTGCACATAGCTGTTGCAGATGTCAACGAAGCAGTCGCGCTTTATCTTCTGAAAATATCCGGCAACGCCGCTGCTCTTGCGCGAGAAGTTATCAACCGTAAGCCCATGTTTCTCGGCCAAGTCAAAAAAGCGGTCGGCACAGTTGTTCAGAGCCTTCGAATATGCCATCTTCATTGCTTGCAGAGATTCGCGATACTCGTTTATCAGCTTCGGATTCTCTGCCATCATTCGGCGCAATTCGGCTCCGCGCTCTATGTAGTCTTCGTCAAAGATGTTTCCGGCGAACGACTTCAACTGCTTGGTTATGTTCCAGTTCCGGTTCTCGTCCACATTCTTCTCGATGAACTCGATAATCCATTTCAGTTCCATCGAGGTTGGGTTGAGTCTCTCAAGAAGCAAGTCCACGGCGCGGTCGCGAACCTCGTCCTGTCCGAGGTCCACCTTCAGATTTGGCGACAAGTCGAGCTCGCGCGCCAGATTCTTCAGAACCGACTGGAAGAACGAGTCGATTGTCTCCACGCGGAAGTGCGAATAGTCGTGCAGAATATTGACGAGGGCAAAGCGCGCGTTTCGCCTTATCTGCTCGTCGTCAAGCCCAGTCTTTTCCTTCAGTTTTTTGAAATAGCTTTCGGATGAGGCAAGCGAATGTCCCACTCCGTAAAGTTGCTGCAAGATTCGGTCTTTCATCTCGGCTGTAGCCTTGTTTGTGAAGGTTACAGCCAGAATTGAGCGATATGCGCCCGGATCCTCGATAAGCAGAGAGATGTACTCTACTGCCAGCGTGAAGGTTTTGCCGGCGCCTGCCGAGGCTCGGTATACTGTGAGTCCGTTTTCCATGAGTTATATATTTTCGAGTTACAAATATAAGTCTTTTCCGCCATGCGGCGGCACTCGCCGATGATATTTTTCTGCCTTTTGGCAATGCCGCCAGATGTAATGCGCACTATACTAAGCAATAGCAAGACAAGAAAAAGGACAAAATTCTTGCAATTTTAAGAATGATTGACTACTTTTGTCAATTCTTAACCATATAATTAAAATGAAACAATTTGTAAAGTACGTTTTAGCTACCATCACAGGACTTGTAATAATGTCGGTTCTGGGATTTATCTTTTTTTTCGTCTTTTTAGGCGCTATGGCTTCGCAGTCAACTGTGAACGTTAAGGACAACAGCGTTCTGGTGCTTAAAATGAGCGGTATTCTTCAGGAAAGATCAAACGAGGGCTCTCTTCAGGCTCTGTATGCCAAGTTTTCATCGGCAGACAAGTCGCTGAGCCTCGAAAATGTTCTGTCGTCAATCGAAAAGGCAAAATACGACGACAACATAAAGGGAATCTACATCGAGGCAGGCGCACTCTCGGCTGCTCCGGCATCGCTTCAGGCTATACACAATGCCCTGAAGGATTTCAGAAAATCAGGAAAGTTCATCATCAGCTACGGCGATGTGTACACTCAGGGATGCTACTATCTGGCATCAACATCAAACGAGGTTATCCTGAACCCTTCGGGCGAGATTAACTGGATTGGTCTTGCCTCAACTCCATACTATCTGAAGGATTTCTTCGAGAAGATTGGCGTTGGCGTGCAGATTGTAAAGGTCGGAAAATACAAGAGTGCTACCGAGATGTTCTCCGAGACTCACATGAGCGATGCCAACCGCGAGCAGGTAAACGCCTATCTCACAAGCATCTGGAATCAGTTCAAGGCCGATGTGGCTGCAAACCGCAAAATAAGCGCAGACTCGCTCGATGCCTATGCCGACAGAGGTATGGTATTCACAGGCGCAGAGGCTTTCAAGAAAATAAAGATGGTTGACAAGATTGCCTACAGCGAGGGCGTAAAGGAATCAATCAGAAAGTATATGAAGCTTGGCAAGGACGATAAGTACAACACCATTTCGCTTGCCGAATATTCAGAAGCAAACAGCAACATTCCAAAGGACAAGAGCGGAAACATCATAGCCGTTTACTATGCCTGCGGAGAAATATCAGACATAAGCAGCAACACGGGCGAAAGCGAGATTGTTGGCAGAAAGGTGTGCGACGACCTCGACAAACTTGCCGAGAAAGAAGATGTGAAGGCGATTGTGCTCAGAGTTAACTCTCCGGGCGGAAGCGCATACGCATCAGAGCAGATATGGCATCATGTGATGCTGCTCAAGGAGAAGAAGCCGGTTATCGTTTCTATGGGCGACTATGCTGCATCGGGCGGTTATTACATTAGCTGCGGAGCCGACTATATCGTTGCCGAGCCAACCACAATAACAGGCTCAATTGGCATCTTCGGAGTTCTTCTCAACTACGAGGAACTTGCAAACAACAAACTCGGCATCCACTTTGACAGCGAAAAGACTAACAAATATGCCGACATGGGCACGGGCGCAAGAAAGTTCAACGAGGCTGAACTCGGACTTCTGCAAAACTACATTAACCGTGGATACGACCTCTTCCTTACCCGATGCGCTAACGGCAGAAAGAAGACAAAGGAGCAGATTCACGAAATTGCACAGGGTCGCGTATGGACAGGCGTGGACGGCAAGAAGATTGGCATAGTAGATGAACTCGGCGGCCTTCAGAAGGCTATCGAGATTGCAGCCAAGAGAGGAAAGGTTAAGGAATACACCACCGTAAGCTATCCTACTCCGCCGTCATTCTTCGACAGCCTGCTCGAGGACAAGACCGACTCGTATGCCGACACCAAGATGCGCGAGACCTTCGGCAACATGTACGACATCGTGAAGGAAGCACAGAAATACACCAAGGCTAACCAGATTCAGGCACGCATTCCGTACAGAATAAACTTTAATCTCTAACAGAACTACGATGGAGGGAAACTATATAAAGATACACGACATTCTCAGGCCGCTGGCATGGCTCTACGGCATTGGCGTAAGCATTCGCAACGTCATGTTCGACTACGGAATCCTGCCGCACGAGACATTCGACGTGCCGGTAATATCGGTCGGTAACATAACCGTGGGCGGAACAGGCAAGACTCCACATATAGAATACCTCATCAGACTTCTCGAGAAGAGATACAAAGTGGCGGTGCTGAGCCGCGGATACAAGCGAAAGACAAGAGGCTACAAACTCGCCGACTTACAGACTCCGATGGAGCAGATTGGCGACGAGCCTTTCCAGATAAGGCAGAAGTTCAGAGACATCTACGTTGCCGTGGATGCCAACCGCCGACGCGGAATACACCGTCTATGCGAGGACGCGGCTACTTCCGACACCGAGGTCGTCCTGCTCGACGATGCCTACCAGCACAGGTATGTAACTCCGGGCATCAACATTCTGCTCGTTGACTATCACAGGCTGATAACCGAAGACGCTCTTCTGCCGGCCGGTCGTCTGCGCGAGCCCGAATCGGCAAAGGAACGCGCCAACATCGTCATCATAACCAAGTGCCCTACCGACATCAAGCCGATGGATTTCAGGGTGCTGACAAAGACGATGAACCTGCGCCCTTATCAGCAGTTGTTCTTTACTTGTCTGAAGTACAGCAAGATGCGCCCAATCTTCAAGCATGCCGAGGAAGTGTCTCTCGACAGCATCGGCAACAGACCGATTCTGCTCGTTACGGGCATAGCATCGCCAAAGCAGATGCTCAGCGACTTGGAGCAGTATACCAAGAACATCAGCATCCTTGAGTTCCCCGACCATCACTACTTCAACAAGAAGGACATCGAGGCGATAAGAAACAAGTTCAACGAGATAAACAAGAACAACGACGCCTTCATCGTTACAACCGAGAAGGACACGGTTCGCCTCATGAGCATCAAGGGCATTCCGCAGGACATTGCAGACAACCTGTACATGCTGCCTATCGAGGTGGAATTCATGCTCGACAAAAAAGAATTGTTTAACGAAAATATAATTGGACATGTACGAAAAAATTCAAGAAACAGCATCCTTCATAAAGGGAAAGATGCGAACAAATCCTGAAACAGCCATCATCCTTGGCTCAGGACTTGGCAGACTCACAGAAGAGATTACAGACGTGTACGAGATAGCCTACACCGACATCCCTAACTTCCCAGTTTCAACAGTCGAGGGACACGCCGGCAAACTCATCTTCGGTAAACTCGGCGGAAAGGACATTCTTGCCATGCAGGGACGCTTCCACTTCTACGAGGGATACGACATGAAGGCTGTTACATTCCCTGTCAGAATAATGCGCGAACTGGGCATCAAGACTCTCTTCGTAAGCAACGCCGCAGGCGGTATGCAGAAGGGCATGAAGGTGGGCGACCTTATGATGATTACCGACCACATCAACATGCTGCCAGAGCACCCTCTACGCGGCAAGAACATAGAGTACGGACCACGCTTCCCGGCCATGGGAACAGCCTACACTAAGGAACTCCAGAACATGGCTGTCGAAATTGCCAAGGAACAGGGCATCGAGATTAAGCAGGGCGTTTACCTGGCTACACAAGGCCCAACTTACGAGACTCCTGCCGAGTACCGCATGTTCCGCTCGTTCGGAGCTGACGCCGTTGGCATGAGCACCGTACCAGAGGTTATCGTTGCCGTTCATTGCGGCATGAAGGTCTTCGGAATGAGCGTTATTACCGACGTTTACACCGACGGCGACTCAATGGAGGTAACACACGAGGAAGTTACGGCAGCAGCCAACGCAGCACAGCCACGAATGACTGCAATTATGCGTGAACTTATTCGTAGATCATAATTTTTGATATGCAAGAAACCAACAGAACAGAAATTTCAACTTTAGGCGAATTCGGTCTGATAAAGCATCTTACCGAGAACATCAAGCTCGAAAACGAATCGAGCAAGTATGGCGTGGGCGACGACTGCGCCGTGCTCGAGTTTCCAGAGGGCAGAGAGGTTCTCGTAACTTCCGACCTCCTGATGGAGGGCGTTCACTTCGACCTCACCTACGTTCCGCTTAAGCATCTGGGCTACAAGAGCGCAATCGTAAACATAAGCGACATCTACGCAATGAACGGCACTCCGCGCCAGCTTGTGGTGAGCATTGCACTCAGCAAACGCTTCTGCATCGAAGACATGGAGGACTTCTACGAGGGTCTGAAGATTGCCTGCGCCGAGCATCACGTCGACATCGTAGGCGGCGACACCACATCGTCGCTAACAGGCCTGGCAATAAGCATAACCTGCATAGGCGATGTTGAGAAGGGCAAGGCCGTATACCGCAACGGAGCCAAGGAAACCGACCTCATCTGTGTGTCGGGCAACCTCGGAGCGGCATACATGGGCTTGCAGCTCCTTGAACGCGAGAAGAAGGTGTTCGAAAGCCAGCTGAAAGAGAACAAGCAAAAGGGCATCACCTCGCTCGAAGAGGCTCAGCCCGATTTCTCAGGCAAGGAATACCTGCTCGAACGACAGCTAAAGCCCGAAGCTCGTGGCGACATCATTCGTATGCTTGCCGATGCCAACATCATGCCTACATCCATGATGGACATCTCCGACGGCCTGTCGTCAGAGATTATGCACATCTGCAAGCAGAGCAACGTTGGAGCACGCATCTACGAAGAGCGCATCCCGCTCGACTATCAGACTGCATGCATGGCCGAAGAACTGAACATGAACGTTACAACCTGCGCCCTTAACGGCGGCGAGGACTACGAATTGCTGTTCACCGTTCCTATTGCCGACAACGAGAAGGTGCAGAACATGGAGGGCATAAAGGTTATTGGCTACATCACCAAGCCCGAACTGGGATGCGCACTCATAACTCGCGACGGCAACGAGTTCGAGCTGAAAGCCCAAGGCTGGAATCATCTGGATTGACGAAAGACTTCGGTTTATCATAAAAACAATAGCGGAAAAACGAAAGGTGCTATCCTTTGTTTTTCCGCTCTGTTGTTTATATTGCAAGGCTATGCTTTTGTTATTACAAATAACTTAATGAGAGCACCATATTTTGGCGATATTATGCAGCATAATTTTTATGCGTGAGTATTACAAATTACAAAAAAACGAACCTACATTTCCAAAAGTAGAGTAAGTATAACTATTTACATTCCAATAAAAACCGCGATTGCTCTTTGCTATATAACAACCTATCGTATGAGATATTTCCTCGGCAGTTATATGTAATTAGAAGATACTTTCCCTCAGTTTTTATATTCGAAATAAATTCTCTAAAGACAATGTATTCTTTTTTTGAAGGATTATACAGAATATGCATCATGCCATTTAGAAATACACCGGAATAATCTTTGAACTGAAATATATAGTAATGGCATTTCCCGAAATTCGGCACATTTATTCTTTTTGTCTTGAATCTTATGTTCTTCCTGTCAAGCATGTCAGATGGAAAGGAATCCATTTCTGCTATTTTGTAGGCTTCATCATAGCTTAGCCTCTTATGTGGGGATGTTGCGTTATAATAACCATGTATTGTAACCTCTGTAGTAAGGAATTCAAGATTGTCAATATTCAAGGAATCAGGGGTTGCACAAGATAGTCTAATTTCCGGAACGCTGTCATTTATGCAAATAGCAAAGCATGAAGATATAAGTAGCGCACTTAGCACAATTAATACTATTAATGTAAAGAATCTTTTTTTCATATTATTTAGCAGAATTAAAAAACGATATAACCTTTTCAAAATAGTTTGGATCCCCTCCTCCATTATATTTTCGAACCGCGACATTCCATCCTCTAAAAGTTGTACCTGACGATGTCGTTCGTAGTCCTTTTTGATAAAGCATTCCAATACCAGCTGGTTAAGGCACTCGGAATCGGAAAGCCGAGCGAAC
Source organism: Bacteroidaceae bacterium (assembly GCA_017617315.1). Classification (GTDB taxonomy): domain Bacteria; phylum Bacteroidota; class Bacteroidia; order Bacteroidales; family Bacteroidaceae; genus Ga6A1. Next base: position 39,013 of record JAFZWM010000051.1, read on the forward strand.
AAGGAGAAAAACAAATCTATTTTGTTGAATAGATTAAAAATCCTGTTAATACATTTGTTTTTTGAACATTTGCTGACTATATTTGCCAACGGCTTGATTACCAACCCGCGACGTAGTGGGCTTTTATGCCTGTTCGCATTTTAAGGGATTCTTTTATAGGAATCCCTTTATTTTTTTGATGATGTGTAGTCAAACTGGCTTGTAGGGATTTGCAACCACCACACATTCTGCTGATGCTATCGGCTACAACTCCGCCTCTAGGCTGAAGCATTACAAACGCCATCTGGTTAAGACACTCGGAGTCGGAAAGCCGAGCGAGCATGATTGGACGGCATTTGCCTCGCTATTGATGCAAGGCTGTGCCTTCGCCACCATACTGATGATGGCGAAGAATATTGTTAATATTTTCACAGTTATATTATTTTATAATGAAATATAAGATTACCAATGGAGCTAAAGTCAGAATAATTGGAATAGCCAAATCCTCTTCTCCATAATCATCATAGAATTTTTCATGTAAGTACTTGTAATAATCCTTGTGCAGATATGGAAAAATAAAACCTATTATCGTGCCAATACCAAACAATACAAGTCCAGTATATAAAATTATCTCCTCATTTAATGATATGGCATTTTCAATTAGACAAATTAAGCCTCCTACATAAACTGATAATGTTACAAAATAAATACAACATCCATTCTCGTAAGGAGTAGCATTACGAGAAGATACATCAATATAGAAACGACAATATGTAAAAAAGACAAAGTCAAAAACGTATCTTATTTTTTTTATCATTTTCATACTTTTTTTATATTTGGTTTCAAGGCAACTACTCCCTCTGCCGTTTTTTGTCCAACAGTTGTTGCTGTTGATATGTTTGATGCTTGCGACTTCCCTATCGCGCTACTAACAGTTGCAAAGCCTTCCCCCCTTCTTCGATTTTTCCGCAGACTTAGAAGAACTTGACCTTCCTCCAGTTTTACTAGAAAAATATTTACTGTCATTTATAAGTTTACCAACACTAAACTTCTTTTTTATGTCTTCATTAACTAATGAAACATAACAAGGTTTATCTATTACGGACGTGTTTTGTCCGTTTCTGTCAGGAAACATATTACCCAGCATAGCCTCTGTGTCATCAGCACTCAATACTGCCATTCCTGTATGGTCTAAAAGCCGAGCGAACAAGGTCTTCGACTCAACATTTCCCCACAAATTTATTTCATTCATTGGCATAAGAAGGAAAAAGGTTTATTTTGTTGCAAATATAGCATTTTTTTTAAATACAACAAAACATAGTCTTTATTTACGCACTTCTGATTGGGAAAACGACGTGTGCGTCTCGAACGAATCCCGAAGGCATCCCGAACCTTCCCCGTATCTTCCCCGTACCTACAACGTACCTTGCCCGTAGCTACTCCGTTCCTACCCCGTAGCTACCCCGAACCTTTCGGCTTGCTATCGGCTTACCATCCCCTTGTTATCCCCTTACCATCGGCTTGCTGTCGGCTTACCACAATATACCTTGCCCCTATCTTCAATTTTCACACTCCGAATTGTTAAAAAATGTTATAATACACAAAATTACAATCTTTTTTTAATTTAAAAATTGCAGAAGTGAAAATAAGAACTTATATTTGCCATCGTTATCCAAAACTCAATCTTTTTACCTTAAAATTTACCTGATTTAAAAACATATGGGGAAGAGGGGGCTCGTGAGAGCCCTCTTTTTTTGCTTCACTACCCCAAAACAAAAAAACTCTCCGCAGCAAGCAAAGCCCGTGCGGAGAGTTTTATTTATCTTCAATAAATCCTGTCAAAGAAAGGACTTAATAAGCATTTTCTTCTTTCGTAAAGAACATATTGAAAGCCGTCATGAATATGATTCTCAAATCAAGCAGGAAGCTCCAGTTCTCAACATACCAGATGTCCTTCTCTATTCTCTCTTCCATCTGGTACAGTTCCTTAGTCTCGCCTCGGCATCCCTTAACCTGAGCCCAGCCAGTAATTCCCGGCTTTGCCAAGTGACGAACCATGTACTTGTCGATAAGTGCGCCGTATTCCTCGGTATGCTTAACCATGTGCGGACGCGGGCCGACGATAGACATCGTTCCGTTAAGCACATTTATAAACTGCGGAAGCTCGTCGATATTCGTGCGTCGCATAAAGTTTCCGAACGGATACTTTCGAGGGTCGTTCTTCGTAGCCTGAACCTTGTCAGCATCGTTGTTCACCTTCATGCTTCTGAACTTGTAGCAGAAGAACTCCTTTCCGTCGAGTCCGTTTCTCTTCTGCTTGAAGAAAATCGGTCCAGGAGAGGTAATCTTGATGATTGTACCTACTATAATATATATAAACGGAAATATCGTGAACAAGAACAGACAAGCCGCTACGATGTCGAACGAACGCTTTATAAAGCGGTTGAACGGATTGAGCAGAGGCTCTTCGCGCACATACAGCACCGGAATGTCGCCCATAAGCTCAAGCTTAAGCTCACGGCGGAAATAGCTGTAAAGGTTTGGCACCTGATAGAATCGGATAATGTGATTGTCGCAGAAGTTTATCAGCTTGCGAGCATTGTCAACATCAGACGATGTGCTGGCATAGAACAGCATATCGATATCCGTATGATGCTCTGCAAGATAATCGTACACCCCAGTCATGTCGCCAAGATAAGGGAGCGAGCCGAGATTGTCGTTCTTGCAGTTGTCGATATATCCAAGCACCCTGTATCCAGTTGACGGGTCGTTAAGAATCTCTCTGTAAAGATCCACCATATTCTGACTTGCGCCCACGAAGATGATTGTACGCGAATTTCGTCCGAGCGTACGTATTTTCTTCACAAGCACACGGCACGACAGTCTCCACACCACCAGCAGCAGCCATATTATCGCCGAGGTAACTATAACGAACTTAAGCGACAGCATGTTTACATCGATGAACGACAGCATGGCAATGAGCAGCATCATGTAAACGATGATGAAATAGATAAGGTTTACCACAATCTTTTCGGGCTTAACCTTACGCATCTGCAACAGCGGCGGAAAAATAAAGTCGGAGAAAATAAATGCCAACAGGGAAAGCAGCATGTACATTTTATAATGCAGATATGCCGTAAACGGAATCAAACCTGTCATAAAATAATACACTACTATTGTGAATCCGAGCATAAGCAGGGCATCAACACAAATCACCAATCCCTTTATCAAGTAAGAAGTCTGTAACGTCTGTTTCATAAATAGATATGCCTATATTAGCCTTACCAATTGCAAAGGTATTAAAAAAAGAAATATCACCACATCATTTAACAATTTATTTTTATCATTTAAAAACATACGGAAAAAAATCGTTTTTTCGGAATAAATAAATTATTTTTGCATTTCTAAAAGTAAGTTTAGATACAAGAGCAGTAAAATAACATGGGATTTTTTTCAAAAATATTCAACAAAAGCAATACCAATAGCCAAGAAGGCAACGTAGGCGGCATGGAAGACTTCATGACGCTTATAAGAGTGTACTACCAAAGCGCAATGGCTGCAAATCTGGGCATTACAAACCTGAAATTCGTGCCCGACATGGCAACCTTCAAGCGTACCTTGCAGATTCAGACAGTAAACAACAAACTGGGAATTGCCGAGAAGAAGGCATGCCAGAAGATGATGTCGCAGATGTACGGCATCAACGACAACTTCTTCAAGGAAATTGACAACAGCATCAAGAAGAACTGCAAGAACATGAACGACATCCAGAAGTATTTCTACGTGTTCCAGGGCTTCAACCAAGACCTCATGATGCTGATGGGCAACCTCATGCAATGGAAGTTCAGAATGCCCGGAATGTTCAAGAAACTTCTGCGCAACATGACTGCAAAGACAGTCCACGACATCCTCAACAAAAACGACTGGTCTGACCTCGAGGTTATGCGCACATGCGCAAGCATCAGAAAAAGCAGGGCCACACTGGGTTACAGCGAGGAATGGATGACTGAATTTGTGTACAATGTTGTTACTCTCGCCAAAAAAGAACCGAGAAAGACAAGTGAGGATTAACGCATAAAAGTTTTAGATAAGAAAGAATTTTTCGGTAAATTATTTGCATTTGTCAAACTGATGTGTTAATTTTGCGTACAATTAAGGTATCGGCATGACTGAAGATGACAGAAAGTTCGTTGCGGAATTCGAAAGCCGTGTCAGACAACTGATGATGGATTATCAGACTCTGAAGGCTGAGAACGACCGACTAAACGACACCCTTAAATCTAAAGATCAGACAATACAGCAGCTCAAGGAAAAAAACGAGCAACTGGCGTCTGATTACGAAAGCCTTAAGGTGGCTAAGATGATTCAAATAAGCGATTCTGAGATGGAAGACGCTCAGAAAAGAATCACTAAGCTCGTGCGCGAAATCGACAGATGCATTTCACTAATAGATGTTTAGCCGTTTTCGAGATGAATGAAGATAAAATAAATATAGATCTTAAGATTGACAACATAAGGTTCCCAATGCTGATAAACGAGTCGCAGAAAGAACTCTATATGAACGCCGTCAACCTTATCAACAATAAACTGGAACTGTACAGAGCCAGATTCAAGAACCATTCGACAAACGAACTGTATTGCATGGTACTGCTGAATTTCGCAATAAATGTACTCAACGCACAGAACCAAGAAAACGTGCAGCCAGTTTTGGGCAGACTACAAGAACTAAACAAAGACCTTGATAATCTGCTAAACAAGAAGGCTATAATACAATAGGACATTCGCGCACTACTAATTTGTTGCAAAACATTAGCAGTGCGCTATTATTTATATATAACACATTACAGACAATAATGAACGGTTTATTAATTGGAATCATAGCACTCGTTGTGGGTGTGGTAATTGGATTCGGCATATTCCGCTACATCATCACATCAAAATACAAGCAGATGATGAAAAAGGCAGAAACCGACGCCGAAGTGATAAAGAAAAACAAACTGCTTGAAGTGAAGGAAAAATTCCTGAACAAGAAGGCTGACCTGGAAAAAGAAGTTGCACAGCGCAACCAGAAAATCCAGCAGATAGAAAACAAGCTGAAGCAGAAGGAAATCAGCCTAAACCAGCGTCAGGAAGAACTGGCACGCAAGAAGAACGAGAACGAACAGTTTAAAGAAAACCTTGAAAACCAGCAGGCCGTACTCGACCGCAAAAAGGACGAACTGGAGAAACTTCAGAAGCAGGAAATCGAAAAGCTCGAACTTCTTAGCGGACTCAGCGCAGAAGAGGCTAAAGAGCATCTCATCGAATCGCTCAAAGAGGAGGCTAAGACACAGGCAAGCAGCTACATCAACGACATCATGGACGATGCCAAGATGACTGCAAACCGCGAGGCTAAGCGAATAGTAATACAGAGCATCCAGCGCGTTGCTACCGAAACGGCTATCGAGAACAGCGTTACTGTTTTCCATATCGATTCAGACGAGGTTAAGGGCCGAATCATCGGTCGCGAAGGCCGTAATATCAGAGCACTCGAGGCTGCAACAGGCGTTGAAATCGTAGTTGATGACACCCCAGAGGCTATCGTTCTTTCAGCCTTCGACCCTGTAAGACGCGAGATTGCACGTCTTGCCCTGCACCAGCTTGTAACAGACGGACGTATACACCCTGCCCGCATCGAGGAGGTGGTTGCAAAGGTTAAGAAGCAGGTTGAGGAGGAAATCATCGAGACTGGTAAGCGTACAACAATAGACCTTGGTATTCACGGATTGCATCCTGAGCTTATCCGCATAATCGGTAAGATGAAATACCGTTCAAGCTACGGTCAGAATCTTTTGCAGCACGCTCGCGAAACTGCGAACCTTTGCGCCGTAATGGCATCAGAGCTTGGCTTGAATCCAAAGAAGGCAAAGCGTGCAGGATTGCTTCACGATATTGGCAAGGTGCCAGATGAGGAGCCGGAATTGCCACACGCTCTCTACGGAGCAAAGCTTGCCGAGAAGTTCAAAGAGAAACCAGACATCTGCAACGCAATCGGAGCACACCACGATGAGATGGAGATGACTTCACTCCTCGCTCCTATCGTTCAGGTTTGCGATGCCATAAGTGGTGCTCGTCCGGGCGCACGCCGCGAAATCGTAGAGGCTTACATCAAGCGTCTGAACGACCTTGAGCAGCTTGCAATGAGCTATCCGGGCGTCACAAAGACTTACGCTATTCAGGCAGGACGCGAGCTGAGAGTAATTGTAGGTGCTGACAAGATTGACGATGTTCAGACCGAGAAACTCAGCGGCGAGATTGCAACTAAGATTCAGAACGAGATGACTTATCCGGGACAGGTTAAGATTACTGTAATCAGAGAGACTCGTTCGGTAAGTTACGCAAAATAACAAATGCAAATATCAAACAAAGGGCGACTTCTATCTTCGGGTCGCCCTTTTTCTTTATAAAACATTCAGAAAAAAATGAATATAAGACTATCAACATCAATCATTTGCTTGTTTGCCATGCTCGGCGGTGCAAAGGCACAAGACTGGACTATACTTTCGGACAGCGCGAAATACAACGTAGAACTTTCAGGAGCAACATGTTCGGGCGACGCTGCGCCATCGTGGTTTGTAAACAACAGATACGGATTATCAACAACCAAACTGAACAGCGGATATGTTAGGGCAAGCCTAATGCGTCCAACAGAATCGATAGACAACGGTTCGGACTGGAAAATAGGCTACGGACTCGACATCGCCGTTGCCGCAAATCACTCTTCTACCCTGATTCTTCAGCAGGCTTTCGCCGATATTCTGTACAAAAAGATAAGACTCGGACTTGGAATAAAGGAACGTAAATCAGAATTCAAGGACAAGGAACTGAGCAGCGGATCACTCTGCCTCGGAACAAATGCAAGACCTGTGCCGCAAGCGCGAATCGAAGTTCCCGAATATCTCACTATTCCCGGAACCAAAGAAATGGTTGCCGTAAAAGGTCATGTTGCCTACGGAATGTTCAACGACAACGATTGGCAAAAAGACAACGTTGCCAAGGACGAGAACGGCATTCCGTACGGAAGATACACAAAGAACGTTCTGTATCACAGCAAAGCAGGCTATCTGCGCATCGGAAACGAGTCTGCCCCACTCACCTTTGAGGGCGGACTTGAAATGGCGTGTCAGTTTGGCGGAACGGCTTACAACGTGGTTGGCCGCTCGGAAGACAACACATCGACAAACTACAAGTCTATAAAATACGGCGAGAAACTGAAGGATTACTGGAATGCCTTCATTCCCGGCGGAAGCGACCAGACCGACGGAACCTATGCAAACGCAGCCGGAAACCAGCTCGGAGCATGGCTCTTGTCGCTTAAATACAACGGCAACGGATGGGGCGTCAAGGCTTATTACAACCATTATTTCGAGGATCACTCGCAGATGTTCGTACAATATGGATGGAAGGACGGACTGTACGGCTTTCAGGCTACTCTGCCAGAAAACAGATTCGTTTCGAACATCGTTTACGAATTTCTTAACATGACTCACCAGAGCGGTCCAATCTATCACGACCACACAGCCAACATTCCCGACCAGATTAGCGGTCAGGACAACTATTACAACCATGGCAACTATATTGGCTGGCAGCACAACGGAATGTGCATGGGCAACGGTTTGATAACATCGCCAGCATACAAGACAAACGAGAATCTGTATTTCTTGAGCAACCGAATAAAGGCTCATCACATCGGAATAAACGGAAATCCGTTCGGATGGCTTCACTACCGACTTTTGTTCAGTCACACGATGAACCTCGGAACATACGCCCTTCCGTACGACAATCCGACATACAACAACTCGTTCTTGGCAGAACTCAGCATAAAGCCAGAAAGCCTCGACGGATGGAGCGGCACAATATCGTTTGCCTCTGACCATGGAAAGGAACTCGGCAACAATACGGGCGTTATGCTATCAATAAGAAAAAGCGGTTTAATAAAAAAGTAATTTTTTGAACAATGAAAAGATTGAAAAATATAGCAAGTCTGATAGTCATCCTACTTCTGTCGCTGACTTCGTGCGACAAGATTGACAAGAACGGCGACCTCGACGGAATGTGGCAATGCCAGAATTATAGCGATATGATTGAGGGAGGCAAACCATATCTAAGCATCCAGCTCGATTTGCTTAACATCAGATATGCCGACATGAACATCTATGCCCGTTTTGAACACAACGGCAACACTCTGCGAATATATAACGCATACTCTGCCCTCAACGACATCGACACTCCATTCTCTGAGGCAAACGAATACGGAGACGAAAATCAGGCGCACGCTTTTAAATGCAGATGGTTCTTGAATTCACTTCTCGGCACAAACGAAGTGGGCGAGGCAACACTTAACATCAAAAGCCTGACATCAAAACAGATGGTTCTCGAAGTAGGAGAAAAAGAACTAAAATTCAGGAAATATTAACATTTGCGATACATTCGGTAATAAAAATTCACAATTTATTCAGCAAAATGTTGGTATATTGTAATTTTTATCTATTTTTGCGCATGTATAACAAGGGTTGAGTTAAATACGTAAACATGTTCAATAAAGATATCTACATTAAACGCCGCGAGACGCTGAAAAAAGAAGTCGGAAGCGGCATAATTCTTATCTTAGGAAATCTTGAAGCATCGAGAAACTATCCCGACAATACATTCAAATACCGTCAGGACAGCTCCTTCCTATACTACTTCGGACAGCAGAGAGACGGACTTGTTGGCGTTATAGACATAGACAACGACAAGGAATATCTCTTCGGAAACGATATTGACATCGACGACCTCATCTGGTACGGTCCGGTTGATAATGTTGCGGCTCTTGCCATGCAAGTGGGCATTGCCAATAGCGGCTCGTTAAAGCAGATGACAAGCCTCATCGAATCGGCACAGAAGAGCGGCAAGGCAATCCACTACCTTCCGGTTTACAGAGCCGAGCAGGCTTTGCAGATTGCCGAATGGCTTGGAATAAGCGTGGCAGATGCAAAGGCTCAACACTCGGTAGAGCTGATAAAGGCAGTCGTCAAGATGCGCTCAATAAAGCAACCCGAAGAAATTGCCGAACTCGAAAAGGCGGCACACATCGGCTATCTGATGCACACGACAGCCATTGCAAGCTGCAAACCCGGAGTTGAGGAACAGCACATTGCCGGTCTGCTCGAAGGCATTGCCGTTGCCAACGGATGCGACGTCAGCTTCGAGACAATTCTTACCCAACACGGCGAGATTATGCACAACCACAGCCACCTCAACACGCTCGAAAGCGGAAGGCTGATGCTTGTAGATGCCGGAGGCGAAACTCATTCTAACTATTGCTCGGACAACACCCGAACCTGTCCTGTTGGTGGAAAGTTCACGACAAGGCAGAAAGAAATCTACGATATTGTGGTTAAATGCCACGACCATGCCTTGGCAATTGCTAAGCCGGGCATAAAATGGCTCGACGTTCATCTTGAAGTATGCAAGATTCTTGCCGAAGGATTGAAAGACCTCGGTCTGATGAAAGGCAACACCAACGATGCCGTGGCTGCCGGAGCACACGCCCTCTTCATGCCTCACGGATTGGGACATATGATGGGAATGGATGTTCACGACATGGAAGGATTGGGACAGAAATACGTCGGATTTGACGACGAGGTTCAGCCAAGCACTCAGTTCGGAACAAACTGTCTGCGCCTTGGCCGCCGTCTTCAGAAAGGCTTTGTAGTAACCGACGAGCCGGGATGCTATTTCATTCCTGCACTCATCGACCAGTTCAGAGCCAAGGGTCTGCACACCGATTTCATCAACTACGACAAGGTTGAGCAGTACAAGGATTTCGGCGGAATACGTCTCGAAGACGACATCATCATAACCGACGACGGATGCCGAATCATTGGCGACGAGCGCATTCCGCTCACATCAGAAGAGGTAGAATCATTCATGAACAATAATTAATAACGTAATTAGAATATATGAACAAATTACTTACAGGTGCAACTCTTGCAATGCTGATTGCAGGAACAAGCGCACATGCACAAGACGAAGCAAAAAAAGACACTACTGGTTTCAAATTCACAACAGTTAAGGAAATTCCAATTACATCAATCAAGAACCAGAACCAGAGCGGTACTTGCTGGTGCTACTCAACCCTTAGCTTCTTCGAGTCAGAGCTTATCAAGGCTGGCAAGGGCGAATGGGATTTGAGCGAGGCATTCGTTGTTCACAAGACAATGGAAGACCGCGCCGACAAGGCTGTCCGCACACACGGCGACGTATCGTTCGCACAGGGCGGTAGCGCATACGACGTGGCATACTGCTGGAAGCACTACGGAATCATCCCTCAGGAGGCAATGCCGGGCATGGGAACGCTTCAGGGCGATTCTCTTCCAAACAACGGAGAGGTTACAAACATCGCATCAGCAGTAGTTCAGGCTATCGCAAAGGGCAAGCAGAAGAAGCTTACTCCACTTTGGAAAAAGGCTTTCCGCAGCATCTACGACACATACATGGGCGAATGTCCAGAAGAGTTCACATACAAAGGCAAGAAGTACACTCCACAGAGTTTTGCAAAGAGCCTTGGTCTGAACATGGACGACTATGTATCAATCACTTCATACACTCATCACCCATTCTACGAGAAGTTTGTTGTTGAGGTTGAGGACAACTGGCGCTGGGATGCTTCATACAACGTTCCGATGGACGAGATGATGGCAATCATCGACAACGCCCTGAAGCTTGGCTACACCATCGCTTGGGGAACTGACGTTAGCGAGGACGGATTTACAAGAGACGGTATCGGCGTTTGCCCAGACGTTAAGCGCGGCGCAGACCTTACAGGCACAGATGCAGCACGCTGGACAGGCATGGACAAGCAGGCAAAGCGCAAGGAACTTACCTCTCGCCCACTCCCTGAAATTGAGGTAACTCAGGAAATGCGTCAGGAAGCATACGACAACTGGGAGACAACCGACGACCACGGTATGCAGATTTACGGTATCGCAAAAGACCAGAACGGCAAGGAATACTACATGGTTAAGAACTCTTGGGGAAAGCACGGAAAGTACAACGGAATATGGTATGTATCAAAGACTTTCGTGAAGTACAAGACTATGGATTTCCTTGTAAACAAGAATGCAATTCCTAAGGATATCGCTAAAAAACTCGGTCTGAAGTAAAATAATTCATACTTTTTTCAGAAGCCACCTCTTTGCAATTTTATTGCAGAAAGGTGGCTTTGTTTTATTTTTTTTCTTATCTTTGGGGCAAAGTAAAAAAACAAAACTTAAATGATATACAAATGGGAATATCAGACTCCAACACATAATGACATAGAAGAGGCAAACAAACTTGCTAAGGACATAAACATCAGTCCGGTATTAGCACAGCTACTCATTAGCCGCGGAATCAACTCTGCCACCGAAGCCAAGAAGTTCTTCCACCCACAGCTGAACGAACTTCACGACCCGTTCCTGATGAACGACATGGACGTGGCGGTTGACAGGCTGAACGAAGCCATGGGACGCAAGGAGCGCATAATGATTTATGGCGACTACGATGTCGACGGCGTTACGGCAGTAGCTCTTGTTTACCGTTTCCTGCAACAGTTCTACTCTAACATAGACTATTACATTCCCGACAGATACGAGGAAGGATACGGATTGTCGAAAAAAGGAGTTGACTACGCAGCCGAAACAGATGTGAAGCTGATTATCATTCTTGATTGCGGCATAAAGGCAATCGAGGAAATTACATATGCCAAGGAAAAAGGCATCGATTTCATCATCTGCGACCACCACGTTCCAGACGATGAACTGCCTCCGGCGATGGCAATCCTGAACGCCAAGCGTAAGGACAATACGTACCCATACGAGCATCTGTCGGGATGCGGTGTGGGCTTTAAGCTTATGCAGGCATTCTCGATTAGCAACGGAATTGAATTCTCGCAACTCATACCGCTACTCGACCTATGTGCAGTAAGCATTGCCTCGGATATCGTTCCTATCATGGGAGAAAACAGAATACTTGCCTATCACGGCCTGCGCCAGATAAACGCAAATCCGAGCATCGGCATGCAAGCCATTCTGAATGTGTGCGGACTGTCTGAAAAAGACGTTACGATTAGCGACATAATCTTCAAGGTCGGCCCAAGAATAAATGCCTCGGGACGAATACAGAACGGCAAGGAAGCCGTAGACCTTCTGGTTGAGAAAGACTATGCCGCAGCTCTCGACAAGGCAAATCACATAAACGAATATAACGAGCAGCGAAAGGACCTTGACAAGGCGATGACCGAACAGGCTAACGAAATTGTCAAGAATACCGATTACCTGAAGGAGAAACGCTCAATCGTAATTTACAACGAAGACTGGCACAAGGGCATCATCGGAATCGTGGCCTCAAGGCTTACCGAAATCTACTTCCGCCCGGCAGTGGTACTGACTTACGAGGGCGATATGGCGATAGGCTCGGCGCGCTCGGTTTCGGGATTCGACGTTTACAGCGCAATTGAAAGCTGCCGCGACCTTCTTGAAAACTTCGGCGGACACACATACGCCGCCGGACTGTCGATGAAGGCTGAGAACATAAAGGAATTCTCGTCGCGATTCGAGGCATACGTTACTGAACACATCACCGATGAGCAGACAAAACCGACGCTGAAGATTGACGCGACAATCAACTTCAAGGACATAACGAACAAGTTCCACAACGATTTGAAGCGCTTTCAGCCATACGGCCCCGACAACACAAAGCCGGTTTTCTGCACCCAACAGGTTTACGACTACGGAACAAGCAAGGTTGTTGGCCGAGAGCAGGAACACATAAAACTCGAACTCGTAGACAACAAATCGAACAATGTGATGAACGGAATCGCCTTCGGACAAAGTTCGCAAGCCAGATACATTAAGACTAAGCAGTCGTTCGACATCTGCTACACCATAGAAGAAAATTCTCACAAGCGCGGCGAAATACAACTTCAGATTGAAGACATCCGCCCGGCATCAGCCAGAGAACAATCAGACACCAATGGACAGGTTTAGGGATATCCTCAGAAAATACTGGGGATACGATGATTTCAGGGGCATTCAGCGGAACATAATCGACAGCATAGCCTCTGGCAAAGATACTCTCGGACTTATGCCAACCGGCGGCGGAAAGAGTATCACCTTTCAAGTGCCTGCCCTTGCACAAGACGGCGTGTGCCTCGTAATAACTCCGCTCATTGCGCTGATGAAAGATCAGGTTGAGAATCTGAAGAAGCGCGGAATACAAGCCACCGCCATATATTCGGGCATGACGCAAAGGGAGATTGTCATCGCACTTGAGAACTGCATTCTTGGCAGCTTCAAGTTTCTTTACATCTCGCCTGAACGACTCTCAACACAGATTTTCCTCTCGAAGATAAAGCGAATAAAAGTCAGCTTCATCGCCGTGGACGAGTCGCATTGCATCTCGCAATGGGGCTACGATTTCAGACCGTCGTATCTGAAAATAGCCGAAATTAGGGACATCATTCCCGATGCTCCAGTTCTTGCCCTCACGGCAACCGCCACTCCGCAGGTTGTCGAGGACATTCAGAATCAGCTGAAATTCAGGGAGCGCAACGTGTTCAAGATGAGTTTCGAGCGAGACAATCTGGCCTACATCGTGCGCAAGACCGAGGACAAGGAAAGCGAACTCATCCACATTCTCAACAGCGTTGCCGGAAGCGCAATAGTCTACACCCGAAACCGCAAAGGCACGGGCGAAACCGCCAGGCTTCTGAACGAAAACGGCATAACAGCCGAAAACTATCATGCCGGACTGATGAATAGCGAGAAAGATGCGCGTCAGCACAAATGGCAGAACAACGAATCGAGGGTGATGGTTGCCACAAATGCCTTCGGAATGGGAATTGACAAGCCCGATGTGCGCATAGTGATTCATCTCGACCTTCCCGACTCGCCCGAAGCTTACTTTCAGGAGGCAGGACGTGCCGGACGAGACGGCAAGAAAGCCTACGCCGTTCTGCTTTACGGCAAAACCGACAAGGCAAAACTGAAGAAAAGAATCCCCGACACGTTTCCCGACAAGGATTATATATATAAGGTGTACGACAAGATTGCCTACTTCTTTCAAGTCGGAATTGACTCGGGAATGGGCACGACGTTTAACTTCGACTTCGGAAAATTCTGCGCCATCAACAAGCTCTTTCCCGTGCCGTGCCACAACGCGCTGAAAATACTTACGCGCGCCGGATACATAGAGTATATCGAGGAACAAGAATATGCGTCGAGAGTGATGTTCATCATAAAGCGCGACGAACTGTACCGAATAAAAGAGCAGGACGAAAGGACATTGGCCGTTACGCAAAGTCTGCTGAGAAGCTACGGCGGACTGTTTGCCGACTATGTAAACATCGACGAGAGCCTCATCGCCCACTCCATCGGCTACACCTCCGACGATGTGTATCACATCCTCGCCGCGCTCAGTCTTCAGGGCATAATACACTACATTCCGCGCAAGCGAACACCGCTGCTCTCGTACACCGCCAACCGCACCGAGACGGAAAGAATGAAGATTCCGCAGAGCGTTTACGAAAAACGGAAAGAGGCATACGAAGAGCGCATAAACGCGATGGTAGACTACTGCGAGAACGAGACAAACTGCCGAAGCAGGATGCTCCTACTCTACTTCGGCGAGAAGAACGAACACGAATGTGGAAAGTGCGATGTGTGCGTAAATAAGCGCTCACAGAGGCTGAAGGAAGACGATTACGAGAGATTCAGACAGTTTGCCGTGAACCTTGTGAGCGACGGAAAGATGCACAGTATGACTGAGTTAACAGCCTTCAATGCCCCGACCGACAGGATGCGGCAGATGCTCAACCATCTGCTTGCCGCCGAAAAAGTAAAAATGAAAGACGGAATGTTGGTATCAGCCAACTACAAACAATAAAAACATTTTTTTATTATGGATACAATTCTGCTAAAGATAAGCGAACTCACACAAACTATTGCAAAGAACGAGAACGACATCGACGCCAGACTGGAGCGCGCCGAGATTCTTCTGGGCATGAACATGATTGAAGATGCCAAGCAAGACATCGACTTCGTTATATCTGCATCACCTGAAAACGGACGCGCCTACAAGCTTCGCGGAGCAATAAAGATGAATGCTGGCGACAAAGCCGGAGCGGCCGAAGACCTGAGAAAAGCAATGGAACTCGACCCGGAAATCGTAAAGGAGATTGAGGGAACATTCAAGCAAAAGTTGCCAAGCTGCCACTAATGCCCCATCAGCCTCTGGTTTTGATGCAGATTTTGGTGCAGATTGTCTTACAATTTGTATATAAATGCATCTGAAACCATAAAAAATCATATATTTTATATGGTTTTTATGAATAAAAAGATTACTTTTGCATCACTTTTAACAACAAACTATAAACAGATGAACAATTTGGCATACACATTTTTTTACTTTTTCTTTTACCTTTACTTTGGCGACGGAGTGAAGCGGGAAGTTGTGTATGTTCCAACGAAATAAGATTTTACAGAATCCCGCTTGACAACCAAGCGGGATTTTTTATTTTAGAGATATGAAGAAAGTTGCAATACAAGGAATAGTCGGTTCGTTCCACGACATCACGGCACATCAGTACTTCAAAGGCGAAGACATCGAGTTAATATGCTGCGACACCTTCGAGGAAGTATTCGAGAACATGAAGGCCGACAGCAATGTCGTAGGAATCGTAGCCATCGAGAATACCATAGCAGGCAGTCTGCTGCACAACTACGAGTTGCTTCGCGAGAGCGGCACAACGGTTGTAGGCGAGCATAAGCTGCACATAGAGCACAGCCTTCTCTGTCTTCCCGAAGACGACTGGGACGACATCAAGGAAGTGAACTCTCACCCTGTTGCCCTGATGCAATGCCGCGGATTCCTGAGCAAGCATCCCGACTTTAAGGTTGTTGAAGGCAGCGATACCGCCGGAAGTGCCGAGAAAATTAGCCGCAAGCACATGCAGGGACACGCCGCCATCTGCTCAAAGTACGCTGCTCCGCTTTACGGAATGAAGGTTCTGGAAGAAGGCATCGAGGACAACAAGCACAACTTTACGCGCTTTCTTGTATGCGTAGACCCTTGGAAGGCCGACGAGTATCGCAACGCACACCGCACAAACAAGAGCATGATTGTGTTCTCGCTTCCTCACACCGAAGGCAGCCTGTCGCAAGTCCTGTCAATTTTTTCATTCTACAATATTAACTTAACAAAAATCCAGTCATTACCGATTATTGGTCGAGAGTGGGAATATCTGTTCTATGTAGATGTTGCGTATTCAGACTATGTGCGCTATCATCAGGCAATCGACGCTATTACCCCACTAACCAAAGCACTTAAAATTCTTGGCGAATATGAAGAATTCAAATCTAAGCTATAATATCAAGCCAGCCGACCGCATCAGTCAGGTTAGCGAGTACTATTTCAGTCGCAAGGGCAAAGAGGTGGCACGAATGAATGCCGAAGGAAAGGACATCATCAGCCTTGCCATCGGAAGTCCTGACATGCCGCCGTCTAAACAGACTATCGACACGCTTTGCGAGTATGCTCAGCGTCCTGATGTTCACGGTTATCAGCCAACCGTCGGAATCCCGGAACTGCGCGAGGCTATGGCACGATTCTACAAAAGATGGTACAACGTAGACCTCGACCCGAAGACCGAGATTCAGCCGCTTATCGGTAGCAAGGAAGGAATTCTTCACGTTACCCTGGCATTCGTAAACGTGGGCGACCAGGTTCTCGTGCCAAATCCGGGCTATCCTACTTACACATCGCTCAACCGCATTCTGGGCAGCGACATCGTAAACTACAATCTAAGCCCCGAGAACGACTGGCAGCCCGACTTCGACGAACTGGAGCAGATGGATTTGAGCAAGGTGAAGATTATGTGGACCAACTATCCAAACATGCCTACAGGCGCACAGGCTCAGTATGCCACCTACGAAAAGTTGGTTGACTTTGCAAAACGCCACAACATCCTCATCGTAAACGACAATCCTTACAGCTTTATCTGCAACGAGCAGAGACCGATAAGCCTCTTGCAGGTTCCGGGAGCGAAAGACTGCTGCATAGAGTTCAACTCAATGAGCAAGAGCCACAACATGCCAGGCTGGCGCGTTGGAATGTTGGCAACAAACGCCCAGTTTGTAGAATGGATTCTGAAAGTGAAGAGCAACATCGACTCAGGCACATTCCGCCCACTTCAGCTTGCGGCAGCAAAGGCATACGACAATACCGACGAGTGGCATCACGAGAGCAACTTCGTTAACTACCGCCGCCGTCGCAATCTTGCCGAGCAGATTATGGACGCACTCGGCTGCAAGTACGACAAGAATCAGGTTGGAATGTTCCTCTGGGGACGAATTCCCGACAGCTACGGCGATGTTGAGGAACTGACAGAGAAAGTGCTTCACGAGGCAAGAGTGTTCATCACTCCGGGATTCATCTTCGGCACAAACGGAAAGCGATACATCCGCATCTCGCTCTGTGCAAAGGACGAGAAGATTGCCGAGGCATTAGAGAGAATAAAGAAAGTATTTTGACAATATAAAAAAACAACTAAGATATGGAACTTCAATTGGAAGCACTCGGTCTGCCGGGTGAAGACAAGCGACCTCTTGTAATTGCAGGTCCTTGTAGCGCAGAGACAGAAGAACAGGTAATGAACACAGCCACTCAGCTTGCAAAGAGAGGCATCAAGATATTCCGTGCCGGCATCTGGAAGCCACGCACAAAACCGGGAGGCTTCGAGGGCATCGGCGAGGAAGGTCTGCCATGGATGCAGAGAGTTAAGCAGGAAACCGGAATGCTCGTAGGAACCGAGGTTGCAACTGCAAAGCACGTTGAGGCAGCCCTGAAGGCCGGCATCGATGTGTTGTGGATTGGCGCACGCACAACTGCCAACCCGTTCGCCGTTCAGGAACTTGCCGACTCGCTCAGAGGCGTTGACATTCCTGTGCTTGTAAAGAACCCAGTGAACCCCGACCTCGAGTTGTGGATTGGTGCTCTTGAGCGCATCAACGGCGCAGGCGTAAAGCGCATCGGAACAATTCACCGCGGATTCTCGTCATACGACAAGAAGATTTACCGCAACACCCCAATGTGGCACATTCCAATTGAGTTGCGCCGCCGCATTCCAAACATTCCAATCATCTGCGACCCAAGCCACATCGGCGGAAAGCGCGAACTCATCGCACCGCTCTGCCAGCAGGCTATGGATCTTGGCATGGACGGCCTCATCGTTGAGTCTCACTGCAATCCCGACTCGGCATGGAGCGACGCCAAGCAGCAGGTTACTCCAGATATTCTCGACTATATCCTCAACCTTCTAGTTATCCGCAAGGAAACGGCATCAACAGAGAGCCTTACAGAACTTCGCAAGCAGATTGACGAGTGCGACAACGACCTCATCGAGCTCTTGGCTAAGCGTATGCGCGTGAGCCGCGAGATTGGCATATACAAGAAGGAGCACGAAATTCAGGTGGTGCAGACCGACAGATATTCTGAGATTCTGGAGAAGCGCGGTGCTCAAGGAGCTCTGTGCGGCATCGACTCGGAGTGCGTCAAGAAGATTTTCGAGGCAATCCATGAGGAATCAGTACGTCAACAACTCGACATTATAAACAAGTAAATTATGCGTATCTTAGTCTTAGGAGCCGGAAAGATGGGCTCATTCTTTGTAGACTTGCTTAGTTTCGACCACGAGACAGCCGTGTATGAAGTCGACCCTAAGCGTCTGCGTTTTATGTACAACACGCAGCGTTTCACCACGCTCGACGAGATTGACGATTTCAAGCCCGAACTTGTAATCAACGCCGTAACGCTCAAATACACACTTGAGGTGTTCAAGCAGGTAATCCCCCATCTTTCACAAGATTGTATCATCAGCGACATATCTTCTGTAAAAACGGGATTCAAAGACTTTTACGAGAGCACTGGCATGCGCTATGTCAGCACCCACCCTATGTTCGGCCCTACATTTGCCAACCTCGGCAATCTGAGCAAGGAGAACGCCATCATCATAAGCGAGGGCGACTACATGGGACGCATCTTCTTCAAGGATTTGTACAGCAAGCTTGGGCTGAACATCTGCGACTACTCGTTCGAGGAGCACGACGAGACGATGGCCTACTCGCTGAGTATTCCGTTTGTGAGCACCTTTGTCTTTGCCGGCGTGATGAAGCATCTCGATGCTCCCGGAACGACATTCAAGCGCCACCTGAAGATTGCGCGAGGCGTTCTGAGTGAGGACGACACTCTGCTGCGCGAAATTCTGTGGAATCCGCACACCGTGGGACAGGTTGAGAACATTCGCAAGCAACTCACCGACCTTATCGACATAATCGGCAAGAAGGACGAGAAGGCTTTGCAGCAGTATCTCACCCGGATACGCAAGAACATAGAATAATCAGTACATACTTTTTAGTATGTTGCCATAGTAAAGGAGCACCTCCAACAAGGAGATGCTCCTTTTTTATTAGCAGATGGTGGATAATAAGAAATATCCTCAACATATAAAAGCCTAAAACCGCCTTCACCACCCTTCCGGCAATACGATGTTATCAACATCGTGGGCCTGCTCGAACAGCGGTGAAATCTGCTCGTCGGTAAAGCCGGCTATGCCGCAGCCTATGCGCGTTACGAGGAAAGTGAGCTGCGGATGCTGCTTGGCAAACTCGATAAACTCATCAACATACGGACGGATGGTCTCTACTCCGCCCTGCATCGTTGGAATGGCATAGCACTGACCTTGCAGTCCCACGCCCTGCCCCATTATCGCTCCAAACTTTGTAACGGCAACGTAAGCTGCGCCACCGCCGTGCATTCCCTTCAGATTGCTGCCAAAAACGAAAATCTCGTTTGGCTCGAGCCTTGTAATCCTCCAAGGCGTTGTTCGTTTCTTGTCCATATCAATAAAGTTTTGTTGTGGTGGCAAAACGCCGACTTCTATCACAGCCTCGCACATATCCAGATGATCGCCCGCGAATTCGTGCTCGTCGATGACTTCGGGCATATCCAAGTCCATGTCGAAATTCTTCTTGAAATACGGGGCAATGACGCGCTCTTTCAGCGACTTGAATCTCTGCGAGATGGCCGACGGCGTTACGTCCATCTTCTCGGCAATCTCGTTGGCCTTGAATCCGCGCAGCAAGAGCATGTCGATGATGAGGCGGTCTTGACGGCTGAGGGCTGCATGGCTGCACACGTCCTCAATCATACGGTTAAACTGAAGTCGGAGGCTTCCGCTCACGTCGAACGACAGCATGTAGTCCTCGAACGAGATGCTTCCGTATTCCTTGGCATGCCATTTAAGCGCATCGAGCACAACGTAGCGGAATCCGTTTATGAGCCATGTGCGCAGACTAACGCCGGGCGAATGTTCCTCGAGCGGCTTCCAGTCGCGCTCCATAAGGTAAATGGCATACTGATGGGCAAGCGACATGAAGTCGAGATTCTCCTTCTGACTGAGCTGATAGCGCTTGTCGAAGATGCAATATCCAACACGGCAATATCCGTAGAAATACTGGCGGATAATGTCGGAATCTCCTCGGCGAAAGCCTTCGATAATCTGCGTTTCTGACAACATCGATTTAAAATATTTTGAGCGAATTTACAAAAAAATCGCTTTCGTGCTTAATTTTTCCCGAATATCTTCTTCTAATAGATAAAAGAACAGATTTATTAACTTTTATCAAACATTTACGAATATGAAAAATAATAACGAAAGAAGAGCGAAGAGAGTGTTCAATCTTATTATTGTTGACGAGAGCGGCTCGATGTCGGTAATTCGCGAGCAGGCCTTTTCGGGAATGAACGAGACGCTGAAGACGATATGCAACCTTCAGAAGAAATACCGCGACACGGAGCAGATTGTAACGCTCATGACCTTCGACAGCGACAACACAAAGTGGCATTACGACGGCACACCGGCGGCAAAGATTCACAAAATCGGGTGGAAATCTTACGACCCTTGCGGCGCAACGCCTCTGTATGATGCCATCGGAAAGGGAATCTCGAAGGTTAACGCGCAGGCATCCGAGGGCGACAACGTGCTTGTAACCATCATTACCGACGGCGAGGAGAACTGCTCGAAGGAATGGACGCTGAAGATGGTTCGCACGATGATTGAGAAGCTGAAGAAGCAGAACTGGACGTTCACGCTCATAGGCACGGACAATCTTGATGTCGAGACCATGGCCGGCTCTATCTCGATAGACTCGCATCTGGCATTTGTGCAAAGCGCAGAAGGCACAAGAATGATGTTTGAACGCGAAAACCGATGCCGCGAACGATACGTCCAGCGCGTTACAGACGATTCGGCCTGCGAGATTGGCGACTCGTTCTTCAAAGAAGATTAGGCAAGGCAAAATCCGCTCTCTAGCGATGGAGGGCGGATTTCTTTTTTCGGATAAAATTCATTATTTTTGTCGCGAACTTTTCAGTCTTTTTTTATGCAATATTTCATTTCGGACGACAGAATGATAGAATTCGTTGTTACTGAAGACATTACGAAAGAATTCGGTCTGCATAACCATACCGGACACTATGTAATTTCATTCATCACAAAGGGCAAGGCAACGGTCTTTTACAACAACGTGAGCGTGGTTCTCGCCAAGGGCGACACGTTCATCATACGTCCGTATATGCCTCATTCTGTTGCGGTTGAGAGAGGCTCGCAAATTCTGTCGATGTGCGTAAAGAAAGATTTGTTTTCAGCCCAGAGCATCGACGAAATCTGCCAGACCGTAAACACAAAATTCGATGAGATAGCGGCAGAAACAGGTCTTGAAACCGGAATAAAATCCGAGCTGAACGATGCCGTAAGGCTGATTGCCGAGACCATCGGCGACGAGCGTTACAAATTGTCGGCCGACATTCAGCAGGTTGCCGACAAGATAGCCGAGAAATCGTCAAAAATCTATTCGCTCGACCAGCTTTCGGAAGATGTATACATCAGCAAGTATCACTTAATCAGAAAGTTCAAATCGAAAATCGGACTCACCCCGCACCAGTTTATGATTCAGGTAAGAGTACGAAACGCGCAGAAGGAACTTGCCAATGGCGGACGGCTGATTGATGCCGCCATAGACAACGGTTTCTACGATTCGAGCCATTTCGACAAGTGCTTCGAGAAGATTGTGGGCATCTCGCCGTCGGAATATCTAAAGAAAAGCCGCGGAATCTGAAAATCAGCAATTTTATACAAGCAAAAGCCGTTTCGCCGCCGTAATTTTGCAGCGTTAAATCATTAAACATTTACGCTAAATGGAAACATTCAAAAAGTTTGACAACGGACAGCTTGCCTTGCCCGAGAAAACGGTAAAATTCGACAGTCAGAAATGGAACGAGCACCCTACATTCGAGGGCGTGGCTCTGAAACACATCGTAACGGCCAAGGACAGCGGCGGACTTTTCAGCTATCATCTTGTAAGAATCGCGCCGAACTGCAAAATCGGACTTCACATTCACGAAATGCAGCTCGAAACGCACGAGGTAATAGCCGGCAGCGGAATCTGCCTTAACAACGGCAAGACCATCGTCTACAAGCCTGGCACAATATCAATAATGCCGGCAAAGATAGAGCACGAGGTAAGGGCTGGCAACGACGGTCTATATCTCTTTGCCAAGTTCATGCCGGCGTTATGCTAACAGTTTTTTCAGGAAAAATCCCATATTGTGGTCATAACGATATGGGATTTTTCAACGTACCTTCAACGTATCTTGAACGTACCTTGCCCGAACCTTCCCCGTAGCTACCCCGTAGCTTCTCCGTACCTTCCGGCTTGCTACTCCCTTACTATCCCCTTGCTACCCCCTTGCTACCCTCTTGCTATCGGCTTACCATCGGCTCTCTTGAACGTAACTTGAAAATAACTACGGTATTATTAATACAAATAACACACTATAAGTAAACCTTAACATTAAACCACGTTTTAATGTTTTTTAACATATTTTTTTTTGCAAAATCGGCTTTTTAAACGTACATTTGCAACACGAAATGTAAAACTAATCGGATTAAACACTAATCAACTTTTTAACAACTAATAATTAAAAAACAGAAAATGAAGAAAAACAAACTTTTCGCAGTCTTGTGCTGCTTTGCGGCATTGGTATGCACATCTTTCTTGGTTTCGTGCGGCGACGATGACGACGACAAGAAATTCGACCCTTCTGCCATCTATGGCTCATGGAAGATTTACGAAGTACGAGAAATTGACTACGACAAGAACGGCAAGGTTCTTGAAGATGATACAGAAAGTTTTGCGGTAGACAACGAATGCTACTATATTCTAACCTTCACAGACAAGACTATGCAAGCTGAAAACTGGTATGATGTGGGCGATGGACATGGTAACTCAAAATTTGAGGTTTCACATACAACGATATACGACATCACCTATTCCGAAAACAGCTTCATGCCTAATAAAATAATAAAGGAGACCATACGTGAAGGTTTTGGCAGCGAAGGCTCTCGGGTTGGAAAGAAGGTTGACTATTCAATCAACGGCAACACTCTGACATTAACAAATGAAATTACAGAAGATGCTGAAGAATATACAGGTGTAAAAGGCGCAGCCAAAGCAATAAGTATAAAGACCTTCAAGAAAGTCAACGAAAAGAAATAAAGATTTCAGAAAGCCGGGCACGCAAATTGCTCGGCTTTTTCGATACAATAATCCCGAAAGAATCCCGAAAGAATCCCGCACCTGCTTTTTCCTAAGGTGCGGGATTTTTCGTCTTCCCCACAAACAACATCGGAAGAAATAGCCGACATTCTCTCAAATTTTTCGTAAATTTGCAGAATGGAACATTTAAAACAATTATACGAATCTTGGAAAGGCTGCGAGCCTACAAGCATAGAACTGCTGCCAGCCGCCGGCAGTAACCGTAAATACTACAGAATAACCGATGCCGACAACAATACCAGCATTGGCGTTGAGGGCACTTCGATAGAAGAGAACAAGACATTCATCTATCTTGCCGACCATTTTGCGCAGAAAGGACTGCCAACGCCAAAGGTCTATGCCCAGTCGGCCGATGCCCGATACTACATTCAGCAAGACCTTGGCAACACATCGCTGTTTCAGGCCATAGAGGCAGGCAGAAACGCAGGCGGAAACTATTCGGAAAAGGAGATTGAACTGCTACGACGCACCATCCGACTGCTTCCCGACATGCAGTTCAAGGGAGCCGAGGGACTGGACTTCGGCAAATGCTATCCGCAGCCGGAGTTCAACCGCACGGGCATAATGTTCGACCTCAACTATTTTAAATACTGCTTTCTGAAGGCTACGGACATCGACTTCAACGAGCTGAAGCTGGAGCACGACTTCGACCTCATGGCAAGCGACCTTGTGGATGAGGAGAACAACACCTTCCTATACCGCGACTTTCAGGCTCGCAACGTGATGCTCGACAAGAACGGAAATCCGTTCTTCATCGATTTTCAGGGCGGACGAAAGGGCGCGATTCAGTATGATGTGGCGTCGTTTCTGTGGCAGGCATCGGCCAAATATCCGCAGCAGCTTCGCAATGAACTGATTGACGTGTATCTCGACAGCGCATCAAGATACGCTAAGATTGACAAGCAGCAGTTTGTCGAGAAACTCAATCTCTATGTATTCTTCCGCCTTCTTCAGGTCTTGGGCGCATACGGATTCCGCGGATATTTTGAGCGCAAGAAGCATTTCATCCAGAGCATTCCGCCAGCCATCGACAACCTGAAGGCACAGCTCGCCATCTGCGGACACAAGTACGCTTATCTGCATAGCATACTAAGCCAAATGACCGAGCTTCCGCAATTCAAGCCACAAGTGGCAAGCATATCGAAATACGACGGACAGGGCGAACTGACCGTAACCGTATACAGTTTCTCGTTCAAGAAAGGAATTCCGGCCGACGACAGCGGCAACGGCGGCGGATATGTGTTCGACTGCCGAAGCACTCACAATCCCGGCCGCTACGAGCAATACAAGCCTCTTACGGGTCTTGACGCTCCGGTGATAAAGTTCCTTGAGGACGACGGCGAGATTCTTACCTTCCTCGAAAGCGTTTACAAACTGGTTGATGCCCACACCGAAAGGTTTATGAAGCGCGGATTCACCAATCTGATGTGCTGCTTCGGATGCACGGGCGGACGACATCGCTCCGTCTATTCGGCACAGCATGTAGCCGAGCATCTGCACGAGAAATACGGAGTGAAGGTTCACATTATCCATCGCGAACAAAACATTGACACTTGGCTATGAAAGTAATGATTTTTGCAGCCGGACTGGGCACTCGCCTGAAGCCGCTGACCGATACGATGCCTAAGGCCATGGTGCCTGTAAACGGCAAGCCTCTGATACAGATTCTACTCGAAAGACTGCAATATGCCGGGGCTGACAAGGTGGTAGTAAACGTGCATCACTTTGCCCAGCAGATAAAGGATTTTGTAGCTTCGCACAAGTTTGGCGGCATGGATATTGCCATAAGCGACGAGAGCGACCAGCTGCTCGAAACGGGCGGAGGCATAAAGAAGGCTCTGCCGCTCTTCGATAACGGCAACGATGAGCCTATCCTGATTCATAACGTAGACATTCTGCACAACGTGGATTTGCAGAAATTCTATTCTGAAGCATCCGAGATGTGCCGCCAGAAAGAGATGGGCGCAATGCTGATGGTAAGCAAGCGCAGCACATCGCGATACCTGCTTTTCGACGATGAGAACCGTCTTGTTGGCTGGACAAACATCAGCACAGGCGAAGTGAAATCGCCATACAAGAATCTGGATGTAAGCAAATGCCAGATGTTTGCCTTCTCGGGCATCCACATCATAACTCCTGCCCTCACTCCGTTCTTCGGCGAGTGGCAAGGCAAGTTTGCCATTATCGACTTCTATCTGAGCGTGTGCAACCACATAGCCATCTATGCCAACGTAAACGAGAATCTGCATCTCATAGATGTCGGAAAACTCGACACTCTGGCAAAGGCCGAGGATTTTCTGAAACAACAAGAAGCCGAGGTATGAGCGCAGAAAAATATCACTCGATAATAGCGCAGCAGAAAGCCGATTTAAAGCGCATCTCACTCAGAATCTACGGCTTAGGGTTAACTAAGCTCATCGTTTTCGTTCTCACTCCTTTTGCCGTATATAAGCTTTGGGGCGGCAACAGCATCTTAATCTTTGCCGTGGCGTGCGTCGGAATCGCCGTCTTTCTGCTTCTCTCGAAATGGCAGGACAAGTTTCTGTATGGCGAAGACATCAGCAAAGTGCTGATAAAGATAAACGAGGACGAGATTGCATCGCTCAACGGCAATTTTTCGGCTTTTCCCGACGGAAAGCAATACATCGACAGTAACCATCCGTTTACGTTCGATATTGATGTATTCGGAACTGGCTCGCTTTTTCAGATGCTAAACCGAACCGCCACACAACTCGGCAGCGACACTCTGGCCGGATGGCTGAAGAATCCGCTGACCGACAAAAGCGAGATTGAAGCGCGACAGAAAGCGGTAGACGAACTTGGCAGAAAAATTGAATGGCGACAGATATTTGCCGCCATTGCCACGGTAGGAAACCGAAACAATGCCGAAGACCTCGAGATGCTCGGCCGATGGGAAAAGAGCGGCGATGTGTTCAATAAACCGATATTCAGACTTCTGCCGAAAATCGTCATCGGGCTCAACGTCGTGATTGCATCGCTCTTTGTCGCAGGCATTATCGAGGCAGAATTTTACATCTCGCTATTCTCCGTTATAGCCGTCGCCGCCACGATGCTGTCGGGCAAAATCCGAAAGGTTCAGATTGGCTACAACAAATCGCTCAGCACGCTTTCAACATATTCAAAACTCCTCAGTCTCATCGAGAGTCAAGAATGGGAAAGCCCTCTGTTGCGCGACATTCAGTCGAGCGTATGCAGCAACGGCGGCAAGGCTTCCGAATCAATCCGCGCGCTCGACAAGGTGCTGCACAAGCTCGACTCGAACAGCAACATCATGGTTCTGCTCATTCTCAACGGACTTTCGCTTAGCGACTTGCGATGCGCCGTCTCGATGGAAAAATGGAAGCACGGGTATGCCGAATCCATTCCAACATGGCTCAAAGCAATTGGCGCAGTCGAGGCTCTGGCATCGCTGGCAAACTTCAGGTTCAACAACCCCGATTATGTCTTTGCCAACATAGCAGAAGACGCCTGTCTGTTCAAGGCCGAGAGCCTCGTTCATCCGCTTATGAAGAACGCCGTGCCTAACCCGATAGACATCAGCCAAAAGCCGTACTTCCTTGTTGTTACGGGGGCGAACATGGCAGGAAAGAGCACATATCTGCGCACGGTGGCAACGAACTTTGTGCTCGGCTGCATCGGCGCGCCTCTGTGTACAACCGACGGTAACAACCGTCTGCACCCGGCAACGCTGTTCACAAGCCTAAGAACGAACGACTCGCTCCGGAGTGGCGAAAGCTATTTCTTTGCCGAACTGAAGCGCCTGAAGATGATTATCGACAGGCTAAACAACGGCGAGCGGATGTTCATAATGCTCGACGAGATTCTGCGAGGAACAAACTCGCACGACAAGCAGCAAGGCAGCTACTCGTTCGTGAAACAGCTTATTCAGATGCAGGCAAACGGCATCATCGCCACGCACGACCTTGCCCTTGCACGGCTGAAGTCGATCTTCCCCGAAAGCATCTCAAACCTTTGCTTCGAGGCCGACATCAACAACAACGAGCTGACATTCAGCTATAAAATGCGCGAAGGAGTGGCGCAGAACATGAACGCCTGCTTCTTGATGAAAAAAATGGGAATAAACATTGTAAACGATTTGGAAAATTGAAAAAAAGAAGACTGAAGAAAGGCTGCTGGTACATCATCATTCCGTTTCTGGCAATGGCAGCCATAGCCTTGTTTTACCTGTTTACATACTTGATAAACGAGGCGGGAAACGCCTGCACAAAGAGTGCGCCTGCGCCACCAGCCAAAATGATTAAACAGAAAACCGAAGAGCCTAAGCCTACGGCACAACAGATTGCCTTCGACAACAATCTGAAAGAGGAGATAAGCAGCTATCTGCACTCTCCTCTCAGGCTCGACACAGGCGAGATTGCCGTCTCGGTGTTTAACCTTAGCACCAACCGCGCAGTCTTTTCCTACCGCGACAGCATGAGGCTTCCGCCGGCATCGTGCCTAAAGATTGCCACAGCGGTCGCGGCCCTCGAAACGCTCGGCATGGACAGCCGCCTGTACTCATCGTTGCAGATTCGGGGCGACATGAAGGGCGACACCCTCGTGGGCAATCTTCTGCTTCGTGCCGATGCCGACCCTCTGCTCGAAAGCTTCGACACACTAACGACACAACTCCGTCAGCATGGCATCTGCCACATCCGCGGAAATATCTACCTCAATATTGCCAAAGAAGACACTCTCGTTCCGCACCCAACGTGCAAATACTGGGACATTCCATATCATAAAGTGCCAATTCTTCTGAAAGGAAGAAAGCGAATAATGAAAGACTTGATTGCATCGCTCCATGCCAAAGGCATATCGTTCGAGAGCGACGGAAAGGTGCATCCGCACAAGCCAAACTACAAGATTGTGGCGCGCTCGTCGCATCTGCTGCGCGATGTCATCACGCCAATGATTATCCACAGCAGCAACATAAAGGCCGATGCGCTGATGCATCATCTCGACTGGAAGACAGGGCGCATAACCGACGGTTGCACGCACTTCGACATAAAGCACTATTCCGAGGTTTGGATGGAGAAATCGTTCGGGCGCAAAAAAATGTCAGCCATAGAGCCCGACAGCACAAGGGCACTCGACAGTTTTGTAATAAACGACGGCTCTGGACTCTCGCCCGACAACCGTCTGTCGGCAAGTTTTTTGGTCGAAATTCTGAAACGCATCTACAACAATATGCCTATGCGAAACTATTTTATGAACGAGGCTCTCGCCTCTCCCGGCATTCCCGAGCGCATGGGCTCGTTGCAGACAAGACTCATCCAGCCGCAATACCGCAACCGTCTGTTCTGCAAAACCGGAACGATGGTAACAGTAGGTACTTCGTCCCTTGCCGGATTCGTTCACTCATACAACGACCAATGGTATGTCTTTTCGATAATAAACACCAATTCTCCCGTTGCCGAATCCCGAATCTTTCAGGACAAGATTTGCAAGATACTAATAGGAAGCAACTAACAATAGAATGAAATCACAGCCTCTTTAATAAACCACACTCAAATAATATTAAGCAAAATGGACGTAAACATCCCCTGTATGCTTAATAATATAATGCACATTCCGAACGCATCCCGAATCTATAATAAAGTTAAAAAGGGCACTTCAAAATGAAGCACCCTTTTTAACTTTATTATAATACTAATATTACTTTACGCGTACACCAGCAACGTTGTACTTAACCCCGTTTGCAGAGATAACAACCTTACCGTTCTCGATAGACTTAACAGGAGCGCTAACTGAAGCAGCAACTGGAGCAGCTACACCTGTTGCATCACCTGCAGAAAGGACAGGGTCGATATTAGTTTCAGAGAAACCAAATGCACCAAGAGAGAACTTAGAACCAACGGCATGTACATAATAGAAACAGTCTTTATAAACTGCACACTTTACATAACCAAAGCCACTGGTACCAACCTTTGTATAAGGATTCTCGTTAGCTGTTACATCAGAATCTGCATTCTTGAAAGACTTGCCATCTGCTGTTGCCTGAAGAATAGTCTCTGGCCACAAAATCTGAGTATAGCCAGCCCCTGCCAAAAAGTTCATTTCCTCATCACCTTCCAAAGTATAAGTCTTGCCCTTTACATCCTTTGCCCAGTCAGCATAGAGAGTGTAACCGATAGCATTCTTTCCTTCCTCCCAAGCCATGTAAGTCTTGTTTGAAGAAAGCTTACCAAATACATAAAGAAAACCATCCTTCTCAACTTGGAACTTGAATACAGCACCAGATGCAGGAAGTGCAGATATTGCTCCTAATGGATTACCCTCAGCATCTTTAGGGTTAGTCTGACCCTGTACACCATTTGCGCCATCAGTGTCTACTGTTGCAGTTGCAGAACCAAGAGTGATAGTATTGATAACCTCATCGGCTGCATTCTTAGCGTTAGTACCTACAATCTTGTATGAATCATCAAAAGCAGTCGTACATGTTACAGCACCATCAATCTTACCAATTTCAAAACCTGCGGACTTAGAAACAGCAGTTGAAGCTGCATCTGCACCAAGAAGAGTCTTGCCGTCAACAACGAAAATGCTCTGTGCGTTAACTACGCTTGCTGCAAACAAAGCAGCTACGAAAAGTAAATTTTTCTTCATGATAAATAAATTAAAATTAATATATGTTTTATTCTTTAATAAGTTGAGGAAGAATAACCTTCCTCAACTTGTATTAGTTACTACTTGTTACCAACAAAGCTATACATATAAGTATAGTCATAATACTTACGACCAACTCTTACAGATACAACCTTACTGAACGCAATTGTGGCCTGCTTTGCCTTCTCATCACCCAATATTCTTCCTGTGAACTGAGCCTCAATAGCATTTGTTGCTACCTGATTAAAGAAATAAAAGTTATGAATGTCTTTTACATAAGTAATGTTAGCGTCACATGTAAGGTCAAGCTCCAAAGTCTCAGAAAAAGCTCTGATACTTGTAACGTTCTTTACATCAGTTGCTGTGAAAGTCAATGTTCCCGGAGCCTCAGACTTTGTCTCTACATTATTAGGATCAACGGCAGTCAGATTCCATGTTCCCGAATAAGTACCAGCAGAAGCAACCTCGGCTGATTCACTTGCATTGAAATCATCACAGGTTTCATCATTAGAGCATGACGCAAAATTAAACAAAATTGCCAATAAAACAAGCAATGAATATATTATTTTTTTCATTTGTATCTTTTTATTAAACGTTTATATATTCATCTATTAATAACCCGGATTCTGATTAGCAGTTGTCAAAGCAGTATTAGAGTTAATCTCCTTTGCTGGAATTGGACGATACCACTTAACCTCACCCTTATTATTCTTCATTGCTGCAGATGATGCAACATAATCGTTGAATGCTACATTATAGCGAACCAACTGCTTAGTACGACGCAAGTCAATCCAACGTAGTCTCTCTGCATACAACTCGCGGGCTCTCTCATCAAGAACAACGTCCAACTTGTTCAAGGTAAAACCTGCAGGAAGACTATAAGCTACACTATATGAATCAAAAGAAACTTCTGAAACGCCTGCACGGGCACGAACAGCATTAATCTTATCCAAGGCAGCACTTTCATTACCAGCCATCAGGTAAGCCTCTGCGGCAACCAGATACATATCACTAACATGGAAGAGTACGATGTCACGATAATCGTTTGAACTTGCCAACTGAGCAGATTCAGGATCATCAAACTTCTTTACACACACACCATTGTTTGTCTGGATGTTAAAGTCGGCAACAGAAATTGTAGACTTTGTCCACTTACCGTTAGCATCGAATGTATATTTAACAACAGGATCTGAAAGGATTGCAGCCATTGGTGGATTGTAGTAATCGCCCTTGACATACTGTTCCTTATGTGCTTCAAACTCAGCTTCAGCCTCGGCTGTTGTGGTATAATATGGGAAGAAGCGGTTTGCAATACCCAATTCGTTCAGCTTTGACGAATTGTAATATGCATAATAGCCCTCTGTGCCCCAGTTGGCAACCTTATTAACAGAAACTGCGTTGTAAAGGGTTGTCATATAGGTACCCTCGTAACGGGCATCACCCTTTTCAAACAGATACATACTCTTCTTGCTCTGCTGATTGTCACTACCAACATTCTTAAGTCCTGTAGTACTACAAGCTCCATAGTAACCACCATAGTTGTTCTGCAAGCTATGACCACCGTCAGAAACATCACCAGGATATCCAGCACGATCATACTGAACAGAGAAAATCTCCTCAACATTGCCTTCGTTTGACGGAGCCCACTTGCTGTCGAATGTCATTGTTAGCTGAACACCATTGATAGCCTTTTCAGCCCACTGTGCAGCCTCGGTAAAATATGCTGTTGAACTAACAGAGTATGTACCGTCTTCTGCATTAGTAAGGGTTGTATTCAAATCCCATCCTGCAGCCAATGAAACCTTTGCAAGAAGGGCCGCAACGGCCTGCTTACTTGCTCTGCCACTATGATTCTGCTCATCGAGTTTACAATTATTGTAAACATCTGTAAGGTCAGAAATCAGAGATGGATAAATTTCTTCAATAGCAGTACGAGGATAGCTACGTTCAGCTCCCTCAATATAATTTGCTACATAAGGTACTGCACCAAACTGCTGAGTCAACAGATAATAGCAATAATCACGAAGGAAACGAGCCTCTTGACCTAATTTTGAATCAGCACCAGCATATTTAATTACACCATTAGCATAATTAATAGACTTATAAGCATTCGTATAATAACTCGTTACTGTTCCATTTTCTGCTGTAAGAGTGTACTCGTTAAACTCACCACCATTATGGCCGCGAGTGTTAATATACAGGTCTGTTCCCTGTTCCGTCATAGACACCTCTGTTGCCAAACTCTTCAAACTGCTATAAGCTGTTGTAAGCAAAGAAGAGGCATCTGAAGAAAAATATCCCTCAGCAGTTTGACCACCGGCTTTTTTATCTTCTGCTTCCAAAAAATCGCTACAACTTGTAAGTGCAAATCCTGCACAAAAAACCGCGATTACAGGAATATATAATGTTTTTTTCATTTTTCAATTACAATTAATTATTAGAACTTCACGCTTGCACCAATCTGGTATGTAACAGTGCTTGGACCATCATTCTTAGCAGCAGCACCTGCCCATTCAGGATCGAAGCCCTTATAGTTTGTAAATACAAATGGATTTGTTACAGTTGCGTAGATGCGGAGTTTCTGACAACCGAACTTATTTAAGAAACTCTTTGGTACAGTATAACCTAGGGTAATATTCTTAACCTTTACATAAGAAGCATCAACATTTGCCTTTGCAACATTATAATATGAAGCCTGCGCACCAACACCACCATTTGAGCCTCCATTATTAGGGAATGGATATTCACCATAATGAGTTGTTACCTGATATACAGGGTTAATTATTGTACCATCAGCATTTACACCATCACAGTCAATAAGAGTTCCTGCAGGTATATAATAATTTACATTCAGTTTCTGACGTCCACGGTCGTTCCATGCCAACTGGTCGCCATTCATAAAGTTTGAATAAACTGTATAGTTCTGCTTTGTGTAAAGCGACATGTTGAAATCCCAATTCTTGTATGTAAGGTTAGTTGAGAAACTACCAGTCCATGAAGGATTTGAGTTGAAAATATACTTGTCATTATCGTCAATAGTACCATTGCCATCACGATCAATAACGTATGGCTGTCCTTCCTGCAATCCATAACAAGCGTAGTAATAGTCGTACGACTTAACCTTATCACCAGGGGTAAAGCCCTTATCCTTTGCAATCTGGGTGTTTGGAACAGTCATGTATCTATCATCAACAATGCCACCCATCTTGTAATTGTAAACATTATATACAGATGAGCCAACGAACAAACTATTTGTTGTACCATCAACAAGTCTTGTATCAATACCATTGATTTCAAGAACCTTGTTGCTGTTACTTGCAAAAGTAAATGTTGTAGACCATGTCAAATCCTTCTTCTTGATATTCTCTGTTGTCAAAGAAACCTCAACACCCGTATTACGAACACTACCAACATTTGTAGTCATTGTTACACCTCCTGTCTCAAGAGGCAACAATACAGGGAAAAGCAAGTCTTCTGAAGTTTTACGATACCAATCGACAGTACCATTGATTCGACCACCTAAGAAACCGTAGTCCAAACCGACATTCAACTCACGAGAAGTTTCCCATTTCAACATTCTGTTAACAATACCTGAAGCATAAAATCCAGAACTATAAGATGTTCCAAATGGATAATAAACAGGACCTGCAACAGACACCTGAGTATCATAAGCACCAATACCGTCACAGTTACCAGTTACACCATAGCTGAAACGTAGTTTCAAGTTAGATATCCAATCATATTTCTGAATGAACTCCTCTTCAGACATACGCCAAGCAACAGCAGCAGAAGGGAAACATCCCCAACGATAGCCATCAGCAAATTTAGAAGAGCCATCCCAACGGACAGTTGCAGTAAGAAGGTACTTGCCCATAAATGCGTAATTACCTCTCAAAGCATAAGAAAGCATACTAGTATCAGAGTATCCGTATTTAGAACCATCAGCATCAAATGTTCCAGATGTCAAATTATACCAGTCTGTGCCAGCCATTACGTCTGTAGCAGCCCAAGTACTTGATTCTGTATTACCTTTTTGCAAAGCAACAAGTCCCATCAAACCAACATCATGTTTTTTGGCGATTGTTGTATTGTAATTTACAATATTATCCCAAGTCCAGCTGAAACTACGGCTCTTCTGAAGTGATGCAGAGTTTGTATCGCTGTCATCGTATGCCTTGTTAGTAACAGGATTTATATAACCTGCAAACGAGCCTAAGCGATAGCTTGTGTAGCTTGGAGAAAATGTAGTCTTGAAATTCAAGCCCTTGATGATATCAAGTTTCAAATACACATTACCAAGGACACGCCATGTCTCACGTTCCTGCTTGGTGTTTTTCATCAAATCCAAAGCACTAACCTGATCAGAGAACTGATATGTACCATCTGTACCTACAGCAGCAGCTGCACCCGGCTTATGGTTAATGTTGCCGTCAGCATCATATGGCTGCATAAATGGATTCATACGGAATGCAACAGAAATTGCATTATCGTTAGCGTACTCATTCTCAGAATATGCCATATTCATGCTAAAGCCTGCGCTAATCACCTTATTGACCTTAGCATCAACAGAACCCTTAAAGTTGTAACGCTGTTCAGCATCGCCTTTATATATACCTTTTACTCGGTTATAACCTACACCAAAATGATATGTAGCAACTTTTCCGCCACCATTTACAGAAAGATAATGGTTCTGCTGCTGACCATCCTGTGTAACAAGAGAAGGCCAATCCTGTGTCAAACCATTATTAAGCATAGTCTTCAAGTTATACTCACCAGAACCTACATGTTCTCTAAGCAAAGCCTGCTCTACAGCGCCATTACCCATTGAGTATATAGGATTTGCCACACCAGATTCAGCCTGAATCAAGAACTTAAGGAAACGATACTTATAGAACTGTTCGCCAGTCATAAAATCTGGCATACGAGTTACTTTTGAGATACCATAATATCCGTCATAACTGATAGTTGGCTTTTGTTCCTTATTAACAGCCAAACCACCCTTTGTAGTTACCATTACAACACCAGCTGTTGCACGCGAACCATAGATAGCTGTTGAAGAAGCATCCTTCAACACATCGATACGCTCGATATCTTGCGGATTAAGGAAGTCAATATCATCACACATAACACCGTCTACAACAAAAAGAGGCGTTGTATTAGAGTTGATTGATGACTTTCCACGGATTTCTATTCCGAAACCGCCGTTAGTACGACCAGAAGACTGAGTAATGCTAACACCAGGCGTTGAACCCTGGAGATTTTCAATTACACTTGACGCTCCTTTGGCATTAAGCGCCTCAGTCGTGACAGAAGAAACAGAACCTGTCACATCCGACTTTTTCTGTACTCCATAACCAATAACGACAACCTCTTCAAGATTTTTACTATCTTCCTGAAGGATTATCTTGTACTCCTTTTTGTCGGCCTTAACCTCCTGAGAGATATAACCGATGTAAGAGAAAACCAATGTGCTGTTTGCGCTCACGCCAGAAAGCGTAAAATGACCTTCAAAATCGGTAATAGTACCATTTGAAGTACCTTTTTCCAACACATTAGCACCAATAATTGGATCGCCTATTGCATCCAGCACAACACCCTTTACGGTTTTCTGTGCAAAAGCAACGGCACAGAGCATAAACGCGCACATCATCACGCAAGCTCTTTTCAACAGAATTTTTGAATTCATAGAAGTGCTTAAAATTAATATTATTTAGTTATTAATGATATTAGACTAATTAAATCCATAATTACCCATTTCATCCGTTTTTATTCACAATTTGAATATATGTTTCAACATCGAGGGCAAAAATATATTTTTTTTGGAAAAAACACACTATGTTTTTGATATTTTTTTCAAACAGAATCAGCATTGTGCTCGAAAACATATTTTTTGTGTTCGCAAACATATAATTATTCACATTCTATCCAACATTTTTTATGTCCAGTGCCATCATAAAAAAAATAACAATAAACCTACACTTAAAATAATAGGGGCACACTCTCAACAGTTACACACAAATATCAGTTCGCACCATATTTAACATATTTTTTTGTCAAGTCGTTAAAAAGCACTATCTTTGCACAAATATCAACACTTTATGGCAGAAAACAACATTTTAGACAAGCTTGACGGACTGGTAAGCAGATTCGAGGAGGTCTCGACACTGATTACCGACCCTAACGTTATTGGCGATCAGAAACGCTACGTAAAGCTGACTAAAGAATACAAGGATCTTGAAGATATTCTCAAGGCAAGAAAGGCTTATATTCAAGCACTTGAGAACCAAAAAGAAGCAAAGAACATTCTTACAAACGAGCAGGATGCCGACCTAAAGGAGATGGCACGCGAGATGCTCAACGAGGCAGAGGCAAGAATTCCGGCTTTGGAAGAAGAAATAAAGCTTCTGCTTGTGCCTGCCGACCCTGAAGACGACAAGAACGTGATGATGGAAATCCGCGGCGGTACTGGCGGCGACGAGGCTGCCCTCTTTGCCGGCGACCTCTTCCGCATGTACAGCAAATATTGCGAGACAAAGGGCTGGAAGGTTGCCGTTTCAAGTTTCAGCGAGGGCGCAGCAGGCGGCTTCAAGGAAATAATCTTCAGCGTGTCGGGCGAGAAGGTTTACGGCACTCTGAAATACGAATCGGGCGTACACCGCGTACAGCGAGTTCCAGCAACCGAGACTCAGGGACGAGTACATACATCGGCTGCCACAGTTGCCGTGCTTCCAGAGGCCCAGCCATTCGATGTTGAAATCAACGAAGGCGAAATCAAGTGGGATACATTCCGTTCGAGCGGTGCCGGCGGCCAGAACGTAAACAAGGTTGAATCGGGCGTTCGTCTGCGCTACATGTGGAAGAATCCTAACACCGGCGAGGTTGACGAAATCCTCATTGAGTGTACCGAGACTCGCGACCAGCCTAAGAACAAGGAGCGAGCACTTGCCCGACTCAGAACATTCATCTACGACAAGGAGCATCAGAAATATATCGACGACATTGCAAGCCGCCGAAAGACTCTCGTGTCAACAGGCGACCGTTCTGCTAAAATCCGCACATACAACTATCCGCAGGGTCGAATTACCGACCACCGCATAGGATACACAATATACAACCTCAACGCATTTATGGACG
The DNA here is from genome assembly GCA_017617315.1 of Bacteroidaceae bacterium. Classification (GTDB taxonomy): domain Bacteria; phylum Bacteroidota; class Bacteroidia; order Bacteroidales; family Bacteroidaceae; genus Ga6A1. The sequence goes on from JAFZWM010000051.1 coordinate 76,488, forward strand.
GCGACATTCAGGACTGCATCGACCATCTGATTGTGGCAGAGAATGCCGAGAGACTGAAGGAAAGCGAACTATAACATAATCACACATATAATGGACAAGAAACAACTATTCGAGAACATCAAGGCAAAGAAATCGTTCCTTTGCGTTGGTCTTGACACAGATATCAAGAAGATACCGCAGCATCTTCTGAAAGAAGAAGATCCAATCTTCGCATTCAACAAAGCAATCATAGATGCAACCGCACCTTATTGTATAGCTTACAAGCCAAACCTCGCATTCTACGAGAGCATGGGCGTTAAGGGCTGGATTTCGTTCGAGAAGACAATAAAGTATCTCAACGAGAACTATTCAAACCACTTCATCATTGCCGATGCAAAGCGCGGCGACATCGGCAACACATCGGCCATGTATGCCCGCACATTCTTCGAAGAGATGAACATCGACTCGGTTACAGTTGCACCATACATGGGCGAAGACAGCGTAAGCCCGTTCCTAACATATCCTAACAAGTGGGTTATCCTGCTTGCACTTACAAGCAACAAGGGCTCGCACGACTTTCAGCTTACAGCCGACAGCAACGGCGAGCGTCTGTTCGAGAAGGTTCTCCGCCAGTCTCAGAACTGGGGCAACGACGAGAACATGATGTACGTTGTAGGCGCAACTCAGGGCAAGATGTTCGAGGATATCCGCAAGGTCGTTCCAAACCACTTTCTGCTTGTTCCGGGCATCGGCGCACAGGGCGGAAGCCTCGAAGAAGTGTGCAAGTACGGCATGAACAGCACCTGCGGACTGATTGTAAACTCAAGCCGAGCAATAATCTATGCCGACAGCACCGAGAACTTCGCAAAAGTTGCTGCCGAGAAGGCAAAGGAGGTTCAGCAGCAGATGGAGACAGAACTCTCCAAAGCAGGTCTGTAACAGAAAACTCGAACAAATAATTTGAGTTTTTATCGGTTTATTAATTTTTTTTTACGTTATTTGCATATCAATGTGAAATAGCATTAGTTACATTATGGATTTTTCAGCTAAACAGATAGCCGAGTTCGTTCAGGGCACCGTGGTTGGTGATGAGAACGCTACCGTAAATACATTCGCAAAGATAGAGGAAGGAAAGCCTGGAGCTATTTCATTCCTCTCGAACGAGAAATATACTCATTACATATATGATACCGAATCGTCAATCGTTCTTATTAACAAGAGCGTAACGCTTGACAAGCCGGTAAAAGCAACCCTTATAAAAGTAGACAATGCGTATGAATGCGTTGCCAAGCTGCTCGCCCTTTACGAGATGAGCAAGCCTAAGAAAAAAGGCATTCATCCAACTGCCGTAATTTCAGAGAGCGCAAAGGTGGGCGAAGACTGCTACATCGGCGCATACGCTGTAATCGGCGACAACTCGGTTGTGGGCGACGGATGCCAGATTTATCCTCACGCTGTAATCGGCGACAAGGTAACCGTTGGCGACGGATGCACACTCTACCCTAACACAACCGTTTACCATGGTTGTAAACTCGGCAACAGAGTGGTTCTGCACTCTGGCTGTGTAATCGGTGCCGACGGATTCGGATTCGCTCCTACTCCGGAAGGCTACGAGAAGATTCCTCAGATTGGTATCGTAACCATCGAGGATGACGTTGAGATTGGTGCAAACGCATGTGTAGACCGTTCAACAATGGGTTCGACATACGTTCGCCACGGCGTGAAACTCGACAACATGGTGCAGATTGCGCACAATGTTGAGGTTGGAGCAAACACTGTGATGAGCGCACAGGTAGGCATAGCCGGCTCGACAAAGGTTGGCGAATGGTGTATGTTTGGCGGTCAGGTTGGAATTGCCGGTCACGCACATATTGCCGACCACACCAACATTGGCGCACAGAGCGGTATTCCAAGCGACGTGAAGAAGCCGGGACAGAACCTTATGGGCTATCCTGCAACTGACTTCAGAAGCTTTGCACGCCAGAGCGCAGCAATAAAGAATCTTCCTGATATGGTTAGAGAATTCAACCAGCTGAAAAGGGAACTCGCACAATTAAAGGAACAAATAACTAAATAGAGGTATAATGTTAAAGCAGAATACACTTAAAGGCAGCTTTTCACTCTACGGAAAAGGTCTGCACACAGGCTTGAGCCTTACAGTCACATTCAATCCTGCGCCAGAGAATACTGGCTACAAGATTCAGCGAATTGACCTTGAAGGACAGCCAATTATCGACGCAATAGCAGAAAATGTCGTAGACACACAGCGCGGAACAGTTCTTGCCAAGGGCGAGGCTCGCGTAAGCACCGTTGAGCATGCAATGGCTGCATTATATATAAAAGGTATAGACAACTGTCTTATTCAGGTAAACGGCCCTGAGTTCCCAATCTTGGACGGTAGCGCAGAGCAGTATATTGAGGCTATCAACCGCATCGGAATTCAGGAGCAGACAGCAGTTAAGGACGTTTACTACATCCGCAAGAAAGTTGAGTTCAAGGACGAGGAGACTGGTGCTTGCATCACCCTACTACCAGACGAGAACTTCAGCATAACAACAATGATTTCTTACGATTCGCAGGTGCTTGCATCACAGTTTGCAACACTCGACGATCCTAAGAATTTCGACAAGGAGATTGCAGCAGCCCGCACATTCGTCTTCGTTCGCGAGATTGAGCCTCTTTTGGCTGCCGGACTGATTAAGGGCGGCGACCTCGACAACGCTATCGTAATCTACGAAAGAGAGGTTTCGCAGGATACACTCGACAAACTTGCCGACATGATTGGCACAGAGCACTGCGACGCAAAGAAGCTTGGCTATCTTAACAGAAAGCCACTTGTTTGGGAGAACGAGCCTGCACGCCACAAACTGCTCGACATCATCGGCGACATGGCACTTATCGGCAAGCCTATCTGCGGTAGAATCATCGCTACACGTCCGGGACACACAATAAACAACAAGTTTGCACGCCAGATGCGTCGCGAAATCAGAAAGCACGACATTCAGGCACCGGCATACGATGTAAACCAGCCACCAATCATGGATGTAAACCGCATCCGCGAGTGCCTTCCACACCGCTATCCATTCCAGCTTGTTGACAAGGTTATCGAAGTTGGTTCAAACTATATCGTTGCAGTTAAGAACGTTACAAGCAACGAGCCTTTCTTCCAGGGACACTTTCCTCAGGAGCCTGTAATGCCGGGCGTTCTTCAGATTGAGGCAATGGCACAGGCAGGCGGTATGCTCGTTCTTAGCACCGTTGAGGAGCCAGAGCGCTGGAGCACATACTTCATGAAGATTGATGAGGTTAAGTTCCGTCAGAAAGTTGTTCCGGGCGATACCCTCATATTCAGAGTAGCTCTTCTTGCACCGCTGCGCCACGGCATCTCTTCGATGAAGGGATACGCATTCGTGGGCGAAAATGTTGTTTGCGAGGCAACATTCACAGCACAGATTATAAAGAATAAATAATAGATAATGAGTAAAATAAGTCCACTGGCATACATTGACCCTGAAGCAAAGATTGGCGAGAACTGCGAAATCGGTCCTTTCTGCTTCATTGACAAGAATGTTGTTATAGGCGACAACAACGTAATAATGAATAATGTGAGCATTCTGTATGGTGCTCGCATAGGAAATGGCAACACCTTCTTCCCCGGAGCTGTGATAAGCGCAGTTCCTCAGGACCTTAAGTTCAAGGGCGAAGAAACAACCGTTCAGATTGGCGACAACAACAAGATTCGCGAGAATGTAACCATTCACCGCGGAACGGCATCAAAGGGCACGACAATTGTCGGAAGCAACAACCTCTTGATGGAGACTGTACACGTTGCGCACGACTGCGTTATCGGTAGCAACTGCATCGTTGGAAACTCAACAAAGTTTGCCGGCGAGGTTGTGGTTGACGATTGCGCCGTTATCAGTGCAGCCGTTCTTGTTCACCAGTTCTGCCACATCGGAAGCTATGTAATGGTTCAGGGCGGCTCTCGCTCAAGCAAGGACATTCCTCCTTTCATCACAGCAGCACGAGAGCCTATCAGCTATACCGGACTTAACCTTGTGGGTCTGCGCCGCCGCGGATTCAGCAATGAGCGCATCGAGAACATCCACAACGCTTATCGACTGATTTACACAAGCAACCTTAACGTGTCGGACGCACTTGTGAGAATAAAGGCAGAATTAGAGATGAACGACGATATCAAGTACATCGTCAACTTCATCGAAAGCTCGGCCAGAGGTATTATTAGATAAAATAATAGCGATATGGTTTACACATTCACCGTCTTCTCTGAAGAGGTTGAGGATTTCGGCGCAATCATCAAGATTGATTCAGAAGCAACATTCCTCGACCTGCACAAGACAATCCTGAAGGCATGCAAGTATTCCGACGACCAGATGACAAGTTTCTACACTTGCTCTGACAACTGGGAGAAGGAGCACGAAGTAACGCTTGAGGACATGGGCGACGACGGCTATGACGAAAAGTACGTCATGGCAGAGACTCATCTCGACGAACTTCTCGAAGAAGAGGAACAGAAACTGGCCTACCTATTCGACCCGATGGCAGAGCGAATGCTCTTCCTCGAACTGTCGAAGGTTGAGTACAGCAAGGACCTCGACGAGCCGGAAATAGTCAAGGTAAAGGGCAGCGCACCTCAGCAGATGCTCGACTTTGACGACCTGATGACTAAGGCCCCAGCCATCGGCAACACTGCCGACATGGGACTTGGAGAGGATTTCTTCGGCGACGAAGGTTTCAACGAAGATGAACTTGACCTCGAAGGCATGGAGTTCAGCGATGGAGACCCTTATGCAAACTAAAAAGACACTTATAGTTCTTATAGGACCAACTGGCGTGGGAAAGACTGACCTAAGTCTCTCCCTCGCCTCTTGCTTTAAATGTCCCATAATATCGGCAGACTCGCGACAGATGTACCGCGACATCCCGATAGGAACGGCTGCGCCCACTCCCGAGCAGCTAAGGCAGGCAAAGCACTACTTTGTTGGAAACCTCGGGCTGACCGACTATTACAGCGCGGCAAAATACGAGGAAGATGTGATGAAGCTGACAGAGCAGCTCTTCAAGGAACATGACGTTCTGCTACTGACAGGCGGATCGATGATGTACATAGACAGCGTTTGCAAAGGCATCGACGACATTCCGACAGTAGACGACGAGACTCGCCAGCTTATTCTTGAGCGATACGAAAACGAAGGCCTCGAACAGCTCACAACCGAGCTGAAACTGCTCGACCCGGAGTATTATGCCGAGGTTGACTTGCACAACTACAAGCGAGTTCTTCATGCCCTCGAAATATGCTACATGACGGGCAAGCCTTACAGCTCGTTCCGTACAAAGAAGGCAAAAGAGCGTCCGTTCCGCATTTTGAAATTCGGACTCCGACGCGAGCGCGAAGAACTCTACGAGCGCATACACCGCCGCGTTGACATGATGATTGAGAACGGACTGATAGAAGAAGCGCGCCGAGTTTATCCGCACAAGGATTACAACTCGCTCAACACCGTAGGCTACAAAGAACTGTTCAAATACTTCGACGGCGAGTGGACTCTCGACGAGGCCATAGACAAAATTAAGCAGAACACGCGCCTCTACTCGCGCAAGCAAACGACATGGTACCGCCGCGACGAAGAGGTGGTATGGCTCGAACCTGCCCACCAGACAATCGATGAAATGATTAAGTGTATAAACGACAGAATAAGACAATCATAACACACACGGCAGGAAAATATCTACAAAACAGACCTGCGTTTAAGGTGATTACGAAAAATAATATTTAACTTTGCATCGAATTAAAAATTCAGGATTGATACAATAATGAAAAAGGTGCTACAAAAAATTGTAGACTTCCTCAAACTATGTTGGGGAAAGTTCAAAGGCATAGGACGATGGTATAAAAACTTGTACAAGGGTCAGCCTTGGTATCAGAAGATAGGCGTGGGATTTATTTCGACAATAGTCCTGATTCTGCTCTATCTGGTTGCCGTCGACGTTAATTTCTTGTACCTGTTTGGCGACATGCCAAGCTACAGCAACCTAAAGAAGCCAAAACTGTACGAAGCTTCGGAACTTTACAGCGCAGACGGCAAACTGCTCGGACGATATTTCAACGAGAACCGTATGCCTGTTACGTACGAAGAGATTTCTCCAAACATCGTAGATGCGCTCATCTGCACCGAGGACGTGCGCTTCTACAAACATCACGGAGTTGATTTCCAAGGAATCTTCGCCGCCGCAAAGGATATGGCAAAGGGCAACGCCCGCGGAGCATCAACCATCACGCAGCAGCTTGTGAAGAACATGTTCAAGGCAAGAACAAACTATTCGCAGGGACTTCTTGGACACGTTCCGGTTGTCAAGATGATTGTGATGAAGACCAAGGAGATGATTACCGCCACAAAGATTGAATGGATTTACGACAAGAAGACAATCCTCGAGATGTACTTCAACACCGTAGACTTCGGTAACAACACCTACGGAATAAAGACGGCGGCAAAGAGCTACTTCGGCACAACGCCCGACAAGCTTACGCCCGACCAGAGCGCAATCCTCGTCGGCCTTCTGAAGGCAACAACCACATACAACCCTCGCACCAACCCAAAGAATGCGATGGCTCGACGAAACGTGGTTCTTATGAACATGGTTGAGAACGGAAAACTGTCGATGGAGCAGTACAACGAGTACAGCACACGCGACATCAAGACAACCATCATCGACAAGAAGAACGAGGTATACACAGGCAAAGCGCCTTACTTCCGCGATGCCGTAGAGAAATATCTGAAGCACTGGTGCGACTCTACAGGATACAATCTCTACACCGACGGCCTGAAGATTTACACTACCCTCGACACGCGCCTGCAGGCGTATGCCGACTCGGCTGCGCGCAAGAAGATGAAGGACATTCAGCGCAACTTCAAGGCTCACTGGCAGGGACAAGAGCCTTGGCAGGACGAGAGCCATCATGTAATCGAGAACTTCATTCCGAAGAGAATGAAGGAGACTGTCCGCTATCAGGTTCTTGCCGACAGATTCAAGAACTGCGAGGCTAAGGAAGATTCAATTGAATACTGGATGAATCAGCCTCACAAAACAAAAATCTACGACTTCAAGAAAGACGAGATTGTTGATACAACCATCAGCACCGTCGATTCTATAAAGCACATGCTTCACTACATGCATTGCAGCTTCGTGGCAATGGAGCCTAAGACCGGCGAGGTGAAGGCATGGGTTGGCGACATCAACTACAAGGCATGGAACTACGACAAGGTTACTTCCATGCGTCAGGCAGGCTCAACATTCAAATTGTTTGTATATGCAACGGCCATGATGCAGGGCTACACTCCATGCTCTAAGATGCAAGACAAGAACGTAGGCCGATACGTTCCGGAGAAAGACCCGAACAAGGGGAAGATGATATTCTGCAAAGACTCTAACAAGCAAGTAAGAATGAGCTACTGGAGTCCGACAAATGCCAACGGCTACTTTACCGGAGCATCATATCCGTTCAAGAGCGCGTTTGCGCAGTCAATCAACAGTATCGCCGTTCAGGTGGGCGACTCAGTTGGCTATCAGAACGTGGCAAACACGGCTCACGCAATGGGTATTAAGTCGCCAATCGTTGCAAGTCCGTCTATCAGCCTTGGCGCTACAGACGTCAACCTGCTTGAGCTGGTAAACGCATACGCCACAGCGATGAACGACGGAAAGTATCACGAGCCTGTTCTGGTAACAAAGATTGAAGACCGCGAGGGCAACGTAATCTACACCGCTCCAACCGAGCAGACTCAGGTTATGAGCTATCGCGCAGCATATCTTACACAGACTCTTCTGTTCAGCGCGATAAAAGAGCCGGGAAGCACCGTTGCCGCATTGTGGAGCTACATTCACGATGTGTGCCGCGACACCGACTTTGGCGGAAAGACCGGAACATCTAACAACCACTCCGACGCTTGGTTTATAGGCACAACGCCAAATCTGATTGGCGGCTCATGGGTTGGCGGCGAGTACCGATGCATCCACTTCCGCACCGGCGCACTCGGACAGGGAAGCCGCACGGCTCTGCCAATCTTCGGCTACTTTATGGACATGGTTCTGAAAGACCCTGCATTCAGCAAGTACAAAGGTCAGTTTAAATGGAAGCCGAACCCTGATTTGCTGAACGGCGAGAAGATTGACTACTCGAGCTACACTTGCGCAAGCTGCTACGTTTCGCGCAACGACAGTACGCTGAACGACTCTCTGGCTGCCACAACCGAGAAGGCTAACGGCGAAGCTTCGGAAGGCGGCAAGGACGGCGACAAGAGCGCAGGTCAGCCAGCGGAAAAGAAGAAAAAGAAAGACGACGGAATGATAAATTTCGACGACATCTGATAACCGCGAATGGAAATCAGCAAGATTGATACAAGCAACACTGAGTTTCAGAATGCACTCCAGCTGATTCAATATACTCATAACTCCGTCTTCCTGACGGGAAAGGCTGGAACAGGTAAATCAACCTTTCTGAAATATGTATGTGCCAACACCAAAAAGAAACATGTGGTGTTGGCACCTACTGGTATTGCGGCTATCAATGCCGGCGGCTCGACGCTTCACAGTTTCTTCAAACTGCCGTTCTATCCGCTTGTGCCCGACGATGCCAGATTCTCGAGCCAGCGACGGATAAAGGATTTTCTGAAGTACAATTCGGAGAGGGTGAAGATGCTTCAGGAGGTGGAACTCATCATCATCGACGAGATTTCGATGGTGCGAGCCGACATCATCGACTTCATCGACAAGGTTCTGCGCATCTACTGCCGAAACATGCGCACTCCGTTTGCCGGAAAGCAGATGCTCTTTGTTGGCGACGTTTTCCAGCTTGAACCTGTTTTGAAGAATGACGAGCGCGATATGCTTCGCCCGTACTACCCCACTCCGTATTTCTTCAACGCCGAGGTTTTCAAGTCGATGGAACTTGTGAGCATCGAACTTACGAAGGTCTACCGCCAGAGCGATCCGGCTTTCGTGGCGGTGCTGAACAACATCCGCACAAACCGGACAACCGAGCACGACCTTCAGCTTCTGAACACCCGATACACCGAGCATATTCGCGAGAACGAAGGCTTCGACCAGTCGGGCAAACTGTTCGTAACGCTCTGCACACGCCGCGACAGCGTTGACTACATCAATCAGAGCAAGCTCGATGCCATAGACGAAGAGCCGTACACTTTCAAGGGCGAAATCTGCGGCGAGTTTCCCGAAAGCAGTCTGCCAACTCTCAAAGAACTCACGATAAAGAAGGGGGCGCAGGTTCTCTTCATCAAAAACGATTTTGAAAAGCGATGGGTAAACGGAACGCTCGGCATTGTGCGCGACATTGACATCGACAACGATACGCTTCTCATTGAAACCGAACAAGGCGATTGCTTCTGGGTTACGAAAGACAAATGGAGCAATGTCCGATACACATACAACGAGACCGAGAAGAAAATTGAGGAAGAAGAACTCGGAACATTCAGCCAGTTCCCTATAAAACTGGCATGGGCAATAACCATTCATAAGAGTCAGGGGCTCACATTCTCGCGCGTGGTGATAGACTTCAGCGGAGGCGTTTTTGCAGGCGGACAGGCCTACGTTGCCCTGAGCCGATGCACATCGCTCGAAGGAATTCAGTTGAAGACCGAAATCCAGCGCCGCGACATCTTCGTCCGCCCCGAAATTCTGACTTTTGCACAGAACTTCAACAACACGCAGGCCATGCAGCGCGCTCTGAAGCAGGCTCAGGCCGATGTTCTGTACAAAGAAACGGTAGAGGCGTTCAACAAAGGCGATTTCGAACTGTGCCTGAGCAAATTCTACAAGGCAATACACACACGATACGACATCGAAAAGCCGAACTCAATCCGCTTCATCAGGCGCAAGCTAAACACAATAAATTCGCTGAAAGCCGAGAACAAAAGGCTGCGCGAAGAGCTATCGCAACGCAATCAGCATCTTAACAAATACGCGCTCGAATATGTTCAGCTGGGCAACGACTGCATAACGCAGGCGCACAATGCCAAGGCGGCGATAAAGAACTACAACAAGGCTCTGAAGCTGAATCCGAACTGCATCGACGCACTCGTGCGCAAGGGCATAACGCTGATGAACACGGGCAACATCGCCGAGGCAGAACAAGAGCTGAACAAGGCTGTGGAACTGTCGCCAATATCGTTCATGGCTCTCTACAACCGCGGAAAACTGAACATGCAGCTTGAACGCTACGAGATGGCTGTGTCTGACTTCGACAAGTGTGTAAGCATAAAGCCAAAGCACGCCAACGCTCACCAGCTGTTCGGCAATGCTCTCAACGAACTCGGAAACGAGGAGGCGGCACAGATTCAGTGGGCTATTGCAAGCGAGTTGAGGAAAAAGAAAGAAAGTTGAGAATTGACAATGGACAGTTGACAGTTGACAATTTTTGAAATTTGAAAATTCAAACTGAGAACTAATAATTTGGGGGAAGATATATGATTAAGAAACTTTATTCTAAGAATAATTCGGTTGAGGATATTCAGGAGATTGTGAACCTCCTGAACGATGGCGGCGTGGCCATTCTGCCAACCGACACAATGTATGCCATCTGCTGCAACGCCTTGAAAGAGCGCGCCATCGAACGCATCTGCAAGATAAAGAACATCGACCTGAAGAAGAAAAGCCTTTCGATAATCTTCAAGGACATGAGCCAAGTGAGCGAATATGCAAAGATGGACAACGATGCCTTCAAACTGATGAAGCGCAATCTGCCGGGGCCTTTCACCTTCATTCTGCCAGCCAGCAACAAACTGCCAAAGATTTTCAAGAACCGCAAGGAGATGGGCGTGCATCTGCCAAATCACCCTGTGATGAGAGAGATTTTCGGCATTATGGAAGACCCGATAATGAAAACAACAATCCCATACGACAGCGACGACGAGATTGAGTATCTTACCAATCCGGAGTTGATTGACGAGCGTTTCGGCCATGCCGTAGATTTGGTTGTCGACGGCGGCGATGGCGGAACAGAGCCAAGTACCATAGTCTATTGCGTTGACGGCAGCAACGAGGTTATCCGCCAAGGCAAGGGCGAACTGATTTAACAACTAAAAGCATCAGAAATGCGCATTACGAAAAAGAACATCTTACTTACATTTTCCATAGTCGTTATTGTGCTGCTCACCGCAATAACGGGCGGAAGTTTTTATATGCTCAGCTACTCGCTAAGCCCTGACAAGACGCGTCACAACACCGATTCGTGCTATCGCGAGCTGTTCGAGAGATATCCCGAAACAGCCGAATGGATTGACAGTCTGAAACGCATCGACGCGCTACGCGACACGTTCATCACAATGCCGACGGGCGAACGTCATCATGCCTACTTCGTAAACAGAGGCTGCCAGAGGACGGCACTCGTCATTCACGGCTGGCGCGACCAAGCCATTAAATACTTCTTTCTGGCACGAATGTACGAGCGCGACCTTGGCTACAACGTGGTGATGCCCGACCTTCACGCAAGCGGAATGAGTGACGGCAAGACTATTGGCATGGGCTGGAACGACCGGCACGACGTGATGCAATGGCTGAAAGCATTCAAAACCGACACGATGGTTGTACACGGCGTATCTATGGGAGCTGCCACAACGATGATGATGTCGTCGCTCCCAATGCCCGACGGCATCAGCGACCTACGCTTTGTTGAGGATTGCGGCTACACCAGCGTGTGGGAAGAGTTCTCGGGCGAACTGAAATCGCAGTTCGGTCTGCCCGAATTTCCGCTGATGTACACAACGAGCCTTCTGTGCAAAATGCGCTACGGATGGAGTTTCGGCGAGGCCTCAGCCATTGGCGAAGTTGCCAAATGCAAGTACCCGATGCTGTTCATCCACGGCGACAAAGATACATTTGTGCCAACCGAGATGGTCTATCGCCTATACAAAGCCAAGCCCGAGCCAAAAGCCTTATGGATTGGCAAGGATGCCGTTCACGCCCGCTCGTACATGATGTACAAGGCTGAATACACCGAGGTTATCAGAAAGTTTTTAGGTAACTGATTTAACATTAATATTGCGTAGCCGCTCTGAAACAAGGGATTTTCAACCTTCATTCTCAACTCAGAGAGTTCCCATTGTCAATAAAAATTTTCAAATTTCATTCTCAATTTTCTCTAAGAATCGCCCGAACCTTTCGGCTTGCTTGTCCGTAGCTTCTCCGTAGCTACCCCGTTCCTACCTCGTACCTTGAACGTACCTACTCCGAACCTTGCGGCTTGTTTCCGACTTACCTGCCCCTTGCTATCGGCTTACCTCCCCCTACCTTGAATCTTTCTTAATACGATTTTTCAACTCTCAATTTTCTCTAAAGAAATTGTCAACTGCAATTGTCAATTGTGAATTGTCTTCTATCCCGAAATCATACAATAAAAAAGGACAAGCCCCGAAAGACTTGCCCTTTAATTATCTGTGTGTCAGAAGTGAAATTACTCAGCTACAATCCAGCGTGGGTCGCCAACATTCTTTGACGCTACGCTGCTGTTGATGATAGTCAGATCACCATCATCTGCATTCTTGAATACTGCAGTATCGTCAAGACCGAGAGCCTCGACGCCCTTGATTGTCTTAGCCCAAGTTGATGTGCTCCAGCTGTTGACAACTGTAGGATTAACGCTCGAACGGATGTTCTTTGTTGCAGCATCAGCACTCTTGGCAAACAAGCAGTTCTCGATTACGAAGTTAGTTGCTCCATTCTCCTTGCCGAAGTCGATAAAGTACTGGTTGTTACCGAATACATTGTAGAATGTAGTGTTGCGTATTACAACAGAGCTGAAATCCTTGCCAGATGACAGAATCAAGCCTTTACCGTTTGTGCAGAGGTTGTAGAACGTGCTGTTCTCGATATTAACCTCAGAAGTTGAGCCGCTACGCAAGTCGAAGAACGCATAGTTGTTTCCGCACTCTGTAAATACGCTGTTTGTAACATTAATCTTCGAGATGTTTACCGAAGCGCTCTGGATACGCAAGAAGGTGTTAGACTTGAAACCGCCCATCTTACAGTCGATGATGTTAAGTTCTGACACGCTGCCGGCATTGCTCTGGTTGATAAAGTAGCCAGTACCAACAACATTCAGGTTCTGGAATGTGATGCTGTTGTGAGCACCAGCGATGTCCATGCACTTAACGAAGTTGAGAGTTGGAACAGCGCCGGCACCTCCGAAGAATGTAACAGACATTCCGTCTGGGATAGTAAGATTTGCATCCGTACCCTCGTCAGAAAGGCTCTTGAAATCGACAGATGTTCCACCTCTGATGATGGCAGTTACGCTGTAGCTTGTCTTACCGTCGGCAGCAGCCTTTTCAGCAACAGCCTTGAGGTCGGCATCAAGATTGCCAGTGCAAGTAAACTTGTACTCGGCAGCCGGACTTGCATCGGTTGTAGTTGTTGAAACCGTTCCGCGCTTAGCATCGGCATTGTAGATTACGAATGTGTAGAATGTAGACGGAGTCAAATCGGCAACGGTGATTTCGCCAGCCTGCTTAGCCTCATCTGAAAGCTGAATATTCTGCACAACCTCTTCTCCCTTCAGAACCTCGATGTTTGTAACCTCGGCATTAGGAGTCCAGCTAAGATGAATTGTATTCTCATCGCGGTCAACATCAGTAACGGTGTTGAAAATCTGCTCTGCCTTAGTCTTGAAAGTAAACTTCTTAAGATATACCCAATGAGACTCCTTTGGCTGATTGTTAGGGCACTCCTCAGCTCCGGCAGGAACATTCTGCGGAACGTAGCGTCCCTTCATTCGGAAGTAATACTTTGTGTCGCCAGCCAAGCCTGTGAGAGTGTAAGGAGTTGTAGTGATAGAGCCGTCCTCGCCGAATGTCTTGATAACGATGGCAGACTCGTCAACACCTTCGAACAGAGAATCCTTAGAAACCTGCATGATGTAGTAAGTTGTGTTTGGAGTCTTGCCGAAAGACACCTCGGCTGTAGTTGCTGTGGCAGTAACGCTCAGCGACGACTGTGTGCTATGGAACAGGCGGTCGTAGGATGGGTCAACGTCCCAGTCGTTGCCGTCTGTACAAGCTATGAAACTTGTGGCTGTCAGGAGCGCAACTGCTCCCGACATAACCATATTCTTAAAATTCTTCATTTTTCTCTGTGTTTCTTTATTAGTCACTGTAACCATAAGAATTATGCAAAGAACCGTTCGACTCAGAAATTGTTGTCGAGCCGATAGGCAGCAAGTATCTGTTCTTTACAGTAGAGTTGAGACCTGCGCTGATGAATGGCAGATATGTAGTGATATTCTTCTGCTTAGATGAATTCTGGGCATCCTCGTCGCCCCAGAAGGTAACAGACTCCCAGTCGCCAGTCTCGCCATCCTCAGGCTCTGCATACCACTGAACACTGTTCATGTCAATCTGCCACCACTCGCAACCGTAACGGCTGTCTTCCTTGCTCACCTTGTTATACTTGAAGTAGAGCTTCTTTGGATAAACATTGCGGGCATTTACGGCTGCTGTATAAGCATTCTTGAACTCGTCAATCTTAGAGCTTAGAAGATTCCAGCGGATAAGGTCGAACTTACGGAAGCCCTCGCCTGCCAACTCCCAAGCGTCCTCGTTTACGATTGCGCTGAAGAAGTTGTCGGCAGTAAGGTTGTTGATGTAAGTCTGAGCATCAACCTTGTCAGCCTCGGCAAACGCACGGGTGTGAACCTCGCCAAGAGCCTCGCGTGCAGTCTTGCTGCATCCTGCTACACCAGCATCAGGATTGCCGTTAAGATAGTTTGCAACCTCGGCATACATCAGCAACACCTGTGAGTAACGCATACGGATTACGTTGATACCGCTCATCCACTTTGCATTACCTGCGTTGAGGGCAACAGAGCGCCACTCCTCGTTCATCTTTCTAACATCCCACTTTCCAACATAAATCTCGAAAGGCTTGTTGCCCTGCATGTTCTCCTTCAGGATGCCGTTCTCTTCCTTCATCTCGTATGTTGCACAAGTGATGTCGCGACGCTGGTCTTTCTTGTCGAACGACCAGAAGAAAGGAGCTGTAAGCTTAACCTTACCAGATGAGTTACCCTTTGCACCGAATGCTGCAGAAGCACCGTTTATACGAACACCGATGGTGTAGCCAAGCTCGCTCGACTTGCCAAGGCCATCTGGAATCTCGAAGATATTCTCCTGATACTGAGTATCGAGCTCGCGCTGATTAACCTTGTACCACTCGTCGGCAAACGAAGGGTTCAGCTTGTGCTTTCCGCTGTTGATGATAGCTGCAAGATGCTCGCCTGCCTTCTGATACATTGCCTTGCGGGTAGACTCATCGCAACGCTGAGTAGGATATTTCTCGTCAGAGTTCTCGGCTGCAGTTTCGTAGCCATTCTTTGCCTGCTCGCGGATTGCCCATCCGGCGCGTGTAAGGCAGAGCTGTGCAACTACGGCGTGAGCAAATCCCTTGTTGGCATGCTCGGTTGTCAGACCACTCTCGCCAGCCCATGGAAGGTCGTCAATTGCGGCTTCAACATCGCTGATGAGTGCGTCGTAAATTTCGTCGCGGTCGGTCTTGCCAAGATAAACGTTCTCTGGGCTTGTTGCATTCAGTTTGAATGGAATATCGCCGAACACACGAGTAAGGTCGAGATATACCATTGCACGAAGAACCTTTGCCTCGGCTCTGTAACGGCGCAAAGCCACGGCCTCGTCGCTGTTTCCGCCAGCCGCGCTGCTGCTGTTTACGCCATCAACAAGCATGTTTGCATATTCGATAGCCGAATACATTGCGTTCCAACCCTTTGAAAGGTTACCCCATCCCGGATTGGCATTGTAGTTCATGTTACCGCGCTCGCTTGTTGTGTTGCTTACGTTGCCCTCACCCAGACCGTCGATAAGCTCGATGTCTGAGTTTGTAGCCCAGTGCATGCTTACATACTGAGTGTAAGTCTCGCCCTTGGTCAGCTCGCCGTAAACCTTGTTTAGTATGAGATTTGCATTTTCTGCGCTCTCGCATGCAGTCTGTGTCGTAATCTCCGAAGGCGATGTCTGATCGAGAAAATCAGAACATGAAGCGGCAGACACAACACCTGCACCTAATATTATTGCTTTAAAAATATTTTTCATCTCTTGAATTTTTCTTTAGAATGAAACATTCACGCCAAGAACGTATGAACGGCTCTTTGGATAAGCTGCATAGTCGATACCCGGACACATTGCATTCTTCTTGCTGCTTGTATCAACCTCAGGGTCGGCACCTGAGTAGCTTGTGATGCAGAACAGGTTATATCCTGTAAGGTAGAAGCGCACGTTGCTCATGTGTGCCTTGCGGATTACGCTCTTTGGCAGCGAGTAGCCCAATGTGATGTTCTGGATGCGGAGGAACGAAGCGTCCTCGACAGCTGTGTCGATAAGCTGGATTGTTGATACAGCACATGGATTGTAGATTGATGCGCCCTTGTTAATCTCGTTAAGACGGCTCTGGATTACGTCGGTTGTGCCGTAGTAAGCCAATACCTCTGACGATGGATTTGCAAGGTTGTAACCTGTTGCAGGGTCAATCCAAGTGTAGCGGTTTGCAATGTTGAAATCGCTGTTAAGGTTATAGCCCTTGGCCGAACCACTGTAGAAACTTGTTGCAAGCTTAGTACCGTTAACAATCTGGTTGCCGAACGAATAGTTGCAATAAAGTGTCAAGTCGAACTGCTTGTAACGTGCGTTGAAGCCAAAACCGCCAGCCCAAGGAGCCACAGTGTTGCCCAAGCGCTGCTTTACAGGAGCTCCGTTCTCGTCGCACTGAAGCTTCAAGCCGCCCGGATAATAGTTACCGCCGGTGATGCTTGCGCTGTTGTCCTTAACGCCGTCGCGCAAAACCCACGCAGTATTTGAGGAGTTTCGAACAAGTTCACCGTTTGGATTTGTCTCTGGGTCGTAAACAGTATAGAAACCGTTTGTCTTGTAGCCCCAAACCTCGCCAAGTCTGCCGCCTTCCTCAACGCGGAAGTCCTCGTACTTGCTGAGTGTTGAGCCCGACCAGTTACTGCTCTGCCATGGACTGTCAAGAGCAAGCTTGTCAATCTTGTTGCGGTTGTAAGATACGTTTCCGTTAAACTCAAGACCGAAATCCTTCTTGTCTACAATCTGAGCCTTAACGGTGAACTCGAATCCCTTGTTAGAAGTCTGTCCGAAGTTCTGATACTGCATTGTGTAGCCAGATGAACCGGCGATGGCAGTCTTCATCAGAAGGTCTTTTGTTGTATTCCAATAAAGGTCGAATGTTCCGGAAACGCGGTTGTTTGCAAATCCGTAGTCGACACCGATGTTACGGGTGATTGTTGTCTCCCACTTCAACTTCTCGTTAGAAAGAGTTGTTGCGTGCTCGAGCATAGACTTTGAGCTTTCCTTGCCATTCTCTGTAAAGAATGGAGAGTATGCTGTTGCGTTTGCAGCCGAATATGTTGTGTAAACTGAGTTTGCCGGGATACGGTTGTTACCCGCAGTACCATAGCTCAGACGAAGCTTAAGGCTTGACAACCAGTCGCGAGTGCTTTCCATAAACTTCTCCTCGCTCAGTCGCCATGCAAAGGCTGCTGATGGGAAGTAGCCCCAACGGTTGCCCTCGCCAAACTTGCTTGAGCCATCTGCACGCATTGTAACGGTGAGCAGATACTTCTCGTTGAGAGTATAGTTCAGACGGCCGAAGAATGAGAACATGTTCTCATCGGCATTCTCATATCTGTAAGGAGTCTTGGCAACTCCCTTATCTTGATTGTCAAGAACCTGATCGAATGAATATCCGTGAGGGAACTGAGTGCGAACATTATTTGTCTCAATCTCCTGTGCGCTGCTCCACTCCTGACCAACGAGAACGTTAATGCGGTCGCGGCCGCCAAACAGTTTCTTGTTGTCGTAAGTAAGAGTGTTGGCATTCTTCCAAGTCTTTGAATCAACACGACCGAGGAACGACTGTGGAGAACCGAAGTCGCCGTAGCTTGAATTCTGAGTTGCATCCTCGAGCCAAACCTGATCGGTATCTGTATCGGTCCAAGTATAGCCGAGCTCAGAACGGAGCGTGAAGTTTTTGATTGGCTTCAGTACAAGACCTGCGCTGAAACTGCGCTGGAACTTAGTCTTTGCCTTGTATGTTGCAACCAAACGCTCGTAAGGGTTCTTCTGAGAAGAAGTGCTCGACTCGTCATCGTCGTCTGCTGCAAGAGCGTTTATCGGACGGAAACGTGCTGAGTTTGCCACGATAGAGTTTGCGGCGTTGCTCTCGTTTGTATCAGCACCCGAGCCCAAGCCCTTAACCTTCTGGTAGCTGATACGGCCGTTCAAGTCGAGCGACAGCCACTTTGTGAACTTGAAGTTCAGCTTTGCGTTACCGTTGTCCTTGCGGAAAGAAGATGACTTCATAATGCTGTTCTCGCCGTTGTGAGAGTAGCTTACGTTGAACTTAACCAACTCGTTACCGCCGCTTACGCTAAGGTTGTACTGGTTCTGAGTTCCGACGTTGCCGAAAATCTTATCCTGATAATCCTCGCCGCTGATTGACTTCCAGATTTCAAGATCGTCATAGTCGCCGTAATCTGTCGAACCAAGTTCGTACTGGTAGTAAGCGTAGTTGTAAGGATCCATAACCTTAACCAACTTGCGAGCCTTCTTTAGACCGAATGATGCACCGAAGTTTACATCAATCTTGCCGGCACGACCGCTCTTTGTTGTTACGATGATAACGCCGTTAGCACCCTTTGCTCCGTAGATTGCAGTTGTAGAAGCATCCTTCAGTACGTCGATGCTCTCGATATCCGAAGGCGCGATGTCAGAAATAGAAGAAACCTCGAATCCGTCTACAATGTAGAGCGGAGAGTTATCCTGAGACAACGAACCGCCACCACGCACGCGAATCTTAACATCGGCATCTGGCGAGCCCTCGGTTGTAGTAACTGACACACCGGCAAGCTTTCCCTGAAGAGCCTCAGAAGCCGAAGCCACAGGCAACTCGCCAATCTGCTTTGCGCTAACCGAACCAACCGAACCTGTAAGGTCGCGCTTGTTTACTGTTCCGTAACCAATAACGACAACCTCGTCAACCAGTTTAGAGTCGTCCTCAAGGGTTACTTCAATCTTAGTCTTTCCTTTTACATCTACTGTCTTAGACTTCATACCAACATATGAAATCTCGAGCAGATGTTTGTTACCTGATAATCTCAGAGTGAAGTTTCCGTCCAAGTCGGTGATAGTACCATTTGTAGTGCCCTGCTCAAGAATGTTGGCACCAATGATAGGCTCACCTGTCTGGTCTTTGACTACACCTGAAACAGTCTGCGCCGATACGCTAAGCGATATCATTGCCATTACGAAGAACAGCAGAGCGCGGAATCTTTTCAATTTGTTAGACATGTTTTTATTACCTAAAATTATTGATATAGAATTTATTTATTCTGCAATTAGTACATTTCCGTTAGCGTTCACAAATCAAGACGCAATATATTGATTAAGTGGCAAAAATACCCTATTTTTTTGATACACACAAATAAATTGAATTACTTTTTAACTACAATCTAATATTTTAATTACTTTTGTGCCGAAATTGTTTAACTACATTTATTTAATTTTTATGAACCTGAAATACAAATTCTCAAAGACCATTTTGCTGTCGGCCTTAATGCTCGGCGGAGTTCAAACAACACAGGCACAGCAAGTTGCAGAAAAGCTAAACAGAGCACCTGTTGCCGTAAAGGCTTCTAACGGAATCCTTGTTTCGTGGCGTTCGCTAAAGGGCGACGATGCCCAGATGGCGTTCAACGTTTACCGAAACGGAACTCTGCTGAATTCATCCCCAATCACCACAAAGACTAACTTCCTCGACAAGCAGGGCGAGGCTGGCGCAACCTATAAGGTTGAGTGCATCGTAAACGGCACGGTAAAAGAATCGGCCGAGACTAAAGCGTGGGATAACATGTTCACATCGTTCAACGTAAGCCGCCCGGATGCTCAGGCCAACCATGGCGGAAGCAAGGGCTATTATTTTCCCGATGACATGTCGGTTGGCGACCTCGATGACGACGGCGAATACGAGTACGTTCTGAAATGGATGCCTAACAACTCCAAAGACAACGGAACCAGCGGATACACATCGCCTTGCGTGATAGATGCATACAAGGCAGACGGCACGCTTATGTGGCGCATAGACCTCGGACTGAATATCCGTACCGGAAACCACTATACCCAATTCCTCGTTTACGACTTCGACGGCGACGGAAAGGCTGAGATGATTTGCAAGACTGCTCCGGGCTCTACCGACGCAGCCGGAAACTATGTCTCGGCAGCTGCAACCGATGCTGCAATAAAGGGCATAAACAATACAAAGATATATCTTAACTCAAACGGTCATGTAACTGGCGGAGAGGAACTTCTAACAGTATTCAACGGCGAAACCGGAAAGGCTATGCACACCATTTGGTATAGTCCAAACCGTGCACGTACAACAGGCAACGCCGATATGACGTATGCCGACTGGGAAAGCGTTGCCGGAAAGAGCACAAACTACAACCGCGGCGAGAGATACAACGCTGCCGTTGCCCATCTTGACGGAACAAACAAACTGCCTTCTGCCATTATGCAGAGAGGCTACTACACTTACTGCTACCTGTGGGCTGTAGACTGGAACGGAACTGAACTGAAAACACGCTGGCTGCACTCTGGCATTAAAGGTTCTTGGCAGACTTACAATGCCAACAACAGCCTCTTGGCAAACGGAACAGGCAGTTCGAGTTACGGACAGGGCGTTCACGGCATCAGCGTTGCCGATGTTAACGGCGATGGACTGGACGACATCATTACAGGCGGCGCAACCATAGGCCACGACGGAAGACTGATGTGCTCAACCGGAAAAGGTCACGGCGATGCCCTTCATGTTGCCGACCTCTGCCCAGACCGTCCGGGACTTGAGGTTATGATGCCTCACGAGGAATCACCTTTCGGCTACGATGTTCACGACGGAACAACAGGAGAGCTGATATTCAGCGCAGAAAGCAGCAAGGATAACGGTCGTGGCTTGGCAGCCGACTACATTCCGGCAAACCGCGGATTCGAGTTCTGGTCATCTGCCGACAACAACGTACGCTCATGCACCGACGGAACAGTTCTTGGCTCAAGCAAGCCAGACTGCAACTTCCGCATCTACTGGACTGGCGATCCTTACGACCAGACTTTCGACGGATGCTACGACAAAGATCATACATATAAAAGTTATCCACGAATCCTGACCTACAACACTTCTACTAAAGGTAATAGCGTATTCCAGTTGTTCACATCGCACGGCGACCCTCAGACTTGCAACACGACAAAGGCTACGCCATGTCTTCAGGCCGATTTGTTTGGCGACTGGCGCGAGGAAATCGTGATGTATCAGTATAACGGCGACTTGTCTTCGAAGACATTCAAGATAATGATTTTCTCAACTCCCGAGGAAACCGAATACAAAGTGCCTTGCCTGATGCAAGACCACCAGTACCGCATGGCTATTGCTTGGCAGAATGCAAGCTATAACCAGCCTCCTCACCTCGGATTCAACCTTGCCGACTATCTGGGCGTTGACGGAAGCACATACGCAACAAAGACAACATCGCACGCTCCGGCATACACTGCCGAGGTTGTTGAGGTTGACGAGAATGCCGAGCACTTCGAGATTATCGACGGCTCGCACTACCCTTCTGCCGACAAGGGAACACTTGCAGGAACATCGTTCACTGCCGGAGAGAACGGCGAACTTACAGCATCGCCAAACGGCAGCTATCTCAAGATCAGAACAAACGTGAACGACCAGATTGCTATCTCTGTAAACGAGGGCTACATCATCACTGGCATCGAACTCGAGGGATACAGCAACAACAAATCGGCAACTGCCGACCGTTCTATCGACCTTATTGGAGTTTATACCGACGGTACAGATGACAACAAACTTGCAAATGCCGTTACATTCCCGGGCGGCACAAACGGACAGAAGGCTGTTAAGGCAACCGTTACCGACCTTGAGGCAACAAAGAGCGTTGTAATGAAGTTCGACAACTCAAAGATTACAACCACCGAAGTTGACCCTAACGGCAAGAACAAGCAGCTGATTGCCTCAATAACCATCTATTACAAGGTTTCTGGCACAACCGATGTCAAGACCGTAAAGTTTTGCGTAAGCGGCAGCAAGGCTGTTCTCTACAACGCAGCCGGACAGATTGTTGCAACAGGCGAGTTCGACATCAACTCGCTCAACATTCCAAGCGGAATATACATCCTTAACGCAAACGGCGAGACAAAGAAGATTTTCAAGTAACAAACAATACGACCAAACTTTAACTAACGCGCCCGAGAGGAAACAACTCTTCGGGCGCGTTTCTGTTTTCAAAAAACCCGAAGGAATCCCGAAGGCTGGAAAAAGAAATCGAGGCACAAAATGAGTTTTTCAAAATAATTATTTACCTTTGCAGATAATTCGGGGGAGAAATCCCGAAGAACAAAGCATTTGCTATTATTTCGCGTTAAGCCAAAAAGCCTAGGAAACTATTTTGGAATAAAAACCGCTAAGAAGTAATAGTTCGTTTTGGGGTGTCTGAAAATGGGCAGCCCTGTCAATTGATATAGCAATGCACTCGCCATAAAGGCGTGGTGTATTCTTATTAATTGACGGGGGTTCCATTTCCTAGGCTTGCCCCTTAGCTTAACGCAATAAGAAGCATCACGCTTTCTTTTTGCGGCGATTGATAGTCAGATGCCTAAAAATCTATCAATCGCAATTATGGCTAACAAAAATCTGGCTCAAGCAAAAAACGCAAAGAACGATGAGTTCTACACACAGTACGAAGATATTCAGAAAGAAGTAAACGCATACCTCGAATACAATCCCGATGTATTCAGAGACAAAACCGTACTTCTGCCCTGCGACGACCCTAAATGGAGCAACTTTACACGATTCTTTGCACAGAACTTTGAGCGGTTCGGCATCAAGAAGCTCATTTCTACAAGTTACGCTCCCGACAGCAAAAAACTGAAATACGGTACTTTTTACGGAGATTTTTTCATAGATGACGGAACTCCGCAATTCGACAAAGAAAAAGCACAAACTAAAGGTAGAATATACATTCTCGACAAAGACATAAATGGCGATGAACGTATTGACATTAATGACTTAAAATGGGGCTATCTCGAAGGCGATGGCGACTTCAACAGCAACGAAGTAAAAGAACTCCGCAACGAAGCAGATATTATCGTTACAAATCCGCCGTTCTCACTTTTCCGTGAGTTCATTTCATGGATTATGGAAGCCGACAAACAGTTTCTGATAATCGGAAATATGAATGCCATAACATATAAAGAGGTCTTTCCGCTGATTAAAGAAAACAGAATTTGGCTTGGAAATGGTTTCAACAAAGGAAATGCATACTTCAGAGTTTGCGTTCCAAGAGAAGATTACGCAAACGGTGTTTACGATTTTGAAAACCAACTCGTGAAATTCAGAAATTGTTGCTGGTTTACCAACATCGACCACGGTCGCCGTCATCAACCTCTGCAACTTATGACGATGGCTGACAACCTTAAACACAGTAAACACAAGGAAATTAAAGGAAAAACAAGCTATTTGCATTATGACAATTATGATGCAATAGAAGTTCCCTTCACCGATGCCATTCCGGGAGATTATGACGGAATAATGGGCGTTCCGATTTCCTTTCTGGACAAATACTGCCCCGAACAATTTGAAATATTGGGAATAACTCAAAGAAATGACGACCCATACAAAACAAAGAAATATACGAAAGAAGAATACAAAAATGCAAATGATTTAAACGCACGAGGTGTAATAATAACAAATGGTATTCCAAAATCGATATACGCACGCATCTTAATCCGCAAAAAACAATAGCAGTCTTTAAAATATGTTCGCAAAATTTGCGAACATAATAAGTTTACGTTACTTTTGCATCTAACAAACATTATATCAGATGGAAATAACGTTCGAAAAGGACTATTTGCGCGAATTGTTTTACAATGGCGAAGCCAGCGATAAGCAACATCGCTTCCAACCTCAAATAGTGAGGAAGTATGTTCGTGTAGTAAACATTCTCGATTCCGTAGATAAAATAGCCGACTTATATCGCTATCGTTCACTACATTACGAAAAATTACTGGGCGACAAAGCCGGACTAGAGTCTGTTCGTGTTAACGACCAATACCGGATAGAGTTCAAGTCTTCAGAACAAGGTGCAATCACAATATGCAATATAATAGAATTGTCTAATCATTATAAATAATATATAATCATGGGAAACTTAGGTTACGGAGCATACCCAACACATCCTGGCGAGGTGTTGAAGGACGAAATAGAAGAGCGTGGCATTAGTCAGCGCCAACTTGCAAAAAATATGGGAGTGGCTTACTCTGTCATCAACGAGATTCTGAACGGACACCGTCCGCTCACAGCCAAGACCGCCTTGATGTTCGAGGCTGCTCTTGATGTGCCAGCCGATTCGCTAATGTATCTTCAGACAAAATACAATATGCAGACTGCACGCAAAGATACATCTCTCAACGATATTCTGAAAGAAATCAAGAAAATAGCAGCAGTTCTCTGACACTTATGAAAACAGAATTCAAAAAGTACACAATTGCCGAAATCTGCGACGGCTTCGAATACAACGAACTCGAAGGCAAAGGACTTTACGGCTTGGCAGGCAAACTAACTATTCAGCCCGAATATCAGCGCAACTATATCTATGCCGAAAACAAACGCGATGTTGCTGTAATTGAGTCGGTTCTTAAAGGCTATCCTCTCGGCCTCATCTATTTTAACAAAACCGAAAACGGGCAGTTAGAGGTCCTCGACGGGCAGCAACGCATAACATCGCTCGGCAGATTTCTAAAAGAGAATTTTGCCGTAAAGATAAACAACATGCCGCAATATTTCTCAGGTTTGAACAAAGATTCTCAGCAGTTTATCCTCAATACAGAACTTTTGGTTTATGTGTGCGAGGGCGAAGGAGAAAATGCCGAGGGCGAGATAAAAGAATGGTTCAAGACGATAAACATCGCTGGCATTCCGCTAAACAATCAGGAAACGCTAAACGCTATTTACTCTGGTCCGTTCGTAACTAAATGCAAGGAAACGTTCAGCAACTCGCAGAACCCTTCAACTCAGAAATGGGACTCGTATCTCAGCGGCAACGTAAAGCGTCAGGAATATCTCGAAACTGCATTAAATTGGGTTAGCCGCGGAGAAATAGAGAAATACATGAGTCTGCATCGCCGCGACACAAACATAAACGAGATTAAGACATATTTCGACTCGGTAATAAACTGGGCTGATACAATTTTCGACGACACATACAAGGAGATGAAGAGCATAAACTGGGGCGAGTTGTACGAGAAATATCACTCTAATCCGTACAACCACAAAGAAATCTCCGAAAAGGTTGCCAATCTGATGTCTGACGACTGCGTGAGGGACAAGAAAGGTGTATTTGAATATGTTCTTGGCGGATGCACAGACACAAGACTGCTAAACATCCGTTTTTTCGAAAACAACATAATACGCAAGGTTTACAAAACGCAAACCGACCGCGCAAAAAAGAAAGAAACATCAAACTGCCCTCTCTGTGCCATTGGGCACGAAGCCAACAAAAAACGAATCTGGAAATTGGAAGAAATGGATGCCGACCACGTTGAGGCATGGAGCAAAGGCGGCGAAACAACCGAAAAGAACTGTCAGATGCTTTGCAAAACGCATAACAGAGCAAAAGGTAACAGATAGGCTTCTTAGCTTTGCTCAATAAATAGCCGTTAACAAATACCGCGCTTCGAAGAAAGAATCCCCGGAGCGCGGTATTGCGTTATAAAATCATTCTAAACTACTTATACAATTCAAGTTGTTTTGCCTCGCGGCTGAACAGAGTGTTCTTTGCCTTGTAGAACTTTACAAAATCCTTTGCCGAAACCTGCTTTGGATACGGAGCGAAATACTCCTTCGGATAGTTGCGCCATACCAGCAGATACGAAACCGGATTCTCGTCGATGAAAGGCTTCACCACCCTAGTCCACCAGTCGGCCGTAGGAATGCTCACGAAGCCCATCTCGGTTATTGCCACCGCCTTGTCATGCTCCTTGCCCACCTCTACGAGCATTGGCAGATTCTTGCCCAGAATCATCTTGTATTCCTCCTCGCTGCCCCACTGATAGCCGTCAAAGCCGAGCAAATCAACATACTCGTCGCCCGGATAGCGTTCGAGGAACTTCTCCTTGTTGCCCATTGCCTCGATGCCCGGCGAGTAAGCCCAGATAAGATTGTCGAGATCGTGCTTGTTCATAACCTGCTGAGTCATGATGTAAAGAGCCTGATACTGCTTCTTTGTACAGAGCTTCTCGCCCCACCAGAACCAGCTGCCCGAATTCTCGTGCCACGGACGGAAGATGATAGGCACTTTAACGCCGTCCTTTGTCTTTATCGAAGCCAGAAAATCTGCCACGCGGTCGAGCTGCTGTACAAACTCGTCGTGATAATATCCATAAGGCAGGATATTGAGCACAATGTCGTTGCGGCTCACATCCCACGCGCTCTTTGTCTTCTTGGTAACGATATTGTCGGGATGCCAGCTTATTGTTACCACTCCGCCGCGCTCGAAATGCTTTATCGCCTCCTCGCGAATCTTGTGAAAAGGAACGGAATCGAGGTTCATAGTGTCGGGCTTCTCAATCCACCCAAGGTCAAAACCCATCACGGCCGGATAGTCGCCCGTAAGGTCCTTAATGTCGCTTCGGTCTTTCTCGTAAGCCCAAGTAACGCCGTAGAACGTATCGTCCTGATGACCGAACATCACGCCTTTCTCGGGCGATTTCTTCAGATTGGCAAGCAAGGCAGACGCCTCTTTTGTAAGCGGCAGACGCTTGTTCTTATTACAGCAGTCTTGCGCAAACAAGTTTACTGAGATTGTTCCGAAAAGCAGAACAGAAACTAATAATTTTAGGTTTTTCATAAAAACATGATAATGATTAAAGTTTGTCGGGCGCAAATGTAAGAATTATTTTTTACTTGTGCAAGAAACCAATATTATGCTTGCCTCGTAAAGCAGCAAGATTGGCACCGAAACGAGCAGAAGCGTAAAAACGTCGGTAGTCGGGGTGATGATGGCTGCCGCCACCAGAATGAGCACGATGGCATGACGGCGGTATCTTCTCATGAAAGCGGCCTTCAGAAGTCCGAACTTGGCAAGAAGCCAGCACAGGATTGGAATCTCGAACACCACGCCCATAAGCAGATTGAGCATCATGAACGTGTCGATATACGATTCGAGCGTTATCAGGTTCGGAACAGATTCGCTAACCTGATAGTCGCCCAAGAACTTTACCGTGAACGGAAATATCAGAAAATATCCCAACGCCGTGCCGATGATGAACATGGCATAGCCCGACCCTACCAGCGTTACGGCATACCTGCGCTCGTTGGCATACAACGCCGGAGACACATAGCTGAACACAAGATAGAGCAGATACGGCGCGGCACAGAAGATGCCGGCATAGAGCGCAACCTTGGCATGAATCATAAACTGACTGGCAAGCCCGGTGTTTATAAGATTGACGGAGAACGGCTCTATCGGGCTGAAGCGCGACAGAAGCCTGAACGTAATGAAAGTGCTCTGCTTTGGAGCAAGCACAATGTCGAAAAGTTCTTCCTTAAAGAAGAATGCAGCCACGGCAAAAAGGCACACCGCGACCACTGCACGGACAATAATTCCGCGCAACTGGTCGAGGTGTTCCCAAAAAGTCATCGTTTCCTTTTCAGCCACGATGCTATTCTGTTTTTGAATCCTTCTTGTCGTCGGCCGAAGAGTCTTCGCCCTTCATTCCTTCCTTAAAGCTGTGTACGCCCTTGCCAAGTCCGTGCATCATCTCCGGAATCTTCTTTCCGCCAAAAAGCAACAGCACCACGAGGGCGATAAACAACAATTCAGGTGTTCCTAATCCAAACATATTCTTAATTATTTATTGTTACAATATTCCCTGCTTCAGACGGTCGATAAAGCCGTCTATTCTATGCAGCTCTTCCGGAATGTTTATATTCTGCGGGCAATGTGGCGAGCACTGTCCGCAACCGATGCAGTGATCGGCCTGACGGACCTTTGCCACGGCTCTGTCGTAGCCTACCAAGAATGCCTTTCGGGCCTTTGCATAGTTGGCATCTCTTGCATCCTTCGGAACGTTGCCCTCGTTAACGCATTTGTTATAGTGTACAAAGATAGCAGGAATATCGATACCATAAGGACATGGCATGCAATATTTGCAGTCGTTGCACTGAACCGTTGGATATGAGACGATGAGCTTCGCCGTTTCTTCAAGAAAGTCGAGGTCGTCTGCCGTAAGGTCTACAAGCGGACTGAAGGTACACAGATTGTCTTGCAGATGCTCCATATACGTCATTCCGCTCAGAACCGTCAGCACGCGGTCGTGATGTCCGGCATAGCGGAAGGCCCACGAAGCTACGCTGTCCTCGGGACGGCGCTGTTTAAGTCGTGCCACGATATGGTCTGGCAACTTGCTCAGTCGTCCGCCAAGCAGCGGCTCCATTATAATTGCCGGGATATTGCGTTTCTTCAGTTCGTTATAGAGATATTCGGCATTGGTGTTGCGCGGATTTGTCTCTTTGGCATGAAGCCAGTCTACATAGTTAAGCTGAATCTGCACAAAGTCCCACTTGTACTTGTCGTGATTTGCCAGCAGATAGTCGAACACCTCAATGTCGCCATGATAAGAGAAGCCCAAATTCTTTATTCTTCCGGCTTCGCGCTCGGCAACAAGGAAGTCGAGCATTCCGTTATCCATGTATCTTTTGTTGAAGTTCTCCATTCCACCGCCGCCAACGGCATGCAGAAGCAGATAGTCGATGTAATCGACCTGAAGATACTTCATAGAGTCGTGATACATCTTTATGCCTGCCTCGCGGCTCCATGTGTCGGGCGAGAAATTGCTCAGCTTTGTTGCCACGAAGTATTTCGAGCGGTCATATCCGCTGGCTTTCAGGGCGATGCCGGTAGACTCTTCTGAATGTCCCTTGCAATAGGCTGGCGATGTGTCGAAATAGTTTACTCCGTGGTCGAGAGCATATTTAACCAGTCGGTTCACCTGCTCCTGATCTATCACGGTTTCGGTTGGCTTTCCGTCCTTCGACTCCTTCTGCTCTATGTTTGGCAGTCGCATCATTCCGTAGCCGAGGATTGATATTTTGTCCTTCGTCTTCGGATTTACGCGATACGTCATCTTGTCGGTCGGAACGTCGCTCGGAGCCTTCTCCTTCATTACCGTTTTCTGCGTCTTGTTGTCGCAGCCATATAGCGATGCCGTCAGAACTGCCGAGCCAGCCCCGAACAGTTTCAAGAAACGACGGCGATTTATCTTCTGTGCCATAGCCTTTTTTGAAAATTTAGATTGTACGATGAACTTCGTGTCCCTCAACATATATTGCGCTGAATGGTCGCGCAGGACACAGATTCTCACAAGCACCGCAGCCAATGCAGACTTCGGTATCTATAACAGGTATCTTCAGAGATGTCTCGTCATTCTCGTCAGAAGGAACCATCATTATTGCTCCCGACGGGCAATGGCGTGCGCAGTTTCCACACTCAACATTGTCGGTAAGCGGAATACAGTTCTTCTTAATCCACACAGCATGGCCAATCTGGGTAGAGCTCTTCTCCTCGACGGTTATAGGCTTTATTGCGCCAACCGGACAGGCATCGGCACATCGCGTACACTCTGGGCGGCAATATCCGCGCTCGTACGACATCTGCGGCTGCATGAATGTCTCGATGTCTGTTGACGGACGCAGCACGCCGTTAGGACACGCCGTAATGCACAACTGGCAGGCGGTGCAATGCTGCTGCACGTTCTTTGCACTCAGTGATCCGGCCGGAGTGATGGCTGTCTTGCGTGTAGGGGCAACCTTGTCCTCTACCACGGCAAGTCCGCCGTCAACCTTCTTTGCCTGGCTCTCTATTACCGATGCAGATGCAAGCGTAACCGCCGTTGCAATAAAGGCGCGCTTTGATGTATCAACATTCTCATTCTCTGTTTTCGGACTCTTCTTTGGATGAGAAAAGCTGATGGCGCTCTTGTGGCATTTTCCGATGCAGTCCATACAGGCAACGCAACGGCTGTAGTCAATCTCGTGTTCCTTAAAGTTGATGCACTGCGACTTGCAGTTCCGGGCACATAGTCCGCACTTGTTGCACTTGTCGGCATCTATCACTGGCTTGAGCCAAGCGAATCTCGAAAGGAAGCCGAGCATCGTTCCGACTGGGCAGACGGTGTTGCAATACAATCTGCCGCCAATCCATGCTATCAGGCTGACAATCAAGAATGTTGCAACTGCTATAATGAATACGGCGAGCGACTTAATCCACCACAAATCAACGTGATAGAACATAACGCTGTCGTTCTTCTCTGCCACATCAGCCAAGGCATTGTTGCCAAGAATATAAAGCGGCTGGAAGATGTTCGACATTATTCTGCCGAACGCACTGTAAGGCTCTATTATTCCGGCTATCGAGCCGAAGCCGAGAAGCAGCGTTGCCACAAAAAGAATGAGGAAGCCGTAGCGCATAACCTTCATCTCGGGCTTGTAGACAAAGCGGTTCTTCTTGAACTTGCCGTGAAGCCACGAAACCACGTCCTGAAAAATTCCCAACGGACAGATAACACTACAATAAATGCGTCCGCACACAAGCGTGAGGACAACAAGTATCGCCACCACCAAAAGGTTTAGGGCAAGAACAGCCGGCAAAAACTGGATTTTCGGAATCCAACCAGCCACTCCGCTCATCGTCCCTGTAAAATCAAAAAACAAAAGTGTGACCAATGCAAAAACCACCGTTGCAATAATCACTCTGACAATGCGTAACATGGGTTATAATATTTATATTCGTCGTTTATTACCTATTGGGCAAATATACATTTTTATTATCGAAAAGCCAAGAAATCACTCGTTTATCGCACCGCAATGTAGACAAACGCCCTTTTTATGCATCTTAGCGCCACATCTTCCACAATAAAACCGACTTCTGTTCCTGAACCAATAACGGTGGATTGCAAAGGAAACATAAGCCACATAGAAGGCATATCCAACGTAAAAATAAACGCTGATGGTGAAGAACATATACAACACCACGCACACGCCTGCCAAGGTGAAGAGGTACGAGAGCGACTCACTTCGGCCAAGCTGATGGCTGAGGTCGTCGAGCAACGCCAGTCCGCAGATTAGAATAAGCCATGCCGAAAGAAGGAAGGCAAAGAGGATGTCGCTCATCTCGAACGGATTGAGCGTTGGATGATAGTAGTAGTCAATCCACCGCTCGGGCAAGAACCTCTGGATGCTTCCGTAGATGGTTGCAGATGTGGCAATGACGAGGCACAGCAGCGTTGGATAGAAGCTGTCGATATCGTTAAAATGCACAATCTTTATTCTCTGGCGGGTAAACTTGCGATACAGGAAGAAGGCAATGCCCATTGCCATTATCACAAGAAAATAATATCGCTTACTGTGCGTGAAAAAGTGTATGAACTGCGAAATGGGGTCGGTAGGCACAACCTTTTCGAGCAGGTCGTTCTCCGAAACCCAGCCAATGGTCAGCTGGTCGTGCGCAACCTTTATGAATATGCTGTCAACGCTATCCTTTGCGAGCATCTCGGGAGTGGCACGGAAATAATCAGCCACAACCAAATCCTCGCCCTTGTGAATAACGGCAACCTGCGCCGTATCGTTAAGTTCGGCCCTGAGAACGAGCGAATCTTTTATCACCTCGAAGTTATAGTTCTGCGAGTAATGATGGTCGCGGACAAAGCAGAGCGAGTCGAACGCCTGCTCATCATATCCTTGGATGTCAGCCACATCGACATGCTTGTGGTGGCACGATGCCAGCATTACAAGCGCGAGAAAATAAACGAGGTACTTCATAAAAATCCGTTATGCTTCAAGAAGGTTCATTCTACAGTTTCGGCAATCAAACTCAAGGCGGAACTTCCGTCCGTCGGACGATTGCAGATAATACGGCTCGCGGAAAGGCGACTTGCGTGTGCCGTGCTTTGTGCACCAGCCTTCCATGAACTTTATGCAATGGCGGCACATCATCAGCACCGCGCCGTTCTTTGGCTCGCGTTCGTAAGCCCAATCTACCTCCGTAAGGCCGTGGCGCTTGTAAAAATCCATCGCCTTGGCATTCATCACGTTGGCGCGATAGTTGCAATGCCCGTCGCCGTCGAGTTTTTCGGGCAGAAGAGGGAAACGTGCATCGGTCTTCTCTGCCCTCACGTTCTTGCTCACGTTCTGCGGATGGGTTATCATTCTGTCTTGCAGAAGCTTGTCTATTATCAGCCTTCGCCACTCGGCAAGGACCGACGACGGCACAAACCAGTTGTCGGAGAACTCGATTTCGAGATTCTTTAGCGCGAAAGGCGTGTTGCCGAGCTTTGCAAGCTGCGTGCGAATCTGGTTCTCTTGCGGAGAACGCGCCAGTTCCTTCTCGCGGTCGAAGGCGAGGGTTACGCTCACGTTGTCCTCGTCGGTTGCCGTGAGGGCGAATCCGTCGGCTGTCTCGTAGAGTTTCATCTCTACCGCCAGACGGCGTTCTGCCGTATCTTTAGACAAAAGTTTCTCGAATTCCTGGTCGCTGTTACGGAAAAGTCTGACGCGCTGCTTCAAGCCCGGAACAGGATTCTTTGGATAAAGGCGGTTGCCCTCTACCCTGTTCACCCTGAAGCCCTGAAGCGAGCCGTTTTCATCGACAAAGCAGAGTCCGTCGCCGTTGCTGAACGACGCTATTCCGGCAACCGAGAAATATCGGCCTCCGCGACCAATCTCCTTAACCGTGCCCACCATCTCGCCGAGCGATTTCGGCGTGTAGATTGATGCGATATCGGGCTGACGGCCGTTGGCAAAATATGTTGTGAAACCGCGGTTGAAGCTCTTTGCCACAACGGGCTTGAACTGAAGTTCGGATGTTCCGCTCGATGCG
This sequence comes from Bacteroidaceae bacterium, assembly GCA_017617315.1. Taxonomy (GTDB): domain Bacteria; phylum Bacteroidota; class Bacteroidia; order Bacteroidales; family Bacteroidaceae; genus Ga6A1. Next base: position 109,519 of record JAFZWM010000051.1, read on the forward strand.
CGTCGGTATTCATCGCGACGTTTGAAAATCTCGTCGAGCTTCTGGCGATAGTAAGCCGTTACGTTCTTGACATAGCTGGCGTCCTTCAGTCTGCCCTCAATCTTGAACGAGCGTGCGCCGGCATCCATCAAAGCCTCAAGGTTCTCGCTCTGGTTCATGTCTTTCAAAGACAGAAGATGCTTGGCTTTGTGAATCGTCTTTCCGTCGGCATCAATCATGTCAAAAGCCAGACGGCAGAACTGGGCGCACTCGCCACGGTTGGCACTGCGGTTGTAGCAATGCTGCGAAACGTAGCACTGTCCGCTGTAACTGACGCACAGCGCGCCGTGAACAAAAACCTCGAGCGGCACGTCGGTAGCCTTGTGAATCTCGCCAATCTCGCTTATAGAAAGCTCGCGCGCCAGAACAACTTGCTCAAATCCGAGGTCGGCAAGGAATTTGGCCTGCTCGGGCGTGCGGTTGTCCATCTGAGTGCTGGCATGCAGCGGAATTGGCGGAAGATTAAGGCCAAGAAGCGCAAAATCCTGCACAATAAGGGCATCGACGCCAATCTTGTACAGTTCCCATATCATCTCCTCGGTATCCTTCAGTTCATCGTCGCGCAGAATGGTGTTTACAGTAACGTAAATCTTTACGCGGTAGATGTGGGCAAACTCAACAAGCTGCCTTATGTCGTCGATGGAGTTTGTTGCTCCGGCACGGGCACCAAAACGCGGAGCGCCGATGTAAACTGCATCAGCGCCGTGTTTTATAGCCTCAATTCCGCACTCAAGATTCTTTGCCGGAGCGAGGAGTTCAATGTATTTTGCTTTCTTCATTTACTTTATGTCTTCCAAATTGTATGGAGTTTCCTGATAAACGTAATAGTTGAGCCAGTTGCTGTAGAAGAGATATGCGTAACTGCGCCATCTCACCATAGGCCCGAGTTCAGGATTATCGTCGCGATAATAGTTTACCGGCATCTTTATCTTCAGGCCCTTGCTGAGATCGCGGATATACTCGTCGTCGAGCGTGTTTGGAGCATATTCAAGATGTCCGGTGATGAAAATCTGTCGGCCTCCGTTGGCTTTTACGATGAACACTCCGGCCTCGCGGCTCTCCGACATAATCTCCAGTCCGGGAACTTTCTCGATGTCCTCGCGGCGGACCTCGGTGTGGCGACTGTGCGGCGCAAAGAAGCGGTCGTCGAATCCGCGGAACAGAGGGTCTTTGGTGTTGGTGATGTCATGCTCGAACACGCCGAACATCTTGTTGTCGAGCGGATATTTAGGCACTCCGAAATGGTAGTACAATCCGGCCTGCGCCGCCCAACAGATGTAGAGCGTTGATGTAACGTGGGTTTTCGACCACTCGAAAATCTCCTTTATCTCGTCCCAGTAGCCAACCTCCTCGAACTCCATCTGCTCAACGGGAGCACCAGTTACAATCAAGCCGTCGAACTTGTTGTCTCTGAACGCCTCGTCGAAGAACTCGTAAAAGGCATCCATGTGCTCGATAGATGTATTCTTTGATTCGTGCGTGCGCAACTTCATGAACTTCATCTCAACCTGAAGCGGCGTGTTTGATAGCACCCTCACCAAGTCGGTCTCGGTAACAATCTTCAGCGGCATAAGGTTGAGCACCGCAATCTTCAGCGGACGGATGTCCTGAGAGTTGGCACGAATATCGTCGATGGCAAAAATGCCCTCTTCTTTCAGCAGCTCGATGGCTGGCAATTTATCTGGCAATCTTAATGGCATAGGCTTATCCTGTCTTTTTTGTTTCAGGGTGCAAAATTACATAATTCTAGCCAATTATTTACAATATTTTCGTTTTTGAGGCTGAAAATATTGTTCAGAGAAGGGATAATTGGAATTATAGAGAGGTGAACCAAGATTTATGGTTTTAATTTCAAGTTTGTTATTGTTTGAATATTTTCTGAATATTCTTTTTAGTCTTATAAGATGACCATAGTTCTTCTTACTATAAAAACATGAAATATTAAACGGATAAACTTTTTTTCCATAGGTACAGAAAAAAATATATTCATCATAACCACTATTCAACTCTATTCTTTCTATCTCGTCCCAGTCTAACGTAATGGCATAATAACCTCTGTTATGAAGATATACGCCATTCTTATCAACTCTGAAAACCACATACAGGTTTTTATTTCCCTTCATGTAGCCTATAATAATACAGACAAGCACAACAATACTATACACAACACATGCTGCCGTAATATCATAATAAACAATGCATTTACATCTTATGTATATTGTCAAAATAAGACTCACAAGAGCATGAATCATACCCCAACAACAAAGTAAACAAATAAATTCATTATAATCGTAACCACTAGCTGGCATCTTCTTTGTATAGCACTTTCCCTCCAATGGTTTACTCTTTTTGCTATCGTCTGTATTTTCCTGTCTTCTATTCAGAAAAAAAGACTCAGAAATAGTAGTGTTAAAAGGAATCTGCGGGTATTCGACCTCATCAACAACAGATATTTGAATATTCTCGTTACCAGAATAGTATCTGACAGACCTTTCAAACTTCTCTACAGACGCATCTTGGATTTTTATGCTATTCTCTAATTTCAGAGTTTTTACTTTATTCTGAACTGTATAAAAACAAATGAACTCTTTAAATCCATTATATCTTACAATTTCAATTTTCTTTAAATCGCTCCACTTTATTTTTTGGGGCTTTGAAACAATTTCATAACTAATGCCCTCTTTGTCAAGTTTTAGGATTGTATAGTCGGACTTTATCCTTCTTTTTTTTATTGAAAAATTATACCAAACCAAACATAACGCCACAACCACATAAAAAAATACAACAATACCTGTATTATTTTCAGGAAACTCCTTGGTAAGGTCAAATATTGTATGAGGTGACATACAAAACACTAATGCGATTATAATAAAACAGACAACGACCTCAAAATCTGCACTATAATGTTTCAACTCTTTCATCTTTACGCTTTTGTATTTTCACTAAAGGCTACAAATATACAAAAAATAGTTTTAAACGGTGGGAATTGCAAATTCCCGATTTTTTTTACTCAGCCGAATTCGAAAATTCGGCAGAACCAAGAGGATGTTTTCCTTAACTACATGTTATTTTGACAGATTGATTATACAATCCAAAAGTTCGTACAGCTTCTCGTTATACATAACTCGGTCGGCATCAATCACTTTGTCTTTCATCAGAATCTCAGTAGAGTCTTTTTGGTCTACGGTTATCGAGAGTTTACCTTCGGGCTTTATCTTGTTCTCGATATGGTAGAATTGCGCCATGTCGTTGCCGTTGTAGAACATATCGTCGAGGCGCGTGAGGCAAAAATTCAATGCTTTGGCATCTTTTACCTTTTTGTTGCCAAATGCAATCTGCTTTCCCGATACTGTGCAACTCGTAGTCTTGCCAAGGCTGTCGGAATATTCTATCAGAATTTTCTTCTTTGCATATCTTTTTACGACATCTGTCGGCTCGGCGTAAATCTTGTTTTTGTAGAATTCCTTTACTTTTCTTACATCTGACAAGAAATAGTAAAAGCCGGGAGATTTGTAAACTTCAGAAATACGATGATGGTCGCCATCCGGATTTGTTGCAGCCACCCATATATTTTCCGGACTTATATACACTCTAAAATCAGTAACAATATGCGAGCGGTATATATTCCTTCCATAATCTACAGCCAACACATTACTCTCGGTTAAAGTTGTGTTGCCTTGACGCATATATAACAACGGAGATTTTGATATTAGATGTTTTTCAAAGAAAAATATCTTTAATATTTTCTTTTCTGTCCCAGAGAAAACTATTGCATCCTTATATTTCGAGAACAACGATCCTGCTTGTTCGTTTTCTTTATTGTACAACAGTTTACAAACCACCACACTATCAAAACGCAACGTATCTCCAAAAAACACGTTTTGCGCCCCACTTTTCAACGAAGGCAAAAGCGTAATCGCAAACAGTATTAACCTTATTATCAACCGTTTACTCATAGATTTCCGAAGTTTTTTATTACGACACACAATGCTTAGAGTTCAACAAGACAAAGAAACGCGACAAAAAGGAGTTGCGTTTCTTTGCAGAGCTTATAATTCTATTTTTTCTTGCCCGTAACAAAAGAGTTTTTAAGGTTTCCCTTAAAATCGAAATAAAAATAAGTCTGCTCTTTCTGGCTGTTGTTTATCGGCAAAACAATCTTCAGAGCCTCGCTTGTTTTCTTGAAAATCTTCTTGGTTGTATTCGACCTTCTGTCGGCTACAAAGATTATCCTATTCTTGAAGTAGCATATTCCGTAAGACAGTTTTTCGCGATACAGTTTTTCTATCTCCGAATCGTAATCTACGAAATACTCATTGCTGACAACCCTGTAATCGCTGTACACATTCAGTTCGTCGTCGGTAAGCACAAACAGGAAGAACTTGGTCTTGCTTTCGGGATATTTCTTATCCATCTCGCCAAGCATCTTGTCGAGCAGAACAGAATCGGCAACGACGGTCTTTTCGCCATCAAACTTCAGGAATTCCGGTACTTTTGCCCCGTCAGTAAGACTATTGGCATGTGCAGTTATGCACACCAATGCAAAAACAAAAAATAAAAACCTTTTAACACCCATGATATTTTCTTTTTTTGAAGGATGGAGACGAAAGGCAATGCCATCCGCCTCCACTCTCTGTTTCTTACTTGAAGAATCCGCCGAGCGGTGAGTTCTTCAGTCCGTCAATCAAGCCCTCGGCCTTCTTGAGCATGTCGCTGTTGATTGGGAGCGACTTGGCGGCTTCCATCACCTTCTTCACGTCGTCGGCCGAGACGTTTTTGCCAACTTCCTTGAAAAGGTTTACCAGCGCGCCCACCTTGTCGGTTGAGTTGCCGTTAAGGATGTCGAAGAAGTTCTTCTTCAGTTTCTCGTCGGCACCGAGCATGTCTAAAATCTGCTTAACTGTCTCGTTCATAATTCTTAAATTTAATTTTCACGAATAGTTTACGAGTGCAAATATACATAAAAGAAGAAATCCTAAGAACGCAAGACTGTTAAATTTCATGAATTCCCCATTCGTGAAGTCTGTTGATGATTCCCGAATTGAGTGCGTTGTCGGGATAGCCGAGCGATGTCTTCGGCTTGTTGAGCACGCCCTCGAACTCGGCAACGAACTTGGCCGGAATAACCTCGTAGGCAAGAATTTCACCCATCAGGCCCTCGTTGTAAGGAAGTTCGCCGCCGTCCATGAGTCGTGTTTCCTCGAAATTAGACAGACTGTCGGCACGCATAAGCACTCGCGGACGCGCCTTGTCCTCCTTCGATATTGTAAGAACGGCATCGTCTTTCTGAGCCAGAGAGGCGTAGACGAGCTTGCTTCCGGCATATCTTGAGTACTCACGCGATGTATATTCGAGCAGCTCCTCGACAGGCACTTTCACCACCCTGCCGTTTTCGTAGCCAAGAACCAGATAGCCTTTCACCTCGTCGTCCTTAACGGCAAGCGTAAGCAGAGAGTCCTCGTCGTAGTCGTAACTGTCTATTTTCTTGAACTTGTTGCCGCTTAGGAACTTGAACAGGGCTATCGGCTCAACATAGTTGTCGGGGTCTTCGTAGTCAACAAGCACGTTTTTCCTGATGCGGCTTGTGCGCACCTCATCGTCCTTAGAGCTGATGAACGGCTTTGACACGCTCACAGCATCCTGAGTCTGCTCGACTGATTCTTCAGGCACAATCCTTAGCGGTTCGTCTGCTACGGCGGCCGACTGAACCACGGTTCGGCTTACTCGCTGATATTCGGCAAACTGCTCTGCCGTAAGTTTTCTCTTGCTTCCTGCCTTACGCACATACCACATGTCGTTGTAAGGCAGTCCCGACGGAACAGGAAGGATTTCGACAGCCAGCACGTCCTTCTCCGTATTTTCCCTGTCGAAGTCAATCTTCTTTATGTATGTCGTGGCTATGTCGTTACCCCACTTAATGGCAATGGCATCGACAATGGCACGGATATACTTGTCCTTGTCGCCATAGAACAGCGGATTGTTCAAGTCGTCCTCAACGCCGACGCCATAGCCGAAGTTGTTTACGCCAATATAGAGCACTCCGCCCCTTGTGTTGAAGAACGAATCTACAACCTTCAGAATCTCGTCCATCTGCTTTTCGTGGTCGGGCTGCATGCTTTCGGCGCAGAATACGATGCTTGTCTTGTACTCAACCTCTTCTGTCTCCTCGCCCGAGCCGTAGAGCTTCAGTCCTGTCTCGCCGCCCTTTAGGTTGAGGAGCATGATTATCTTGTTGTGAATATCGGTTGCGCACGTCTCCAATTTGTTTGCCCTGGTAATGTTGTAGGCCAAGACGAGAGATGCCAGATTGTTAAGCGAAGCGTTGCTTGCCAGCCCAAACAGTTCGGCGTTGTGCTCGGCCTTGTCCATAAAGCTGACAATCTGCAACTGCATGAACTTCTCTTTCAGAACCACGTTGTTGCTGAAGAGTTCGGCATTGGCATTCTCCAACTGTGCCAGTTTCTCCTCATCAACCTTTGAGTTTGTGGCGAAATCGTGCAGCATGGCAATGATGTCCATTCTGCCCTTGTAGTATGCCGCCTGTGCCTCCCATCCTATAAGCAGGCAGAGAACGCGGGCAAAGCCAAGATAGTTGAACGACTTTACATATTCCGAATCAATCTGAGCCATTCGGTCTATCATGTAGATTACTTCCTTTACATACGCCTCGTCTATGAGTTTGTCGCTCTTCAGAATCTGCTCTTCCTCCTGCTGGGTAATCGTTTTTGAAATCTTGTCTACGCTACATTCGGCCATGAGTCTCTTGAAGGCCGTGTTAAGGTCGAACTCGTAGTAGTCTGTATCAACGATGTCGCACGAGATGTGGAATGTTCCCGTTCCAGCGCCATTAAGACGACATCTTACGATGGTGTTCTTGTCAATCTCATCCTCGAAGTCGCTTGCATTTCTGAGGCTCACGCTCACGCCGTCGCGCGTTATGGCAGGCGACATTCCGTATTTGTTAGGCTTTCCGCCGACAGAGCATATTATATCCTCGTCGAAGGTGTAATAGTCGTTAGAGAAATAGTTCTTGAGGTCGTCTATCATCGAGAAGTGGAACAGTTCGTCTTCCTCGCCAATAATCTGCGCCTGAAAAACGAGGCGGCTGCCGTCTGCCGTATAGAAGTGGCGCAGCGAGGTGGCAACAGAATAGGCAACGATGTCGCTGACGTAGATGTATCCGTTGCCGCCAATCTCGTCCTCAATCTGGCAGTAGTATTTGTTTCTGTCGAACTCGTCCTGACCAGTGAATGTTATCCTTACGGTCTCGTCTATGCGATGGCGCTTTTTCGAGTTGCGGGCAATGGTTACGGTCTTTTTCTTCACATCGAACAGTTCCTGCTCAATCTCTGCCCACACATACTGATAAGGCGTTATGTCGTTTGCCTTTATCGAAGAAAGGCTCGTCTCGGTCTTCGACGACAGATACACCTGCAAGTTCTTCCACAGAGCCAGCTTTGTAGGGAACACGGGGCGAAGGTTCTCATTCTCGGCAGCAGCCAGAAGCTGTATTCCCTCGCCCGAGACAAGCAGTCGGCCGTTTCCGCGCGAGAACGAGTTTATGGTATCGATGTTTCCGCACGGAAGATTGAAGATATAGTTAGGCAGAGTGCTCACGTTCTGAATAGAATATGCCGGGAACTTTGCCTTTGAATGGAACAGATTGTAGTATGCCGCATTTATGAACTTTTCGGGGCGGATAGAATACAGGTACGACGACAGTACGCACAGCCGTGCAGCATTCAGACGATAGTCGGCAATGCCCGACTCGCCCGACTTTTCCATAAGCTTAAGCTGCACAGCCAGCGCAAGCATGTTGTTGTTTATAATCTCCTTGTTGTCCTTAATCTTGTCAATCTTGCTGTCGCACTCTCTCACATACAGTTCGAGCAGTTTTATCAGGGCGCTGCAAAAAGGCTCGCGCTCCCATATCTGTATGTCTTTCTGGCAGATAATGTCGAGAAGTTCCTTTATGCGATGCTTCATCAAGTCGGGCTTGCACAAGAACAGACAAGAAAGGATGTTGAACTTTTTGTTTGGATGATAAACGAAGCCCGAAACGCGTAGTTTTTCGAACAGGTTGTCGATGAAGCACGACGGAGTGTCGGACGAATCTTCGGTTGCCTCGTTATGTATTAGTTCGGTAGCAAAGATGTAATAGTCCATCTGCTCTATCAATAGCGACAGTCTTTCTTGATAAAAGTCTCTCTCGTTTATGCTGCAAATATTAAGGAGTTCGGACAGTTCGAGCAAGTCGGAGCAGTCTTTCCTGACAGTAGGCAAAGAAATCTTTTTATTCAGCAGGCTCTGAATCCAGCGGTGGCATTGAGCCTCGAACGATTTTTCCTTCTCCTCGGTTAAAAGCAGTTTTATAAAGTCCTTGGTATTCCACGACACTTCTCTTTCCGAAAGCAAGTCGGTAAGTTTTTCTTCTGAAAGGCTGTCGTTGTTCTGTTCAAAGTCGCTGATGTCAACGAGTTCTATTTTAGGATGCTTTTCGCTTATTGCCAGAATACGGCATTTAACTATCTGACCTTTCGACAGCACAAGTTTAGACGTTCCCTGAAGATACGACGTGATGCCCGTCTGCTCGTCAATCAGTTCGCAATAGCTTGTATAGTTTGATTTTACTTTGTAGGCAATGACATCGCCAACGTTGTAGGCTTGCGCGGGAGTAAGCCTTTCCTGACTTAAAGAATTTAAACTATTTGTTTCCATTTTTTGTTTTATTTATTGTTATTTATAAGCGATTTACGAGGTGCAAATATACAAAAATGTTTGTCAGAAAAAAACAACTGTTCCCCGAAAAGAATTCGACAGAACTCTATTCGGGGAACATTGCTATCTTTATCGGATAACTATCAAGATTATGAAACGCGCAACCGCACTATTTGGCGACTGCAAGTTACTTAATGCAAGAATTTACAAAGAGACAGCTCTCCTATTTCTTCCTCTTTATCAACCAAAGACTTTAAATCGGGTGAAACCTTATCTGCACCAGAAGAAACCGTAAAAAATAAAATTTTATCTTTATTGGCACTAAACCGTGCGGTCAGAGCATAAACAGACCTTACCACAGACCCTCTTGCAATCAAATCCCAATGATTATCATTTTTTTTATAAACATAGATTCCCCAACTTGGAATTCCGGAACCAACAGGAACAAAAATACAGAAAAAAGAATGTTCACTGTTGGTTAACATTTTTGTATAAGATGGTTTATAACGATACTCTTGTTTTATCGTTAATACCATATCGCATGTATCAATATAGGAAGCAGTCTCAACATGCTCATTCCACTTTATTTGTTCCGTATACATATCTTGTCCAAAAGAATAAATTATTACGAAAAAATAATAAACGAAACATATTACTTTCTTACCCATAATAAAACACCTCCACCGTTATAAATTTACTTTACTCGTTCGAATCTTCCAACGCCTCCATCACCTGAGTTATTTTCGACAAATAACGTATCTTCAGAAATCCAAAATTACCAACGTAATACTGTCCTTCAAAGTCACTACAACAGAATTTCATATCTTAATGTTTTTTATGTGGCAAATATACAAAAAATGAATTTCTGAAAACAACAATTCCCCGAAAAAGAGTTCTGGGAAAAACTCCTTTCGGGGAACATTGTTATCTGATTTTGATTGATTTCAATATTACTGAACTTACAAACGTCACAAAGTAGGATTGCAAGTTAGCGCAATTGTGTTGCGGAATTAAGGGAATAGAATTTTTCAACTTCACGGACACAAATTTATTCTGTCCTTTGGAGTATGCCCAGTTGTTGTTAACTCTCCAATCAATTTTGCATAAATATATGGAATTCTAACCACGTTCAGCAGACTTAACCTCTTATACCTTTTTCTGACATACTCATTGAGTTCTGTTGAAACATCCTTTTCATGATTATATACGAAGATTAAACCATCCTTAACATAAAGAAGATGTGGCGTTTCTATAAACACCGCCGACATTATCAAATCTGGGTTCTTTGCTTTTATTTTATTCAATACATTTTTCTTATAATAAACACTCCGGCTTTTACACCATCGTGGTTCCTCTTTTGGTATTATATACCCCGAATAATTGTTAAAGAAGTGCAGATAAGCTTTTACACGATTCTTTCGATCTACACTTGCCAAAGAAAAAACAACTGTACTGTCCAAGCACATATAATCATACAGATTATCACCTTCTTTGTACCTATCGGTATTTATGAACTGAACCCTAAGAATCGGCACTATTCGGGTCGTGTCCGATACAATATCATCTTTACCAGTTAAATAACTGACCAAATGAGAAGCAAGTCTGTATCCACCACTATCCTTCAATATTTCTATGCTACTACAATTTGAACAATAAGCCCAATATCCCCTATGTTCATACTCCTGCTTAAAATATATGTTGACGTTCTTTTCTATCATTTTATAATAGCAATCCATATCGGCGTTTTGGCTGAACGTTTTTAACTGTTCTATAATATTCTGTCCGTTCACTGAAACGGACAGAATAATATAGAACATCGTATAAAAAAATCTTTTCATTTTACTTAAAATCTATACACAACAAAAGTTCCATTGCAATTTGTATTATAACGGCTTTGGCGGAATGTGAGTTCATTCAAATACGCCAGTTCGGGATAAGCAAAGGCCATAAAAGTTGGTAATCTCGCTAATTGTTTGTATCTTTATAGCTGTAAACAAACAAGTTACAAAACAAAAAGCGATGATTACCAAGGACAAAATTACAGAAATTTTCTGTATTATCGACGAGTTTGACAAAAATTTGAACGAAGAATTGA
>JAFZWM010000052.1 GCA_017617315.1 Bacteroidaceae bacterium
TCAATTCTTCGTTCAAATTTTTGTCAAACTCGTCGATAATACAGAAAATTTCTGTAATTTTGTCCTTGGTAATCATCGCTTTTTGTTTTGTAACTTGTTTGTTTACAGCTATAAAGATACAAACAATTAGCGAGATTACCATTTTTTATGGCCTTTTCTTATCCCGAACTGGCGTATCAATACATTAACACAAAAAAGCCCCCCAAAAGACGACTACTCTTTAGGGGAAACTTCTTTGTGTTAAAACATTTCTAACAACTACTATTTGGGGAGAAACTAAAACTAAATTAGTTATTTATTACTTCGCATGATACAATGTAACTATTTGCCCATTTCTTTTTGAAATTGTAATATAAGCAACTCCCCCCAAATATCCTTTCGGTAAAGATCCGGAAATATACCACCAGCATTTATTCACCAACTCTATTCTGAACGGATATTCAAAAGCAACTTGTTTTTCTCCGTATACTGATTTTAATACCATTTCTGCATATTCAAAAGCCATCTGAGGCGTTGATATCAAATCAAAATCGGTTCCCAACGCTGCTTCGCCAGGGAAAGCAGGGAAATGTTCACTAGTTCTCTCGCCAACATAAATGTATTTTTCACACTTTAGGCTGTCTTGTCCACTTGCCTGAAGGCATATACATATCATAAGTCCAAATACAAGACATCTCATGATACTGTTTTCTACAATTTTTCTCATATTATCTACTTTGAAAGTTTATAACTATTTATTTTTTTCTGCCATTCTATATCACGTATTTCTGTCTTAGTAGGTTTTATGGTGTTTAATCTTCTTTCCGATGGCATAGCAGAATCATCATTTGGATTTTTCATAGAAGGATCACTTGGTAAATTTTTATCTAACACTTCAATTTTGCCAGTCTTAGGGTCATATTTTTGAAGTGAACCATTTGGAGTTGTTAGAAAACCAACTACTCCTTCTTTGTTATTACTACCAATGTCTGTTGTTTCATCCACTAAAACTTTCCGCTTGTCATCTGTAAGTATCTCTCCATTATCTCTATTTCCTGAAAATTCATTACTATTGTAAGTATAAGCACCATGCGAATGTACATTTGCGACAACTTTTGCTCCAGAAGGTGCTTTAGACGGTTGAACAGAAATAGCATCCCCAACAGCAGGTACAGAATACGTATATCCCATTTCATTTTTTTCGTTATACACAACAAATATAGTCGACCCATACTCCAGTTTTGCAATTATAGAGTTACCATTAAATAACATACCAAAATCTTTTGCTGCATTTTCAGGTGACGTAAAAAAATCACCAGGGTCTTTTCCATCTCTATCTACCAATTTCATAGGGTTGTTAAGGCAGTATACATACGGACTAACATTATAATACTTTTCACAATGAGGGTCTATCGATGTAAACATCGGCACAATGGCATCGTAGTTGCGTGCACCATAATCGTACCAATCGAGTCCGTGGGTGCGGTCGAGTTCCTTGCCGTTATACTTATATGGCTGCGCATCTGGGCTTTTAGCGTAAGCAGCCTCGTTGGTAGAGAACACACCACCAAACGGGTAGTAGTTCGTTACCTGTTGCACAACGCCAAATTCGTCTATAACGGCGCGATTGTTGCTATTGTAAAACCTGTTTTTCACAATTTTGAATTGCAGTTTTAACGGCAGTAAATATACAAAATTATTTTTAACCGAAGCCTATTTTTGCCAATATTTTGAAAAACAGGAGCGGAAAGACGAAATATTTTGATTCTTCGCTTTTCCGCTCGATTGTTTATTTTGCAAGACTACGCCTTGGGGGCGTTACTAATGGCGGCTTAATTCATCAAAACAACCTTGCCACATATTCACATCAGGGTCATTAGCATCATAATAAACTACTATAGAATCGCCTTCGTCAGGGTATGGTCGTTTCCGAGAACAAGGAGATTCTCCGTAATATTCTTTTCCTTTTACGACAAAACGATAGTGTATCGATTTCCAATCTCTTCCTGTCCTATCAAAGACATAAGCCTTTACGGTCTCACGTTTTGGAGATAATCGGTTGATTTTATTATGGTAATATACTCTCTCTATATGTATATACACTTCCAATAATAATACCATAATAGCAATTGCCAAAATAAATCTTCCGACTTCTTTGAGAATATTCTTTATAGATTTGTTCATTCTTATTATTCAATTGCAAATATAGCAAACTTTTTCAAAATGCAACAAATATGGTCTTTATTTACGACACTTCTGATTAAGAAAACAAAGTATGCGTCCCGAACGAATCCCGAAGGCATCCCGAACCTTCCGGCTTACTTGAACGTACCTTCCCCGTAGTTACCCCGTACCTACCCCCTTGCTACCCACTTGCTACCCACTTACCATCGGCTTACTATCGGCTTGGGCTCGGCTTGTTATCGGCTTACCATCCCCTTGTCACCCCTTTACCATCCCCTTGCTTCAATATACGATTTTTCTAATCAGAAAAAAGTCATTATATTTGCAGACTTTTCAGAATAAGACAGAGGCAAAATGAAATTATCATACTACAAGCGCGAATACAAAAGTCTGCTGAGACTCGGGATTCCGATAACGATAGCACAGCTCGGCATGGTTCTACAGAGCATGGCCGACACGCTCATGCTCGGCCAGCACTCGGCCTCGGAGCTTGCCGCCGCCGGATTCGTGAACTCGCTGCTGCTGCTCGCCCAGCTTCTGAGCATGGGCTTCTGCATGGCTGCCGTCCCTATCATCGGAAGTCTGTACGGACAGCAGAAGACGCACGAGATTACCGTCGCCCTGAAGTCGTCGCTCCTAGCCGACATGCTTCAAGGACTCTTTGTGTGCTCGCTCATGGCTGGCATCTATCTGCTTCTGCCATACATGGGGCTCGACGCCTCGCTGCTGCCGCTAATGCAGAACTACTACATCATTCTGCTGCCGTCGCTGCTCGTAATGAGCGGCTGCACGGGAATGAAATCGTTTATGGACAGCATAAACGACACGCGCACAACGATGTGGATTGTCCTCGTTGGCAATCTGTGGAACATAGTGTTCAACTATCTGCTTATCTTCGGTAAGTTTGGGTTCAGCGAGATGGGAATAGACGGCGCGGCATGGGCTACATCGACAAGCCGAGTGCTGATGCTTGCAATATACATAGTGAACTTTGCATACAACAAGCGCTTTGCCAAGTATCGCGCCGAGTGGAAAAATGCAAAGATAAGTCTTGCCGAGATGAAGCGGCAGAACAACATAGGCTGGCCCATCGCCCTACAGATTGTGGTAGAGCTGGCGGCCTTCTCGGGCGTTACGCTGCTGCTGGGCAAGGGCGGCGTTTCGTGGGACGCAACCACGGCTCTCTCATCGCACCAGGTAACAGTACAGCTTGCCTCGTTCATCTACATGTTCTACCTCGGCATCGGAACGGCGGTATCCATCCGCGTGAGCAACCATTACGGACAGAACAACTGGCAGAGCATAAAGGATTCGGCCTATGCCGGATATCACATGATTCTGGCGGTTGGCATAATAAGCACATCTGCCGTATTCATGATGCGCCATCACATCACGGGCCTGTTCATATCCGACAGCGACCCCGAGGCACTTGCGCGCATCTCAGCAACCGTCGTATCGATGGTTCTTCCGCTGGTGTTCTATCAGGTGGGCGACGGCATTCAGACGTGCTTCGTCAATGCCCTTCGCGGCATCGGCGACGTAAAGAAACTTCTGAAATACTCGTTCATTGCCTACGGAGTGATAAGCATTCCGCTAAGCTACACGTTCGGCATCGCAATGGACGGCGGAGCGTGCGGAATATGGTGGGGATTTCCTTTCGGACTGTCGATTGCCGGATATCTCTACTTCAAGAGGTTCAAGAAGCATCTCGACGAGCATCTGTAAGACTTACTTGTCCTTTTCAAGCTCGACAGGAATACGGAAGGCCGTATAAAGCTGAAGGATTGTGGCAACGGTGAGCGCAAGCATCCACTCGTTGCGGATATACATGTTAAGAATGAACTTGCCGTTAAGGAACATCAGCATTCCGGTTGCAAGAAAGAGGACGTCGCTGATAATCTGCATACGGCGAAGGCGGCGGAGAATGAAGTTGCTGCCATCGTAACGCTGCATAAGCTGCATAGGCACGAACATCAGAACTCCCACTCCATAAACAACATAGGCAGCCCATTGATGAAAGAAATAGCATCCGACACCTATCAACACAAGAATCATTCCGGCAGACATCATCATTACCTGCCAATCTTTCAATTTCTTCATAATCATCGGTTTATTCAAGAATATAGATATCCTCGTTGTCGGCCTTCATGAAATAGCGTTCGCGGGCAATGCGCCTAATCTCCGACGAGTCGTTCTGCAGGCGGTCGAGACAGTCGCTGTCGTGCTTTATCGCCTTCTTGCATTCGGCAATGCGCTCTTCGAGTTCCGACTTTTCCGACTGCATCTTGGCTCTCTGCCACAGGCTGTTCGAATCGACGATGCCAATCCACAGAAGGAAGATAAATATCGTTATAACGTATTTATTCTTCAGAAAAGCCGGAGACGGCAGAGCCTTCTTCAATCCAGACCATTTGATATTCATACTCTTATCGTTACTTTTTACAAGTTGCAAAAATAATAACTTTATTCGAGTTTCACAATAGCACCGGCGGCAAACATCTATTATTATTCAAAAAGATGCGCCGCGTCTTCTTTTTAATCGTTTATTTTCGCTACCTTTGCGCTGAAATCAAGAAAAACTTTTTAGGAGAATGGAGAATTTCATTGTCTCGGCAAGAAAATACCGTCCGCAATCGTTCGACACGGTTGTGGGACAGGAGGCGCTGACTATAACGCTGAAGAATGCCATAAAGGAGAAGAAGCTGGCACACGCCTACCTCTTCTGCGGACCGCGAGGCGTGGGAAAGACCACCTGCGCCCGAATCTTTGCAAAGACCATCAACTGCCTGTCGCCAAACGCAAACGGCGAGGCTTGCAACGAGTGCGAGAGCTGCGTGGCTTTCAACGAGCAGCGTTCTTACAACATCATCGAGCTTGATGCGGCATCTAACAACAGCGTTGAGGACATACGCAACCTGTGCGACCAAGTGCGCATCCCGCCGCAGATTGGACAGTACAAGGTTTTCATCATCGACGAGGTTCACATGCTGTCGGCAGCAGCCTTCAACGCCTTTCTGAAGACGCTCGAAGAGCCGCCGGCACACGCCATCTTCATACTTGCCACAACCGAGAAGCACAAGATTCTGCCAACAATCCTGAGCCGATGCCAGATTTACGACTTCAACCGAATGTCCGTACAGGGCATCGTTGACCATCTGACAAAGGTGGCAGAGAAGGAAGGCATCGAGGCTGAGCCAGAGGCTCTGGGCATCATAGCACAGAAGGCCGACGGCGGTATGCGCGACGCGCTGTCAATCTTCGACCAGACTGTCAGCTTCACGCAGGGACACCTTACATACGAGAATGTAATAAAGAACCTCAACGTTCTGGATTACGACTATTTCTTCAAGCTGACCGACCTCGCCCTCGAGAACAAAATCGGCGAGACGATGCTTCTTTTCAACGAGATTCTGTCGAAAGGCTTTCAGGGCGACCACTTCATAAACGGATACGCATCGCACATGCGCGACCTGCTGGTAAGCAAGGACGAGGCAACCGTAAAACTTCTCGAAGTGGGCGACAAAATAAAGGAGCAGTACAAGGAGCAGGCCAAGAAATGCAGCACGGGCTTCCTTTACAAGGCAATAAAACTCTGCAACGAGTGCGGACTAAACTATCGCGTAAGCAAAAACCAGCGTCTGCTCGTAGAGCTTACCCTGATAGAGGTGGCACAGATAACACAGCCCGACGATGCCGTAGGCTCGGGGCGTGGCCCTAAGAAGATTATCAAACCCATAAAAGAGTTCAGAGTAAAGGTTGATGTAGTGTCGACCGTTGCTGCCGGAACTCACAGCGCGCCACAAGCCACAGCACCGGCAAGCACGCCGCAGCCACAGGCTCGCACAATGCCAGAGGGACTGAACACCGCGCAGCCTAAGACGCTGCACCGCGGCAGACCGATGACAATATCAATCACCAATCCGCAGCAGATAAAGACTCAGGCCGACATTGCCGTAGAGAACGCCCGCAAGCAGAGCGAGCAGAACAACAAGGCAATATCTGCAAACGAGCAGAAGCCGCTCGACGAAGGAAGTCTGTCGCACTACTGGCGCGATTTTGCAAGCAACATGCTGGGCATAGAAGAGGCGGCGACAAAGCAGAGAATGTTCAACACAACCCTCAAGATTCTCGATGCCAACACCTTCGAGGCGATTGTAGACAACAGCATCGTCCAAGGCTACATCGACAATCTCCGCCCGCAGATAGAGAACTATCTCCGCGGAGTTCTTCAAAACTCGGCCGTGACAATGAAGACGAGGGTGAGCGAACGACAAGAGGTAAAACGAGCATTCTCGAACAAAGAAAAATTCGACATGATGGTAAAGGAAAACCCAGCGTTGAAGGACCTTCAGGAGATGTTCGGACTGACATTTGCATAAAAAATATGAAAAAAGACCGTGTCAAGAATCAAACTTGGCACGGTCTTTGTTTAGTACAACATGACAAACGATTTAAAAACTAAAAAAACATATAAAGAATTATGCAAAAAGGTAATATTGGTGTTACTACCGAGAATATCTTTCCGGTAATAAAGAAGTTCCTTTACAGCGACCACGAAATCTTCCTTCGTGAAATCGTATCAAACGCAGTAGATGCCACTCAGAAACTGAAGACTCTGGCTTCGAAAGGCGAATTCAACGGCGAACTGGGTGACCTTACCGTTCACGTTTCGCTCGGCGAAGGAACAATAACCATCAGCGACCGCGGTATCGGTATGACCGAGGAGGAGATTGACAAGTACATCAACCAGATAGCATTCTCTGGCGCAACCGACTTCCTCGACAAATATAAGGACGATGCAAACGCCATCATCGGCCACTTCGGACTCGGATTCTACTCTTCATTCATGGTCAGCAAGAAGGTTGACATCGTTACAAAGAGCTGGAAAGAAGACAGCAAGGCCGTAAAATGGAGCTGCGACGGCTCTCCTGAATTCACTCTCGAAGAGGCCGACAAGAAGGACCGCGGTACAGACATCATCCTTCACATCGACGACGACTGCAAGGAGTTCCTCGAGAAGAACAAGATTCAGGAGCTTCTGAACAAATACTGCAAGTTCCTCGCCATCCCTGTCGCATTCGGCAAGAAGACCGAATGGAAGGACGGAAAGCAGGTAGACACCGAAGAGGACAACGTGATAAACAACACAGACCCAATCTGGACCAAGAAGCCAAGCGAGCTTGAGGACAAGGACTACATCAACTTCTACCACGAGCTCTACCCTATGGCCGACGATCCTCTGTTCTGGATTCACCTTAACGTAGACTATCCGTTCAACCTCACCGGAGTGCTCTACTTCCCTAAGATAAAGAGCAACTTCGACCTTCAGAAGAACAAGATTCAGCTCTATTGCAACCAGGTTTACGTTACCGACAGCGTAGAGGGAATCGTGCCTGAGTTCCTAACCCTGCTCCACGGCGTAATCGACTCTCCGGACATTCCGCTTAACGTGAGCCGAAGCTATCTTCAGAGCGATGCCAACGTAAAGAAGATTTCGACATACATAAGCAAGAAGGTAAGCGACCGCCTGAGCAGCATCTTCAAGAACAACCGCGCCGAGTTTGAGCAGAAGTGGGACGACATCAAGATTTTCATCCACTACGGAATGTTGAGCGAAGATGCGTTCTACGACA
The DNA here is from genome assembly GCA_017617315.1 of Bacteroidaceae bacterium. GTDB lineage: Bacteria > Bacteroidota > Bacteroidia > Bacteroidales > Bacteroidaceae > Ga6A1. Next base: position 7,797 of record JAFZWM010000052.1, read on the forward strand.
AGGCAAGCAAGTTCGCCCTCTTCAAGGACACAGACGGCAAGTTCTTCACCTACGAGGACTACGCAACACTCGTAAAGGGCAACCAGACCGACAAGAACGGCGACGTTGTCTACCTTTACTCAAACAACAAGGAAGACCAGTACAGCTACATCGAGGCTGCAAAGAACAAGGGCTACAACGTTCTGCTAATGGACGGCCAGCTCGATGTTGCCCTCATCTCTATGCTCGAGCGTAAACTGGAGAAGACTCACTTTACACGCGTAGACGGCGATGTTGTAGACAAGCTCATCGTTAAGGACGACAATGCCAACAACAACCTCGACTTTACCAAGTCATCAGTCCTCTCTTCAATCTTCAAGAGCCAGATGCCGAAGATTGAGAAGACCGAATTCAACATCGAGGCTCAGGGTATGGGCGAAAACGCAACTCCTGTGATGATTACACAGAGCGAGTACATGCGCCGTATGAAGGAGATGGCAAACATCCAGCAGGGCATGGCATTCTATGGCGAGATGCCTACAATGTACAACATCGTGCTCAACAGCGACCACGCCCTCATCAAGGGAATCCTTAGCGACAGCGAAAGCAACACAAGCGCAGCCATCAAGCCTATCGAGGATGAGATTGCATCTCTCAACGACAAGCGCAAGAGCCTTGAAAAGGCAAAGGAGGGCAAGAAGGACGAGGAGATTCCACAGGCCGACAAGGATGCTCTTGCCGATGTTACAAAGAAACTCGACGATGAGCGCAAGAAGAAAGACGATGTCTATGCAAACTATGCAAAGGGCAACCAGATTGTTCACCAGCTCATCGACCTTGCATTACTGCAAAACGGCATGCTGAAGGGCGAGGCTCTGAACAACTTTGTGAAGAGAAGCGTAGAACTTATCAAATAATACGATTTTTTCATAATTACAGATTCAAGGCGGCACGGAAGTGTCGCCTTGTTCTTTTTCTGCCGCCTTAAACTCTGATTGTCTGATTGTTCCGCGCCATGTCTATTGGCTTTTTTCTTGCCGAAAGCCCATCAGCAGACGATGGCACGGACATCGCCAGATTATTTTTTCATTATTTTGTGATAAAAAAAAGCCGAAAACATTTGGAGGTTTCAGAAAAAGTGCGTATCTTTGCATCGCTTTTGAGAAATAAGGCTTCGTAGCTCAACTGAATAGAGCACTTGACTACGGATCAAGAGGTTGCGGGTTTGAATCCCTCCGAAGTCACTTTTCAAGATAAGGCACTAATTTTAAGCGATGGCTTCGTAGCTCAACTGAATAGAGCACTTGACTACGGATCAAGAGGTTGCGGGTTTGAATCCCTCCGAAGTCACAAAAGAGAGTCCTCTCCAATTTTGGAGAGGACTCTCTTTTGTTTATTGGGATTCAAATAGAGATCAGCCGCCATTACAAACTTCCCTGACAATCTCATTATTTTATCTCCTCCAGCTCACCCGTTTCCGAATCGATAATAAAGCCGCGGACAATGATATCTCGTGGCATTAGAGGATGCGTTTTTATGGTCTCCACGGTCTTTCTTACCGAATCGGGAGTGTCGCGGAAGCCCTCGAGCCACGCATTGAGATCTATTCCGCACTTGCGGATTGTGTCGAGCGTCTGGTCGGAAACGCCTCGCGACAACATCTCGTCGTGAAAATGCTCGTAGCTCATGTGGCAAGCCCCGCAATGCGAATGAGCCACAACCATAATCTCCTCAACTCCAAGCTCGTAAACCGCCACAATGATGCTTCGCATTGCCGAGTCGAATGCCGAGATAACCAGTCCGCCGGCGTTTTTGATGATTTTCGCATCGCCGTTCTTCAGTCCGAGCGCAGCCGGCAGAAGTTCGGTAAGACGAGTGTCCATGCACGACAAAACGGCAAGTTTCTTGTCGGGATACTTGTCGGTAAGATACTTTTCATAGCTCTTCGATTCTACGAATTTCTTGTTGAAATCAACAATCTGGTCAATCATAATTTTAAATTTTATTGCAGACAAAAATAATCATTTTAAGCAAAAATCTGAAACTCTTTCGTTATTTTTGCATCACTATTAACCATAAACATTGTTGAAAATGATTGAAACAGGACAAAAACACACAAGCGAACTTACGGTAACAGAAGATGTTACAGCCGTAAAGATAGGCTCGGGCGATATGCCCGTACTTGCCACTCCGGCAATGCTCGCACTGATGGAGAATGCCGCAAAGCTTGCCGTTGCCGACAGTCTGACAGACGGCGAGACTACCGTTGGAGGCCACATCGAGTCATCACATCTGAAGCCTTCGAAAATTGGTGATAAAATTACGGCAACCGCCGAGGTTATCAAGGTAGACGGCAAGAAAATTGAGTTTAAAGTAAGTGCTCACAGCAACGATGTTCTGCTGGGCGAAGGCACTCACCTGAGATTCATCGTAGACCGAAATAAATTCATTGAGAAACTTAACAAATAAGCCTTATGAACTTTTTGGAACTTGTAAAAGCCAGATACAGCTGCCGAAGCTATAAAACTCAAAACATTGAGGAAGAAAAGCTTAGCTACATTATGGAATGTGTAAGATTCGCTCCGTCGGCAGTAAACAAACAGCCTTGGAAATTCCGCATCGTTAAAAAAGACGAGGACAAGGCGAAGATTCAGCAATGCTACGACCGCGAATGGTTCGCCACCGCGCCGACATACATCATCGCTTCTGTTCTGCACGACGAAGAATGGGTTCGAGCCGACGGCAAGCATCACGGAAACATCGATATTTCTATAGCCGTAGAGCATCTTTGTCTGGCAGCAACCGAGCAAAGCTTGGCAACATGTTGGGTTTGCAATTTTGATGTCGAGAAATGCAAGAATCTGTTCGGAATGCCGGAAAATGAGGAGCCAGCCGTCTTCATTCCGATTGGATATGCCAATGACCAGCCAAAGGAGAAAAAGCGCAAGGCTTTGGAAGAAATAACCGAATAGCTTTCGCAAAAAAATCAGCCCAAATGTCATTTGTTTTATGACATTTGGACTGAATCTTATCTGTCAATCTCGGTGAATCGGGCAAACTGCCGTCCGTCTCGCTCAATATTCTCGAAGAACATCTTTTCGGGGCGAACCCAATATTGTTCATCACCGTAAAGTGCCTGATACACAACCATTCGCTCCTTTGTTTCCGAATCGAAAGCCGTGCGGACAAAGCGATACATTCCACCCTTGAAATGCTGAAAATATCGCGAGCCGTCGTCCGACTTCTGAAACATCAGAAGCATTTTCTCAATCAACGGAACGTACCAAGTCCCCACCTCGTCGGCCGTTGGCGTGTGAGCGCCCGGAAAGTGGTACGCGCAGTTGTAATGCTCAAGAAACAGGGGCTCGTAGCGCGCCAGAGTATCCTGCTCTCCAAACAATCCCCAAACTCTCTCCTTGTAGTACGGATTGCAGAATCTGAACTGATTTTCTTCGAGTTGCGCAAACTCGGCAATCAGATTTTCGTCTATTACAAAACGCTGTTTTCCGTCAGTCCGCAGAGATTTATATTCGTGCTCCCCTATCCGCTCTTTCAGAATTTTCGTCATCTCGAAATGCGGATTTCCAAGCAACGCCGGAATGCCAACAATCGGGGCAACCATCTGTGCATAGAACGACCCGCAACTGTTGCCAACAAGCAAATCGGGTTTCTCGCGGTCGCAAATGAGCCTAATCTGCTCCAAAGCATCATTGGGATGCAAGGGCAAATCTGGCGTCAGCACCTGAAACTTGTCGGACAGTTTTTCTCGCAACGCAACTGCCGGAACACATTCGCCACTGGCAAAAAATCCGTGCAGAAATAGTATTTTCTTATTCATAACAAATTATTTTGTCTCTAAAATTCAATATCGGCATTATGGCAAATTTCAGCCAGATGCTCAACAACTTCTTCTTCCGAAGGATTATTATCGTCGATAAAAAGAATCATCTCGTCGAGAGCCTCGCGCGACTGCGACAGAACGAACAAAGCGGTAGTTATCAGCCCGTTGCTATATCCGTGTTCTTCCATCATCGCACTTAATGCCAGTTCTTTACTTGTCATTTTTTAAGTCTTTGATTTTTCATTGCCCCGTGCGCCATTTCGTGCGTCTCGGGCAGTTGGTGAAACTTATGAAAAGGAACGATTTTTACAGACACATTATTGTGTTTCTGCTTAATTTCGATGCATCGGCCTATCAAATCAGAATTTGCCGACTTTTCTGTCGGCATTTTGTCAAAATTCTGCTGAATGTACGATACGTTTGTAACGAAAACGATGTCAGAATGTTCCGGCAGAAACTCCATCGCACGAATCATGACCGTCAGAATCATACGGAACTCTGTAGTGCCAGAATCTGCCGCAACAAACGTATCTACAATGCCATCGACATTCTCGATGATGTATGCCCCGGCACTCTCGCGATTGCTGCTGTTGTAATCGCACGAGCCGCCAACCCAGACGTAGAACGTGCCCGGATTCATCCGCAATTTTATGTCCTTCGGTTGCCTTATCATCCTCTACTTTTTAGATTGCACCTTAATCGTTGCCGCGTATGCGCTGTTGCATAGTCCAAGCACGGCAGAAATAAAGAACAGAGTCTCGACTCCCAGCACCTTCCAAATCCATCCGCCAAGAAGGGCGATAAACACCGTAATGAGGTGATTTACAGATATTCCGGTAGAAATAGTTGCACGCATTTCATCGCGACTGTCAGAAATATCCTGCACATATACGTTCGATGCCATCGACGCAAGCGAGATGACCGAATCGAGCACATAATTTACGCAGCACACGATGAATGCCGTCTGCATCGAAAATATATGATGAGCATAGCCATAGAAGAAACAGACGACGACAAGTATCAGAGTATCAGCAATCATCACCGATTTATACCCTACGCTATCGATGATTTTTCCAACCATCGGAGCAAGCGTAAAACAGGCTATTGCCGAGATTGCATACAGCAAACTTATGGTTCCGGTATCTGCTCCGTAAAACAGAATCAGAACGTATGGGCCGAACGTGAAAAACACCTGCTTTCGGGCGCCGTAAAACACCTCGAGCATGTAATACTTAGTGAATTTCTTTCTGAAATAGAATCTGCTTTTTGTCTTGTCGGTTTTACTCTCGCCCGTAAGTCGCAGACTTACAAGCATAGACACTAACATAAATATTGCAGCCACAATAAATGTGGGTGTAAACAAATCGGTGCTCTGCACAACTGCAAAAGCCACAATAACTGCCACAAATCCAAGCAGATTGCCTATCTGATAGATTGAATTCTGATAGCCGAGCGCCTGTCCTCCCTTGCCTTCGCGCGAATATTCGAGCGAGAGCGTATTCTTCATGCCGAGCTGCATGTGTTCTCCTGTCGAATAGATGAAAATGGCAAGTATAACCATCCATTTTACTGGCGAGATGAACGCCTGCATCATCATTCCGACAACCATTATAAGCATGCCAATCTTATACACTCGCTCGGCTGTAGATTTGTAGAACAGAGCCAGAATAAAGATTAGCAGCAATCCTGGCAGTTCGCGGAAGAATTCGGTAACGCCTCTGTCAAACTCCTGAATCTTAACGACTTCTGCCATATAATTATCCAAGATTCCCTTATAAAGTCCGAATCCGATTGCCGAAAGCAACAATGACAGGAAAAAAGAACGATAACAAGATTCTTGCTTAAAGATGTTTGTAAAACTTTTCATTCTGCCTACTTCTGAATTAGTGCCGAAACAATATCGCCATGTCGTTTTTCATCATCCTTAACACTCTGCACTTCTGGAAATTCGCTTATCAGATGCTCGTATGCCACGGCAGCATCATATTCGCCCTTCGCAATCAGTTTATACAGGCGGTTGCGCCCCAAAACGTAATAAAGAACGGCTATCAAATACGATTTCGCTTTTCCGGGCTTGAGGGCCTCTTTTGTGTAACGGTGAAAGACGCTTGCATGTCTGCCCTCTTCTTTTGCCAGCAGAACGAAGGCGGCTCTCTCCTCTTCGGTCTTCACGATTTTTGCCAATCGCTGGTACATAAGCACAGCATCCAACTCTCCTTGCTGGCTGCGCAATAGTTCTTTTCTTTGTTGTTGTGTCATTTTTATGTTTGTTTTCGAATGTGAAATCTGCAAGAGAATGCAAAATTACACAAATTCCGACAAACATATTATAAACGCCAAAGAATTGTTCGTTTTCCATACGAAAGAATGGAACAGAGGGAAGCAAAATCACCTTACTACAAAGTTCGTTCCGTCGACATCTACAAGTTCTTTTCCGTTTTTGAATTTGCGATAAGAAACGATTTCCGAAAAATCACGAACAAAACAAAAATCTTTTCCACCATCACACAGAAGTTTTAACGGAACATCGCCGTAGAACGATGCCCACTGAGAATAAGTTGACGGCGGACCGGCTATATAATCGCACATTGAAAGCAGATACAAATCGCAGATACCGCTGCTTTCGCAGTTGTAGTAAAATGAAAATCCATCTGTACACTCTGGCGGAACGTTTTCGTTTGATGTAATCACAAAGAAAATCTTCTCGCCTACATTCTGACGCACAATCTCTTGCATCACATCTCGATAGAACGAGAAATCGTAATAATACTTCGCCTCGCGCCAAATCTTGTAATCGCCACGGCGAATGTGTATTCCCACAATCTTACAGCCTTCATTCTCTTTTCTGATGCCGTCAATCGTCTTTTCAGCATATTCAAGGACATCAACCTGCGGAGCAAAACATTTCTTAATCACGCTTTTATGCTTTGCTATGAAACGGTCGTCGAAACGGCTTTTCCACGAATTTACAAATGTCAGGAATCTTTCATTTCCGCTGAGCAACGAAGTCGGAACGCCATAAACACCGCTATTAACCGAATCATAATAGACTTCGTCGCCGCTTTTTCCGCGAAGGATGGCTACGAGTTTGTTCAGTCTGCGCGACATGGCACTCTTTCCGGCGTTTTCGGTCTCGAATATCGACCTCATATATTTATGAAAATCAGGAAACAGCGAGCTGTACTTGCAACAAAAGAACAACAGCGTCAGACTCTGGTTGTGCTCCGTACAGTACGCAAGAACAGGCGACAAGGCAAAAAGTCTGTTACAAAGCTGATTTTCGTGATTAGAAACAATTATCATCAGATTTTATTTTTCTGCAAAAATAATAAAACATCGTGATTTGGCTTGATGATACTTGCAGAAATTAAGACATTACACAAAAGGAATCGGCAAAAAACAAGGCTTTTTATCAGAAAAAACGGCAAAACAAAGATCTGAGCATTTCATTAAAATAAAAAAAAACGACTTCCGGCGATAAAATCACCGAGGTATATGATATTTTCAGCCTATTCGTCTATAAAACTAAATATTTTAATCGAGTTTTCTGACGTTTGAATAGATTTTATTTTGCAGTTATGAAAAAAAACGTTTCTTTTGCGCTCGACATCAAAAACACGGATTACATAGAATAAATATAGGAGAACAACTAAAAAAATGTAACAAGTAAACTTTATATGAAAAAATTCGAACAATGTTTAATTGCATCCTTGTTCGTAATTCCGCAATTAGGAATGGCGCAAGGAAAAGTATGGACGCTCAACGACTGCATTAGTCATGCGCTTGAGCACAACATACAGATAAAGCAGAAAATGGTGGCTCAGCAACAGGCCGAAGTCGACACGAAATCGAGCAAGGCAAGTCTTCTGCCAAGCGTATCGTTCGGCACAGACCACACATTGAGCTACCGACCTTTCAGCGAGACGACGACATCGCTCACTGGCGGAACAATGTCGCAGACATCAAACAAAACGCGCTACAACGGAAGCTACAGCATCAGCGCAAACTGGACGGTGTGGGACGGCGGAAAGAATCGCAAGAACATCGAGTATTCAAAGCTTTCGCAAGAAATAAGCCAGTACGATACCCAGCAGAGCATCAACGACATTCAGGAGCAGATAGCAAAAATCTACGTCCAGATTCTGTATGAACAGGAAGCCGTAAAAGTTTGCCAGAGCACACTCGAAGTAGCAAAGGAACAGGAAGCGCGCGGAAAGGAACTGGTAGAGGCAGGAAAGATGTCGCGCAGCGAACTTGCACAGCTCACGGCAACGGTGGCAAACGACGAGTACAGTCTTGTAAACGCACAGACGATGGTGCAGGATTACAAGATGCAGCTAAAGCAACTTCTTGAAATTGACAATGACATCGACATTACCATTCCCGAAATAAGCGACGAGAAGGCAATGGTTACGCTTCCGGCATATCAGGATGTGTACAACGCAGCCCTCGAACTACGCCCCGAAATCAAGAGCAACCGTCTGAGCATAGATGCGGCAGACATGCAGATTTCAATGGCCAAGAGCGGCTATCAGCCGTCTGTTTCGCTCATCGCCAACGTAGGCACAAGCACCGCCACGGGCATCGGAACAAACTGGAACACTCAGTTCAAGAACAACATTAACAACAATATTGGCGTATCAATCTCTATTCCGCTTTACGACCGCCGTCAGACAAAGAGCAGCGTTGAGAAGGCTCAACTGAGCAAGCAGAACAGCGAACTCAGCCTGCAAAGCGCACAACGTCAGCTTCACAGCACCATCGAAGGCTACTGGCTCGACGCATATTCGGCTCAGAAGAAATTCATCGCAGCCAAGACGAGCGTCGAGAGCAATCAGGCAAGCTTCGACCTTGTAAACGAACAGTTCAAGGAAGGTCTGAAGCATCTGGCAGAACTGAACACGGCAAAGAACAATCTTTTGCAAAGCCAGCAAGACAAGATTCAGAGCAAGTACACCGCCGTTCTGAACACCGTTCTTCTGAAATTCTACGGCGGCGAGGCAATCAACTTTTAACAAACAATTTAAAGACATAAAATCATGGTAAAGAATAAGAAAATCACCTACTCGATAATAGCAGTTGCAGTAATCGCCATAGGCTGGCTCATCTTCGGAGGAAAGAAAAAGCAGGCCGTAATCACATACGAAGAGACAGAAGTGGCCGCCGACACAATACGCAACTCGGTAACAGCAACCGGAACAATCGAGGCTGTAACCGAAGTAGAAGTTGGTACACAGGTTTCGGGAATCGTAAGCAAGCTGTATGTCGATTACAACAGCGTTGTGAAGAAAGGTCAGGTTATTGCCGAACTCGACAAGACAAACCTTGTAAGCACGCTTTCGAGCGCAAAGGCGAATCTTTCGAGCGCACAGAGCGACCTAAGATATCAGGAGAGCAACTACAACCGCAACAAGCGTCTGTTCGAGAAAGGACTCATCAGTCAAGACGATTTCGAAACAGCCGAGCTGTCTTACAAAAAATCGCTCGAGCAAGTAAAGGTTAACAAGGAGAACGTAAAGAAGGCCGAGACTGACCTCGGATACGCCACAATCACATCGCCTATCGACGGCGTTGTCCTCAGCAAATCGGTTGAAGAAGGCCAGACCGTTGCGGCAAGCTTCAGCACTCCAACGCTGTTCACCATTGCTAAAGACCTTACAGATATGCGCGTTATCGCCAATGTAGACGAGGCTGACATTGCCAATGTTGCAAACGGACAGCGCGTTTCGTTTACCGTAGATGCATATCCCGATGACACTTTCAGCGGAACGGTTACACAGGTCAGACAAGAGGCAACAACAACCAGCAACGTAACAACTTACGAGGTGGTTATCGCCGCACCGAATGCCGACCTCAAGCTAAAGCCGGGACTCACCGCCAACGTTACAATCCACACGCTCGACCGTCCCGGAGTTCTCAGCGTAAAGTCTAAGGCTCTGCGCTTCAGCCCTACTCAGGAACTCGTGGGCAAAGAAACCAAGATTATCGATTGCAACGGCAAGAACAAACTCTGGACCAAGGAAGGCAACAAACTCGTTGCACACGCCGTTACCATCGGCATCACCGACGGCATCAGAACAGAGATAAAGAGTGGCATCAACCCAAACACAAAAGTTGTGCTTAGCATTAGCGATGCCAACCCAGAGCAGGCCGAAGAGAAGCCTGAAAACAACAACCCATTTATGCCAAAGCGTCCGGGCGGCAACAAGAAAAAGTAAAAGGATATGAGCAACAACGATAACAAAAAAGTAGTTATTGAACTGAACGACGTGCGGCGCAACTTCGTGATGGGCGAAGAAGTGGTTCATGCCCTGCGCGGAATCTCGTTCAAGATTTACGAGGGCGAATTTGTAACCATCATGGGAACATCAGGCTCTGGAAAGTCAACGCTGCTGAATCAGCTCGGATGCCTCGACACTCCAACCAGCGGCGAATACTATCTCGACGGCGTTTCGGTAAGAACCATGAGCCGCAGCCAGCGCGCCGTTCTGCGCAACCGCAAAATCGGCTTCGTGTTCCAGAACTACAATCTTCTGGCAAAGACTACAGCCGTAGAGAACGTAGAGCTTCCGCTGATGTATAACAAGAACTACTCGGCAAGCCAGCGACGCGAGGCAGCCATCAAGTCGCTCGAGATGGTCGGACTCGGAAACCGCCTCTATCACAAGAGCAACCAGATGTCGGGCGGACAGATGCAGCGCGTTGCCATTGCCCGAGCATTGGTTAACGACCCGGCGGTGATTCTTGCCGACGAAGCAACCGGAAACCTCGACACACGCACATCATTCGAGATTCTCGTGCTCTTCCAGAAACTTCATGCCGAAGGCAGAACGATTATCTTCGTAACGCACAACCCCGAGATTGCACAGTACAGCAGCCGAAACATAATGCTGCGCGATGGCAAGATTAGGGAAGATGTTCAGAACAACAATATTTTATCGGCGGCAGAGGCTCTTGCCAATCTGCCCGCCCCACAAGATGACTGATTATGAATACAATAAATCTTTTCAAGATAGCAATCAAGGCGATAGCCGCCAACAAGATGCGCTCGTTCCTCACGGCTCTGGGCATCATCATCGGCGTGGCTGCGGTAATCGCCATGCTCGCCATTGGTCAGGGCTCGAAGAGAAGCATCAAGGCAAACATCTCCGAGATGGGCTCAAACATGATTATGATTCAGCCGGGAGCAGACAACGGCCCGGGCGGCGTGCGACAGGATGCAAGCGCAATGCAGTCGCTCAAAATTGCCGACTACGAGGCCATTGCCGAACAAGCAAAATACGTTTCGGCAGTAAGTCCAACGGTAAACACATCGGGACAGTTTGTCTACGGCAACAACAATACGCCTTCGAGCGTATACGGAGTAAGTCCCGACTATCTAACAATCAGACAGTTAAAGATTGAAGACGGCGAAATGTTCACCGAGCAGGACATCAAGACTTCTGCCAAGGTCTGCGTGCTCGGAAAAACAATCGTCGATTATCTCTTTCCCGACGGAAGTTCGCCGATCGGACGAATCATCAGAATAAAGAACATTCCGTTCAGGGTTGTAGGCGTTCTGAAATCTAAGGGAACAAACTCGATGGGAATGGATCAGGACAATCTTGCCCTTGCACCCTACACCACCGTTATGAAACGCGTGAATGCGCAGACATATCTTGGCGGAATAAACTGCTCGGCTCTGACCGAGGAGATTACCCAGCAGGCAATTTCCGACATCACCGACATTCTTCGCAGAACACACAAACTGAAAGATGCAACCGAAGAGAGCGAGGGTGACGACAACGACTTCACCATCCGCTCGCAAGAAGAGATTTCGAGAATGATGAGCACCACGATGGACAGCATAACCATGCTGCTCGGAATCGTAGCAGGAATCTCGCTTCTGGTAGGCGGCATCGGAATCATGAACATCATGTACGTTTCTGTTACCGAACGCACCAAGGAAATCGGTCTGCGAATGTCGGTAGGTGCACGCGGCAAAGACATTCTAAATCAGTTTCTTATCGAGGCTGCGATGCTCAGCATTTCGGGCGGCGTAATAGGAATCCTGATTGGCGTAGGAATTGCGAATCTCGTATGCAACGTGCTGCACATGCAAACCTACATCGAACCGTGGAGCGTGATAATGAGTTTCGGAGTATGTACGTTCATCGGCATCTTCTTCGGATTCCTTCCGGCAAAAAAAGCCGCAAACATGGACCCGATAGAGGCTATCAGATACGAATAAAAGGCAAGAGTGATACAATTTGTAACGAATTGTATCACTTTTCTCCATAAAAAACGAAGTTCGTCCAATCAAAAATCGGTTATTTCTATAAAAATCACCAAATAAGCATATAAAACAGGCAAGAAAATCTGCAACATGCGTCATTCATCATCAAAACACTAAAATTTGGCGGATTTCCAAGTGCATTAGTAGATATTTCTTTGCCGACTGAATAAAAATTCTTTTCTTTGCTACAAAAATTTCTTATTTCATCAAAGAAGGAAAAAGAGATTACTGAAAAGCAATGAGCAAGATTGTAGAAAATACAAAAAGCCACAAAAACGAAATCATCTACCACATCATTGGATGGATAATAGTATTCGGCAATCCGCTGTTTACAATCGACACCAACTCCGACGGCATCGACTGGAACACTCTGCTGAAGCAGTTTATCATGCCAGTATGCCTCTTCGTAATTTTCTATAGCAATTACTTCTATCTTGTACCCAGACTTTATACCAGCAACAAACGCTACATTTTCTATACAATAAACGTAGCGCTCATAACCGGATGCACGCTCTTCAACGTAAACATGTTCAGATATCTCAGAAAACTTGAGTGTCAGCAACAGGCGCGCATCGAGCAGGCAGAGGCGGCACAAGGAAACAAAGGAACGAAGCCAAAAAAACATTGGAAACCAATGCCGGCACTATTCTTCCATGCGCGCGACGTGCTCACATTCTCGTTCCCTATCGGACTGACGGTTGCCATCTTTACAAACCGCAGGCTGAAGAAATCGGAACAGGAGCGAAAAGAAGCAGAACTGAGGCAGAAGGAAGCCGAACTGCGAAATCTGCGAAGCCAGATAAACCCGCACTTCCTACTGAATACGCTGAACAACATCTACGCGCTAATCGCCTTCAACACCGGCAAGGCGCAAGCATCGGTGCTCGAGCTTAGCCGTCTGCTCAGGCATGTTCTCTACGACAATCAGCAGGAATACACCACCGTCAGCAAGGAGTTGGAATTTCTGCAAAGCTACATTGAACTGATGAAGATTAGAGTGGCATCTAACATATCCGTCAGATTCAAGAGCGAAGTATCAGACAACCAGAGGCTTATAGCACCGCTGATTTTTATCTCGCTAATAGAAAACGCTTTCAAGCACGGAATCAGTCCGATAGAAAGCAGCTTCATCGACATTCACATCACAGACAACAACAACTCAATAACATGCTGCGTAACAAACACAAACTTCCCAAAGAATAACCACACCGACAAAAGCGGCAGCGGAATAGGTCTGGAACAAATCAGAAAAAGACTCGAACTGACCTACCCCGGCAAATACACTTGGGAAAAGGGCGTTAGCGACGACAACAAAACATACTATTCAAAAATAACAATAAATACATTATAAATATGATACTAAATTGTGCAATTGTAGATGACGAGCCTCTGGCTCTGGAGCTTTTGGAAGCTTATGTACAGAAAACCGACTTTCTGAACCTTGTTGGAAAATACACAAGCGCGCTCGCTGCGATGAAGGATGTGGTAAGCAAGAATATCGACATCCTTTTCCTCGACATCCAAATGCCCGACCTCAACGGTCTTGATTTTGCCAACATGGTCGACTCGCGCACTCGAATAGTCTTCACCTCTGCATTCAACCAGTATGCAGCCGATGCCTTCCGCGTAAACGCACTCGACTATATCATGAAACCTATCAGCTACAAGGACTTCCTCGAAAGCGCAAACAAGGGCTTGAAGTGGTTCGAGCTTGTGGCACGCGCCAACAACTCTGGCTCAGAAAACGCCCAGCCAAGCATCGACGAGATTGACAGCGACGGCCTCTTCATCAAGAGCGACTACAAACTGATGCATATAAAATACGACGACATCATCTACATCGAAGGACTGAAAGACTACATTAAGATATACACAGAAACAAGTCAGAAGCCAATTCTGTCACTACGCAGCATGAAGGTTATGGAAGAGAAGCTTCCAACATCGAAGTTCATCCGCATACACCGCTCTTACATCATCAACAAGAGCAAGATTACGGTGATTGACCGCGGCCGCATTGCTTTTGGCGACAAGTTCCTGCCAATATCAGAGAGCTACAAGCCAATGCTTCAGAATTATTTCAGCAAATATTCTATTTAAGATAAAAATACAAATACAAAAACTATATACCTTTTATACGCAGAAAGTAAGCCGATTCGCTCGCGCTTACTTTCTGTTTTTTTGCTAAAAATCTGTCAAAATAAAAACAGCCCGATGAAATTAAATATTCATCGAGCCGTACAAATTCAAATTTTCAAAATTCAATTCTCAATTCACCAAATCCTTTACCGAGCCTTTAGCCTTGGCTGTACCCTTCTTCAATCCGTTTGAAACACGCTTTGTCTTGCGGGTAAACTGCAACTTCTTGCAAGAATCCTTATACATGTTTATCTTGCGAACATCGCTCTGTGTCAGGTGTGCCTTGTCGGCAATATCGTATTCTGCCACCAGCAGATTGTACTGTTTCTTGTAATGCACCCACTGCTCGCTCGTGGCAGAGCCAACCTTTGCATTCATTGTATCAACCATAGCCTCGAAACGAGCCACCCAATCAACCTTGCCAGCCTTATTGTTAGCATCTTGTGCGCAAACCGAGATGCTCATCAGCATGCCCACAACAATCAGTTTTACTGTCTTCATACACTATATTTGTTAAAATCATTGCAAATTTAAAACAACCAAGGCTAACAACCAAATACATATACATACTTTAAGATTTTTTTAGATAAATTAGGGGTTTTCCTATTCATTTTAGGACTTATCTCTTTGTGCTGTATAAAATCCCAACTATATTTGCAGCATAAACAACAAGTAATAACTTTTAAAATACAACAAGTATGAAAAGATTTACCTTATCAATAATCGCTATCCTGATGATTGCTTTACAGGCTAATGCAATGTCGCTAAGTCAGGCAAGAAATGAGGCTCGATTCCTAACAGACAAGATGTATTACGAGCTCGACCTAACCGAAACGCAATACAATTACGTCTACGAAATAAACTTCGACTATTTCTACGACCTCAACCACTATCGCGATGCCTACGGATATTTGTGGAATCGCCGCAACGAAGATTTGGGATACGTTCTCGACCGCTGGCAGTACAACCACTACATTGCCATCGAGTATTTCTACCGTCCGGTTGCATGGGTTGCAAACACTTGGAGTTTCGTAATCTATAGCCACTATCGCAACGACCTCTTCTTCTATGGCACTCCACACCACTATACAACCTACATTGGCAGTCACGGATGGAGAAGAAACGGCGGCAGAAGCTACTTCCGCACTCATCGCTATCACATGCCAGCCAATCACCGCCACATTGCTGCCCCACGCCGTCCAGAGGCTGGTCACGCGCCACGAGTTGCCGTTGGAGCAGGTCACGGAGGCCATCACAACATCGACCATCGCCGCGAGGAGGCTTTGAGACGCGAGAACGAAAGAATTCGTGAACAGGCACGTCGTCGCGAGGAAGCGCAGAGACGTGAGAATGAAAGAATCCGCGAAGAATCACGACGCCGTGAGGAAGCTCAGAGACGCGAGAACGAAAGAATCCGCGAAGAGGCACGCCGTCGCGAGGAGGCTCAGAGACGT
This sequence comes from Bacteroidaceae bacterium, assembly GCA_017617315.1. GTDB lineage: Bacteria > Bacteroidota > Bacteroidia > Bacteroidales > Bacteroidaceae > Ga6A1. Next base: position 23,482 of record JAFZWM010000052.1, read on the forward strand.
GAGAACGAAAGAATCCGCGAAGAGAACCGCCGTCGCGAAGAAGCGCAGAGACGAGAGAATGAAAGACGCCGTGAGGAAGCACAGCGTCAGGAAAACAGAAGACGTGAAGAAGCTCAGCGCCGCGAGGAAAACCGCCGTCGAGAGGAAGCACAAAGACGTGAGGAGAACAGACGTCGTGAAGAAGCACAGCGTCAGGAAAACAGAAGACGCGAAGAGGCTCAAAGACAAGAGAACCGCCGTCGAGAGGAAGCGCAGAGACGAGAAAATGAAAGAAGACAGTCTGACAACAATCGTACAACTCGCAGTTCGCACACAGGTGGCAGAAGATAATCAGAGAAAATAATGACAAATATTAAGACAAACAGTTTTAGGGCGTGGATTCTTGCATCACGCCCTAAAACTCTTACAGGCTGCATAACACCGGTAATCATCGGTTCAACGCTGGCATATTCATACATCACTCAGCATCCGGAAAGCGGACAGGTTTTCAAGATAGTACCTTTCGTTCTCTGTATGCTGTTTGCCATGTTTATGCAGATTGATGCAAATCTTATAAACGACTACTACGATTTTGTCAAGGGAACAGACCGCGAAGACCGCCTCGGGCCCGAACGTGCCTGTGCTCAAGGCTGGGTTACCCTGCCTGCCATGCGAGTGGCGATAGGCATAACAACCGTGCTCAGTTGCATCGCAGGCCTTCCGCTTATCCTCTACGGAGTTTGGTGGAAACTTATTCTGGTTGGCGTTGCTTGCGTAATCTTCTGTTTTCTATACACTTACGGATTGTCGTACATCGGCATGGGTGATGTTCTCGTGCTTGTGTTCTTCGGACTTGTTCCTGTGTGCGTAACATTCTATCTGCAAACCGGAACATGCAATTCTACAACGATTATGATTTCCGTAGCCACAGGCTTGGTTATAGACAACCTACTGATGATTAACAACTTCCGCGACTACGAGCAGGACAAAATAAGCGGAAAGCGAACGCTTGTTGTAAAACTTGGCAAGCGCGCCGGCGGATATTTGTACCTTATCATCGGACTGGCAGCATACGCAACATGCATCTTTGCGCTCGGCATTGAGCACATTGCCACTTTCCTTCTGCTGGCATACATCTCGCTGCACTACAAGGCTTGGAAAAAAATGATGTCGATTTACGAAGGCAAACAGCTCAACGGAATCTTGGGAATGACGGCTCGCAATATCTTCCTATTCGGACTAATTCTGTCGCTGAGCATCATAATTCAAAAATACATCGAAAGTATCGCCATTTTCTAAACTCCGAGTCTGATGATTAAGAGAAAAACAGTCATTCCAATAATCGGAATCATTCTGCTGATACCAATCGGACTGATTTCCAGACGCATCAGCTTTATTCCTGCAGAAACAGGCGACGCTCTTTGGGCAATGATGATTTTCTGTCTGTGGAGAATAATTCTGCAAAACAAGAAACTTTCGGTTGTCGCAATAGCAAGTTTAGTCCACTGTTATCTTGTGGAATTTTCGCAGATGATAACCTGGCGTTGGCTCGTATCGTTCCGACAGACATTTATCGGGCACATGATGCTAGGACAAGGTTTCCTGTGGATAGATTTGATAGCCTACTCCGTTGGAATTATCATCATTTACATGGCATTTAGCAGAATCGAAAAGCAATAAATAAAAAAGACATCGGATTTTTCAATATTCCGATGTCTTTTTTATTTCTGTGAACAGATTGTTACTCTGTCATTTCGCCTTCGATGTAAAGTCTGACCATGTCAGTTACAGCATTTGTGCGAAGCGTTATTGTCTTTTTGAAAACTCCAGGGAACTTGCCGGCACCCTTATAAGTAACCTTAATCTCGCCCGTTGCTCCCGGTGCGATAGGCTGCTTTGGATAAACCGGAGTAGTGCATCCGCAACTTGCAACCGCCTGTTCGATAACAAGAGGCGCATCGCCAGTATTTGTAAACTTGAACGTACAAGTAACGTTAGAATCAGCTTCCTTGAATGTTCCAAAATTATGTGTTGTCTTGTCAAACTTTATCTCGGCCTTGCCCTGTGCCAAAACTGGCATAGAAAATGTGGCTACAGCCATAAAAAACATTAACAAAAATCTTCTCATACTGCTCTTATATAAATATTTCGTAGGCAAAAATAAGAATTTTTTGAATCATAACAATAAAAAAGCGATAAATTATTAACTTTGCAGCAATTTTATAACAAAAAATATGTTGGTATTCAATACAACTTTTCAGACTGATGTAAACGAGGCGCGCAATTTTGTGATATGGGCACACGAGGTGTACATTCCGCGCGCACTGAAATGCGAGGGAATTAAGAACGCACGACTAAACCGCATACTTAGCCACAAGGACGAAAAGACCGAATGTTTCTCGCTCCAGTTCGATGTCGAGAGCATGGCTAACTTGCACAAATTCCATATAAGCGAAGGCAAATCGCTGTCTAACGACCTTGAGAAAATTTTCAACGAGAAGGTTGTGGGATTCTCAACAATAATGGAGGTCATCGAAGAATGCTAAATCCAGTAAAGGAAAAGATAATTCTGGGCATCGACCCCGGCACAAACGTGATGGGATATGGACTGCTGAGCGTAAAAGGCACGAAGCCCGAGATGATGTGCATGGGCATAATAGACTTGCGCAGATACAGCGACGCCTACCTCAAACTCGGACATATCTTCGAGCGCGTGGTGGGCATCATCGACAGCTATCATCCCGACGAACTTGCAATCGAGGCTCCGTTCTTCGGAAAGAACGTGCAGAGTATGCTGAAACTCGGAAGAGCGCAGGGAGTGGCAATAGCCGCCGCCCGACAGCGCGACCTTCCGATAACCGAATATGCGCCACTGAAAATAAAGATGGCAATAACCGGAAACGGCTCGGCAAGCAAGGAACAGGTGGCAGCAATGCTTCAGCGCCTGCTGCACATAGACAAGGAGGCTATGGGCAAGTTCATGGACTCAACCGATGCCCTCGGAGCAGCCTACTGCCACTATTTGCAGATGGGCAAGCCCGAAGTATCGAAAAGCTATCATGGCTGGAAAGATTTCATAGCAAAAAATCCCGACAAAGTTTCAAAATAATACGATAAAAAATGCAAAAGGTAATAGAGATTGTCAACGGAGTAGCCCGCCACCCTCTTTACAGAATGAAAGAGGCGGTGAACATTGAAATGAACGACGGCGAGCAGATTGCCATCGTTGGTCCTAACGGTGCAGGAAAGTCGATGCTTGTAGACATCATCACAGCCAAGCATCCGCTGCTGCTGAACGAGCCTCACTATGACTTTGCACCGTCGCTGGCAAAGATGGCAAGCGACAACATAAAGTACATAACTTTCCGCGACTCGTATGGCGACACAGCCGATGGCAACTACTACTATCAGCAGCGTTGGAATCAGCACGACATCGACGAAGCCCCTATCGTGCAGGACATTCTGAACGAGGTGTGGAACATCACCACAAAGGACAACACGCCCGAACAGATTGCACAGAAAGAACAGCTTCGCGACCAACTCTACACGATGTTTCACCTTGATATCCTGCTCGACAAGCAGATAATCCTTCTTTCGAGCGGAGAGTTGCGCAAATTCCAGCTAACCAAGACTTTACTTACAAATCCGCGAGTCGTAATTATGGATAATCCGTTCATCGGACTCGATGCGCAGACTCGCGAGCAGCTTACAGAATTGCTTACAAACTTGGCGGCAAACGTAAAGATAATGTTCATACTTGTCCTGTCAAAGACCGACAATATTCCGCCATTCATCACGCACGTCATTCCTGTTGAGCCGGGCAGAGATGTCCGCGAAAAGATAAGCCGCGACGAGTATTATGCGACTTATAATCAGAAGTTTGAGAATCTTCTTTCGGACAAAAAGAAGGAAGCGATAAAAAACTATCCGTACAAAGACAGCACAAGCATCGCCCATCTCGACGAGGTTGTGAAATTCAACAACGTATGCATAAAATACGGCGAACGAACCATTCTGAAAGATTTGAACTGGGTTGTAAGGCGTGGCGAAAAATGGGCTTTGAGCGGCGAGAACGGAGCCGGAAAAAGTACGCTTCTGTCGCTTGTCTGTGCCGACAATCCGCAGAGCTACGCCTGCGACATAACGCTTTTCGGACACAAGAGAGGAACGGGCGAAAGCATCTGGGACATAAAAAAGTACATCGGATATGTTTCACCAGAGATGCACCGCGCCTATCTGAAAGATGTGCCGGCCATCGAGATTGTGGCATCGGGCATGAGCGATTTTTCATCGCTTTACCGAAAGCCGAAAACCGAAGACCTGCCAACGTGCGATTTCTGGATGGACATCTTCGGAATAAAGCATCTTAAAGATACAACATTCCTGAAACTGTCGAGCGGCGAACAGCGACTCGTTCTTCTGGCACGCGCCTTTGTGAGAGACCCGGAGCTTCTGATTCTGGACGAACCGCTGCACGGCTTGGATATGCGCAACCGCCGACTGGTAAAGGAGATTATAAACGAATTCTGCAAACGTTCGGACAAAACGATGATAATGGTAACGCATTACAAGTCAGAATATCCCGAATGCATCACGAACGAAATATTCTTACGCAAAAACAGATAGGAAACAAAAAAAAAGAGAAGCTCCCGGGCTTCTCTCTTTTATGTTTTATTTCTCTGCAATTCCAACCTTAATCCATTCTTCGGCAATCTCCTCGGCATCAGCCTTTGCAACGCTTTCCTCAACCTCGTAGTTGGCGATAAGAATCTTTGCAAGATCGTCGGCTGTGAATTCCTTGTCAACCACGTTCTTCCAAAGCAGGGCAGCCGAAGAATTCATACTTATAATCTTGCTGAAATCTATATTTTCAACTCCCTGACCAACAATTACCTGTTCGCCACATAGTTCTCTCAGTTCGAAACCTTTCTTTGTTCTCATATCATTAAATATTTTTATTCTGTTTATCAATTTCGTCCATGTATTTTACAGTCAGCTTTATAGAAGGCAACCTTCGGTAGACGGCAAGAAGCCATCTGCGCCAACGAACTAGCCTTACCCACACTTTATATCGGCGGATGTATTTTTTGTCCTCGTCGCAAAGAAGCGTTCTCGACTCACTGAAATCGAGGCGATAGCGCACCTCGCCGCTGTCGAGCGCTACCTTGCACACTTTTCCGTACTTGAATTCTATGGCCTTACCAAGCACATCCTGCGTCTGGCAATATTCCTTTCCGTACAGATTTCCATCGCCCATGAGCACAAGGTTGTTGCCGTCCTTCACGATGACACGATGCAGCACATACCTCAGCGGTGCAACCTGCGCCAGAACAACATCTCCAACATTAACCGTATCAACCGCCTTTATCGTAACCATATCTCTCCGGTCTTCGAGAAAAGGACGCATGCTGTAGCCTTTGACTCTGATGGAGAAAGTCTTGCCTTTTGACAGGAGCTCTCTCTGCATAGACTCAAACAACTGTGCATTAGGCTTTTCGATGACCTTCAGGCTGAAACTGTCGACATTGCTATGTTCAACATTTTCGGGCCACAAGTTACTTACAAACCAGTTATACAGATTTCGGAGAACAGCCCTCATTTAGAAATTGTGTTGTAACTTAACTGAGCAGCCGCCTCATCTGGAAGACAGCCCATGAAATACATCTTGCTCGTTGTCAGCACCCTCGACACTGTGTCGCAAACGCCGTTGAACACAGGGCGATCCCATTTCATTGTTGAGCACGAAGGCATAAGCACGGCAAAAGCCTCGAGTCCTTTTAACTGATGAATATTATTTGTCGGCTCCTGATTCAGCCGTACGAACGCTCCGACTTCAGCCTTCACCTTACGGTAGCAAGGTGTCTTTCCGCTCCAAGGCGAGCCGTAGACGTATGTCTTTCCGTCGATGTAACGCACAATCGGATTATCATCGTTCATCAAATCAGTATCGCTTATATACTTGAGCCACAACTGAGTATGCGTACTCTTTCCTGTTCCGCTCTTGCCAAGGAACAGATAGCCCTTGCCATCCTTGCGCACAACCGACGAATGGAACATAAGCGTGTTTTTTGATGAGCCGGCGAAGGCGTAAAGCATCATCATGCAGTTGTTCAGACCGAAGTTGCGCTCGCTCCACTCGCCCGCCAAGGCAACGGTTGCCGACTTGAAATCGGCGGCGCACTCCATAAGGCTGCACTGATATCCGAGATAGTTGCTCACTACAAACTGATAGCGGCCATCCTCGCGGTGATACACTCCGTGGTTGTTTCCGCCACAGTTGAACTGCCCCACTTCCTCGCCCTTTGCATCGGGATAGAAATTGTCGTCGACGGTTATCTGAAACAGAAGAGGAACGTTCTTGCTCTCCTCCTCGCTTATCTCAAAAACACGGAACGACGGCAACAGTTCGTCGCTGTTCACTCCATCAGCAAAGTGCATCACAACAAGCCATTCGGCAATGTTATAATATTTTGTTGTCTTCTCCATTTATGAATTAGATTTTTCAGTTCCACCATTTTACTCCGCCCCAAGCAGCCTTGTACCACTCGTTCTGCTCGTACCACTTGTTCAGCACAGGATGAATCTCCTTCGGGAAATACATACTTACATATCCGCAGTTTTCGGGATCGTTGATTTTTGCGATGCCATCTCCTTGAAGATAAGCAGAATACCACTGAGTTCCGCCTTTATACACAACGGCTTGGTTGAATGCCGCAAGCCATTGCTGATAGATGTCTTCATCGGTACACCACGAACGGATTATCTCCTTGAAATCGTAGAATCGCGGATTTGTTGCGCTCTCATTCAGGAAATTATAAAAATCGGCAACGCCGCTGATGTCATCCCTTCCGAACTGAGAAATGACCGTAGCCGTTGCAGATGCCAGATTTTCGAGCCGAGAGCAGTCGACTACCGAAAGAATTACGCCATCGCGATAATATTCCTCAACCTCGTAGTCGTAATAATTGTTGTACTCCTTTGCCACCTCAACAGGGTTGAACGAAGTGGAAAACATCAGAGGTACAATCTTGTGATAAGGCGCGCCCGTGCCCGGAATTTCGCCGGGACATGCAATAATGTAATCAGCACAGTTGCGCAGAACATAATCACACTCGATGCATTGCATCTGGCAGGCATCGAACATTATGAACTTATTTTTTGGAAATGCCTGTAAAACAGACGCCATCGTCTCGATGCTCATCTGTGAATTTTCGGCACTTATGTCGTTGTTTTTGTAATCTTTGCCATTATCTACGCCGAAAGCACGAGTCTTAGACATGGCATACTGCTCTGGAAGCCAGCCGTTGGCGTGCGACCAGAACACGATTCCGTAATTATCAGCCTCGTAATTGCAATGAACAAACGTCATAACCTCGCGCAAAGCATCGGCAGAGGTAGACATCCAATCTGTGCTATATTTTTTTACGGGAGTAAGATATTTGTACTGAGTCGTGTCGCGCAGTTCATAGATACGCGGTTTCGTGTTGTCGTCAACATATACGATAACACGGTCGTGCTTGCCCATCTTTCTTGCGCCGACGCACATTTCGTAAATATCGTCATCGGCAAAGTCGCACAGGCTGTTTTCGGCAGCCATGTAGACAAGCACTACGTTATTAACGTCGGCATAGACATCCTCCTCGCTCTTATCTTTACAAGACGCAAACAAGATACATGCAAACATGAATGTCAGCATGTATCTTGTTGCTCTGTACACAGATTTTGTATTGTTATTCATCTTCAACCTTTACTGCATTAAAAGCGAACTGTTCAGGAGTAAGTTCCTTAACCGCTACGATTTCCTTCTTGTCAAGCTGGTTGCGACGTCGGATGCGCAAGTAGATGCTCTTAAGCGTAGCGTGGTTCTTTGAGAAGAATACCGTGCAAGTACGGTCGGGTGCCGCCGGTTCGCCTTTCTCAAGATATCTTTTCAGCTGGTCGCTGTACATCTGTCTGTTTTCGAGGAACTTTGTCTTCTTCTGCAACTTGGCTTCAGGAAGTTCCATGATGTCGGTGAAATAGACAGTCGAGTCTGTTATCGAGAAACTATAGCCGAAGCCATATACAGGCTTTTTCTTGCCTTTCTTCTTTTCATCTGCGTTTCCGGCAAATACGTTTACGGCTGTAACCAAAAGTACAAGCAGGAAAGCGAATCTGTTTATTTTCATATAAAATTTAAATTATCAGAATGCAAAATTAGCAAATTGTAACGTTCTGCCCAAATAAATGTTCACAAAAAAACTTAAAAATTCTGCAATACGGGCAGCTTGCGGCACATTCGGCCCGAAAGCCATGCCTGCGCCTAAAAAGAAGGCTCCGTACCAATCTTTGTTCAGAGAGAAGCACGGAGCCAGCACAATTTATTAAATATCCAATCAGTTACCTATTATTCTTCAGACAAGTCTACGGCATAGTTGCCCTTCTTTCCGCTTGGATAGATGCCCGTGATGAACATAACCTGATCAGCAGAACGGCTTGCACTCTTGAATGCGTTCTCCATATCCTCGTTTGAGTTTACAGACTGTCCGTTAACCTTGAGGATGATGAATCCCTTGGTTATTCCGGCCTCTTTCATCTTGCCGCCAGTTACGCCAGACACCTGCAAGCCACCGCTAAGGTTAAGCTGCTTCTTCAAGTCCTCGCTCAATGGGCGGAATGCAGCACCAAGCAAATCCATGTCTGCGTTCTTCATCACCTTGGTGTTGCCCTGTGAGTTCTTAAGAGTAACGGCAAACTCCTTTGGCTTCTTGTCGCGCATTACCTTGACGGTAATCTTGTCGCCCGGCTTGTGCTTGGCGATAGTCTCCTGCAACTCGGCCATGCTCTTAATCTTCTTGCCATCGGCAGCCACGATAATATCTCCGACCTTGATGCCTGCGCTGCGTGCCGCGCCAGTTTCTGGAACTTCATTAACGTAAACGCCGTCGTTGCAGCCAGAATCCTTCACCTTCTCCTTCAATTTCTCATCCTGAAGGAAGTTTGCAACATCACCGCCAACTACGCCAAGAAGAGCGCGCTGAACAGTTCCGAACTCCTTAAGGTCGGCAACAACCTTCTTCATAATTGTTGTAGGGATAGCGAATCCGTATCCGGCGAATGAGCCTGTTGGAGATGAAAGAACTGCGTTGATACCTACAAGTTCGCCCTTTACATTGACCAGCGCACCACCCGAGTTGCCCGGATTGATTGCCGCATCGGTCTGGATGAACGACTCGATACCGTTGTTCTTGCCTGTGTTGTAAACGCCAAGCGAACGAGCCTTTGCACTAACGATACCAGCCGTAACGGTTGAGTTGAGGTTGAACGGATTACCTACCGCCAGAACCCACTCGCCAACCTTCAGAGCATCGCTGTCGCCCACAGGAATTGTCGGGAAGTTGTCGCCCTGAATCTTCAGAAGAGCGAGGTCGGTCGAAGCATCAGTACCAATCAGTCGAGCCTTGAACTCGCGGTTGTCGTTAAGAGTAACATCAATCTCGTCGGCATTCTCAACCACATGGTTGTTTGTCACGATGTAGCCATCCTTCGAAAGGATAACGCCTGAGCCGTAGCCTACTCTTGGCTGACTCTGCATCGGCTGTCGGCTTCTGCCGCCCTGAGGTCCGAAGAAATACTCAAAGATGTCGGGCATATCTCCCTGACTCATTGTCTGCACCTTGCTGTTCTGCGTACACTTGATGTGTACAACTGCGTGAAGCGAACTTTCGGCAGCCTGAGTAAAATCGACAGGCTGAACTCCTGCCCCTGCCGTACGGACAGCAGGCTGTGATGTATTTTGCTTGAACAGAGTTTCAAAAGAACGACTTTCGCCATCCAACTGGCGCTTTGAAATAGAATAGGTTGTTACAGCGGTCAGACCAGAAGTCACCATTGAGATTGCAACCACACCGAGAATTTTCTTAGTTGTCTGTCTCATAATCCTAAATAGTTAAAGTTAAAGAATTCTCTTTATTGTTAAAAAATCATTTTTTCTTTTTTCTAAAGTGATGACAAACAAAGATGCGGAATTGTGACACAGAAAGCTTCATTTTAACATTTGTTAACATTTACAAATCTTTCAAAAGAGTATCTCCGTTACCAGCTAACATCTTAGTTCTCACCTCGTTAATAAGAAGCCAATACTTCTGAAAGTTTTTTACGTCAATCTTGAAATTTTCGCTTCCGTTCATGTCAATTTTGTTGAACAGACTCTCTACGCTCAACTTGTTTACGCTTATGGCCGGCAGATAAGTTGCCGTCTCCGCCTTCTCATCGCCGTTAATCTCTACCAGAACGCCAATATCTACGAGCATGAACAGAATCTCGTTTACAAGGCGAATCGGCATCTTGTGCTCCGAAGCCAAATCGACAGAGGAGTAAGGCGTTCCGCCGTCCTCGTACCTCTTGTAGATTAGCGATGCTATGATGAGAGTAAGGAAATCGCGGTAGCGGCGGCTTATGTGAACCGTCTCGTTCTCAAAATTATAGTATTGCAGATTCTGCGCGGCATAGTTCATCTCTGCGCCAAACAGACAAATCGTCCACGAGAATTGCGCCATGAGCATGAACAACGGAATGGCCGCGAAACTTCCGTAGATGGCATTGTAACTGCTCACCCATATCTGCGAATCGATGTAGAGGTACTGCAAGAGCTGCAATCCCGTACCAGCCAAGAAGCCCGGTATTATGGCATAGCGGAACTTGACCTTCGTGTTTGGCATGAACATATAAAGAACCGACACGATTATGCCCGACAGCAAGAACGGCATGGCCTCGAACGTGAAGCGCACAACAGGACCGAGTAGCAAGAATTCGGGAAGATTCTTCATAACCGTCGTGGCAAAAATAGACAGACCGCCCATGACGATAACCAGCAGCGGCATGAGCAGCAGGAGCGAACAATAGTCGGTAAACGTACGGAACATACTGCGCTCCTTGTTTACCTGCCAGATATTGTTGAACATGTGCTCGATGTTGTTGGTAAGGTTGAGTACCGTCCACAGCAAGAGGATGATACCAAAGCCGAGAAAAATGCCGTTGCGCGTATGTTCAAGGTACGAGTTTACAAAGTCGATGAGAATGTCGACGGTCTTGTCTGAGCCCTCGAAATACTTGCGAATCTGCATCTCGAGCATCTTGTTGTAGCCGAAGCCGCGCCCGATGGCAAAGACCACCGCAAACACAGGCACAACCGCCATAATGGTACTATAAGTAAGAGCCGAAGCCTTGCTCGTGACATTATCGCGCGAGATGCGGCGTATGGTCAGAACCATCACCTTCAGGATGAAATACCAAGTTTTTTGCAGATGTCCCAGTTCATCGTCAGTAGTCCTCCATATTTCGTCTGTCAGAAATATCTTTATGCGTTTAAATCTCTCTCGTATATTCATAGCCATCGAAATAAAAAAAGAAACAGAGAATCTATAAGCCGGGTTCTGTAGTCTTTGCAGACCGTCTGCCATTTATCCACTGACGGTGTCGCCACCGCCCTCTAGCATTCTACCCTCCAGATTGGACGGGCCGCCCTCAAACTCTGGTATACATGAACTTGCAACTCCTGAGGCACACAGCACATGGTGTCGCCACCAGTCTGGTAGGCTCTTACCCCACCTTCTCACCCTTACCACACCTCAGGCGTGGCGGTTATTTTCTTCTGCGCTACTTTACCCTCGCGGATAACTTCCACATTAAGAAGCAGGATGCCCTTTGTTGCCCGGACTTTCCTCTCGCACCCGAAAGTGCCAGCGGCAGACCGATTCTCTGTTTCTTTATATCTTTTGTTGCGTTACGATCTATCTAAAATCAGAACAGAAGTTCGTTGAACGTGAATTCGTCGGGAATTCTGTTCATGTCAACTGCGCCGTTTATGCCCTTTATCCTTCCTTTCGAAGTGTACTGCCACAGCACATACTGACGGTCGTCAATCAGCGTCGGAGCTTCGAGATGGTATCTTGCGATGAAGAGTTTGTAATCATCAAAGCGTCCAGCCATATATTTGTTGTAGAAGTTGCTCGACGTGTAAATCATCGGCTTCGTTCCACAAGCCTTCGTAACCATCACGAGGAACGAGTCGAGCTCGGCGCAGAACGTTTCGTGGCTCTTCTTTCCACGAACCTCGACATCGACAATAGGCACGAGGTCTTGGTCGTATTGCTTCAGGGCCGACGAGAAATTCTCAATCTGCTGTGAGATGGGAATCGTGGTGCTGTAGAAGTGATAGCTTCCAACCTTCAGTCCCACGCGCTTTGCCTCGGTAAAGTTGAAATCGTATGTGTTGTCTACCAAAGTAGCTCCCTCCGTAGCCTTCAGATACACGAATCCAACCTTGTTGTCCTCCACGAGGTCGTCCCAGTTTATCTTGCCCTGATAGTGGCTCACGTCAATGCCGCATCTGTATCTGTCTTCCCAGTCGCGTCCGAGAAATGCCTCTTCGACTTGTTTCTGAAACCTTTCGCAGCTTGTTTCCCTTGGCATCGGGTCCGGCTCAGTCTGGTCGAGTCCCCTTTCGTGCCTGTAGGTCGTCTTGCTTTTTTTAATCACCCTGTCCTTTTTCAGGCCGTCGTTGCTCGCAAAAGCCGACAGACAGAGCGTACTGATTATAGTTAGAATTACGTATTTGCTGGTTTTAAACATTTTTGCATTTTTGAGATTGCAAAATTAAAAATATTTAACGGAAATATCAAATAGTTTAAAATAAAATTCATACTTTTGCGCTGCAATTTTTAAACAACATTAAAAAATATGACAAAAATTAGAGCTGCCATCGTTGGCTATGGCAATATTGGAAAGTACACTCTTGAGGCACTTCAGGAGAGTGAGGATTTTGAAATTGCAGGTATAGTTCGCCGTAACGGCGCAGAGAACAAGCCTAAAGAGCTTGCCGACTATGCTGTGGTAAAGGACATCAAGGAACTTGGCAAGGTTGACGTTGCCATTCTTGCTACTCCAACAAGAAGCGTAGAGAAATATGCAAAGGAAATTCTGGCAATGGGTATCAATACCGTTGACAGTTTCGACATACACACACAGATTGTAGACCTTCGCCGTTCACTAGACAAGGCTGCAAAGGACGGCAAGGCCGTTTCTATCATCTCTGCCGGCTGGGATCCGGGTTCTGACTCAGTTGTACGTACACTCATGGAGAGCCTTGCGCCAAAGGGCGTAAGCTACACTAACTTCGGTCCGGGCCGAAGCATGGGACACTCTGTAGCAGTCCGTGCTATCGAGGGCGTAAGAGATGCTCTTTCTGTAACTATCCCATTGGGCACAGGCATTCACCGCCGTATGGTTTATGTTGAGCTTGAGGACGGCGCAGACTTCAAGAAGGTTGAAGCAGCCATCAAGGCAGACCCTTACTTCGTGAACGATGAGACTCACGTAAATCAGGTTAAGTGCGTTAAGGACCTGAACGATGTAGGCCACGGCGTTAACCTTGTACGCAAGGGTGTTTCTGGCAAGACTCACAACCAGTTGTTCGAGTACAACATGAAGATTAACAACCCTGCTCTTACTGCACAGGTTCTTGTAAACGTGGCTCGTGCATCAATGAAGCAGCAGCCTGGTTGCTACACAATGATTGAGATTCCAGTAATCGACTATCTTCCAGGCGATCGCGAGGAGCTCATCAAGCACTTGGTATAACACAAGAAACAGACGATTGACTAACAAATACGGGCAGCCTTCAAAAACGGTTGCCCTTTTTTAAACCTTAACATTTTATTTTCATGCGCGAGACATTAGCACATACAGCATTCGAATATACAAGCTATATGTTCAAAATAATGGGACTGGACGGCGAGAATGCAAACTCAATACAACGCATCATTATGATTGCCATAATGTTTGCTTTGGCGTATATCACACAGCTTATATGCCGCAAGATTATCTCTCCTATTGTAATAAAAATCGTATCAAAGACCGAAACGACATGGGATGACTACATCCTTAACGACAAGATGATGAACAGCATCAGCCGTACCATGCCATCGCTGGTAATCTACGCCATGCTGCCTCTCGTTCTGTATGGCGAGGAAGTTCTTCTGATACTATGTATGAAGGCGAGCAAGATTTACATCGTTGTCTCGCTTCTCAGTATCTTCTCGACCTTCCTCAACGGCGTGAAGGATGCCACCGAGGAGCACAACAAGTACAAGGACCGCTCCGTATCGAGCGTGTTCCAGCTGTTCAAGCTCGTGGCCTACTTTATCGGAGCGATAATAATTGTGAGCATCATCATCAACCGCTCTCCGCTCTCGCTCATTGCCGGACTGGGTGCTGCGGCTACCATCCTGATGCTGGTCTTCAAGGACACTATCGTGGGCTTCGTCTCGGGCATCCAGCTTACTGCCAACGACATGCTGCGCAAGGGCGACTGGATTCAGATGGACAAGAACGGCGCAAACGGTGTTGTTCAGGATGTTAACATCACAACCGTTAAGGTGAAGAACTGGGACAACACGATAACGACAATCTCGCCTTTCACCCTGATGAACGACAGCTTCCGCAACTGGCGAGGTATGCAGGACAGCGCAGGCCGTCTTGCCACTCCTACCCTCACGATAGACATGGAAAGCATGGCTCTGATAACCGACGAGCAGAAGGCCAAGTATCTGGCAAGCGGCCTCATAACCGAGGAGGAGATGCAGAAGCCGATAGTAAACCTGACGGTCTACCAGCGCGCCATGCTCAGATACTTGCAGCACGACGGACGCATTAACACGCAGTACAACCACATGGTGCGCCAGATGCCGCAAACTACTCAGGGAATGGGACTTACAATACAGCTCTACTTCTTCCTGAAGGACAAGAAATGGGAGAACTACGAGCGCAACAAGGACGAGATACTGTCATACGCCATCGTGGCTCTGAAGGAGTACGGTCTTAAGGTTTTCCAGTTACAGAAGGTGGTATGATAAAGAACAAGATGAACATCAGACTGGTTATTTTCGACTTCGACGGAACGATATGCGACACGCGCCGCTGCATCGTTACAACCATGCAGCAGACTCAGCAGGCGTGCGGTCTGCCCGTAGCCAGCGAGAAGACGTGCGCCTCTACCATCGGTCTGCCGCTGAAGGGCTGCTTCATGCACATCTACTCTAACCTGACCGATGCGGAGGCTGACGAGTGCGCCGATACCTACCGCCGCATATTCGAGGCCAACAAGAAGGAGCTCGTCCCTACACTCTTCCCCAACGTTGCCGACACGCTAAAATGGCTGAAAGACAACGGTATAACGATGTCGATAGCCTCATCGCGCTCGTCTAAATCCATCCGCGACTTCTTGTCGGGCTTGGGCATAATCGACGACATCGCCTATATTCTTGGGGCTGAAGATGTTACAAAGCCGAAGCCTGATGCCGAGCCTGTTCTGAAAACGCTCGACGCGCTCGGTTTCTCGGCGGACGAGGCTCTGGTGGTCGGCGACATGCCATTCGACATTCTGATGGGAGCCAATGCCGGAACGCGCACCTGCGCCGTAACATACGGCAACGCAAGCAGAAAGCAGCTTGTCGAGGCTGGCGCGGACTTTATAATAGATGATATGAAAGAAATTATTGAATTTCTTTGAACTGACAGTTGACATTTTTTTTAGTTGAAAATTGAAAGTTTAAATTTTTAAGCAATTCATAGTTGACAATGGACAATGTCTTAGAATTAAGAATTGAAAATTCTTTTGAGGCGATGGGCTATTGGCCATGTTTTTTCTTTTCTGAATTAAGAATTGTCCATTGTCAATTATTCCCTTCTTTGAAGTAAGCCGATAGCAAGGGGGTAGCTACGGGGTAGGTACGGAGTAGATACGGGGAAGGTACGTTCAAGGTACGTTCAAGATACGTTCAAGGTTCGGGCAAGGTTCGGGCAAGGTTCGGACAAGATGGCAGCATCTTTTCTGCAAGATCCAAGCTCTCTCCCATCCTCAAAGCCAAAAACAATCTTGGCGAACAGTTAAAAAATCTAAAAAACTTGCATCTCTCAAAAAAATTTGAATATCTTTGCGAAGTAACTATAATATAACCATTTACAAATTTTAAATACTATGGCTTACAAAGTAATTCAAATCGAGGGCGTAGGCGAAACCTATGCAGAGAAGTTAAATGCCGCTGGCATAGTAACAACCGACGATCTGTTGGCAAAGTGCGCCACCCCAAAGGGTCGCAAGGAGGTAGAGGAAGCAACAGGCATAGCCCACGGCTTCATCCTTAAGTGGACTAACCATGCCGACCTTATGCGCATAAACGGCGTAGCAAGTCAGTTTGCCGAACTTCTTGAAGCTGCCGGCGTTGACACGGTAAAGGAACTGCGCAACCGCAACGCAGAAAACCTTCAGGCTAAGCTGGTCGAGATAAACGAGAAGAAGAATCTCTGCAACCGTGTGCCAGCCGTGAGCGAGGTAGAGAACATGATTGCACAGGCTAAGGAGCTGCCACCAATGGTGAGCTACTAACCCACACGCAGCATTTTAGGTTAAAAGACAACAAGGCCGAATCTTTCTAAAGGATTCGGCCTTGGATTTTATGTTACAGAATTATCTATCTGCCAGTTCGGGATAAGATTACAGTTCAAACAGTTCCAGTTGTCTTGAGTTTTCCACATGCACAGGCAACGCATCAGGCTTGTTGTCGAAGAAACAATATGCAGTAAGTGCCGAGCAGATGTTCATGATGAAGTTGTGTATAGAACGATGACGTGAATGCACAAGATTAGCCTTGGTTTTATTTTGTTTTGTAACTTGTTTGTTTACAGCTATAAAGATACAAATAATTAGCGAGATTACCAATTTTTATGGCATTTTCTTATCCCGAACTGGCGTAATATTAGGTTGTCTAAATCTGCATTTTTTTGCAGTTTTAGACAACCTATCTTATAACGATAACATTTTTTTAAAAAACTCCGCAAAAAATTGTTACCTTTGCCGAAAATTAATTATTATCCAAAAATCGAGTTATGAAAAAAAAATTATTGGTATTGATCCTTATGTTTTTTGCAATGCAAATCGCTGAGGCTCAATACATCAGTTTCGAGAGAAACAAAGGCGGGTTTGACCTGTCCAAATGCAGCATTATCTATTCCGACGACGAGTGGGAAGGCGTAAAAACCGCCGCAAAAAATCTTCAACAAGACATCTTTGATGTTACGGGCAAACGTCCCGACCTCAACAATCAAAATGCTGATTACAAATTGATTGTAGGCACTATCGGAAAGTCAAAAACCACCGAGGCCATCATCAAAAAACAGAAATTGGACGTTTCAAAAGTCCGCGGACAGTGGGAAGCGGGCATGGTTGCAAAAATCGACGACAAGACTTTTGCTGTTATCGGTGCGGACAAACGCGGCACTATCTTCGCCGTTTATGACATCAGCCGCAGCATAGGCGTAAGTCCGTGGAAATTTTGGGCTGACGTGCCGACCGAAAAGCATGATTTTGCGGCGTTTAACATAGAAAAAACGGTGGTGTTTCCTTCTCCGAAAGTCAAATACCGCGGCATTTTCTTAAACGACGAGGCACCTTGTCTTAGCACTTGGGTAAAAAATACGTTTCCCGATTCAGAGTGTCCGACGGCTGTTCCCGAACTCGCAAAAGGCATGAACAGTCATTTTTACGCTAAGGTTTTTGAACTTTTGCTCCGTCTGAAAGCCAACTTTATGTGGCCTGCCATGTGGGGCAATGCTTTTTATGCCGACGATACCGACAACAGCCGCGTTGCCGACGAAATGGGTATCGTAATGGGTACCTCTCACCACGAACCCATGGCACGCAACCATCAGGAATGGGCTCGCAGACGCGGTGCTGACGGCGCATGGGATTACGCTAAAAATCAGACTGTTATCGACAAATTTTTCCACGAAGGAATCCGCCGCAGCAAAAATAACGAAGACCTTATCACTATCGGTATGCGCGGCGACGGCGACACCCCCCTCGGCGGCAAAGAAGGACACGACGACGAATATGTGATGTCTCTTGAACAAAACAAAAAACTTATGGAGCGGCTTTTTGACAATCAACGCCGCATAATCGCCGAAGAAACAGGAAAACCCGCTTCCGAGCGTCCGCAAGTTTGGGCGTTGTACAAAGAAGTTCAGGATTATTACGATGCCGGACTGCGTGTGCCGGAAGACGTTACGATACTTGTCAGCGATGACAATTGGGGCAATATCCGCCGCGTTCCAGACCATCAGAGAGCAGGCGGCTGGGGCATTTATTATCACGTTGACTATGTCGGCGCACCAAGAAATTCAAAATGGCTAAACGTAACCCAAACGCAGCAAATGTTTGAACAACTTTCGCTTGCATACGATTTCGGAATCGAAAGACTTTGGATTCTTAACGTCGGCGACTTAAAACCGATGGAATATCCCATTCAACTTTTCTGCGACATGGCATACGAGCCGAAAGCCTATAATTTACAGAACGTTACCGACCATACAGAAAAGTTTTTTGAAAGCATTGTCGGAAAGGATTTCGCTAAGGAAGCCGCAAGAATTTACAACCGTAACTGTCAGTATATGGCACGTGTAACGCCTGAAATGTTGGACGCACGTACTTACAATGTCGCTACGGGCGAATTTAAACGTGTTGCCGACGAATATGCGCGTTTGGAAACGGAGGCTCTGCGTTTGTGGCTGTTAATCCCTGAAAAAAGCAAAGATGCTTATTTTCAGACAGTTTTGTTTCCTGTTCAGGCGATGGCAAACCTTTACGACATTTATTACGCGCAGGCCATGAACCGTTATTGTGCCGAGCGTAACAATCCCGATGCAAATTATTGGTCAGACCGCGTTGCAGAATGTTTCAAACGCGATTCCGTACTTTGTGCGCAGTATAATCACGGCATTGCTAACGGCAAATGGAACGGCATGATGATTCAGAAACACATCGGTTACAAGATTTGGAGCGATAATTTTCCGCACGACATGTTGCCTGAAACTCAGCGCGTTGCGGTAAAAGACGGCGGCTGTGTTTTCTCTCACGGCAACGGTTTTGTAGCGATGGAGGCTGAACATTTTTATTCCGCAAATGCTGACCAAGGCGTTAAATGGGAAGTTTATCCTTACTACGGACGCACACGCAGCGCAGTGGCTTTGACACCTTATACAAAACCTGTCGGAAAATCGTCTTTGACATACCGTTTTACGTTGCCGGAAGGTTTTGCTGATTCGGTAAAAGTACACGTAATCGTAAAATCCACACTTGATTTTCAAAACGTCGGCGGACATCAATGCGGCGTTTCTATTGACGGCGGCGAGGTTAAAACGGTTAATTTCAACGCCGACCTTCTTGACAAACAGCCTTATCAATATACAACTTTTTATCCCACAGTTGCCCGCAGGGTTGTGGAGAAAGTTGCAAAATTAAAAGTGGAAAAAGGCGGTGTTCACACGCTTACGCTTTTCCCGAAACATTTTGGAATCGTGTTTGAAAAAATCGTCGTAGATTTTGGCGGGTACAAAACCGAATATCTTTTCGGAGAAGAAAGCGAGGTAAAAAGAGAATAATATTACTATTAGGCGGAGCGTAAAAAAAAACGCTCCGCTTAGAACCTGTTTAAATTTTTTTAAAAGCAATTTTTATAGCAGCGATTTTGACCATTGCTTCAAAACTGTCAATATGATATTCATAATCCATAGAAAGTCTGCGGAAATTTTCTAACCAAGAAAAAGTTCTTTCAACTTTCCATCTTTGAGGAATAGGTGTAAATTCTTTTTTGCATTCAACATCTTTTGTCCTAACTTCAAAATCGATTGAAAATTGGTTCTTTATAAGATGTTTTAAATCGTCTCCCCGATAGCCGCCGTCTGATATAACTTTCTTCAATCTTTCATATCTGCTTCGCTTTACCTTGCCTTGTATGGCAAAGTCGAGTTTCTTTTTAACGGAGTTTTTTGTATCCAGCTTCAATCTCATAGAAATACCGTTCGTCAGGATTCTCAATGCGTATTAGAATCTAATAAAGGTTCTATGAAAGTGAAAACTCAAGAATGGATTTTGTCTATGGTGCAGACAAAATTGCGTAGATTTTATAAAAACTTTCAACATATAGTAAAAACTTTCAACATATAGTAAAAGCTTCAACAGAGCAGCCTCTGCCTTTGGAGCAGCAAGTGTTGTCCCCACTCGCTTATGCACAAAACTCCTCTAAAATTGTTTTTGTATCACATACAATCTCAATATTTTTTATATCTTTGTGAAGACTTATATTTCACAAACTATAAAAAGCCTTTTCTAAATTAGAAACATTAGTATCACATCATGGCGAAATGGCAAACCTTAAAAATACAGTTAGATAACGGTGAGACTGCTGACGCACAGGCTCCCATCATTGTATCAGCAAGCAGAAGCACGGACATTCCCGCATTCTACTCAGACTGGTTTTTCAACCGATTAAAAATAGGTTATTCTGCATGGACTAATCCATTTAACGGTGTAAAATCGTATGTCTCTTATGCCAATACCCGTTTCATTGTGTTTTGGTCTAAGAACCCGAAACCGCTGTTGCAGCATCTCGACTATCTGAAAGAGCGAGATATAAACTGCTACATCCAGTACACTCTTAACGACTATGTTGCCGAGGGACTGGAGCGTGGCGTGCCGAGCGTTGAGGAACGTATCGAGACATTCAAGACGCTGGTAGAAAAACTTGGAAAAGGTCGCGTGGTGTGGCGTTTCGACCCTCTTGTCCTTACCGACAAGATTTCTATCGACGACCTTTTGCGCAGAATAGAAAATATTGGCAATCAGTTGGTTGGTTATACCGAAAAACTTGTATTCAGTTTTGCCGACATCGTTACATACAAGAAAGTAAAATCGAACTTAGAGAAGAATAAAATAAACTATTCTGATTGGACAAGCGAACAGATGACCGAGTTTGCCAGACGATTGGTTGAACTAAACAAAGCCAAGGGCTGGAACTACGTCTTGGCAACATGCGGCGAGGCTGCCAATCTCGATGGCATAGAGCACAACCATTGCGTTGACGACACGCTGATGATACGCTTTGCCTACAAGGACAAGAAACTGATGGATTTTCTGGGTGTAGAGATTCATAATATCGAGAACTCGCTATTTGGAGCAGAGCCGATACCTGCCGATGCCATTATGCTGAACGCACACCAATATGCCATAAAAAAGAAGAACAATGCCGACAAAGGGCAGCGCATTGCCTGCGGCTGTATGGTTAGCAAGGATATTGGCGAATACAATACTTGTCCGCACCTATGCGAATATTGCTATGCCAACACAAGCAAGGAAATAGCCGTGCGAAACTGGAAGCAAGCCCAAAACACTAAATGGACTTCAGAAACAATTACTGGGATATAATAAGCCTTTTTCTTGTATAATCTAAACATTGCGTTACTTCGGCTTCCTTTCAACCAACTCGATCAATCTTTTTTATATTTTTTGCATCTTTCTAATGCACGTAGAACTGATGCATTCCCTTGAGCTGCAGATTTTTCATACCATTCTACAGCCTTACTATAATCCCGAAATACACCACATCCATTCTCATAGCAAATACCTAAACACCTTTGTGCATCGGAATTACCTTGAATGGCAGATTGCTCATATAAGTCCACGGCCTTGGCATAATCTTGAGAAATGCCACGACCATAGTAATAACAATTAGCTAAACTATTTAAGCCACCAGCATTGCCTTGATATGCAGACTTCTCATACAACTCAACGGCCTTTGAATAATCTATAGAGACACCACGGCCATTCTCATAGCATATTCCCAAATTATTCTGGGCATCAGCATTGCCCTGAGCTGCGGATTTTTCATACAACTCTACAGCCTTCAAATAATCCTGAGACACACCACGCCCATAACAATAACAATTACCTAAATTATTTTGAGCATTAGCATTGCCTTGACAAACCGCCTTCTCATACAATTCTACAGCCTTACTACAATCTTGAGAAACGCCAAAGCCATGCTCATAACAAAAACCTAAACGACTTTGAGCATCAGCATTACCATTTGCAGCGGACTTCTCATACCACTCTACAGCCTTAGAATAATCCCTTTCTACACCCTCACCATTGTAATAGCGATTTCCTAAGTTATTTTGAGCAGCAGCATTTCCTTGTGCGGCAGACTTCTCGTACCACCCTACTGCCTTGACATAATCTTTTTCTACACCTTCACCATTGTAATAGCGATTTCCTAAGTTATTTTGAGCATAAGCATTGCCCTGTGCGGCAGACTTCTCGTACCACTCTACTGCCTTAACATAATCCCTTTCTACACCCTCACCATTGTAATAGCGATTTCCTAAGTTATTTTGAGCAGCAGCATTTCCTTGTGCGGCAGACTTCTCGTACCACTCTACTGCCTTAACATAATCCTTTTCTACACCATAA